>NZ_JBALUT010000169.1:0-529 GCF_036963705.1 Parasphingorhabdus sp. | reverse complement strand
ATATTGCTCGCCTATACCGATGGTCGCGATCGCGCTGCGTCCGATAAATTCCGGCGGCATTTTCTGAAATTCAAACCACGGGTAGCAGGCATCAATCTGGCACAAAGCGGTCTCGGGTTTACTGGCAGGATCAGCGCCATTCACCGGAGTCAGCCTGAGAAAATCGAGATAGCAATTGTCGCCGCATTCAAAGCCAAGTATCCGGATGCGGTCCGTACCATCGGCGAGCACGGTCTCTGCTTCTTCAACCAAAATTTCGACTTCTGATGTCGCCGTTACCTTTGCGACTTCGTCGGTGAACGACAGTTTTATCAGATAGATCCCCAGTCTCTCACCATCCTCGACGGTTAAGCCAATACTGGCAGACGACAGAGATAACAGACTCCCTTCCGGCTGCGGCAAATTATCCCAGGCCGGAAAGATTAACGGGTCCCCGTAAGCCTCTCCAGCCGGGTCGGTCATGGTGACCTTCCCGCTTAAATTGCAATTGCCAGCCATATTCGCCTGACAACCGCTGAAAATGATAAAC
>NZ_JBALUT010000168.1:267-550 GCF_036963705.1 Parasphingorhabdus sp. | reverse complement strand
CTGGAACGCTTCATTCTCATCTCCACCGACAAAGCTGTACGGCCGACAAATATCATGGGGGCGACCAAACGGATGGCCGAGCTGGTCGTGCAGGATGCCCAGACTCGGAACGCTTCCACGAAATTCGCGATGGTGCGATTTGGCAACGTCCTCGGCTCCTCCGGCTCTGTCCTGCCGTTGTTCCAGAAACAAATCGCCGGTGGGGGGCCAGTGACAGTGACCCACAAGGACGTCACGCGTTTCTTTATGACGATTCCAGAGGCGGCCCGTTTGGTCTTGCTTG
>NZ_JBALUT010000168.1:0-257 GCF_036963705.1 Parasphingorhabdus sp. | reverse complement strand
ATATGGGAGAGCCGCAAAAGATCATCGATATTGCTCGCCGGATGATTAAGCTTTCGGGCCGAACGGTTAAAGATTCGGAAACCGGGGAGGGTGATATCGAGATCAAGCTGACAGGCCTGCGGCCGGGCGAGAAGCTATATGAAGAATTGTTGATCGACGATGACAGTCTGTTGCCCACCCCACATGTCAAGATTCTTCGCGCCCAAGAGGGGATGCTGAGCCAGATTGAGGTTGCATCAATGCTACGTGAATTGTCG
>NZ_JBALUT010000167.1:0-552 GCF_036963705.1 Parasphingorhabdus sp. | reverse complement strand
CGCGAACGGCGGCGAAGCGTGCCGAGAGCAGCCCCTTGGTTCCGCGCCGCCAACTGACCTTGCGCCACTTTGCTACCTCCAACATCGCCTTCGCCGATACGGATGTAGCGTCGGGAATGTGCCGCTTGCGGGGGCGACCACGCCCGGCGACGGGAAAAATCATCGCCACGTCGGCGGGATAGACTTTCTGCTTGTACGGGATGCCGACGGCCCATGTGAGGCCGCGTGCACTTGCCCAACATTGATACGTATTGAGGGGCCACACCCACGTAAGCGTGGCGAGGACCTTCCAATTACCCACAAGTCTTACGGATGGCGTTGGCACCGATTTTGATGTCCATGAGGCGGGTCCATCCTCGCCAGATCACAATGTTACCTGGAGGCGGGTCATGGGCGCGAGCGAGATAGCCGCCGAGCCGCGCGATTTCGTACAGGTAATCGGATATGGTTATGAGCCTGGGCACCTTCTTTCTGGAAGCCACAAGATGATCGATCAGGACGATTTTGTCATCGGTCAGCGCGAGCCTGGGTGATGCGGAAGGCGCGGCGCGA
>NZ_JBALUT010000166.1:0-571 GCF_036963705.1 Parasphingorhabdus sp. | reverse complement strand
ACCGGACTGCTTCTTGTGCGTGTAGTCTTCTTCGTGCGTCCGGGTGATGGTTTCGCGGTAGGCAACCTGCGGCGCGCCGACGGTAGCCTCGACCTTGAATTCACGACGCATGCGGTCGACGAGAATGTCGAGATGCAGCTCGCCCATGCCGGCAATGATCGTCTGACCCGATTCCTCGTCGGTCTTGACGCGGAAGGACGGATCCTCGGCGGCCAGACGGTTGAGCGCGAGGCCCATCTTTTCCTGGTCGCCCTTGGTCTTCGGCTCGATGGCGATCTGGATGACCGGCTCAGGGAACTCCATACGCTCGAGGATGACCTGATTCAGCGGATCGCAGAGCGTGTCGCCGGTCGTGGTTTCCTTGAGGCCGGCCAGAGCAACGATGTCGCCAGCAAAGGCTTCCTCGATGTCTTCACGGCTGTTGGAGTGCATCTGCAGCATGCGGCCGACGCGTTCGCGCTTTTCCTTGACCGTGTTCATGACCGACGTGCCCTTTTCGAGCTTGCCGGAATAGATGCGGGCAAAGGTCAGCGAGCCGACGAAGGGGTCGTTCATGATCTTGAACGCGAGC
>NZ_JBALUT010000165.1:0-578 GCF_036963705.1 Parasphingorhabdus sp. | reverse complement strand
CTCGGCGCGCGCAGCATCAATGACAGCGTCTCGGCAGGCGGTGTCATCGGCGCGGCGAATGACACCTGGCGGTTCAACCTGCTGGGCGCCTATGAAGAGGGCGATGATACCGGCTATGGCGATGGCACGATCGGCGGCACGGGGTTTGAGCGCAGTGTCTACGGCTTGTCCACCGGCGTGAAGACGCAGTTCGGCGACTTCGGCCTTGACCTGCGGCGGCAGAATACCGGCGCATCCGGCAACCCGCCTTTCCCGATGGATATCCAGTATTTCGATACCGATTTCGCCCGGCTCAGCTATGCCGCGCAGATCGGGACTGCCACACTTGAGGCATCGTTTCACTACACGGACGTGGCGCACCTGATGGACAATTTCAGCCTGCGGCCCTCGCCGGGCATGATGGCCGAGCGGGCCTCCCTTGCCGACGCCAAGACGCGCGGGGCCGACATCGCGCTCGCCTTCGCGCAGGCGGGCGGCGAACTGAGAATCGGTCTCGACACGGAAGAGTCAGACCATGACATGACGATCACCAACCCGAACAATGCGGGCTTCCTCGTCACGCCATACCCGGATATCAC
>NZ_JBALUT010000164.1:0-639 GCF_036963705.1 Parasphingorhabdus sp. | reverse complement strand
CCTTTTCCACTATGGCGTTGGCCAACGGATGCTCACTGCCACGCTCTAACGACGCCGCCAATTGGAGCAACTGGGCTTCGTCAAAGCCTTCTGCAGGGCGGGTTGCCACCACGCTGGGTTTGCCTTCAGTAAGCGTGCCGGTTTTGTCGATAACCACGGTGTCGACTTTTTCCAACCGCTCAAGCGCTTCGGCATCGCGTATCAACACCCCGTTTTGCGCACCACGGCCTACGCCGACCATAATCGACATTGGCGTGGCGAGGCCCAAGGCACAAGGGCACGCAATGATCAGCACACTGACTGCCGCAATCAGACCGTAAGCCATAGGCGGCTCAGGCCCCCATAACGACCAGGCAACAAAGGCCACCACCGCCACCAGCACCACAGCCGGAACAAAGTAACCGGCAACCCGATCAGCCAGGCCCTGAATCGGTGCGCGGCTGCGCTGCGCACTGGAGACCATCTGCACGATCTGCGCGAGCATGGTGTCGCGGCCGATCTTGTCGGCACGCATCACGAACGAACCTTGACCGTTGATGCTGCCACCGACGACCTGATCACCCACAGTGCGACTCGCCGCTAAAGGCTCGCCAGTCACCATGGATTCGTCTACGTTCGAGCGCCCTTCCAATATCTCGC
>NZ_JBALUT010000163.1:0-693 GCF_036963705.1 Parasphingorhabdus sp. | reverse complement strand
CGCTGCTGATCAAGCGCGGCGATCTCGGCGGGCGGATCGGCGCGCGCACCGCCGACAAGGTGATCACCTGGGAGGAATGGCAGGACGGCGTGCGCTTTGACGACGACGGCAACAAGATCGACGAGCGCGAGGCGGCGGAAATGATGCGCAAGACGCTCGACGCCAAGCTGGGCGACATGCGGATGAAACTGCTGGCGCGGCGGGCAAAGGCGGAGGAGCGGGTCCGCGCGCTGGAGGCGCGGGCGGCGGAGATCGAGGGAGGTGGTGGCGGGGAGTGAGCGTGCGGGGTGAGAGCACTCGTCATCCTGAACTTGTGGTTTTCTCGTCATCCTGAACTGGTTTCAGGATCCCCACCGGCGGCGCGCAGTCTCACGAGGTCCTGAAACCAGTTCAGGATGACGATGGGAGACTGGAAATGCCGTTCGTCTCGAGCGAAGTCGAGAGACGGTTGGGCGCGTTTTGGCCTGTGTCTCGACTTCGCTCGACATGAACGGGATGGGGTGCAGCCACAGGGCGCATTTGTCATCCCAGCGCAGGCTGGGATCCATAGCAATGGTAGCGGGTGACGCACTATCGGGATCGGTCGCCAGATTGGTTTAGGCCCCAGCCTTCGCTGGGGTGACGGGTGCGGGCAGCGGCTTGCCGACCAACCTAAATCCCGCCGTCGGTAACCTCGTAACCGGCCGCTTCCAG
>NZ_JBALUT010000162.1:0-738 GCF_036963705.1 Parasphingorhabdus sp. | reverse complement strand
GCCCATCACCTGAACGCAGCGGTCCGCGACCCGCATCAGCGCCTCGGACACGGCCACCTTGGCCATCGAACTTTCTACCGTACCCAGCTCGCCGGCATCCAGCACATCTGCACACCAATAGACCATCTGCTCGGCCTGCTTGAGGTCGATCATGTTCTCGGCCAGCATAAATCCGACGCCCTCGTGATCCACCAGCGGTTTGCCAAAAGCCATGCGGCGGTTGGCATAATCGCTTGCGATCTCGTTGGCGCGGATCGCCGCACCGAGCCAGCGCATGCAATGGGTCAGACGCGCAGGCGACAGGCGCACCTGAGCATAGCGGAAACCTTCGCCGCTTTCGCCCAGCATCTGGCTCGCGGGCACCCGCAGATTGTCGATGTTGATGACCGAATGTCCGCCGATCATGGAATCGTCGATGGTGTCCAGCACCCGCTCAATCCGGATCGCGGGATCGGGTAGATCGACAAGGAACATGCAGGCCCCATCCTCAGATTTGGCCATGACAATGCCAAGCCCCGCCCCATCAGCCCCGGTGATCAGCGTCTTGTGCCCGTTGATGACCCAGTGGTTCCCGTCCATCTTGCAGGTCGTCTGCATCATCATCGGGTCAGACCCGGCACCCCCTTCGGCCGCGGGCTCCGTCATGAAAAAGGCCGACCGCATCTTGCCTTCGACCATCGGTGCTAAAAACCGTTCTTTCATGTCATCAGAGCCGACCTTGCCCAGCAAATACATATT
>NZ_JBALUT010000161.1:0-782 GCF_036963705.1 Parasphingorhabdus sp. | reverse complement strand
AGTAAGTGGTGCTGCCGTTGCAGCTGGAGGTGCCGCCTTATCGGGTTCGGCGGCAAATGCCGAGACCGCGCCTACCATACCTTTGGCTCCGGCAAATGCCGCAGAGCCACAGGTCACTGTCCCCGCAATTGACAGATGCCCCGTCATGCACGGTGGGAACGGCTATAAGGCGACAGGAAGCTTTGCCAACCAGCATTGGTGGCCGAACCAGCTCAATCTCAAGCTTCTCCATCAGAACACAAGGGCGACCAATCCACTTCGCGATGATTTCGACTATGCCACGGAATTCAAGACCATCGACCTTGCGGCTTTGAAGCAAGACGTCGAAGCCTTGATGACAACATCGCAGGACTGGTGGCCTGCCGACTACGGCCACTACGGACCGTTTTTCATCCGCATGGCTTGGCATAGCGCCGGAACTTATCGGACTGCTGATGGTCGCGGCGGCGCTGGCACTGGCTCGCAACGCTTCGCACCTCTCAACAGCTGGCCCGATAACGGCAACCTCGACAAGGCTCGCGCGTTGTTGTGGCCGATCAAGCAAAAATATGGCCAAAAGATTTCATGGGCCGATCTGATGATCTTTGCTGGCACCTGTGCGCTGGATTCGATGGGTCTCAAGACCTTTGGATTTGGTGGTGGCCGCGTCGATATCTGGGAACCGGAAGAAGACATTTATTGGGGCCCCGAAACAACATGGCTTGGAGACGAACGCTATACTGGTGACCGTGAGCTTGCGAATCCATTGGGCGCTGTACAAATGGGTCTGATCTATGTCAACC
>NZ_JBALUT010000160.1:0-962 GCF_036963705.1 Parasphingorhabdus sp. | reverse complement strand
CGGTCTTCTTAATCGCTTTGTCCTTGGCAAGTGCCTTCAACTGGTTGAGACGGCGGCCACCTGCCGTGACCTCAAATTTGCCGCGCGCAATCGCGTTGACGACCAGATTTTGCAACAATCCTCGCGCAGCAATATCCGCCTTCAGCCATGCATCGGCTGCCGGATCAGTCCGCTTGCGGACATTTTTCTTGGATTCAACGAGTTTGTTGAGTGGAATAGATTTGAACATTTTTAACTCCTGATTGATCGAACTAACGATTTTCGGCGACCATCGCCAAAACCGGGTTCAAAAGGGCCAAGCCTCCTCCCCTCTCATTCTTAGAGATCACGCGTTCGCTTTCTGGTGGTTTGAGATTGAGGGAGAGCGGAAGCGCTTAGGCAGTCAGTTTTTCCAGTATCTGCGCTGCTTCATTGACCGGCACGAATAGACGCGTGCGGTAGCGGATAATCTCGGTGAAACAGCCTTTGGATTTATACCAGACGAGCCGCTCGGCTGAAAAGCCCGTCAGTTCCAGTCGCTGGCTGCCATTGACCAGTGAGCGTTTGGCCATAAGGTCATCATGGCTTTGAACTGAAAACGGCTTGCCGCTTTGCATCACCATTTCTGCAATCCGGGAGGGATTGATAGTCTGGTTCATGTCGAGACCAAAGGCCCGTGCGAGATCAGCCATATCGAGTTCGGAAATTTCGCGGCCAATGATCGAACGCCCGTCGCTCGCTGCAATGCGGGTGACACGAACAAACTCTCCGGGGATTTTATTCCTGACTGGCAGCAGTAATCCGGTGGCGAGATGTACGCGTTCATGGGCCGTTTCCATCGCCGCTTGTTCTTCCTCATCCATCCAGCCTTTTCGGAAGCTTTTGAAATCGACCTGCTCCCAAAGGCTTTCCGACAAAGCTTCGAGTGTCCAATTTACCGATTTTAGCGGCCTGATCAGGCGGCGGCGTTCGATTGTCTCTCC
>NZ_JBALUT010000159.1:0-1060 GCF_036963705.1 Parasphingorhabdus sp. | reverse complement strand
CCGATGTGTCGCGTCCTATCAGCAGATCGCCCTTGTTCTTCGCCAGCGCGTTCACATCGCTGCGCGATCCGAACTTTGCCGACCCCAGTGTGTCATCGGGGCGGGCCAATCTGACCTTGAGATAAATAGCGCCGATCCAGAGCGCGATGCCGCTAATCAGGATTAGCCAAAATGCCGTTGACGTTTTTGGGAGCCACCACGCGATAAGCAGCACTCCAGCGAACAGCAGCAATGCGCATCCGTGGAGGCGGTTACTCACCGATCAATCCTCACCGCTTTGCACATGGGTCAGCGGCTTGTCTTGCGCAGCTTCGGCTTCGCTATCGAACGCCCGCTTGCCCCGACGCTTCCACAGCGCCAGCGCGTTCACGCCATCATCATCTTGTGCACGGCCAGCAAGTTCGAGCATCGCGCCGTAAAGAGTGGCGCGATCATCATCGGCGATTTCGACCAAGCCTGACTTCTGGACGAGGCCGCCCAGTTCGATCAGATGCCTAGTTCGTTCCCGTCGCTGCACCACCCACTCCCTCGTGTCATATCGCCGCTGACCTGCTTCAACCCGCCGCTTCGCCGCGAGGTTTCTTTTAAGCGCCTGATTGGTTTTTTCCAGCAGCGCGATTACCCTTGCGCCCGCGCTTGCCGAGAAAGGTCGCACCATCGGCGCGCCAGCTCTCCTTTACGGAATCTTGCTCGGCTTCGATTACGCCCTGCCGGAGCATCCCGGCGATAACTTCAAGGTCAAGTGCATCGGCACCGGTGGCTACCACCAGTGCGCCAAGCTGTTCTACTTTGCGCGCCTTGAGCTTCTTCGCCTTGTCGGCGAGCGCTTTTAACTCAGCATCATAGTCCCGGACTTTACGCATTGCGCCTCTCCGTATATTGCCGTTTAGACTCGCAATATATGCGAAAACCGTCTTTCAGACAATCGCTTCATAAAAACCAAGAACCAAGTCACATCATAATTGCGTAAGTAATTTTGAGTGCGCGCTTATACGTTGTTGCCAACGTCGCTTAAAAGTGAGAGATTGCTTAGCGTAATGGCAATCTACCATTTCTCTGC
>NZ_JBALUT010000158.1:0-1312 GCF_036963705.1 Parasphingorhabdus sp. | reverse complement strand
AACATCTTGGCCGGTCAGTCCGCTTTCAGCTTTTTTCTGATCGATCCAGCGCTTCAGTTCAGCGCGTTCGACTTTCGTCATCCGTCCGACTTTGAAAGCGGCAAGCCTGCCAGCGGCAACTTCGCGGTAAAATGTTGCTGAACTGATAGAAAGCAAGGTCTGAACTTCGTCAGGGCTAAAAATAAGCCGGTTAGGCATCGGTTCGCGTGCAAGGTCGATCATGCTGCCACTGTGCGCAACTGACGCATTGGATCATCATTGCCGACAACTTTCGAATGAGCCGTTGCGACTTTTTCGCGCATTGACATATCGATGCGATGGTCGGTTATGATCAGGCCTGCCAAAATGCTTTGGCGCGTGTTCGCTGTGGTCTTCGTGACTGGCTTGAATGCTAGATTTGATGCCATTACCGCACGGCTATAATCTTCGATCAATCGATTAGGGCAGGGCTTGTCATCCCTATTGAATAGGTTATTTGTCATTTGTTCGGTCCGTGATGTAGCGTTTCTCGTTGGAATTGCTTAATCACAGCTCCGACAGCGAGTCAACGATTTGACTATCATATACTGACGAACCGTTGTATTGCATCGATGAATTGAGTTTAAAGAGGTGATTCCAGCGTGCGGTTTTTGTATAGCGAAGTGACCAAGGCGTTCGGCCATCGGTTTCAGATTGACCCGACGGCTAAGATCGCTTGGAACGCGCGCGGCCAAAGACTTCGAAAATCTGGCATCCCATTAGACACAAAGACCGGTCGCGGCGTACCCGCTGAATATGGTTGGCGACAGGTCTTCAGTTTAGCGCTGGCCTATCATTTACTTGAAACCGGAATCACGCCTGAACGGTGCGCAAAACTGGTCAGCTTCCAATTCGGCGACCTGATCGCTGACATGGCCAGCGATTCTGATGATCTGGGATTTTATGTCGTCAGGCCAGCGGCGTTTGATGAATACAAGCCCAAGACCGCGCTGGGCAGGCTAGTCGACTTTCCGATATATAAGGCGCGCAGCGAACTGTCATCCATCCCAGCGCGGGCGACGGTCGTCATCATGGTCGATCTGGGCCAGCTAGTCGATCAGCTTTGCAAGGCGTTCGCTGCGACCGGCGAACGCTCGGAAACCGAATTGCGTAAGGGCTTCGACACTTGGCTTGCTAATCCTGGATCCGAAGCGACCTAGTTTCCTTCCATGATCAGGCCGTTGTCAACTTCGTCCAGCATTTCGCGAAAATTGTTGCGCGCTTCCTGACTTGGCGCGCGGTTCGATAAGCGCGTCATTTTGCCGGTCCAGTCATCGACCAAAGCTTCATGGCT
>NZ_JBALUT010000157.1:0-1441 GCF_036963705.1 Parasphingorhabdus sp. | reverse complement strand
GCTGAAAGCTACGCTCTGATGGATGGCGCGCTTCACGTATATCGGCGTGAGAATAGTCGCTTCTGGCAATGCTCAACCTATCTGGGCAGCCGGAACCATCGGCAGACAACCAAAGAGATGAACCTTGCTGCCGCCAAGGATTTCGCGCGCGACTGGTATATGGAAAAATGCGTCGAGGATCGTCAGCGTAGACGCGGCGTGCTTGCCTTGTTGCCAAATCCTCTCCAGCCGCAAATCATCGAACCTGCACCCGGACTTGGCCAAGCGACCGATGGCCGCCTGCGCCGAACGCCAACTGGTCCCAGTTTCGAGGACGCCGCCAAAGCATTTCTCGATGAGTTTGAGGTTATCACGCAGGGCGAGCGCAATGAGGGATATGTAGAATCGAAGTCGATTCACGTCCGCGTCCACCTCTTGCCATTCTTTGGGGATACCGCGCTTAAAGACATTAATGCGGGCAAGGTGCAAGATTATCGTGTCCATCGCCAGACTTCCCGCCTTGATGCGAAAACCGGTAAGCCAAAGAAACCGGCTCGCGCGACTTTGCATGGCGAGATCGTCACGCTTCGTCAGGTATTAAAGACCGCCAACCGCAAGGGTTGGATTTCCGCAATCCCGGATATGTCAGCGCCATATAGGACATCAGGTAAGCTGGAGCATCGCGCCTGGTTTTCGCCCGAGGAATATAAACTGCTCTACGAGGCCACGCGAGAGCGGGCCAAAAATCCGCCCAAGCCGCGCTGGCGTGAAGTCTGCGAGACTTTTCACGATTACGTGCTTTTCATGGGCAACACCGGACTTCGTCCCGATGAGTCTGCACGGATTCAGCTGCGGGACGTCAAGATCGTCGATGATGAATCGACCGGCGAACGCATATTGGAGATAGAGGTGCGCGGGAAGCGTGGAGTCGGTTTCTGCAAATCGATGCCCGGTGCGATCTTGCCCTTCGAGCGTGTCCGTGATCGCAAAGAGCTGAAGCCGACCGATCCGATATTTGGGAAGACGCCACGCGAATTGATGAACACCGTCCTTGACGAGCTCAATCTGAAATTCGATCGCGATGGGCACGTCCGCACCTGTTACAGTTTGCGGCACACCTATATCTGCCTTCGATTGCTGGAAGGCGCGGATATTTATCAAGTCGCTAAGAACTGCCGTACCAGTGTCGAGATGATCGAGAAGTATTATGGGCGGCATTTGAAGAACAACATCGACGCTTCGGCAGTCAATGTCCGCAGAGCGCGGCCTAAGCCAGTCGCTTCCTCAAAGAAGTCTATGAAGCTAAAGCCATAATTTGCATTCTTGATGTTTTCCGTTGCGTCTTGCGGCGGTGACGTTATATGCCTGTCCCAACGCGGGCGTGGTGGAATTGGTAGACGCGCGGGATTCAAAATCCCGTTCCGCAAGGAGTGTGGGTTCGATTCCCACCGCCCGCACCATC
>NZ_JBALUT010000156.1:0-1568 GCF_036963705.1 Parasphingorhabdus sp. | reverse complement strand
GGGCAAATGGATTTCGAGATTGATGCGAAGCGGATTGATGAACTTGCGGCCTATATGCTGACGCTCAAAAGCCCCGCCTACCGGCCTCCGATTCAATAGGAATCCTATCAGGCAGTGCAAAATGATGCTGCAATCGACGTGCGCGTCTGGCGCCCCAGTCATGATTGGCCCCACTGCATTATTCCACACAATATAATCATTTGGTAATGGGTCACATCGTAACGCTTCGCCATGTTATTACGTGTTCAATCCAAGCGGCAGGTTTTGCGATATACCGCGCTGCTATCAGCGCTGGCGATCATTGTGCCCGTCGTGATTGTGTCTGGCTTTCTGTCCCTTGTCGATGACATGGAGTTGGGTCGCAAACTGGCCTTTGTCGGGATGGCATTCATGATCCCGCTGCTGATTGCTCCACCCGCCACTTTTGTCGGCCTCTCGATGTTGCATAGCTTGACCAAAATGCTGGGCATCATGGATTCCGAAATCCGCCTCGACGGCCTGACCGGCCTGATGAACCGGTCCTATTTTCTGGACAGCGTAAGGGGCCGCGAAGCTCCCGGCGTGCTGATGATTGTCGATGCGGACCATTTCAAGCGGATAAATGATACCTATGGCCATGCTGCCGGAGACGATGCGTTGCGCGCTCTGGCCAACTCAATCTCGCTGTCGGCCGGTCCCGATAGTCTTGTCGGCCGTTTGGGCGGAGAGGAATTTGTCGTTTTCGTTCCCAATTGTGACGGTGGAAAAGGACGGGAGCGCGCTCAACAAATTTGTGATGCTGTCCGCAGCATGGACATATTTGCAGACGGTCATTTGCTATCGCTCACCGTAAGCATTGGTTGTACTGTTCACCATGCAGGCACGACCATTGGCGGTTCGCTCAAAACGGCGGACAATAATTTGTATCGGGCGAAAGAAGACGGGCGTGATATGGTCGTTTTTGCGACGAAAGACGAGTTGGGAGCAAAGTTGCTATACGCATAGCTCATTTCTAGACCGGATTGAATATACTGAGAGTATTTGTCAGAGAGCTAACCGGCGGTCACTCAATCGGCAGCCAAATTCCACCCAGGTCTGGCTTATCAATCAAACCTAAACCCCTGCATGTTTGGGAAAGCAAAGGAGCGCCCTTATAATGCCGGGCGCTCCACCTAAGAATTTTATCGGCTGTTAGCTTCCGCGCCGAATGCAAACATTTTCTATGTCTTCAAGTCCAGCCAGTTTCGGACCAATAGTTTTGGCAACATCGATCCGGACAGAATCGTTATGTTCCTTGACCGTCTGAACGACCTCCCCGTCCTTATCGCCTTGCAGACTCTCCATCATCGCGATCGCGGCCTCCCGTGCCAGCCGGATGATAAGTTGGCGATCGGTCTCGTCTCCGATCTCGAAGGTGACGGTCGGGGCGCCATATATCTTGTAGACATGGTATTTCAGCCACAAGGGCGGATGCTGTCCAGATGTCGCTGACACGCTGTGGCGATAAATTACGGTTTCGACCCCATCAACCCAGTCCGGTGATCTTCAATCCGGTCATTACAAAGACATAGCCCAGACCGCCGTACATC
>NZ_JBALUT010000155.1:0-1622 GCF_036963705.1 Parasphingorhabdus sp. | reverse complement strand
CGAAGCGACGCTGATGGTTGGCTTCAAGGAGGATGGTCTGATCGCCTCGGTCATGGCAGTGGCCGTGAGATGATGGCCGAAGCCGAACTCTGGCTCGCAAGCAGGAGCGTCGGAAAAGTCCAGCTGATGGTCCGGAACGGCAACACCGATGCCGAAGCCTTTTATGATGCGCTCGGCTATACGACGCAGGACGTCACAGTGTTCGGCAAATGGCTGAACGACCCGAACGATCCCTGAGCCAGCGCTCGCTCGAAGCCCATGGATGCCGAGCAGCCTGCGACCCCTCTGCTTGTCAGTGGGAAGTATCCGTCTTCGTCAAGTCCGGCTTGGAACCCAGTTTCGGCTATCGCGAAGCAGACTGTTCGCCAGGACGATAAGCTTTCTCATTATGGCTGTGATGGCCAGTTTTGGCGCTTTTCCGGTGGCGACCATCATATGGTATTTCGCGCTGAATTCCGGATTATGCTTTATGCCAACGAGGGTGGGCATATAGAGCGCCTGTCGCAAATGTGCTCTTCCACCTTGTATGTATCGCTTGCCTCGAAACGTGCCGCTGTCCCGAGCGATCGGAGCAAGTCCTGCAAGACTGGCGGCCGCCTTGTGATCGATGAAGCCGAGTTCGGGCATCTCGGTCAGAAGCATGATCGCGGTTGTTTCTCCAATGCCAGGAATAGTCTGTAGAATGTCGAATCTGGCTTTCAGGAATTCATCATCACGGACCAGCAAACGAAGAGCCGCGTCGATTGCTTTCATGTGACGGTCGATCTGCTCAATCCTTTCCCGTGCTTGGCGCCGCAACAAGGGAGCTATCCGGGCGGAAGACCGGTTGGACGCGCGTGTCCTGTCTTTCACCAGAGCGCGCCGAGCCGATTGTAGCTCTTTCATTTCATTGAACTTGATCGTTCTGTCGCTGACGCGGCGCACAGAAATCATCGCCCCGTATTTTGCGATAAGCCCGGCATCGATCGTGTCTGTTTTCGCCGACACACCCAATGCGTCAGCAAACCTTCGAGCCTGTCGCGGATTGACCTTGCCGAGAGGTATTTCGGCTTTCAGGAAGAACTTCTCGAAGGCAAGATGATACTGCCCGGTCGGTTCATAGAGTAGCTGTTCAAGATGACATCCTGCCATCCAGGTCAGCAATTGCCTGAACCCTTTTTTGTCATTCGGGACAGTTATGGTCCTGCCCTCAGGATACATGTGCGCATCCAGAGTGCTCTTTGAAATATCGACGCCGATATGCTGGCGAACTGGTTCGATGGACATTCCAGATCCTTTGCTTGTCGTACGGGCCTAGATGCCCTCGTATCCGTTCAGGTCGCATGGAAATGAAGAGGACGATCAAACTTCCCAACGGCGCTTACTCAGCCAGCGCAGGCACGATCCGTTCCTCTACGCCGGCGGGGAAATTGCGCAGTCCCCACCAGCGGTTCTTTTCTAACCAGAAGGCCAGGAATCTCTAAGACAAGCGCAGGCTGGCGCGATCACCGGCGAGACACCCGCATGCCGCTGGGCTGCCCGGCTAGGGCAGACCAGGGGTCCGCAGACGAGCCGGGCCGCTGGCGGCGTGCCGCCCGCGAAACAGCCCCCTCGCGTCAGCGAGGGGTGATCGCCGGATCAAG
>NZ_JBALUT010000154.1:0-1693 GCF_036963705.1 Parasphingorhabdus sp. | reverse complement strand
GCCATTCGCTTTGGTCAGACCGTTCGCTTTGTCGAAGGGCGTTTGCGGCTCGCCAAGCTCGCACCAGTGGTTTTTGAGGCGTTGGCAAGCGGTGACATCACGCTTGATATTGCAAAAGCTTACGGCGCGACCTCGGATGTCGAACGTCAGGCCCAGGTGTTCGAGGAAGTCTCTGGAGGATATTACAGCGTAAATTCCGACAGCATCCGGCGCATGGTTCTGGACGCCAGTGTCCAGGCCAGCGATCCCCGCGCCGTTCTGGTCGGACGCGATGCTTATCTCGAGGCAGGCGGCAAGATCGACCGGGAGCTCTTCGATGATGATGAAACTGAAAGCTGGGTTGACGTTGCTCTTCTTGAACGTCTCGCTGCTGAGAAAATGGAATGGCGATCCGACGAGATCAAAGATCAGCATGGTCTTGCTTGGGTAAAGCCGACGCTCGACTGTTATGTCTCGCATGAACTTGTCGAAGGCTTGAACCGGCTTCCTACCGAGCTTGAACCGCTTAGCGAGGAGGCAATCGCGCGTCTGTCTGAATTGGAAATCGAATATGACGGCGAAGCTGTCATCCTCGAAAATGAAGACAGCAGCGAAGATGACGTTTTCGCAGCCGAGAAACGCGTGTCGGAAATCGAACAGGAAATGCGCTCGCTGGATGATCGCAAACCAGTTCTGGCCGATGCGCTTCGCAGCGAAGCAGGCGCTTTTCTGGCACTTGGTAACGACGGGATACCGACATTGGTTCCGCAATATTATACGGACAAGGTTGATGTCGAGCATGAAGATGAAGGCGTTGAACTAGTCGAGGAAGGCGAGGCCGCCCAACCCAAGCGCACGGCGCTTTCCAAACGCCTTGTCGATGAACTGGCGATGCAGCGGCGCGATATTTTGTCGCTTCATGTGGCAAGCGATCCGGCGCTCGCGCTCGATTTTATGATCTTTACGCTTGCGGATAGCGACAGCCATGACTGGCGGGCACAGGAGGCATCGACGCTGAAAGGCCCTGTTGCAAATGGTCCGGCGCATAATTTCGAGGCAAAGGATGCACCGGCAAGTGCAAGCCTAGCGGAATTGCGCGGATCGCTGGATGAAAGTTGGAAAGCTAGCACTACCGATGTCGAGCGTTTCGTGGCATTTCGGGAGCTCAGCGATGACGCGCGCAGCGCGTGGCTCGGCCATGTTGTCTCGCGAACGCTGATTGCGAGCCTGAATGTTGAAGGCGATCGCCAAGTTTCAATGCACGATTATCTGGGCGGTATCTTGGAAATCGATATGGCGGCTTGGTGGCGACCGACTGCGGCCAATTATTTTGACCGTGTACCCAAGGCCAAAACGCTTGACGGCATGCATGAGGTCGGCGGTTTGGAGCTTTCAAACCGCTACGGCGCGTCCAAAAAATCCGATCTTGCAGCAACCGCCGAACGCATCTTCTCCGGAAACTTCATCGCAGAGGCTGAAGTCAAACAGCAAGCTGCGCGGTGGGTTCCCGATGCGATGCGCTTTGCTGATTTGTCTGCGGCTGATGAAGTTTTGGAAGATGAAGCTTCGGAAGCCGGCGCATCAGAAGATATTCCAGAGATAGCCGACAAGGCTGCCTGATCCTCCTCCTGACAGGTGGTCTTCTGGCTGAAGCGGCTTGCCTTTTTAAGGCAAGCCGCTTCTTTTCATCAAAATCATGGCAGTAGGCGGTTAC
>NZ_JBALUT010000153.1:0-1705 GCF_036963705.1 Parasphingorhabdus sp. | reverse complement strand
ATATTCTCTTTGCCGTAAAACTTGTCTGCTGCGTGGTCGGGGCCTGAAAATGCTTCAGGCGGCGGCTGGTTCACAGGCGGCATATCCTGCATTGAACCCATGTCAGGAGACATTCCGTCCATGGAATCCATTTTGTTGCTGGCGGGGTCCGCCGTCTGGCCATGGTCCATTGGCTTCCGTTTTTGCCCGTCACTTTCCGGTGCGTTTTCCGATGTGAGATCATCTTCCGTCTGAGGCATCTGCATGGGCGTTTTTGGAGCGGGCTCGGTTTTGGCCGGCTCTGTCATCGGCATTTGCATGTCATGGCCTTGATGTTGCGCAAGGGCTGGTCCAGGAACGGTCAAAAATGCGATTGCTGTGATATATTTCATGCCGCGTCTCCATCCAGAGGACGAACGGTTACGACTTGAAACATTCCCGCTTCCATATGGTAAAGCAAATGGCAATGAAATGCCCAGTCACCTGGTTCGTCAGCTGTGAGATCAAACTGAACAAATCCGCCGGGTAGAACATTGACGGTATGTTTGCGCGGCTGGTTGGATTGTCCGTTTACAAGCTCGAAAAAATGGCCGTGCAAATGGATAGGATGTGACATCATTGTATCATTGACCAGCTTCACGCGGACGCGCTCGTTTCGTGCAAAGCGGATAGGATCGTCGGTGACTGCGGAAAATTTATTCCCGTTGAGCGACCACATATATCGTTCCATGTTTGAAGTGAGATGAATTTCCAGCTCTCTGGATGGTCTGCGGCGGTCCTTGCCAGGTTCAAGCGCGACTAGGTCGGTATATACCAGCACATCATGCTTCACATCATCAAGGCCCAATCCGCGATCACCAATCCGGTCGACTGGCATGGGCGCGACCGTGGCCACTCCTGGTCCGGTTCCAGATTTTGGCGGCAGTTTGCGGGTATCGCGCATATTCATGGATGCGGCACTGCCGCTCATGTCCATTCCGCTCATGTCTGTGCTTCTGCCCATATCCATACCGGGCATATCCATCCCAGCCATATCCGTGCTTCCAGGCGCCTCGGTGCCGTGACCCATCGCAGCATGGTCCATCGGCTTGTCATTCGCCATAGGAGCGGTTTTCGCTCCCATTGCGCCCATGCCCATGTCTTTCATTGTCAAGGTTGGTCGTTCGCGAAGTGCTGGAAGCGGCACGACCATGCCGGCAGCGGGTGCCAAGGTTGCGCGGGCCATGCCTGAGCGGTCCACCGACTCCCCGATGATATTGAATGCCTTGTTTTCCGTAGGCGTCACAATGACATCATATGTTTCTGCTACAGAAATTTGCAATTCGTCGGTTTGCACCGGAACAACATTTTGACCATCAGCCTGGACGACTTCGAGTTTTAGTCCGGGTATTCTCACATTGAAAATCGACATCGCAGAAGCATTGACGATGCGCAAACGCACGCGTTCACCGGGCCGAAACAGCCCGGTCCAGTTTTCCTGCGGGCCATGACCGTTGACCATATATGAATAGGTTGATCCGGTTACGTCGCTGATGTCGGCAGCCGACATCCTCATCTTGCCCCATTTCAGGCGTTGCTCCAGCGATTGCCCCTCTCCCGCCAGAAGACTTGCAAAGGTCTGTTTGTCATAATTGAAATAGTCAGACTGCTGCTTGAGCTTTTTCATAATCATGTGTCCGCCCAGCGGCGACCAGTCTGACAGAACCAGCATATATTCCCGGTCAAA
>NZ_JBALUT010000152.1:0-1748 GCF_036963705.1 Parasphingorhabdus sp. | reverse complement strand
AACACCAGAGCCCAGGATCCGGTGACGTCCAATATCCAGCCGCTGACCAGCACCCCGACGATGCCGGGAATGGTACCGGCGGTATTGGTAATCCCCATCAAGGTCCCGGCATGTTCCGGCGCGATGTCCATATGATTGACGAAAAAGCCGCTGACCGCAAAAGCGCCGAGTGCGCTGCCGATGGTCATGATGGTGATCGCGGTGACCGCATCTTCCGCCTGACCGACGATCAGCAGCGCTATAATGCTGCCGCCAAAACCGATCAGCATCATCAGCTTGCGCACCCGGGTGATAGTCATGCCGCTGCCGATCAACCGGTCCGCGACAACTCCGGACAGGTTTATGCAGATGAACAAGGCGATATGCGGCATCATCGCGAAAAATCCGACCGAGGCATAATCGACGCCCAGCCCCTTGGTGACAAAAGTCGGCAGCCAGGCGAGCAGGACATAGAACCACCAGTTGTTGCAGAAATGGGCGACGATCACCGCCCAGACCGGCATATTGGTCATCAATGCGCGCCACGGCGTCGCGACAGCGGGGCTATCGGCAATCGTGTCGGCGGCAATCAGGTCCAGCTCTGCCTGGCTGATGCCGGCTTGCAGGCGCGGGCTCGATGCAATGAGAAAATACCAGGCCGCGCACCAGATGAAACCGACGCTGCCAAATATATAGAAGACCCATTCCCAGCCCCAGCTCGCGACAATGACCGGTGTCGCAAGCAATGCGAACACGGTGCCCAGAGGAATGCCGCTATTAGAGAATCCAGCGGATCGCGAGCGCTCCCTGACCGGTATCCAGCGCGCGTAGAGCGCGTAAATCGCCGGAAAAGTAACCGCCTCGCCCATGCCCATCAATATCCGGGCAACAATCAGAACCGCGATACCCAGTGCTGCAGCCGGAGGTGCGACCAAAGTAAAGAGCGACCAGATCAAAACCCCGAAGCCGAGCACAACCTTGCCGCCATAACGATCGGCCAGCTTTCCGCCGACAACCTGGGTGAGCAAATAGCCGATGAAGAAGCTCGACAGCACCAGACCCTGGGTCGACAGGTTCCAGCCATAGGTTTCCACCATCGGGATGATCGCGACCGAGATTGCGACCCGGTCCATGTAGCAGATGAAAATGGCCAGAAAGGCCATGAAGGCCAGTTGATGGCGTTTTTGCATAGTCACCCTCCCCGATGATGCCCGCTGGTCCTGTTTTATACGGATCGGCTCGACGGCTATTTACTTGCATATATCGCCCCGATCCCCTATAGTATCATTTGAAACTATATTGCGTCTCCACGCATCATTATCTCGAGGAAATCCTGTGACTGATCTGTTTGAAAATCCTGTGGGCCTGGACGGCTTTGAATTTGTCGAATTTTGCGCGCCCGAGCGCGGTGTCCTCGAACCCGTGTTCGAAGTCATGGGCTTTACCGAGATTGCCCAGCATCGCAGCAAGGATGTCCATCTCTGGCGGCAGGGCGGCATCAATCTGATCATCAATTACGAGCCCAAGTCGGCGGCCTGGTATTTTGCTCGCGAGCATGGACCTTCGGCCTGCGGCATGGCTTTCCGGGTGAAAGACGCGCGCAAGGCTTATGCCTATCTGCTCGAAAAAGGTGCCGAACCCGTCAATGTGCAAACCGGACCGATGGAATTGCATATCCCGGCGATCCGCGGCATCGGCGGGGCGATCCTCTATCTGGTCGACCGCTATGACGGTGGCGATCGCGGCGAGAATCTGTCGATCTACGATAT
>NZ_JBALUT010000151.1:0-1761 GCF_036963705.1 Parasphingorhabdus sp. | reverse complement strand
AAACCCGACATGCCAGCCATAGATTTGCGCCAGCAATCCGCACGCGAGCGGACCGCCAATGGCACCGATATTGATACCGGTGCTGAAGATGACAAAACCCTGCGCCGGGCGTTCATCGCCCTTTGGATAAAGCTGCCCAACCTGCGATGCGATATTGCCTTTGAGCGCGCCAGAACCGAGGGTCAGCAAACCCAGAGCGATCAGAAAACTCTGATCCAGCGCCATCGCCGCATGGCCCGCCGTCATCAGCAGCACGCCGATAATCACGGTTCGCTTCGCACCTAGCCACCGGTCGGAAACCCAGCCACCAATCAAGGGCGTGAAATAGACCAGCCCAGCATAAAGCCCAAAGGTCTGCCCCGCTAGCGCGAGCGGCGACAGCGGGCCATATGCCCCCTCCAGCATGGAGCGATACCAGCCTATCCCCGCGATATTCTCGATATGGCCTGGCAGGAACAATTCCTGCGTCATATACAGCACCAGGAGCGACTGCATCCCGTAAAAGGAAAACCGCTCCCACGCCTCTGTGAATGATAAATACGCAAGCCCGCGCGGGTGGCCGAGAAATGTGGTGTCGGTTTGAGTGTCCGTTAAAGCAGCTTCACCCATAGAAAAATCGCTCTTCAACAATCTGCCCATCGCGCACGGTGTAGGTGGCGATTTCGCTGAATGGTTCGCGTTTGCCGGTGGCGCGGCCATTGGTGAGGCGGGTGATTTCCATGTCGATGAATAATGCGAATTGGTCGCCGGTGATGAACGGGCCATCAATCAGCACTTCGCTCATCGCATTGTCGTCAAGCCAGCGCTTCAATCTGGCAAGGGCGGCTGGCTTACCGGTTGCGACGGCTGGATCATTTGATCCGGATTTGGCTGGTTCAAGCGCGACAATATCGCTCGCCCAATATCGCTCCGCGGCGGTCAGCGTCTTGCCTGCTGCCATCAAAGCCGCATAATCTCTCGCAATTTCGGCAAGGCTTTGCATGGGAGACTCTCCGGCGTCTGGAAGGGATAGCCCGGCGGATGGCAGGTCGCAAAACCATCCGCCGGACTAGTTTTAGTCCCGGCGGATCGTATGAAGGGTCACATCATCCGCCGAGGCCAAGCTTTAAAGCTATCGGATTGTCGCTTCCTGCAGTGTCATTGAACCTTTGACCGTCCGGAATTTTGCCCGATTGCCGGATTCTGCATCCAGCTGCGCGTTGGTTCTTTTGTCAAAAGCTTCCCATTCCTTGTTACGCTTTTCACTTTCGGCTCCGCTCGGCCAATAGGGATAGGTCTGCGTCAGATACATATTTGGCTCGCCATCGCGTGCATCGACATTGAAGTAGATTTTATAATCGCTGATCCAGCCCTTGGACTTAGCAAAGTCCTGATTTTTCTTCCATTCACTTGCTAGATATTTGGCATAGGCCACCGTTCCACCATCCTGAATATAGATGCCAGTCATGGTCGTGTAATCACCGGCCACTAGCGGAAAATCATCTGCCATTGCGGGCGTGGATAGCGCGAGCGGCGCGGCAACGATTATGGCGGTGGCCATCATCATCCTTTTCATCAGTTTCATTCGTCTTCTCCTGTTAATTGCCGCCCCGGTATTGGGGCAGCGTCCGCAAAAATCGGTTTCCTAATTAGAGCCATATGAAGTCCGCTAATTGAACCATCCGGCCGTCATCGCCCCGCGAATGGGAGAGACTTCTCCGGCCATGTCGATTTTCAAAATATCCGCTGCGCTTTCTCCGCCGCGCAGCCGGGCCAGCCAGT
>NZ_JBALUT010000150.1:0-1898 GCF_036963705.1 Parasphingorhabdus sp. | reverse complement strand
ATGAGCCACCGGGTGCCATTCGGTGCCATGAAAAATGCGCTTGACCTCCTCCGCATAGATGTCCTTGCGAACGAAGGCTTCTTTTGGAACTTCATTATAGTTTTTTGGCCACGGCAGTTTTAAGTCGGTCATCCGTTCTCTCCCAATTATCCCATTTATCTCATTTTTCGGCCGCGAGTGCCTTGCCAAGTTCGGCCCACATTCTGCCTGACTGGCGTGCTCCCTCGAGATACGGTTCCGGACAAAGATGGTATGGCGGCCGAACCGGGCCGGCATTCATCCACCCGCCGGCATTCATGCGCGCTTTTTCAAGCGCGATGTTGTAGGTCGAGAATTCCTTGAAGCTGCCGTTGGGGAACAGCGGCGCTGCCGTCGGCCCGAGTCGCGCCTGGAAAGCGCGTGCCGCGCTCCAGTCACCAGTCTCGCGGGCTTGCAAAATATTGTCGCGAATCGTTGTGGTCACCAACGGGTCGCACACAGAGCCGCTGGACCAGAAAGCGTCGATCGAATCGTCCATCCGCGCGGCAGCGTAATAGTCGAAGTCGATCGGCAGCAATTTGATCCGACCGCGGATCGCCGAAAGGTCCGCCAGCAGATTGCCGACACCGATATACTTCGCGGTGACGACCTGCGGAATTTCAGCTACTTGGGCCCAGAATGGGCGAGGGAAATCGAACTTGAAAGCCTCCGGATTGGCGTAGATTGCAATATTCATTTCGGGGACGGCTTCAGCGACGTCCTTGTAGAACTGGACAGCAACATCAAGGCTGGGCGCGCACCACATCGGGATTCCCAGCATAGTGCCATCCGCGCCGAGTTCAAACGCTTGTCGGGTCAAGGCGATGGTATCGCGGGTGTTGAGGCAAGTGGTGCCAACGAAGATCGGCACCCGACCGGCTGCGGCATCAACCAGCGCCTTCATGAAATCAAGCTTTTCGTCGTGGGTCATGGTCGCCGCTTCGCCAAGCGTACCCATGCTGAGAATTCCGTTGATCCCTGCATCGATCAGGCCGTTAACCACACGCGCTGTCTCATCGAGATCAACTGTCTTTGTCGCGCGCCAGTCCGAGGCGTTATCCATTGCCGGAGTGGGAATAATCGCCCAGGCGCCTTTGATGTCATCTGGTTTCATGAGTGTACGGACCATCTTGGTGTCTCTCCTAGCATATCTGGTCCCGTGATAATCGCTTTAGCGCCGGGACATTCTACATTGCGTAATGCATTTCCTTGAGTGATATAGATTGCGAATATAGGCAAGGCAACCGCCTTGCATTGCGTATCATTGTTTGAACTCGGGAAGACAAAGGAGCCCTACCATGACTTTTGCGAAACGGTTCGACGATCAGGTCGCGGTTGTGACAGGCGGAGCCCAGGGGATCGGGCTGGCCACAGCCCAGCGTTTGGCCGAAGAAGGCGCGATCGTGATCCTTGCCGACCGTGCGGCTGACGCCACGCGAGCTGCGGTTGATCGTCTGCGGTCCAATGGCTCCGATGTCCACGCTGCCATTTTTGACCTAGAAAAATGCGATGGAGCGACCGAACTTTACCGGACGGTTGCCGATCAATTTGGCCGCATTGACGTGGCGGTCCACAATGTTGGCGGCACGATCTGGGCTAAACCCTATTGGGACTATACCCCAGACGAGATCGTGGCTGAAATCAACCGTTCTCTGTGGCCGACGCTTTGGTGCTGTCACGCGGTGGTGCCGTACATGCTCGCGGCCGGGCGCGGTTCAATCGTAAATATCGGTTCCGTGGCCACGCGCGGCGTGAACCGGGTTCCCTATGCCGCCGCCAAGGGCGGGGTTGCCGCGCTGACCGCAGCCTTGTCGCTGGAACTGGAAGCCAGCGGCGTGCGCGTGAACTGCGTTGCGCCGGGCGGGGTCAATGTCACCCGG
>NZ_JBALUT010000149.1:0-2002 GCF_036963705.1 Parasphingorhabdus sp. | reverse complement strand
GATCCGATATCCAGAACCTTGACCCGCTTCTGTTTGACCGCCTGGGTCCGCTCGATCCGCTCGATGAAAATCTCGACAAAGCGGCAGATCTGGCGGTATTTTCCATATCTATTGGGCTTGATCTCTCCGGCGTCGTTCGAAACGCCCAGAGCCTTGAGAAAAGGGCTGTCGCTTTTGATCAGGTAGTTCTTGTCGCGGTTATGGGGCTTTGTGTCGGTCATGGATTAGGCCATAAATATATCTGCCGGAATTGATAGTTTTTTGGAAGCTCGTGGTCTGCGCGCTGGCCGGCAGTGCGATAGCGCTTCGGTGGGTAAAAGAATTCGCGCGAGGTCGGGCCTGCAGTGCAGCTTGCAAACAAAAGCCGTGCGCGGCATAGTTTTATACGGAACGGCAGCACAGGGGGATGGATAATGGCATTGAAAGTGATTGGCGCAGGACCGGGGCGGACAGCCACCTTTTCCACGAAATTTGCGCTCGAGCATATCGGTTATGGGCCATGTTACCATATGGTTGAGGTGTTCCGTAATGCCCGGCGCAATATTCCGCTCTGGCAGAACGTTGTTGACGGTAAGCCGGATTGGGACGCCATTTTCGATGGGTACAGCTCCGTTACCGATAATCCAGCCTGTGTCTATTGGCGCGAGCTGGCTGAATTCTACCCGGAAGCAAAAGTTGTTCTGACAGTGCGTGATGCCGATGCTTGGGTCGAATCCTGCAATGACACGATCAATTCCCCGCGCATGCTCTCATCTCTTGAAGGCAGTGATCTGCTGCAGATGCTACAAGGTACATATCTGAGTCAATTTGGTGAAAATATTGATGACCGAGAATGGATGGCCAACTGGTATCGCGCGTTTAATGCAGAGGTGATCGATACGATCCCATCCAATCGTTTGCTCGTGTTCCATCCGAAGGACGGATGGGAGCCCCTGTGCGATTTTCTGGAAGTGCCAGTTCCATCGGAACCGTTTCCGCGGGTCAACAGTCGTGACGAGCTCGGGGGCGCATCGGACGAACAGGGCGGTTTGCCTGCGGACCCTGAACAGCTCGAGGCGTTCGCCGGCGGCTATATAGACGAGCTTCGCCGCAAAGCGTTTGCGTGAGTTTGGCAAGAGCCAGCCAACAGCCAGTTCTTGTTGACCGGCTACTGAAAACCGGTTCTTGCTTTCAGGGTCAGCCTGAAATGAGCATTGCGACCCAATTGCCTCACAACACCGCTTGACTTAATATCAAAAACACCTATGTTGCATCGCAGCAAAGGCGGCAATTGATATTGACCGTCTGGCGAGAGTTCTGCGTGAGAGATGACAAGATCGTCTCGAACCTATCGCCTTCATTGCTTCTTTCTTTCCGGCAGCCTGATCACGCGGGTCGTCTTAACAGACGGCGAACACGCGTATAGCTTCCATGCTGTGCGCTGGAAACTTGCTGCTATTACAAGGTATAAAAATTTGACTAACTTTTCTGATTTCGCATTGGCGGAACCTATTCAAAAACTCGTGGCTGCAAGCGGCTACACCACTCCTTCGCCGATCCAGCAGCAAGCCATTCCCCCGGCGCTTGAAGGCAAGGATATTCTCGGCATCGCGCAAACCGGTACCGGCAAGACCGCAGCTTTCTCGCTGCCTTCGCTCCACCACCTGTTGAACGACAAGCGCCGCGCCGGCCGTTATGAATGCCGGATGCTGGTATTGGCTCCGACCCGCGAATTGGCGCGCCAGATTGCCGACAGCATGACCGGTTATTCCAAGGGTCTCGGCCTGTTCATCACCTCTGCCTTTGGCGGAGTGCCGATCAACCGGCAGAAGCGCATCCTGGAACGCGGCGTTGACGTATTGGTAGCGACTCCCGGTCGTCTGCTCGATCTGATCGACCAACGTTTCCTGACGCTTTCCAAAGTCGAAATCCTGGTGCTCGACGAAGCCGACCAGATGCTCGATCTCGGGTTTATCGTTCCGTTGAAGAAAATCGTTCCGATGCTGCCAAAACAGCGTCAGAG
>NZ_JBALUT010000148.1:0-2063 GCF_036963705.1 Parasphingorhabdus sp. | reverse complement strand
ATATTTAACGCAAATGGATGCCGGAGGGCCGGAATACGTCCAGGACCGTGTTTGCAATGGGGCGGAAACCGTGAACAGGATCGATACTGCGTTGAACCCGGCGAACCCTATGTTGAAATGAGCTGCAGCGCGCCTGTCGCGGGAGAAACGCCTTACGCGACATCATCTGAAAATATTATTCAGGAAAACCAAAATGATGCCGCTTGTCGGACTTTTGCCGAAGATGCCGATTGCGAACAAACAGCCGAGACTTGCAGCGACAGCGACCCTGTAACCCGCATCATAAACGGTGTGCCGGTCACAAAACCCTGTTGGGCATGGGAGCGGGCCTATCAATGCAATGCCCGGCGCGCTGCCAATGATTGCGAGGAATTGGATAATAATCCGGCTTGCCAATTGCTCCGCGAGGATTGTCTAAGCGAAGATAATCCCTGCTCGACCACCGAATGGGTTTATGATTGCCCGCTTCCAGATACGCAAGGCTCGGGTAGCCAATATATTTGTGACGGCGATGTCTATTGCATCGACGGATCATGTGAGACGATTGAGCGCGAAGCGAATGACGAGTTCAAGGATGCCGCTGTTGCGCTTCACGCGATGGACGATGCGCGCGGACAATTTGATCCCGACACATTAACGCTTTTCAAAGGCGAGCGCGAGACGTGCGGCTCAAAAGTCTTCGGGGTGCTTAATTGCTGCAAGGGCAAAGGCTTTCCGCTCATTCCCGGCATTAGCCTGCTAGTTGCGCTGGGCTGCGACACGCAAGAGATCCTTCTTCACCAACGCGATGCAAATGGACTGTGTGCCTATGTCGGCAGCTATTGCTCAAAGAAAATCCTCGGCATCTGCATCACCAAGAAAAAGGCTTATTGCTGCTTCACATCCAAATTGTCGCGTATTTTGCAGGAGCAAGGCCGCGCGCAGCTTCCCAAACCCTGGTCTCGGGCGAAAGACGAACAATGCCTGGGTTTCACAATCGAGGAATTCGCGCAGCTTGATCTTTCAAGAATGAATTTTTCCGAAATCTATTCGGAATTTACCGATGCGGCCCGCCTGCCCGACGAGCTCGAAGCGGCCAATGACATCCAGCAGAAAATTCAGAACTTCTACGAGAGATCAGGACCATGAAATATATTTTTGGCTCTACGCTTCCCCTGCCCGTAGCGCTCGGCGGCTTGGCCGTGCTTGTCCTTGCAATCATGTTTCTTGTTGATGCCGTTCTCAGTCCAGCATTCGCGCAAGTCGCTGCATCCAAAGCTATTGACCCAGCAACCAATGCTTTGCGGACAAGCGCGGATGAACTCTACTGCGAGAAGCGCAAGCTAGGCTACTGGTTCTATTGCACCAAACCAAAACCGCCTGAAACGGAAGCGCTGCCGCCAGAACCGCAGTCAAGCGCAAGCGAGCAACTCGATGCGGTCACGAAGGAATTGCGCGAGCTTAAAGCCAAAGCAATTCTCGAACCAACACGCGAGAATGTCATCGCTTATATACGCTTCCAACGTGAACAACTCGACCGTGCGTCACTTTTCTCCGATGTTTGGCAGCGCGCGATCTGGCAGCAGCCGGATCTGGATTATACGCTCGAGCGCCCGGTTTCGACGCTCGCCAAAAGGCAGTGGCAAGACGCGCGTAGCGCTTCGCGCGATACCGTCATGGCAAACCTCGGAAAGCGATACGGGCTGTTCTATTTTTTCGCGCAGAGCTGCGGCGCCTGTGAGGTCATGTCGCCAATCGTAAAATCAGTTTCTAACCGATGGAAACTGACGGTCCGCGCCATCTCAACCGATGGCGGGCCATCACGGCATTTCCAAAATTACACCGTCGAGGCCGGTCAACGCGCGCGCATGGGATTGAAGCCCCAAATTACCCCTGCTCTAGTGCTGTGGGATAGCGCGCAAAGCCGGGCCATCCCGATTGGTTACGGCATCATATCAGCCGACGAGCTGCAGGACCGTATTTATTTGCTCACATCAAAGGAAGCCGGACATGATTATTAAAAAAGCAATAGCTGCGATCGCAGCTGCAAGTCTAATCACTACATCTATTTCGGCTCCCGTGTC
>NZ_JBALUT010000147.1:0-2088 GCF_036963705.1 Parasphingorhabdus sp. | reverse complement strand
CTGTTTCCACGCCGATTTCACGCAGCACCGCGATGCTGGCGTTGCGCATGATCTGATATTCCTTGTCGGTCAGGGTCAGCGCCGGAGCCACGGTGATACTGTCACCGGTGTGCACGCCCATCGGATCGACATTCTCGATCGAGCAGATGATGATGCAATTGTCGTTCTTGTCGCGAACGACCTCCATCTCATATTCTTTCCAGCCGATGATCGATTCCTCGATCAAGACCTCATTGGTCGGCGAGGCTTCAAGGCCCGTGCCGACAATATGCATGAATTCTTCTTTATTATAAGCAACGCCGCCGCCGGCCCCGCCCATGGTGAAGCTCGGCCGCATGATCGCCGGCAGGCCGATTTCTTCCAGCGCCCGCATGGCGTCTTCCATATTATGGGCAATCGCCGAACGCGGGCTTTCCAGACCGATCTTGGTCATCGCCGTCTTGAACTTCTCGCGGTCCTCGGCCTTGTCGATCGCCTCGGCATCCGCCCCGATCATCTGCACGCCATATTTTTCGAGCACACCCATCTTGTTGAGCGTCAGCGCCGTGTTCAGTGCCGTCTGCCCGCCCATTGTGGGCAGAATGGCGTCAGGACGCTCTTTTTCGATGATTTTTTCGACAATTTCGGGCGTGATCGGCTCGATATAGGTCGCATCCGCCATTTCCGGATCGGTCATGATCGTCGCCGGGTTGGAGTTGACCAGGATGATCCGGTAGCCCTCCTCCTTCAGCGCCTTGCACGCCTGCGTGCCGGAGTAATCAAACTCGCAAGCCTGTCCGATAATGATCGGGCCAGCGCCGATGATGAGGATGGATTTTATGTCAGTTCTTTTGGGCATTATGCAGGGTTCTCATCAGAAATTTCGCCATTCTCGTTGCAGGCAAAACAGCCCCAACCATCATGGTCGATGTCATATTCGCTCTCGATCTCGAGGCTTTTGCGGGTTAACTCGCGGATCGTCTCGCGCTTTGTGTCGAGGTCAATCTGCAGTTCGATTACCCACTCGTCATCTTCATTGGATACCAGCGCCGAGCGAAAGCCCCATTTGGCCGCGTCGTTCTTCAGCTTGTTGAGATCGGAGACCGCGCCGACAAATTGCACGTTAATTTCGCGCACAACATGCGACAAATCGCCGCCTGCTGCCATATTTTGCAGGATTTCGTCATCAATTGCCCATTCTTCGGCAAGATGTTCAGGATCAATCGGTCCGCTCATTAGCTGAGGCCCCCCACGAATTTCTCGAACAGATAGAAACTGTCCTGCGGGCCGGGGCTGGCTTCGGGGTGATATTGGACGCCAAAGGCGCGCTTGCCGATGATTTCGATGCCGCAATTGCTGCCGTCGAACAGGCTCTTGTGGGTTTCGTGAATATTGTCCGGCAGACTCTCGCCGTCGACCGCGAAACCGTGGTTCATGCTGGTAATCTCGACCAGACCTTCGGTCTCGGCCCAGCCGCCGCCGATCCGCTGCACCGGATGATTGGCGCCGCGATGGCCCTGATGCATTTTCACCGTCTTGGCGCCCGCCGCCAGCGCTAGCATCTGGTGGCCGAGGCAGATACCGAACAGCGGGATATCCTGTTCCAACAGCTGTTGGATAACCGGAACCGCATAGGAACCGGTCGCCGCCGGATCGCCGGGGCCGTTGGACAGAAACACCCCGGAAGGCTGCAGCGCCATGATTTCATCAAACGAAGTTTTGGCAGGAACCACAGTGACTTTTGCGCCAGCCTTAACAAGGTTTCTGAAGATATTGCGCTTCGCACCATAATCGATCGCCACCACATGCGGACGGGATGAAGATGCTTCCATATCTTCCAGTGGTTCGTAGCCATGACCCAGTCGCCACAGGCCGCCCTTGTCCCAAAGCTGGGTCTGGTGCCCGGTCACATCCTTGGCCAGATCCATGCCTTCGAGGCCGGCCCAGGCCCGCGCCTTGCCAAGCAATTCGTCAATGTCGAACTTGCCATCCGGATCATAAGCGATCACCGCGTTAGGCGCGCCCGCTTCGCGGATCCGCCGGGTCAAAGCCCTTGTATCCACACCGGAAATTCCGATCCGGCCCTGTTCGGACATCCACTGGTCAAAC
>NZ_JBALUT010000146.1:0-2100 GCF_036963705.1 Parasphingorhabdus sp. | reverse complement strand
GACAAGGTGGCCGTTGAAGAGGTTTTAGATCGAGGCCCGACAGAGCGGGCTTATCTGATAAAAGCGATGCGTGATCTACAGGTCCCTTTACCATGAGAAACCATGTCCAAAAGGGGCCTAAGCTTAAGCAGGATGAATGTGGGATTCCCACATTTTATTGCCATCGTGTCGCTACGCTTCGTGACGGCATGCAGGTTTTCAGTTCGTTGCTAGTTTTTAGCGGAGGAAAAATCTGATGTCAGGCGGTTCCAAGCCGAAGCGGAAAGACCTTCGCACTTCGCGGCCCCGTATCGTTGTCCATTTTGGAAGCAAAGAAGAGGTCGAGTTCGTTAAAAAGTCAGCGCAGGGTGCCTCAACGTCTGAGTATTGCCGCGAGCGCATCTTATTGTCAAACGGGTTCCGAGATCCCGTATACGACATAACGTCGAGGTTGTTGGTTACAGTAAATCTCATTCAGAATGATCTATTCACAATTGGCGATGTTATCCGGGCCCTTACTTCGTTGCGCAAAGCTATCCCGAAGCAATCCGATGGTAGGCCAATCCAATCCCCTGAGATGTCCCGTCTGATCCAGCAAGCCTACGATGCAATCGCCACAATGATCGAAAGCAACAGCGAGCGATTGGAGATAGATCACGATCTGGTCAAAATTTCGCGGGAGATCGTCAATTTACTGACCGACCGCGAGATCAAAAATCGTTCTTCTGCGATCACTGACTGGCGTAAGCCGACGCCATGATTATAAAAATCTGGCAATATCGCGATCAAATAAAAGATCTTGTAGGCGGAGCGGCAAAACAAGCGCGCAGCTTTGATATCGCGATAGGCTGCTCCTCATACATAATCGGGCTCGCTGCCTCGGGCGAGCACCATAATGCTTTTGTGACCGCAGAACGAGTTGGTGAATATGCAATAATCGACCCGGAAGGTGAGGGATCGCATCGTATAGTAGAGCGATACGCCGACAATCTGTCTTCAAATAAGGCCCAAGATCATGTCAGAGATATGGCCGTATATGCAGCTGGCGCAGGTCTCGACCGCCTTTGGCACATGACATGGAGTCATCGCAAAGGCGAAGCCGTCGATAGCGCATCAATGAGGCGTCAGCGAGCAACGATCCGCCGTATAATGGGAATCGAAGAATGTCCGTCAGTAGGCGCATTTCACGGTGATACTCCAAACTCCCACGGACATGATCTCGTTGTTTCTATCAATGCCGCAACTGGCGGCAATGTTAGTTTTGGATACGGCTGGTGGAAAGAAGCCGCACAAATCGCGATCGCTGTTTGTGAATATCAAGAGGGCCTCGGGCCCGAACCGAACAGGAGATATGTGGCAGACGAAACCGGCGTCTATCATACCCTCTCAGACATAAAAATTGCAGACGCGCGCGGTTCAATAATCAAAAATGCTGATGGGAAGGTTGACCATCAGCTCATTCATAGCATCCAGAGTCAGCATGAAATTATCTTTGATAACAACAAAGCGGGACCAAATGAACTGGCCGGTGAAGAATGGCCTATGTCAAAAGTTGCGCAGATTCTTGCAGCACCTCGGATACAAAATGCGGAAGACTGGCCTGATCTCCACAGTAGGCTGGCACGAGTAGGACTTCGCTATGTTAAAGTTGGTAACACAGCTGTTCTTGAAACCGTGCCGCAAAATGGAAAGCAGAAATCTTTAAAAATTGCAGCAGGAAAGGCTTACTCGAACGCAGCGTTAGGCAAGCTGCAGGCCAAGTTCGGCACATCCTATGTTCCGACTTGTCCAAGCCTGAAAATCAGGCCGTTCGTAATGCCGCGCTTCGACAAGCCAACCACCGATACGAAAAAGGAAAACTCGGCGGCAAAGTGGGATCTTTCCCAGGAAGCAAAAAAATTAACCTCCCACGTGCAAACCGATAATCTTGATCGGCAGGAAGATTATCGTGATGGCAAAAAGGGTGCAAAATACAATTATCTAGCAAGTAGGCAACGTCAAATGGCTGAAGAGGAGCTATCCGTTGCCAAACAATTTGCTGTAGCCATAGGAGCCACGCGAACCCGCCGCAAGCGATCGCCGGACACGGGCAAGCTGCTGCCGAAACCTACAATATCCACG
>NZ_JBALUT010000145.1:0-2146 GCF_036963705.1 Parasphingorhabdus sp. | reverse complement strand
CTTTCAGCGCCGCGCGATAGGATCCCGTGGCGCGCACCGCCTCAAGGAAGGCCACCGTGGGTGCATTGGCGGAAAATTGCTTGCCGCTGACCTCATTGGACACCGTGTAGGGGTCCGCACCCAGATCCACGCCAACATAGGTGACCACCACGAAAGGCGGCACCGACAAGGGAAGCGAGGTTTGAGACGCTGTCATCCCCCAAACCTACGCACCCGAGGCGCGCGCGCAATGGGAATTGTCGCGTAGCCCTTAATTGGGTTCTGCCTCAATTTGTGTGGCGCAACTATCCTGAGCTTGGAACATTCAGGAGGGATAGTCGTGATTTCAAAAAAGCACTGGTCGCCCGGGAGCGAAGTTTCGGTTCAAGGCGTTAAGCGACGTGATTCGGGCGGGTGGCTTGTATCCGGTGTTTTGGCACCGAGAGGCATCTGCCCAGATTGTGGTTTGCATTCTCGGCGTCGTCACGGGTGGCGGCAAAGGCGACTGCAGGATTTACCCGCACATGGCGACAAGGTAACAATCGCACTCTGGGTCTGCAGGTGGCGATGTCTCGCTTCCACGTGTCCGCGGCGGACGTTTTCAGACTACACCTCGTCAATTGCGCGCCCATTTGCACGTCGAACTTCGCGTGCCGATGACATTGTCGGTCATCTGGGGCACGCCACGGGTGGACGGCCTGCCGAGCGGCTCTTGCGCCGTTTAGGCGTCGGTGTCAGCAATGACACGGTGCTGCGGCACCTCAAGCAGCGTGCGGAAAGCGCCGTCCCGCCGCCAACGGTCATTGGCATCGACGATTGGAGCTGGCGCAAGTCGCAGACTTACGGAACCATCATCGTCGATCTCGAGCGGCAGACCGTAATTGATATCCTTCCGGATCGGAGCGTTGAAAGCTGTGCGAGCTGGCTGCGGCAGCACCCTGAGATTGAAGTCATCAGTCGGGATCGTTGTGGCGCATATGCGAAGGCCGCACGTCAGGGTGCACCGCAAGCCCTGCAGGTCGCAGACCGTTTCCATCTCGTCCAGAACCTGCGCCAGGCCATCGAAGAGCAGATGAATATGCATGGCCGCGCCACTGGGCGGGCGCTATTGTCAGATGCCGAAAACATCAGCACGGCCAATCATCTGCTGCGATCGCGTCTTGCTCATCGGAAATCACGTGAGGAGATTTTTCGAAACATCCATGCGCTTCGTGATCAAGGGCTGTCTTGTAGCGAAATTGGGCGGCGGACCGGCTTCCCGCGTCGTAGTGTGGCGAAGTGGTTGAACTCCGACTCGCCACCAGACCGCCGCCGAGCTGCATTGAAGCCCACGTCGCCGTGGTATTTTGAGGGCCTATTGGCCGATCTCTGGAAACAGGGTATCCGGTCCGGCCAGGAATTATTGATCGAGATTCAACGCCATGGCTATGAGGGCAGCTTGTCTCATTTGCAACGTCTGCTGGCCGGATGGCGAAGGGATGAACAAACCGCTCTAGCAGGCCCGACCGACACGCCGCTGCCCCTGGTGCCTGTGCGGGACCCGCAAACCGGTCATGCCATTTCGCCGGTTGTCGCAGCGGCGCTCTGTATCAAGCCGCGACGCAAATTGACCGCATACCAGGCCCAAAAGGTAGATGCATTGAAGGCCGGATCGCCAAGCTTTGCCACGATGCGGAGCCTTGCCATGCGGTTTCAGTGCATTTTGCGCGGCGACCAGTCCGCCCCGCTAGACGCATGGATCGACCTGGCCATTGAGACTGGCATCCCACCAATCATGCGCTTTTCCCGCACGCTGCACCGCGATATCGAGGCCGTGCGCAATGCCATCGAGCTTCCGTGGAGCAACGGTCAAGCTGAGGGCCAAATCAATCGCCTGAAGACCCTCAAACGCGCAATGTACGGTCGCGCCGGACCAGAACTCCTCAGAGCCCGAATGCTTCCGCTGCGCCACACAAATTGAGGCAGAACCCAATTAAGGGCAAAAATTGTCGCCAAACGCGTCGCGTCTCAGATTTAAGGGCAACGCGACACCTTGCGACCGACATCGGCCATGATCAGCGTCTGGTCGTCGATCTCGGCGATGGGTTTTTCCTCGACGACCTTGATCAGCGAGGCGGCGGGCATCTGGCCGAGCTGCGGATCGACGGGGCCCAGCACGGAATGCTCG
>NZ_JBALUT010000144.1:0-2155 GCF_036963705.1 Parasphingorhabdus sp. | reverse complement strand
CAGTCCGGCAATGCAATTTATCAAGGTGGTTTTGCCAGCACCGGAAAAACCCAGAATGGCGATAAACTCTCCCTCGGCTACATCGAGACTGATATTGTCGAGTACGTCTGTCCGGGTTCCTGATCCGTCAACATAGGATTTGTTGACGTTTTTCAGGGATAATATGGGCGGGGCATTGGTCGTATCTTTTCCCTCAAACCGTACGATTGCGACTGGCGAAATTTTGCAGAAGCATCATGATCCGGTCGAGCAAGAAGCCGATCAGGCCGATGACGATGACCGCGAACATTATCCGGGCGAGCGACTGGCTGGATCCATTCTGAAACTCGTCCCAGACGAACTTGCCGAGACCCGGATTTTGCGCGAGCATTTCGGCTGCAATCAGAACCATCCAGCCCACGCCAAGCGACAGGCGCATGCCGGTAAAAATATACGGGAGTGCCGAGGGCAGAACCAGACGAGTGAGTTTGGCAAACCAGCCAAGCCGAAGCACTTTGCCGACGTTCATCAAATCCTTGTCGATGGATGCTGCGCCGATGGCGGTGTTGATCAGCGTCGACCAGAGCGAACAAAGCATCACGACGATCGCGGAAATTACAAAGCTTTTTGGTAAGGTCGGATCCGGATCGGTCATCGTTGCCGAAATCACCATGGTGACAATCGGAAGCCAAGCCAGCGGACTGACTGGTTTCATGATCTGTACGATCGGGTTGATCGCGGCGTTGAAAGTTTTCGAAAGACCGCAGATCAGGCCGAGCGGGACGGCAATGATTGTCGCCAGAAAAAAGCCCAGGGCAACCGTCGCCAAAGATGTCCAGATCTGGTCCAGAAAAGTTGGGGACCCGCTATATTCAAAATTCCGCGTTTCGCCACCACTGGCAATTGCCGCTTCATTGCGGGCATCCTGCGCCGCATAAAATTCGGCTTTCTGGTCTTGTGCGGCGGACCATTCCTCGAAAAGCGAAACCCCTTGAGCGGAAACTTCGACTGGCCCCGGAAGACTACCAAGCGATGTGTCCACCTGCGGTGCCAATGCCGCCCATAAGGCAAGAAAAGCCAATATCCCTATAGTCGGAGCCGCAAGACCTTTCAGCCATGCGAGGATTTTCTTCGGTTCAATCGGCCAGCTTTTTCCAGCCTTAAGGCTCGGCTTTGTGGATGGTACCGGATCGACCGAGACATTTGAAACGCCAGCCTTCCCTTTTGCCGGAGAAACCCCGCCATTATCGCTGTGAACCTTATCTACAATGACGGTCGCCATGTCTTTGTTTCCTTTATTCATCAGAAGCTTAGTTGACGCCGGAAGCGGTCACTTTCTGACCTTTTTTCAAACCGATAGGGAATTTCGCCAGATAGGCGTTAGGCGCTTTTCCGTCGTAGGTGAGACCATCGATAAAGCCGGATTGCTCGCTTTTGAAACCGTCGGTTTCCGGGATGCTTTCCGCAGGAATTGTTCCCTCGTCCGCCAGCTTTTTCGCGGCGGCAAGATAGAGGTCAGGCCGATAGACCGCTTTCGCTGTATCGAAATACCATTGGTCGGTCTGGTCATCGGCAATCTGGCCCCAGCGCCGCATCTGGGTGAGATACCAGATCGCGTCGGAGTAGAAGGGATAGCCCGCATAATCGCTGAAGAAGATGTTAAAGTCGGGGGCCGGTCGTGTGTCACCAGCCTGGAAGGTAAATTGACCGGTCATCGAGGCGCCGATTACGGCTTCGTCCGCGCCCACATAATTGGGTCGCGCCAGAATTTTCACCGCCTCTGCACGGTTCTTGCCCCCGTCCACATCCAGCCATTGCTGTGCCTTGATGATCGCGCGCAGCATGGCGGCTGTCGTGGCAGGATATTTCTCGGCAAAATCCTCACGCAGGCCGAGGACTTTTTCCGGGTTCTTTTTCCAGATCTCATCGTCGGTAATCACCGGAACGCCGATTTTCTTTTGCACGGCGGCCTGGTTCCAGGGTTCGCCGACGCAATAGCCATCAATCGTGCCGGCTTCCATCGTGGCGGGCATCTGCGGCGGGGGTGTGACGGACAAAGCTGCCTGCGCACCAACCGTACCACCGACGTCGCCGGGCGTGTAATAGCCGGGCTCGATACCGCCCGCCGCCAACCAGTAGCGCAATTCATAATTATGCGTGGAAACCGGGAAAACCA
>NZ_JBALUT010000143.1:0-2316 GCF_036963705.1 Parasphingorhabdus sp. | reverse complement strand
GGGAGCAGTTTTACAACTTCCACAGACCGCATGGCGCGTTTAATGGAAAAACACCTTACGAAGCTCTTCGGGAAAGGCTATAACGCCATGAAGTGAATGTCTCACCAGTCACCCGATGTTACACTTCGGCCGAATTCCGTCAATTGACTGCGAATGTCCCGCAATCGGGCGATCCCAAAGAAGCCGCTAAATGGGCGGACCGGGTTGCCAATGCCGCCGACAGCTGGGCGAAAAATGACAATCGCGAGGGTGACGGGCAGAGTGACCTGACCAAGGCGATGAAGCAGCAGGCAAAGGCACAGAACGCGGTCGAGAAAGCGCAATCCGACATCACCAATGGCCGGACGATGAAGGCCGAAGCGCAGCAGCGCAGCATGGCGACTAACTAGGTTGTCAGCTATGATAGCAGCCATCCAAACGGGGAACGGCCATTGTCAGGTGAAATGAACAACATTCGAGATTCTGGAAACAGTAAGCGGGCGCCAGGTTTTGGGTCGCACGTGCGCGGACTGGTGACAGAGAGGCGGGGTCGGACCAGTCCGGCCCCGTCTTGGCGTTCTGTTCCGCTGCTTTCTGTGCTGGTGATCGCACTGGTTGCGGCCCCTGCGTTCGCCGAACAGGGCAAACGCAAAAAGGGTGTAATCGGCAATGCCGGTGATGCGGTGACCCAGCCGCTCAACGATCTCAATTTCCGGTCGGATGATATTCCGGTCGAATTGCTGATGATCCAGGACGAACCTTATGCTTTAGGCGGTCTACATGATTGTCCGGCGCTGCAGCGGGAAATTGCGAAACTGGAAGACGTGCTGGGACCAGACGCCGATGAACCGCAGCAACAATCTGGGGTGGTTAGCAAGGCGCTGAAAACAGGCGGGAGTTTTCTCGGCGGGTTCATTCCGTTTCGTGGAGCGGTGCGGGAATTGTCCGGCGCCAATGCCGCTCGCCGCCGAATGGATAGAGCGGTCTATGCCGGTGTCGCCCGCAGGGGGTTCCTCAAAGGCTTTGCCGAGGCGCGGCAGTGCAAGACCGCCGAAGCGCTGGCGATCGAGGCGGCCGAGCTCAGGCTGGGTTTGCGCGCCGCTCCGGTAGCAGCGGAATTCACCGAGGCGCCACTGCCCAATCTGACGCCGCCGGTGTTGCAGGCGGATTCGATATTCGAGATCGACCTGCCACCTTCCGATACATTGGATGCGGCGGAGGTCGATCCCGATATTTGACTGCTGGTTACAGCGCTACCTTCGCATGTTCGCCCATTTCGTCGCCCTTCATCGTCATGCCGGTCATCATCTTGAACAGACCGGTGACGCCAGGATCGGCTTCCCAGATTTCCGCGTCGGCGAGATCAAGCCGCAGCATCAGCAGGCTCGGGTCCTGACGGCCCTGTTCGTACCAGGCCTCGACCGGCTTGCTCCAGTGCTTGTCGATGATCGCCGGGTCGGTTTCCTCGGTCAGGGTGCCGGACACGCACGCGAACAGGTCATGGCCCTTTGACGCATATTGCATCATCGCCGGGCCGCCCTTGGCCAGCCGGTTGTCGCGCGAGGTGTAGAACCAGATCGCGCTGTTGGCGTCCTTGTCGAGCTGCGCGCGCATCGGGATGCTGTGCTGGCGGCTGCTGTCGAGCGCGATCATCACGAACGGGCTGTCGGCGATCGATTCCCAGAATTCCTCGCGGATTTCGTCGGGGTTGGTGCTGTGTTTCATATCGGCGTCGCTCATGGTCTTTCTCCTTTTTGACTATTGCTAAACCAACGCACAGGACGGAAAAGGTTGCACAAAAAGCGAAGGGATGTTCGGCGGATTGCGGGTTCACCTATCCGGGGTCAGCCAGCCTCGCTAGCGCTGACGCCGCTCTTGGGCTTGCGCAGCAGATAGCGATAAATCCCGAAAATATTGATCCCGAACAGCACCAGATTCTGGACCGCCAGCGGGTTGTTACCATCGATCAGCGAGGCGGCAATCCAGACCACCGACGAGCCGGAAAATATGATGAAGCCGATCCCGGTGATTTTGGCACCAGCGTTGAGCGATACCAGTATCGCGGCGATCATGCCGCTGATGCTGGCAGTCCAGCGCAGGATATCAATGAGGTCCATGATATTGCTTTCCTTCGTTTTAGTGCGCGGGTTTTCGGCGCCAATGGGGAAGCAACGGCGGGCGCGGCCTTTGGTTCCGCGTCACTGAAAGCCCGACCCCGATGATAAGCTTGGTTGCGGTGAGGGCGCATTGATATTAGGCACGCTGCTTACTTCTTTGCACAAGGACGCATCATGACCGATCATCTCGAAACCATGGCTGTACATGCCGGCACCGAAC
>NZ_JBALUT010000142.1:2169-2401 GCF_036963705.1 Parasphingorhabdus sp. | reverse complement strand
GGTTTTCGCCAGTTTCTCTGAAACCGTTGAGCCGCTGCGCGACTTTCTGGGGCCGATCGTGATCAAGCACATCGAACGCATCATGTGCAAGCCAATCAAGGTGCTGGGCGACCAGCGCCAGCATGTCCACGGTAACTGGAAGCTATACGCGGAGAACACGCGCGACCCTTATCACGCAAGTCTGCTCCACCTGTTCCACAACACTTTCGGATTATACCGTTCAACACAGACG
>NZ_JBALUT010000142.1:0-2159 GCF_036963705.1 Parasphingorhabdus sp. | reverse complement strand
CCTCTAGTAACGACGATGCCGCAGATAAGCAGGCCTATGGGGATTCTCGCACCTTTGACACCGAGTTCAAGCTGCAGGACATGTCGCTCCTTAAAGGTCGGCAGGAATTCGATGACGGCATAACCCTCGTTATCCTCGCCGTGTTCCCGAACCTGGTGCTCCAGCAGATCCAGAACACCCTAGCGGTGCGGCAGATAGTAACCAAGGGCACCGATGGCTTCGAGCTTGTCTGGACCCATTTCGGCTACGCTGATGATGATGCCGAGATGCAGGCCATCCGGCAAAAGCAAACCAACCTGATCGGTCCGGCCGGGCTGGTATCCATGGAAGATGGCGAAGCTGTCGAAATCGTCCAAAGAGCAATCATCGGCGAAACGGAAGCAGCCTCGTACATCGCCATGGGCGGAGGTCGTGCGGAGAATACAGACCACCTGGTCACCGAAGGTACAATCGTCGGATTCTGGGAAAACTACGAAAAGCTGGTGGGTTACGGAACCGCACCATGACCAGAACGATCGATTTCTATTTCGATTTCATCAGTCCGTTCAGCTACCTGGCGCAGGTGAAATTGCCGGACCTGGCCCGGCGGACCGGCTGCAAGATCGAATATTGGCCGATCGACATTCCCGAGGCAAAGATTGCCGCTGGCAACTATGGTCCGTCCAACCGCGAAGTTGCTCCGAAAATAAAGGTCATGATGGCTGATTTGGAGCGCTGGGCAGTCGAATACGGGGTGCCGTTGAAGTTTCCCGCGCATTTCGCCTGCGCGGATTGGAACTGCGCAGTGCTTTACGCCCGCAGCCAAGGCCATGCGGAAGCTTTTGTTACGGCCGCGTACCACAGGATCTGGGGACTCGGCATCGATCCTGGCGATCTCAGCGAGTTGCGCAGTTGTGCCGAAGAGGTTGGTCTCGACGCTGACGGGTTGTGCGAATTCATCGCATCGCCAACCGGCCAAAACGAATATCGCAAGGTGCGCGCCCAAGCTTATCAAAGAGGCGTATTCGGCGCACCACTTATGTTTGTTGATGATCAGATATTCTGGGGCAATGACCGCCTCGACTTTCTCGAATCTTACTTGCTTGGCAATCAATAGTATAATTTAGAATGGGAGTATTTGTTTTGGCAAGAAGGGTACTTAGAATGTTTGCGATAGCGTCGTATGGTCCTGCCCTTGTTACTGGTGCTCCCTGTGCTTGGACGCAATTATCCAAGGCCAGACCACCCGCAGAATAGGCTGAATCAGTGGCGACCTAGATAGATCTGGTGGAGGTGGAACGGGTTGGGTGGCTGTCGACCGACGGGTTTTACGAGCTTTTCCGCAAAGTCGGTGTGGCTTTCTAAACAAAATTCTAAAGCGTTATAATAACAAATAAGTGACAAAAAAAATATAAAAAATCATTACTTTATATTTGGGAGATGGAAATGAATAGAATCATATATGTTGTTGGCAGACGTGCATTGCTCTTGGCGGGCAGCGGTTTAGCAATGACCTTGTCATCGGCCCCCGCTTTGGGGCAGGATGCTGCGAATACCGAACCAGCTGTTGAGCAGAGCAGTGGCGGTCTCGACGTAATTGTGGTGACCGCACGCAAACGCGAAGAAGACAATCAGGAAACCCCGATCGCAATTACCGCGATGAGCGGTGACATGATTGAAAGCCGGCAGATCGCCAACGTCGCGCAGGTTGCGTCCTACGCGCCGAACGTCAATATCCAGCCGGTTGGGAATATCTCCGGATCAAGCGCGTCGCTCACCGCTTTCATCCGAGGCGTTGGCCAGACCGATTTCAATATCACGGTAGACCCTGGCGTGGGCATCTATGTTGATGGTGTCTATGTGGCGCGGTCAGTTGGCGGTCTCCTGGAAATGGCTGACATCCAAAGTGTACAGATCCTTCGTGGGCCCCAGGGAACGCTCTTCGGCAAGAACACCATTGGCGGCGCGATCATTGTCAACAGCCGCGAACCTTCCAACGAGTTTGAGCTCAAACTCGAGGCAGCCACCGGTCGCTTCAACCGGGCAGACTTCAAGGGGATCATTAATGTTCCCATCAGCGACACGCTCGCCATGCGAGCGGTCGCATCCTATGAAACGCGCGACGGCTATCAGTTGCGGCTGGTTGACGGTGACCGGCAGGGCGACAAGGACAGTTTCGC
>NZ_JBALUT010000141.1:0-2553 GCF_036963705.1 Parasphingorhabdus sp. | reverse complement strand
CTGCGGTAATCAGCGCAGCACGAACATTACCGAGCAGCAGAAACAGGATGACAATTACAAGCAGCGCGCCTTCGAGGAGGTTTGTCTCAACCGTTGCAATGGTCCGCTCGACCAATTCTGTCCGATCATAGAGCGGCACGGCCTGCACACCTTCGGGAAGCGATTGGTTCACCTCCTCCAGCTTTTCTGCGGCAGCCTGAGCAACAATTCGCGGATTGCTGCCGGTAAGCATATAGACGGTGCCAAGCACGATCTCTTTGCCGTTTTCCGTTGCTGCGCCGTTGCGTAGTTCGGAACCGATTACGACTTCGGCAATATTGCCAACACGAATAGGGATCCCGCCGCGTTTTGCGACGATTATCTGCGACAGATCATCCTGATCTTCTACCCGCCCCGGTATCCGGATCAGGACTTGCTCGCCAGCACGCTCTACATAGCCTGCGCCTGCGTTGGCATTATTTGCTTCCAGCGCATCGACCACATCGGTCAGCGATATGCCCAGCGATGCCAGTTGCTCGGCATTAGGGGTCACATGATATTGTTTGGTGTAGCCGCCAACAGTGTTGATCTCAGCCACCCCTCGAACATTGCGCATCTGTGGTCGCACTACCCAGTCATGCAAGGTGCGTAAATCGGTCGGCGTCCACTCTGAACCATCGGATTTTCTTGCGCCCTTTTTTGGCGTGACCGAATACATGAAAATCTCGCCAAGTCCGGTCGCGGTAGGTCCCATTTGCGGTTCGATGTTCGGGGGCAATTGTGACTTGGCCGCCTGAAGGCGCTCGTTCACCAGCTGCCGCGCAAAATAGACATCGGTGCCGTCCTCAAAAACGACTGTTACCTGGCTCAGGCCGTAGCGCGAAACCGAACGAGTATAGTCCAGCTTCGGAATGCCTGCGAGCGCCGTTTCAATCGGATATGTAACGCGTTGTTCTGCCTCAAGAGGAGAAAAACCCTCGGCCTCGGTGTTTATCTGCACCTGAACATTGGTGATATCGGGCACAGCGTCAATGGGCAGGCGCGTGGCGCTCCACACACCAATCGCCATCAGTATCACGACAACGGCGAGCACAAGCCAGCGCTGCGCGATCGAGAAGCCTATTATTCTAGCGAGCATGGTTTGGTTTTCCATTAGTGATCGTGAGATGCGCCGGACTTTTCAATGTCCTGCCGAATGAGGAATGATCCTTTGGTGACATATTTGGTGCCGGGCTTGATGCCGCCCAGAACCTCAGTCCATTCAGAGGATTTGCGGCCAAGTTCGAGCATGCGCACTTCGTAAACTTCACCAAAATTGGCATAGACCACGGTGAAATCCCGAAACGGCTGCAACGCCTCTGTCCGAACCGCCAGCGGCACTGTCACTGCGTTCACCACCACACGTCCGTGCAGCGCAATGCCGGGACGCCAGCGTCCATCGCGGTTCGGCAGACGCGCGCGAACCAGCGCCGTCCCTGCTGCCGAATTGCCTTCGGGCAAATAGCCTCCGAGAACCGAATCAGCGACCGGCTTGCCATCAAGCGTCTCAATGATGATTTTCTGGCCAGGCCGGATTGTGCCCAGATCACGCGGGAAGATATTGAAGACGACGCTCGTGCTGCTTGGATCACTGATGACATAAATAGGCTGGTCATAGGCAACATTGCCGACATTGGCGTTGCGCTCAGCAACCACGCCACTGACAGGCGAATAGACCGGATAGATTTGCAGCGATTCACTCGATTCAATCCGCGCCAGCAACTGGCCCTTTTTGACATAATCGCCGACCGCTTTTGTCACCTGCATCACTTTGCCGGGGAATTGCGCTCTGATTTCAGAAGTTGCTGCCGGGTCCAGTTGGACGACGCCCTCCACTTCGCGAATATCGCTGATCGATTGTGGACCAACCACTTCAAATTCGATCCCGCCATCTTTTGCGGCAGACGCGCTTATCTTCGTCTGACCTTCGGGACTGGAATATTTCCAGACATGGCGTTTGCCGCTGGAAGCGGCGACAACCTCAACATCAAAGCTATGGGGTTCAATAACCGTGCCCTGACCGACCAGATAATCTTTCGCCGGCTTGAACGCGAATTTTTCAACTTCACCATCCAACCGCTTCAGCGATACCGTAAGCTTGACAGACTTCGGGTCTACAGGCTTGCCATCGCGTGTCGGATAGACACGAAATTCCGGTGGCACGCCGTCTTCAAAAACCGTCATTTCGACAGCGAAATCCCCGTCACGAAGCATCTTGCCGCGATGAGGACCTTTTTCTTCTTCGGCTGCTTCGCCTTCGCCCGCTTCACTCGGTGCATCTGTGCTACATGCGGCCATCGGCACAAGAAGCAATACCGCCATCGCTGCACCAATTTTCCAGTTCGTCTTCATGGCTGTGTATATCCTTCATTGATTGCCGCAATAGACGCATCAAAGCGTCCGGTGAGCCGGTCTAATTCGGTTTGGAGATCGCGATATTCGATCATGGCGGTCAACCATTTGTCTTGCGCTATGATGATAGCGTCGGCTGCATCTTGCATATCCCGGAAGCTGAAACCGCCGCGATTATAACCA
>NZ_JBALUT010000140.1:0-2605 GCF_036963705.1 Parasphingorhabdus sp. | reverse complement strand
GTGTGCCGCCAACGATCGATGACCCGGCCATACCCAATGCTATCGCCGCGCGGTTAGATGAAGATTGATCCTCAGCTAGACCAGTCTTGAAAAGTCGCTATCGAACCATACCTTCCAAAGAGCTCCGCGCGACAATCCGGTTCCAGGAGTTTGCGCAAGCAGATGAACCCACTTCGCGTCGCTGATCATCTTTTCAGACGAACCTGTGCACAAGAATTTTGCTCGACTCCGACCCACACTTGAGGGAAAGCGTCTGGCATCTCACTCATCATCACCATAGTTGATAAACTGGAAAATCATGGACCACGATATGAAGAAAGTTGGTGAAGAATTTGAAAATGGGTTCAAAGAAGATAATGATAAAAGAAAATCCATTCAGTCAGTTGAAATTGGGGTGCGCGTTTTACTGGCTTTAGTGGAGACCGGAGGAGGTGAGGGGGCCTTTCTCCGCGAAGTAGCAGACCATTCAGGTCTGTCCCGCAGCCAAGCCCACCGGTATTTGCTTTCGTTTGTGAATACCGGGGTGGCCGAACAGGACGAAAGGAGCGGGCGGTATTATTTGGGGGGGCTCACGGTCCGTCTGGGCTTGGCGGCAATGGCACGGCTGGACACCATGCGCATAGCCGCGGAGCATTTGGAAGATCTTTTGGCAGAAATGAAAACCACCGGCTTGCTTTCCGTGTGGGGCGATTACGGGCCAACTGTCATTCGTTGGATCGATGGTGGAATGCCGCTGTTTACATCTCTGCACACGGGATCGGTCTTGCCATTGCAGACATCGTCGACCGGCATTCTCTTTCTGACGCATTGCACTCCTGAACAGACCAGGGAACGGGTCGAACACGAGCGGGCGGAGGGTCTTGTCGTCGATGACCTAGAACTTGCCGCCCAGATTGACGAGGCCAGGCGGGTAGGTTTCGCCAGGACTTACGGAACTGTCGTACCGGGACTATCGGCGACGTCGGTGCCGGTCCTGGATTCTCAAGATCGCTTGGTCGCGACGATGAGTATTTTGGCCCGTGCAGAACAAAAGACGTTTTTCAGCAAGGCTAAGATCGATCGGATAATTGATGTGGCGCGCAGTGCTAGCATGGCAATAGGTTGGCAGCGTAAGCCTTGATGGCCAAGGTCGATGCCAATGAACTGCTCTTCAGAATACCTCGTTCTCTTTATCTCGTCCATCCATCGCTGAGGGCCGGACTTTCGACGGACTGGGATGAAATCCGCGGGGGCACGTCTGCCACGTTGACCCTCTTGATCCGATTGTCCGTCTTCGGAAGGGCGGGGTAGGGTAAATGCCGGGTTATACCCGATCTGCTGCAGAGAAGACGATGAAAAGAGAGAAAACCATTGACGAATTCTGGCAATTTTCGCTCGAAGTCTATGCAAGACCGCAAGTTGCTGACCTGTGCTTGGTTCTGCAGGACGAGCATGGTTTCGACGTCAACATTTTATTGTTATGTCTATGGCTGGCGCAAGGCGAGGGCAGGGCTCTCAGCCAATTCGAGATCGGCGACCTGCTAGGTGGTGTTGCTGCATTGAACGAAAACATGGTCTGGCCGGTGCGCGGTGCGCGGCGGTGGGCCAAGTCGTGGCTTCAGCAGGCACCGGACCTGCAAGCGGTAGCTGCGAGAGACAAGCTTTACACCAGCCTGAAGGCGAGCGAACTTCAGATGGAACGCCAGATCCAGATCGAACTGGTCCGATGTCTTGCCTATGATGGCCAGCAACAGGGCCAACCACTGGACTTGTCCGCACAATCCGCCGCGCGATTGAGCCTGGAGGCTTATCGCACGGCAATTCCGGCTCTGGAGGGTACTGCCGCGCTGTTGACGCGGTTGGCCCTCAAGGCCCTTACTTAACCGGCATCGCCGGTGTCGTCACGGGCGGTTCTGCGCTCATGATATGAGCGTAAATGTCATCGATCTCTGCGTCGCTCAGCTCAGTTGGCCGGAATGGCGGCATTTCGATTAGCCCCTGACGCACGATCGCGCGCAAATATTCCAGCTCAAGATCGTCTCTGCCGATCAGCGATGCCACCGGTCGTCCCGCTTGTTCAAGCAGCATGGTTCCAGGGTGACCCGGGCCGGGATCATGGCATCCGGCGCACATCAAAGCATAATTCTCTGCGCCGTCGGGTTTTTCGACCGTCGGGTCGCTGTTGCAGGCGCTCAATATGACAAGGAGCGAAATGGCGATCAGTTTTTTCATATGCCTCTTACTCGATTCATTGCAGGGCAGATCAGGCGGACCCAAACAGCGCAGTTGGGTCAAGGGCCTCTTTGACCCTCGCGTGGAGTGTCGAAAGTCCGCCCGAAGCGAATGTCTTATCGACCGTGGCGCGCAGGCCCGGTTCGGTGAATACCTGCCCGAATCCGGCCTCCGCCTGTGCCGCGATCAATGCTTCGGCGCAGGCGCGAGCGCGCGCTGCGCTGGACTGGTCCGAGCCAGTGCTCGGGAGGAACTGGCGGTGGTTGGCTGAACGCCATATGGCGACAGTTTCACTGACCATATCGAAACCATGCTCTGCGCAGGTATCGCGTGAAAGCTCGTAGAGACGCATCGCGTCTTCACCATCGACCGGGCTAACCGGGTTGACCGTCAG
>NZ_JBALUT010000139.1:0-2658 GCF_036963705.1 Parasphingorhabdus sp. | reverse complement strand
GCTGCCCGGTAGATCGGGCAGGTATAATTGGCTGTGCTATCTTTGAGCTGAGCCCAGGGTTTGAAAGTTCGCCTCAAAAATTCGCTGCCCGGATTTGCGGTCGTTGCTGCGTTTGCCAGCGCCAAACTGCATGCTGGAATGGCGCACCGGACCAGCCCGTGGGATTTAAGATGACGCAGCATGATGATCGCCGTCGTCATAACGTCCGCCAGCACCTGCTCCTCGACGTCCCCCCACTTCCCCTTCTCGACCAGCTCGCCAATGGTTTTGGATGGCGACGGCTTTGCCGGTATCGAGCAAGCTGCTGCATATTCCGGAAGATGGACGGATTCCGCGCGGATCGAGACGGCGCCGCATAGATCAATCCTGCGGTCTGAAACCGGCGAGAGTTCGCGCAGCTGCCCGGGCATGATCAGATCAAGCTCACCAGCGGTCCTGCGCAGAACGGCCAGGTCTTTATGCTCCCCGCCCCATGTCACCAGCACAGCGCCTGGTTCCTGGTCCACGGCGTCAAAGAAAGCTGAGACCATGTCCTTTTCGCTGTGATCATCGGTAGAGAGAACAACCGGACCTTCAATCTCTGGAGTGTCCGAACCGCGCTTGAAACGCATCACGCACCAGGAGGCTGCTGCCACGCGGTGAAACGGCCAACGTATCTTTTCCTCGGCGTCTTTGCCTTCAGCTACGCCATATCCGTTATGGCGGCCCCGGTCATAAGCATATTCAAAATCAGCAACGATATAGGTGCGGGTTCTATTTTGATTGGCTGCACTGCCGCGCGCTGCAAATAAACCGGCTTCGCGTGATAGCTGCCGTTCAATTTCTGTTGGATTAGTCATGTTTTTATTACTTTCATAAAAAAGCCCGCCGAAAGGCAGGCCGTGTTTGTTGGGCTAGCGATTAATTTTTACCGGTGACGCTCAGTTGCGGCCATCGTTTTGGCGCCGAACAGCGGAAGCCCCTCGGTTCGGAACCAGCTGCGTTCAGCAGCCAGCTTTTCCTCCGCCATCTCTTTGCACCAGACGCGGCGCCCAGCGTCCCACCGATAACCTCGAGCCTTGAGCTTGTCCTTTGCCGAATATGGCGCGCGTAACGCTTCCACGAGCATGGTCGGCGTCTCGGCGGCTTGCAGCAGACGCTGGAGATGGCTCTGGACCGGACTGTCGCCTGGCCCCCGCTGGCGCTGCTGGAGCAACCAGAACAGCGACCAGACGTCTGCCTCAGCCCGGTGCGCATTGGTGAACCAGCCATGTTGCCAAAGCAGATGTTGTTGCGAGCGTCCTTCGTAGCCAAGCTTGAGCCAATTGATCTCGCTGCAGCTACAAGCCCAGGCTTTGCCCTTCAGCTTTGGATAGCGCTGCTCGATCCAGGCGAGATCAAATTTTGCGTTCTGGGCGACCAGCAGATCTGCTCGATCGAGAAAGCCGAATGCTGCTGCGTCGTCAATCTGCTTGCCGACCAAATGGTGATTGGCGAGGCCCGTGATCAACGTGATCTCCGGCTCCAGTTCTACGCCAGGATCTTGCAGCCAGCTTACCGGCCCCATGTGCCCGATCACCTCTTCTTCATCATCCACCCAAACCAGCATGATCGCGAGTTCGATCAGCTTGTCTTCGTGAACGTTCAATCCTGAAGTTTCTGTATCAAGAATTGCAATGCACCTGCCATCGGGCGGCACGCCGTCTTCAGGCATACGGGTAAAGCGTTTCGGGACAGCGCACAGCACGCGGTAGTCATCTTCTTTGTCAAGCCGTCTGGCGATTTCCTCCAGCTCTGATTGGTTTGGTAACATGTTCATTATGGTTTCTCCTGTTGAGAAACCGGCGAGGCTTGGCCGAGCGCTACTGCTCTTTTTTCCTCTCACCTGCCGGCTTCACCGGCAAGGCACTCCAATGTTTTTTTCTTCTTCAACACAAATGTCCGCTGAAGTGTCAGCGGCCCCGAGAATTATTGTTACGGATAATTAGTTTACGTCTACGCTCCCACTGAGCTTCACTCTCATCAGGTTTACGAAAGGACCAGTTTTTATACTGGCTAAGAAAATGTCCCGGCGTATCGCGCAAGGCCTGCGCTTCATACGGTATGAGTTTAAATATCCGCCTGCATTCTTCGGCTCCGCTCTTAGGATCGCGCTTATCGCTTCTTGCCCGCAGATGCAGTTCGTCGGCAATATAGTCTGCCATTTGTTGTTTATTGGTAGCGCGGGCAGAGCGCCATGCAACAATTTCCGGCGGTATATCAGTGTCAAACTTAAAGCGGTCTGGCCGCAGATAAGATACTGCCATTAAGCGGTTGAACGTCGGATCATCTTTTTGTTGCTCGTGAAACGCAATAACCCAGTGATCCTCTGGCTTGGAAATTTCAACCTTGCCCCCTTTAACAATGATCCGATCTGAATGCATAGCGGCGCAAAACCATTTTCGTTGCTCCATTTGTGTATGCTCGATTGCTTCGAGCCGCATTTGTGTTTCCGATAAAAGCAACGCCTCAGGAGTTTTTGAAAAAGCATTGAACAGTGCAGGATCATCGAGATAGCGATAGCCGCCGCGTGTTCCCCGCGAAGAGGCCAGAAGCAAGGTGTTTCGATCCATATTGTCTAATATTCGGCTGGCTCTCCCTGGCAAAGGATCGTTCAAATGTTTGTTTCGTGCCGCCTCG
>NZ_JBALUT010000138.1:0-2672 GCF_036963705.1 Parasphingorhabdus sp. | reverse complement strand
GTGCTGGCCAAGGAAGGGTTCAAGCCGATGGTCTATTGCGTCGACGATCCGATCGGCGCGAAGCAGCTGGAAGATGCAGGCGCGGTCGCGATCATGCCGCTTGGTGCGCCGATTGGCTCAGGCTTGGGCATACAGAACCGGGTGACGATCCGGCTGATCGTCGAGGGCGCCAATGTGCCGGTGCTGGTCGACGCCGGTGTCGGGACCGCGAGCGATGCGGCGGTGGCGATGGAGCTGGGTTGTGATGGCGTTTTGATGAACACCGCCATAGCCGAAGCGAAAGAACCGACAAGAATGGCGCGGGCGATGAAGCTTGCCGTCGAGGCCGGACGCGAGGCTTATCTGTCCGGCCGCATGGGCCGCCGGATGTATGCCGACCCCTCGAGTCCGCTCTCCGGACTGATTTAGTGCCTTAATACAGCATGATTCGGTGTCATCTGTAACCATTTGATTCGTAACAGAAGTTACCTGTAGGTACATTTGTCGACCAGCGATTGTCGTTGGTCGAAGCCGTCTGCCGTTCGCCGATCAAAATGGCGGTTTATCGAACGCGGGATGCTCGCCCGCCCTTGCTCAGCTACCTAGAAATGCGAGGCGGGAGCATAACCCTACGTCTCTCCAGACAGCCCTTCCCCGGCACGATGGATATACCGCTCCCGACCTCACCCCCATGGGCTGCGCCGGCCCCCTTTTTCCGGCAACGCCCCAAAAAATTTTGAGGAGTGAGAAAATGTCGAATATTATCTTTACCAAGTCCCTTTGTGCCGCTGCCGCAATTGCCGTTGCCGCAACAGGCTTTACCGCCAGCGCCAATGCCCAGGGCCGGATCACCCGGACCGCCACGGTAGAATATGCCGATCTGGACCTGACCAGCCAGGATGGTCAATCGACCTTGCAGGGTCGTCTGAAGGGTGCTGTTCGCAAGGTTTGCGGTAACGTGGACTCGAAAAACCTGACCGATGTGCTGGATCACGGCGCCTGCATGGCAGAGGCCAAGGACTCGGCCCAGCGCGCCAGCGTGACGCTCATGGCCGCGGCAAAATCGGGTAAACCCGTAAAAACCGCGATGGTGATCAGCAACTAAAGCAGGATTCCAAGAGCCGCGAATCCCCAACAAGCGGCCGCAATTTGGCCAAACCATCCTTCAAAAGCTCCGGTGTCCCTTACACCGGGGCTTATTTTATGGGCGAGGCCTTCTTTACTTGTTAAACAAATAAAATACATTGTTCGAATATATTCTATTTCAATACTTAAGTTATATGAGTTAATTGAATATGGTAGGCTAATAAGAGTAAACATAAATATATTTCTCAAGTATTTCCAACGTATTAACCAGATACGGTAACCTTATGGAAATGTTTTTCCGCTCATATGTAAATGATTGTAACACGAGGTGCTGGTCTAATTGCGCCATTGTGGGATGAATCAGCGGGGTCGCCGCATCGTCTGGGAGGTTCTATGGAAATTGATCGGCAGAGAAAACCGGAGAAAGTTATCGGTCCTTTCGGTGAAGCCCTGAGCCTCAATGATTTACCGAAAAGCAAAACCACCAGATGGGTAATCAGGCGAAAAGCCGAAGTGGTCGCTGCCGTAACCGGCGGTTTGCTCACTCTTGAGGAAGCGTGCGATCGCTATGATCTGTCACTGGAAGAATTTCTCTCGTGGCAGGAAACCATCGACAAGTCCGGTCTGCTCGGGCTGCGGATCAGCTATCTTTCCAAATATCGTACAGAAGACCGGGCCAAGCAGGAAAAGCTCGAACAGACAGGGTCGCAATCACCTCGAGATCCGACAGCGGATCTTCACTAACTGAAAGCCCCAAATCATGTCCAACAAGCGAGTCCTCGTCATTGACGAAGAAAGCGCGTTTACGCGCTTTTTGCAGGATGACCTCGAGCAGCGCGAAATATCCGTAGCCTGTGTCTATTCTCCTGGAGATGAGAACGGAGCAACGGCCTTTGCTCCCAATGTCATCGTCGCCGACAAGAAAAGGCTCTCTCAAAGCAACGCCAGCCTGTTGCGCAAATTGCCGCTTGTCCTGATGACCGGAACGGACTCGCAATGGAGTCACGGCAGCGAAGCATCGTTAACAGCAGCCAATACGCAAATCGTTGCGACGATACCGAAACCGTTCGAACCCAATATGCTGGCCGAGCTGATCGATCGATATGCGGAAGACAGCCAGAAGATCAATCTGGATTCGGAATATATCGAGGCGCTGATTGCCAGCGATAGGTTGCTCGACAATCTTGTCGTGGAATTCCAGTCCAAACACGCGTTGGATGATGGACGCATCGTCGGCTATGAAGCCTTGTCGCGTCTGAAAACCAGGCGCGCGATCAGCCCGGCAACAATTTTCTCCGCAGCGACGGAAATGTCTCTCGAGATAGAGGCGACGATGAATGTCATCGATCAGGTGATCAAACTGGCTGGCTCGCTGCGGAGATCGCGGAAAGCCATTCCTGTCTCGTTCAACTGCAGCGCGATATTGCTCACCCAGTCCGATTTCGTCGATGCGCTTTTTGCCCAATTGCACAAGTCGCCGAATTTGGGCGGGTCGGTGATCATGGAAATTACCGAGGAAAATCGGGTTGCCAATATCAAGGTCGTTTCCGAAATCTGCCAGATGCTGGCCCAATATGGGCTGAGGGTGTCGATCGACGATTATGGGA
>NZ_JBALUT010000137.1:0-2961 GCF_036963705.1 Parasphingorhabdus sp. | reverse complement strand
GTGATCAAAGCGGGTTGCGCGCATGCCGCGCGGTTCGGCTATCCAGACATCAGGATTACGGACCGCCGGCCCGGTTTCGGACAGCTCCATTTCTGCGTATAGGTCAAACACATGCGCGGTTGGGGTATTGAAGCGGATCTTGCGTCCGACACCGGGATCTTCACCGGCGGGAATGACGTCAACATGCACACCGCAGTCGAGCAGGCGTTCAGCGAAATGATCAAGATCGGAGTCTTTCGCAACCTTGAAACCCATCCGGTCGAGTCCGGCCGTATCTGCTTCACACAAAATGATACTGTGTCGGTCGAATTCGTCGAAAGCCTGGAAGAAGGCGCGCCCATCCTCGACGCTTACAAGATTAAGTCCAATTCGGTCGCGGTAATGCAGGATGGACTCTTCGAGGTCGAGAACCCGCAGTTGCACGTACCCAGGGCGCAGTACACCGGTCACAGCCATTTCAATTCTCCTTGTTCCGTCAGCCTTTGAGGCCATTAGTGAAAAATTCAGTCACGATTCGGTTAAAGCTGGCCATACGTTCGATCTGGACCCAATGGCCGCATTCGCCAAACACGTTCAAATCGGCGCAGGGCAGCAAAGTTGCCAGACGCACGCTGGACTCCAGCGGAATGACCTCGTCGAACCGGCCATGCAGCACCAGTGCCTCATGCTGCAGCGCAGCAATGTCTTGTTCTCGGCTTGCCAGCATCGCAATATTGCGCTGACGGTCCGGACCGCCAAAAGTAGCATTATAGGGTGCTTGTGCACCCGGACGGATGCTTGCTTCGTATCGCGACTGGACCAGCTCGTCGGTCAGCCTGCTGTGATCCCATGCAAGATACTCGAGCGAGGAGCGCATGGCCTCGACCGAGGGTTCGTAGCCCCACACCTCATCAAGCGCGGGCGTGATCGGGAATTCAAGGCCTGCCGGCCCCATCAGAACCGCGCGCTCGACCCGGTCCGGATGGGCAACCATGAACGCCAGAGCAATGCCGCCGCCGAAGGAATTACCTACGATCGACACTTTGTCGATGCCGAGGTTGTCGAGCAAGGCCACCAGTTGATCAACCCAGATCTGCTTGTCTTCTATGCGGCCCTTGGAATCGGAATAACCAAATCCGAACATGTCCGGCGCAATCACCCGGAACTGTTTCGCAAGAGCTGGCATATTGAGCCGCCAGTTAGCCCATGCCGTGACGCCCGGCCCCGATCCGTGGATAAGCAGGACTGGCGGACCTTCGCCCACATCATGGTAGTTGGTAACACTGCCATCGACCACCAGCGACTTGCCAATCTCGGGACGTGCAGCTTCTTTCGTTGCGGTGACCATATCTCTCCCGATCGCGCCTTTACCGCCTTCAATCCTTAGCGCCTCCTGTCGTTTTGACGGAAACCACTAAAGGCGGGCGTTAGAATCACTTTCTCACTTTATTGCACAAAACAGAATGCATTGGCAATTAGTGAATGCTCTTTACTCACCGTATGCCCGCGAGCGGTGCACGCGCTGCCTCATGCCAGACCCTCGGCTCTGAGCGCTGCACCGACGGCGGGACGCTGTGCAATCTTGCCCGCATAGGCGCCCAGCGCAGGGTAGGCAGACATATCGATGCCGACATGCCCAGGCCAACCAAGCATCACGAATAAGTAGATGTCAGCAACGCTGAAGGTCTCACCGGCATAATGATCGCGTCCGGTAAGTTCCTTTTCGAGCGCGGCTAGGTGGTTCTTGACCGCCACGTTGGCGTCCGCCTTGGCTTCATCGGACGTCGCTGGGGCGAACAAGGGCACAAACGCCTTGTGGAATTCGGAAGCCAGGAAGCTGAGGCGGCTCAACAGCTGATAGCGATCTCGACCGCCCTCGGCTGGCGCCAGGCCAGCTGAGGAATTCTGATCTGCAATATAAAGCAGAATGGCCGGGTTCTCGGTCAGCGTTTCGCCATTATCGAGGATCAGGGCCGGAACCTTTCCAGAGGAATTGACAGCAAGAAAGTCGTCGCCTGCCTCGGTTTTGCGGGTTGCGAGATCGACCTTGACCGCCTCGAAATCCGCGCCGGTTTCGCGCAGGGCAATATGCGGCGCAAGCGAACAGGCGCCGGGGCTAATGAACAACTGCAATGTGTTTCTCCTCTTGTATTTCACGGATAATGGAACCGGGCGTCAGATCGGGGTTGCCAGCAGGGTCGCGATCCGATGGGTGTCGTAGACGCACATCCGGCTGACCAGCAGCGCCGCGCCGTCGCTAATCAGAAAACGGTCGATATACTTCCCGGCATTGTAGATGCGGGTTTCACCATCGTTGCGGGTTTGCAGCACGGCATAGCTGGCCTCCGCCGTCACCAGGTCTGCGTCGCTACCGGTCAGAACCGCTCGCGAAATCAAGTGACGACTGAAATGTTCAGGGAAAACATTGGCCTGGCGCAAAGCCACTATCCGATCGGTCAACATACCCTTGCTGTCGCAATACATGACCGCAGCCGGCAGGCCGTGGTCGACATTCTCGCGCGCAATCACCTGATAGAGGCAATCGTCAACAAAGAACTCGGGCCACTCCTCGAGCCGCCCGTCATCGAGGCATAACCCGTAAGCGGCGTTCAGGGAATCGACGAGGCCTTGCAGGGCGGGATCGGCGAGGCTCACGCCGGCACCTCTACGGCAGAAGGAGCCTGGCCATCGCCCATCAATTCAAGATACCCTTTCCAGAATCCGCGCACCGCGTTTTCATCCATGCCCATCGGCGCGTAATAGTCGCGCACATCATCACCGCCCATTTCGATGAAATTGTACTTGCCTTCCGCCCCGACCGTGCCTTGCTGGCAAAGTTCGACCGCCTCTCCGTCTTCCATCGAGATCAGTCCTGACGGACCAACAAGATTCAGGTTTCGCAGCCGGTGCCGCGTTGTTTCCTCATCATCGTCGGCATATCCGAAATAGGTCCAGACCAGCTCTGTCTTGTCAGGGCCAAGC
>NZ_JBALUT010000136.1:0-2962 GCF_036963705.1 Parasphingorhabdus sp. | reverse complement strand
CTGAGAGCAGCAAAATTGCTAGTCCCAAAATCATCCAGATCAAATCTGCAAAATGTGCGCCACCAGTGAATTTGGACAGCAAATACCACGGGCCAATATATTGTGGAAGAGCGAAATAAGCACCAATCAAAATCGGAATTATTACCCAACCAATGACAAGGACAGTCCGCTTTTCACTGCTATTCTCGGCACCCATCAAACCCCCTCCAGCAACCGATCCGCCTGCGCCCTGGCCTCATCCGTCACATCCGCACCCGACAGCATCCGCGCAATCTCCTGCCGCCGGCCTTCATTGTCCAACGCGCGGACATCGGTGCGCGATACGGTGCCGCTGAGCGACTTGTTGATCAGCATATGCGCGTCGCCCTTGGAGGCGACTTGCGGGCTGTGGGTGACGACCAGCAGCTGCGCGCCGCTCGACAGACGTGACAGGCGGTCGCCGATTGCCGAGGCCACCGCGCCGCCGACGCCGCGGTCGACTTCGTCGAAAATAATGGTTTTCAGACCATATTCTTCCGCCAAAGCGACCTTTAGGGCCAGAATGAACCGCGAAAGTTCACCACCCGACGCGATCTTGCCCAAAGGTGCCAGGGGGGCACCCGGGTTGGTCGAGATCAAAAACTCGATCCGGTCCATTCCGCCTTTATTCCAATGCTCTTCAGATAATTCTTCAAGCAAAGTCTCAAATCTGGCTGCATCCAGCTTAAGCGGCGCCAATTCACCGGCAACCGCTTTATCGAGCGCCTTGGCCGCTTTGCTTCGCTTCGCTCTCAACGCTTCCGCTGCCGCAATGTAGGATTTTTTGGCACCCGCCAAAGATGCTTCCAAGTCTTCCAGTGACCTGCCGCCATCACTGATCGCCGCCAGCTTGTTTTGCAGTTCACTAAGCAGTTCCGAAAGCTTGCCCGGCTCGACCCGATGCTTGCGCGCCAAGCCCCTGAGATCGAACAGCCGGGTCTCCATATCGTCGAGTCGCTGCGGGTCGAAGCTCAGCGCAGCGGCCGCTTCATGCAGCTTGTCCTCGGCTTCGCTGGCGTCGATAATCGAGCGGTCGAGCGCCTCCAGCGCTTCCGCGAGCAAAGGGTGATCGTCGGAAATCATATCGAGCCGCCGCGCCGCCGCCCGCAGCGAGGCCAGCCCGCCGTTGGAACCGTCAAAGGCAGAACGGATCGCCTCGAGATCGCCGGTCAGCTTCTCGCCCTTCATCATCGTCGCCCGGTCGAGAGCCAGCTCTTCTTCCTCGCCCGGTTGCGGCGCAAATTTGGAGAGTTCGGCAACACTATGTTCAAGATATTCCCGATCCTGCTCGGCGGCATCCTGATCCTGCTTTGCCTGCTCCAGCGCCGTTTTCGCGGACTGCCACGCGTCGAACGCGTCGCGGACCAAATTGCCTTCAACACCGGCAAAAGCATCGAGCAAAGCCCTATGTCCCTTGGGATTGATCAAGCCGCGATCATCATGCTGGCCGTGAATTTCAATGAGCTGTCCACCAACCGAGCGAAGCAGGGTCGCCGAACAAGGTTGGTCGTTGATGAAGGCGCGGCTGCCGCCATCGGCCTTGACCGACCGCTTGATGATCAGCGGTTCGCCTGGTTCAATTTCAATGTCATTTTCTGTGAGCATTGCGGCCAGTTTGCTGCCCTTGATGGGTGACGCAAAACTGGCGGTAACTTGAGCTTTTTCTGTGCCCTGACGGACCAGACCGCTATCGGCCCGATTGCCAAGAGCCAGACCGAGACTGTCGAGCAGGATCGATTTACCCGCACCGGTCTCACCAGTCAGCACAGTCAGACCCGACCCGAATTCCAGGTCGAGCGCCTCGATTAGAACGATATCGCGGATGGAAAGGGACTGCAGCACAATACCCTCTTAAAACACGTTTACTCTAGCTGCAACGCCTTGCAGCGACATGAGATTCTAAGTGGCCCCGTGCTTGTTGACGAGATCGAAAGCGCGTTCATACCATTTGGTACCCGGATAGTTGGCACCCAGCACGGCGGCGGTTTTCTTCGCTTCGGTCGGAACGCCAAGAGCAAGATAGGATTCGGTCAACCGCATCAGCGCTTCAGGCGTATGGGTAGTGGTCTGGTATTTCTCGATCACCGTGCGGAACCGGATGGTGGCCGCGAGCCATTTGCCACGACGCTGGTAGAAGCGGCCGATTTCCATTTCCTTGCCGGCCAGATGGTCGTTGACCAGATCCATTTTCAGCTGGGCATCGGCAGAATAACGGGAATTGGGATAGCGGCGGGCAACCTCGCCGAGCGACGCCAGCGCCTGTTCGGTGATCTTCTGGTCACGGGTTACATCGCTGATCTGCTCATAATAGCAGAGCGCGATCAGATAGTAAGCATATGGCGCGTCCTTGTTACCCGGATGGATCGATAGGAAGCGGCGGGATGATTCTATCGCCTTGTTATAATCCGCAGCCAGATAATAGCTGAATGCGCTCATCTGCTGTGCGCGCCGAGCCCAGGGTGAATAGGGATGCTGGCGTTCGACTTCATCGAACAGCGCGGCGGCTATCTGATACTGGCCGCCGTCAAGGCGCGTTTTTGCCGCATTGTAGAGCGTATCGACGTCGCGGGCGACGTAACGAGTATCGGCGCCACTGCCGCCACTGCCGCCAAGCAGCGCGCAACCGGAAAGCATCGAAGCGGAGAGACCCAATACGGCCCATTTGATAATGTGTTTTGTCATATGGCAGACCTCTTAACCGCTTGTTTTCATCCAGCCAAGAATAAAGCAAAAAAACCGCTGGAGGAGATGGACCTTCCCTGTTCTCTCCAAGCTTTACCTGACATTAATCCGGCTACGTGGTTGGCAATATAGCACATAAAAAAGGCCCGGATCGCTCCGGGCCTTTTTCTAAAACTATTTTGCGATATTCTAGTCTTCGGTGATCGAAGCAGGCAATGGAATGTCGCCGCCTTCATCCTTTGGACCGTCATTGTTCCGGCCA
>NZ_JBALUT010000135.1:0-3061 GCF_036963705.1 Parasphingorhabdus sp. | reverse complement strand
GATGCGGTGCATCAGGACAAATCGAAAGAAGAGCGCGCGGCACTGGTAAAGCAAAAGATCGAACTGGTTGGCTTGGATCACGCAATGGACCGCAAGCCAGCTCAGCTGTCGGGAGGCATGCGGCAGCGCGTCGCGGTTGCGCGTGCCCTTGCGATGGAGCCAGAAATCCTGCTGATGGACGAGCCTTTGTCAGCGCTCGATGCCCTGACCCGGGCAAAATTGCAGGACGAGATCGAACGCATCCGCAAGCACGAAAAGCGCACGATTGTTCTGGTCACCAATGATGTCGATGAAGCGCTGCTACTCGCCGACCGCGTCGCCATCCTGACTCCGGCCCCTTCGGCAACCATCGGCAAGATATTCGATGTCAATATCGAGCGCCCCCGGCAGCGCGAAGCGATGAATGAAGATGCGGCCTATAAAACCCTGCGCAATACGATCGTTGGCTATCTTGATATATTGAGCAGCGATCAAAAAGCGGTTGCGTCAGAATCCGCGGATCTGCCGGATATCACGCCCCTGGACCTTTCAGGCGCGCAAGAAGGCGAGCAGACTAACTTGCCGCAAGCCTATCTTGATGCAGCAGAAAGCCCGATCACAACGCGTTATCTCGAGTTTTTCAAACTCAAGAAAATCTACCCAACGCCTAAAGGCCCGCTGACGGTGGTCGAGGACGTGAATATCCTGATGGACAAGGGCGAATTTATTTCGCTGATCGGCCATTCTGGTTGCGGCAAATCCACCGTGCTCACAATGGCCGCCGGATTGAACGAGATTAGCGACGGCGGCATTGTTCTGGACGGGCGGGAAATTGACGTCGCCGGCCCCGACAAGGCGGTCGTTTTCCAGGCTCCCTCATTGATGCCGTGGCTGACCGCCCGGCAGAATGTCGCTCTTGGCGTGGAACGGGTTTATCCACACACCACCCGTTCGGAACGCAAGGACATCATTGAATATTATCTGGACCGCGTTGGTCTTGGTGATGCGATGGACAAAATGGCCGCCGACATGTCGAACGGCATGCGCCAGCGGGTTGGCATTGCCCGCGCCTTTGCCTTGTCGCCCAAATTGCTGTTGCTCGACGAGCCATTCGGGATGCTCGACAGTCTGACCCGCTGGGATCTCCAGGATGTCTTGATCGAGGTTTGGAACCGCACGAAAGTGACGGCCATCATGGTCACGCATGACGTGGACGAGGCCATATTGCTCGCCGACCGCGTGGTGATGATGACCAATGGCCCGCAAGCCACCATCGGCAAGATACTCGACGTCGATCTGCCGCGGCCGCGTGACCGCAAGGCGCTGCTCGAACATCCGAAATTTTACGCTTATCGACAGGAAGTCCTGCAGTTTCTGGCCGAATATGAACATGGAAATCCAAACAAGAGCACGCAGCAAGAAGCGGCCTGAACCGAGAGGATGCCCGGCAAGAGAGAAGATCTTTAACGGGGAAGAAAATGGAAAAAAGAAATATAATTTCGATTGCATTATTGTCAGGAGCCGCGCTGGCGACGCCTTCCTTTGCCCTGGCCAAGACCGGCGATCCGGTGGTGGTTGCCGAAGGCTTGACCCTCGACCCGATTTTCGACGCCCGCCTTGCTTATGAGCATGTCGACCAGCCGGTAACCAGCGCGGACTCTTTAACATTGCGGACACGCGCTGGTCTGGAACTGGCCAGTGATATCGGGCTTTCATTTCTCGTCGAGAGTGAAGCGACGCTGGGCATAATAAATGACTATAATGACACAAATGCAGGCAATGGCGTCGAACCATTTTCCGTCGTCGCCGACCCGGAAAATATCGAACTGAACCGCATTCAGCTGAAGTTCGCCAAGAAGGACAAGGGCAGCCTTACCGTCGGGCGCCAGAGAATCAACATTGATGACCAGCGTTTCGTGGGCAGCGTCGGCTGGCGCCAAAATGAACAGACTTTTGACGCCGTCAGTGCATCGGTAACGGCGCTGAAACCTCTGACGCTGGAAGCCACTTATGCCATTTCCCAGCGCACGATATTTGGCGCGGACGCCGGAACGCGCGAAGCTTTTGACGGAGACCTGATATTTCTGGGCGCAGGGGTAAAAGCCGGGCCGGTCAATCTGAAGGGATTTGCCTATCTGCTCGATTTTGACGCAGGCCAACCGGTTTCGCTGAGTTCCTCCGCAACCTATGGCCTGCGCGCTACCGCCAAACTTCCGGTCTCCGAGGGTTTCACGCTAAATCTCGCGGGCAGCTATGCGGTGCAAAAAGACTATAAGGACAACCCCGGCAATTATTCGGTCGACTATATCGCCGGCTCGATCGGCACGTCCTTATCCGGCTTTGGCCTGACGCTGGGTTACGAGAGCCTGGGTGCCGATGGCGCAGGAAATCGGTTCCAGACCCCGCTTGCCACATTGCACAAGTTCAACGGCTGGGCCGATGTGTTTCTCAGCACGCCACCGGCGGGCCTCGAAGACAAATATGTCAGCGTCAGCAAGAAGGTCAATCTGCTCGGCGGCATCACCGCGAGCGCAGCCTATCATGACTTTCGCAGCGATGTCGGCAGCATAAAATACGGTACGGAATTGGATGCAGCGCTCAATTTCAAAGTCAGCGTCTTCAGCGTCGGTCTCAAATACGCCAACTACAACGCCGACAGTTATGCCGTCGATACCGAGAAATTCTGGCTGCGGCTGGGATATAGTTTCTAACGACTGGAATTATTTAATGAACGCACCGGTTATAACAGACGTTAAGCAGGAAAAAGCTTCCCGGCATGGCCGCGAGCGGCTTGTTGTCATCGGCAATGGCATGGCCGGCTGCCGTGCCGTGGAGGAAATCCTCGCCCGCGACGCTGACCGATACGCCATGACCATCTTCGGTGCCGAACCTCGGGTCAATTATGACCGGATCATGCTGTCACCGGTTCTGGCCGGCGACAAGAGCTTCGAAGAAATCATCATCAATGATCAAAGCTGGTATGATGACAATGAGATCGAATTGGTCAGCGGCGACGCGATTATCGCGATCAAGCGCGACGCCAAAGAGGTGGTCAGTGCTTCGGGCCGGGTGACGCCTTATG
>NZ_JBALUT010000134.1:0-3099 GCF_036963705.1 Parasphingorhabdus sp. | reverse complement strand
GTCCCCAAACGGCCCAACTGCGGCCAATCGGACCGAGCGATCATTAAGTCCACTTTGATTCGAGAAGTAGCTGGAAGGCGCCTGCCAGCGCTTGCCACCAATAATCGGCACGAGCGGTGGCCGATAACGCCAAAACCTGAAAGTCGAAGAACAGCGGGCGCAAATGTTACGTTCTCAAAACAATCTACCAGTCGGCATGGATCTTTGCGCTTCCGGACAGAGACCAACAAACCCTTGATACAGCTCTTTAATACGCTGCTCTACGCCCCAGCTTGCTTACTATATGCTTACGGCTCGAACGCAAAAAAGGCCCCGCTATATTCAGCGGGGCGTTTTTGATTATTGGTTGCGGGAGTAGGATTTGAACCTACGACCTTCAGGTTATGAGACGGAAAGCTACATCTTTATATAATTGATATTAAACGCTTTTGAAAGGCATATCTATGTCATGTGTTAAAAATTGTGCTAGACTTTTTGCTCATATGGACTGAATCTTAGATTTTTGTGTTAGAGCGCTAACACAAATGGGTGAGAATGCGAGATTATCGTCGGTTTCAGCATCGGCAACTGGGGTAAAATCAGATTGATCCTATGCAGCACCTAATTTGACACGCCCTCAACGATTGAAATCTACCATTTTCGGAATGGGTGCTACCGCCCTACCCAATTAATGCGAGTGATCTGAATGTGCTGATGCAGGATGATGGTCATTTCGCCGATACGACAGATAGTATTTCTCGAACGCAAAAAATCCGGCAATCCCGGCAAAGGAGATTGCTATGATCATTGGATCGCTCGCTGCCTTCATGGTTAGGAATGCTCCAAGAACAATCAAATCCAGAATGATCGCGCTTAACAAAATCCAGCCCCTTGCTTCGACATCTTCTTTGAGGTGACGATACACGCCCCAATGGATGATCATGTCCATGACCAGATAAAATATGGCCCCCAATGATGCTATCCGGCTCAAATCAAAGAACGCAGCCAACAGGCCTGCGGCAATTACGGTGAAAACAAGTGTGTGCTTTTGGATGCCACCGGGCATTCCAAAATGGCGGTGCGGAATGAGGTTCATATCCGTAAGCATCGCCAGCATTCGCGATACGGCAAAAACGCTGGCAAGAAGCCCTGATGCGGTTGCAATGATGGCGACAGCAACCGTGAACCACACGCCGTATTCACCAAAGGCAGGACGCGCCGCCTCTGCCAGCGCATAATCTTTGGCGGCAGCAATTTCGCTAATGCTAAGCGTAGAGCCCACTGCGAGCGCTACGGTCATATAGACGATCAAGCATATCCCCAGAGAGATCATGATAGCGCGACCGACATTCTTCTCAGGCTCCACAACCTCGCCGCCGCTATTGGTGATTGTGGTAAAGCCCTTGAACGCCAATATGGCGAGGGCAACCCCAGCAATGAAACCGGTTGGCGAAGCCGCTTCGCTTGGGGCGGTTTGCGTAAACTCGAACGTGAATCCGGATGCCCAGAGAATTGTGAGGGAAAAAATCAGTATGCCGCCAATTTTCAGGATCGCGGTGATCGAGGAGATCGCGCCGATAATCTTGTTACCGGCGATGTTCACGATAAATGCGAAGACGATCAGACCAATCGCCAGTATCGGAACCAGCACGGAATCGCGGCCTATATCGAACAATTGGAGCGTATAGGTTCCGAAAGTTCTGGCAACCAGGCTTTCGTTGATGATCATCGAAAAGGCCATCATCAAGGCGGCTGCACCGGTAATAGTAGACGGCCCATATGATTTTTTGAGGATCATAGCGATGCCGCCAGCTGACGGATATTTATTGGAAACCTTGATATAAGTGTAGGCGCTGAACCCGCTGATCACGGCCCCGATAAGGAACGCTAGAGGGAATAACGGTCCTGATAATTCGGCAATCTGACCCGTTAGCGCGAATATGCCCGCACCGATCATGACGCCGGTCCCCATCGCTACGGTACCCGCCAGCGTGAGGCTGTTTTTGTTATACGAGCTGCTTTGCATCTGCTGTGCCTTTGGCATTTCCAGGGTCAGGGTTGTGGCTGGCGCCTTGCGAACCAGAGCGTTATCATTGGGATGGCTATCCACATAAGAATGGGAACGACACCAATATTTGTGCCGGGGACTAAGGGCATGAGTTCGCTGTATCGCCAACCCCAACCCCACCGCGTTGGCACGCTGGTCGCGATTTCTTCGATGATGACGGTAATTCCGAGGCCGGTCAGCAGATAGATGCCGATCATTCCGTAAGTTGGCCGGTGCATCCAATGCCTGTCTCGTTTCAACATCGAGACCACCGTGTATGCCAGCACCAATATTGCGGCATCGCCAAATGTCGCTCGCGTGCAGCCTAGCGTGCTTTCCCAGCTGGTTGCCAAACCCACATCAAAGAACGGCATTTGCAGCATTTCCCAGATGAAGGACGTAAAGAAGCCAAACGTAGCAATATGGACTTCGGGTGCTTTATCAATTTTCATTTATCATCAATCGGACCAAATCGCGCTGCTCGGTCTGCGAACCGGTTCATGTGCCATGCGGCTTCAACCGTCAAAGGATGCTGTGTCGCGTCCTCTCGGGGCGAAATAAGCTCTGCCATTTCACGGACCTTGTCATAGGTCTCAGCTGGTTGATCCGCCAGCAAGGCAAGGACAATATTTTCCAGCGCAATGACGCGGACACGAAGCTGGACGAGTTCAGTGTTGGTCATTTCCGGATCTTTGGAACCGCGTTTGTCTATTTCTGGTTGGTGCCCTCCCTCATTATCCCAGCGAGAAAGCGCCAACGGCAGATTATTTAATCGCTTTGGGTCATCATTTTTCGTCATGCCATATTCCCGGATTTTATTGGTTGTTGGATCGCTTCATTTCGTTCGCGCAGCTCACAGCGCTTTGCGGCGCAAACGCAAGGCGTTGGCGATTACAGATACAGACGAAAGACTCATCGCCGCCGCCGCGATCATCGGGCTGAGTAAGATGCCGAACCACGGATAGAGAATGCCTGCCGCAACCGGCACACCAAGCCCGTTATAGATAAACGCAAAGAACAAGTTCTGGCGGATATTGCCCATTGTTAGCTGACTGAGGTGGCGTGCCTTGGCT
>NZ_JBALUT010000133.1:0-3166 GCF_036963705.1 Parasphingorhabdus sp. | reverse complement strand
CTGCGCATGCCCACAAAGGCACGTCGTTCATCGAGATTTTCCAGAATTGCATCGTCTATAACAAGGATGTGTTCGAGGAATTTGCCGCGAAGAAAACCGCAGCCGACACCCAGTTGCATCTGCTCAACGGCGAACCAATGCTATTCTCCAAGGGCGAAAAGGGCATCTCGCTCGATCGCAAAACCCTGCAACTCGAAGTTGTCGATGTTGTAGATGGCGACTGGCAGGCGGCCGATGTGATTGTCCATGATGTCACCAACCGCTCGGTGGCGCATATGCTGATCGAAATGCAGTTCGGCGAATTCCCGATGGCCCTTGGCGTCCTCTACGACGATCCCAGACCAACGTTCGAAGCGGCTGTCGTGGCGCAGAACGAGGCTGCAGCAGTAGGCAAGAAACCTGATTTACAGGCTTTGCTGAACAAGGGGCAGACCTGGACGGTGACGGAGGACGGGCCGGAACTGTAAAGGATTTTGACTCGCACGAAGACACGAAGGCACTAAGATGCGATCACTTTCAACGAAAGTGCGAAGCGACTAGCCAATCAATATTTTGCCGGTTAGGTCGGACTTTCCTTCGTGTCTTCGTGTGAGCAAAAAATTTGGACAATCTAACCCACAGCCTGGCCGGTGCCGTCCTCGGCCAAATGGGCTTGAAGAAGAAAACCGGCCTCGGCATGGCGACGCTGATCATCGCCGCCAATATTCCGGATATCGATGCGGTGGCGACGTTGCTGGACGGGGTCCAGCATCTGGCGATCCGGCGGGGGATCACCCATGGCCCGATCGCGATGCTGGTATTACCGCTGTTGCTGACCGGACTCATGATCGGTTTTGATCGCAGGCAGGGGAAGCGGGGGAAACGGCCTGCCGACCGTTTGCCAATTCACACGGGCTGGCTACTCACTCTTGCCTACGTTGGCTGTCTTAGCCATCCGGCGCTCGACTGGCTGAACAGCTATGGTATTCGACTGCTGGAACCTTTCTCTTCGCAATGGTTTTACGGCGATAGTATTTTCATCATCGATATCTGGATCTGGGCCGCCCTGATTGCCGGTGTCTGGATTTCTCGGCGACGCGAAAAGCGGGGGGCGAGCAACGGGTCCCGTCCCGCGTGGATCAGCTTTACCACGGTCTGCGCCTATATTTTCGCTAATGGCCTGATCACCGGCAAGGCCGAGGCGGATACACAGTCGCTGCTCGATAGCAAAGTTGTCGAAGCCAAAACTTCCAGTGCCATTCACGGCCCCACGGAAATGGTCGTCGCGAACCCGCTGCCGCTTCAGTTCTGGAAACGGGAAATATTGTGGCGTAGTCATTCGGCTTACGGGTCTGGAGCCTATAGTCTTTTTAACGGTCTGGTCCTGGGTGAGGCGTATAGAATTCCCGGAAACAGCCGGTTCCTCTCGCGGGAGTTGGCAAGGTCCGACAAAAATGCAGCTGCCTTTCTATTCTGGTCAAGGATGCCGATAATCAAGGCAGTAGGCGCTCGTGTAACCGTGAAAGACCAGCGCTTCCTCGACCCGTTGGTCGGTGACCGGTTTACCGTTCGCGCCAATGTTCGAACAGACAGGTTGGACCCATCGGTTCCCTGAGTCATGGGGAGGATATGACACAAGCAAAAATCATCTGGTTCCGCCGAGACCTTCGCCTTTCCGATCAAGCCGCTGTTGCCGCTGCGGCTGCATCCGGCGGACCGGTCATTCCAGTCTATATTCTCGACGATGAGACCCCCAAACACCGCATAATGGGCGGGGCTTCGCGCTGGTGGTTGCACCGGTCACTGGAAGACTTGGAAGCATGTTTGCAGGATATCGGATCGCGTCTGATCCTGCGCAGGGGGCGGGCCTCAGAGCATTTGGCCGAAATTGTCAAATCGTCCGGAGCAGATGAAATCCATGCGATGCATCACTACGAGCCATGGTGGCGCAATGCCGACCGAATGTTGGAAAAGTCACTAGGCGATGGCGCGCGTCTGATCCTGCACGACGGTAACTATCTGCTGCCACCGGGGACAGTGACCACCGGTGCCGGAACACCCTATAAAATCTACACACCCTTCTGGAAGGCACTGCGCCAGCATATGCCGCCTGCCGATCCCGTGGCAGCGCCCGGGAAGCTGGCTTCGCCGGATCATTGGCCCGACAGCGACAGTCTGGAAGATTGGGTTCTGCTGCCGACGAAGCCGGACTGGGCGGCAGCCTTTGGCGACCACTGGCAACCCGGCGCAGCGGGCGCAGAAGATAATCTCGAGGAGTTCGCCGACAAGGCCGCGCAATATGACGAGGGTCGCAACCTGCCATCCGAAGAGCTGGTATCCCGCCTTTCGCCGCATCTCCATTTTGGCGAGATCAGTCCGGCGACCGTCTGGAACCGGCTGGCGGGGCAGGGAAGCAAGGTCGAGACCTATCTCAAGGAGCTGGTCTGGCGCGACTATGCGCAAAATGTAATCGACCAGTTCCCGCAATATGGCGGCGAGAGCTATCGCGAGAAAATGCGCGCCTTGCCGTGGCGCGATATCAACGATGATTCGGTGAAAGCGGACTTCAACGCCTGGTGCCACGGCAAGACCGGCTATCCGATTGTCGACGCCGGGATGCGGGAATTATGGGCGACCGGCTGGATGCACAATAGGGTTCGGATGATCGCTGCGAGTTTCCTGATCAAGCATCTGCTGATCGACTGGCGCGAGGGCGAGCAATGGTTCTGGGACACTTTGGTCGATGCAGATTACGCATCCAACAGCGTCAACTGGCAATGGGTGTCCGGCACAGGTGTCGACAGCAATATGTTCGTGCGGATCATGGCGCCGCTCAGCCAGTCGGAAAAATTCGACGCGGGCGACTATATCCGGCGATGGGTTCCGGAACTGGCCAATGTTGATGATCCGTATATCCATGATCCGGAAGAATCCGGATGCAAGCCGGCGCAATATCCGGCTAAGATTATTGGGCATCGGCAAGGGCGTGAAAGGGCGCTCTCGGCCTATCAGGAGGTGAAATAATGACCGATCGGATGAGTGGGAAATTTTGCGTAGTGACCGGGGCCGCGCGCGGCATCGGCAAGGCGATCGCCCAGGCTTTCATTGAAGAGGGCGCGACGGTTCTTCTGACCGATTGCGACGAGCAGACACTGGGCGCTGCCGGTGAGGAACTGGATTGCGAGAC
>NZ_JBALUT010000132.1:0-3300 GCF_036963705.1 Parasphingorhabdus sp. | reverse complement strand
GCTTGACGAAAGTTGACCTGTGACAGGAGCGCGCTATCAGGCTCCGTAAGAGATTTTTGAGGGACAATAACATGCGTAAATCGACCGTCGCCATCAGCCTTGTTTCGCTGGCCAGCTTGACCGCCTGCGGCTCCAGCGGGCTGTTTGACCGTGACCGGCCCGATGAATTCGCGGTTTCGCGCCAGCCTCCGCTGGTGATCCCGCCCGATTTCACGCTGACCCCGCCAAAACCGGGTCAACCTCGTCCACAAACCGGTGGTGTACAGCAGCAGACACTGGAAGCTTTGTTCGGCGGCCCGCAATCGCGCAGCATCACCGAATCGGCAATTGTCGGCCAGGCGGGTAGTTCGGACGCAGGCATTCGTTCCTCTGTCGGTGATCCGGAAACCTTCACCGTCGACAAGGGCAGCGTCACCCGCGACATCATCGCCGCCCCAGAAGGTGACGGACAGAACGCACAGGCAGCGACACCGGAATAAATATTCCGGTCGGGCGCGATTGGTCTGACAGCAAAAAATTGCCGGTAAACACCGAAACGCCGAAATTATTGCGGAATGGCAATGGTCTTGGTTCGGCTATTGCTGCCCCGAATTATCGCTAGCGATGTCTTGGGCAGCCCGAGCGCTTTGGCCAGCAGTTTCAGAACGACCGCATTGGCCTTTCCGTTCTCCGGCGTCGCGGTTACGCGGACGGATAATATATCCGAAGGTCCGTCCTCTGCAGGCATGGTGATGCTGTTGTCGCCCGCATTGGGCATGACCTTCACGATCAGCTCTCCGTCAATGACGAGCGATAGAATATCGCTGGTTGCCGGAAAATGATTCTTCTTTGCCATTTAACTCTGCGGACAGACGCGGCGCACAAGCCGTGCTTTATTTCCGGCGTTTTTTCCGCTGGGCGTAGCGCAAGTCGCGGGCAGCCTTTTTCTCGGCTTCGGTAAGCGGTGGTGGTGGCGCTGCTGCTTCTGCTGCAGCAGCATCTATTGCTGCCTTTTCCGCTGCGGCTTGTTCTTTCGCTGCCTTGCGTTCTGCCTTCACCAGCTCGAACGCGGCGCGTTTCGCTTCACGAGCGAGCGCCTTTTTCTCGTCACGGGCCAGCCGGGCTGCTTTGCGTTCGGCAAGCACTTCATCGCTGACGGTAGGCTGTGCCTTCAATTGCTTGAGTGCGGCCTGCTTGGCTTTGGCGGCCATTTGCGTGCGTTCTTGGAAGGTCGGTTCTGAAAATGGCGGCATACGAGTTCATATTTCCCTGATTGACCGATGCGGTAAAAACATCGGTTAGTGGTCGAAAGGCGTTGCAAGCCGTACAGACATTAGAGCAGCCGGGCAATGTTTAAGCAACTTTGGCAGATTATAGGGCCTTGCGACCGAGATTTTGGTCGCAGTTTCGATATAATCGGTTATCACTCAGCCCGTGTGTATCGTTGCATTTGCCTGGAAAGCCCATCCTCGATGGCAGCTCGTTGCCATCGGCAATCGCGATGAACTGCACGCGCGGCCGGCAGAGCCCGCTCACCGCTGGGAACAGGCGGAACATTTGCTGGCCGGCAGAGACACGCTGGCAGGGGGAACGTGGCTCGGCATATCCGAAGAGGGCCGCTTCGCCGTTGTTACCAATTTATACGGCTTTGGTCCGCCGGTGCCGGAACGCGCGTCGCGCGGGGATTTGCTGAAGGATTTTCTATCGGGAGACGGCCGATATGCCGACATTGGCTCGGCGGAATATTCCGATTTCAATCCTTTCAACCTGATTACGGTCGCGCAGGACGAGGCGCTGGTTCACAGCAACCGGCCCGACAAGAGCACGAGCATCCTCCCCGGAGGGGTTCACGGATTGTCGAACGGGATGATCCAGCAGCCGTGGGCCAAGTCGCCGGAACTCAACAGCCGGCTGGAACGGTGGATGGCAAATGGATCGGATGACCCGGCGATGTTATTCGAATATCTACTCGACCAGAATAGTCATGAACCCGCGGGGCTTTGGGGGCCCTCCTCAGCTACTAGCCTGCGACCCGAACATTCTCCCATTTTTATCCGCAACCCGACCTACGGAACCCGGTGCAGTACGGTCGTTGCGATTGATCACAGCGGAAATGGTGTCTTCATCGAACGCCGGTTTGCGGCATCGGGTTCGGCGACCGGCGAAACCAGCCTGCCCTTTGCGTGGCCAACGCCGTGATGATGCGTCACTGACATTGCGCGCACGGATTCGCTCAAAGGGCAGCCAACAACGCCGTTTCCTGATCCCGATCACCGCGAGCAACCTTCCGGTCAAAAATCGGAGCAGACTTGGTTAATCTATTAATTTTACCGAATTTTGCCGTCAAATAGAACATGAGAGATTGTGACGCTGATAAATTTTCGGGATCGGGTCCCGCCACCGAACGGGAGTTGCGGGCGCGCAAATTGATCCGTGTCGACATCGAACGGGAGAACGGACCCCGATTTTCCGCAATTGTGACCAATGTATCCGAGCAGGGAATGGGTGGCCGTACCGAGGGTTTTGTCCGGCCATTTGAGCTGATTACGGTCATCAAAAAGGGATATGGCCGCATTTCCGGCGAAGTTCGCTGGACCGAAGGCCAGAATTTCGGCATATTATTTGCCGAGCCCCTGAATGTGGACCTGTTCAACTTCACCGATGAGAACAAACAGCAACATTTCGTTCAAAAGGCCAATAACGGCCATGTCTGGACCGGGTTCAAGACGGATACCTCAACCAGACGGCCCGGTGTCACCAACCGATATTCCGGGAATTAAAACGAGATCAGGCAGCGAGTCTGGATCAAACTCGCCAAGCATATGACCGGCCCATACCGCAAGCGGACATGGACCGGGATTCACTCTCGATAAAATCTAGTGCCGGAAATGGCGCATACCGGTGAACAGCATTGCGAGGCCGGCTTCATCCGCCGCTGCGATCACTTCATCATCACGGATCGATCCGCCTGGTTGAATGACCGCTGTCGCGCCCGCTTCAACCGCAGCCAACAGGCCATCGGCGAACGGGAAGAAGGCATCGGATGCAACTGCTGAACCGATGGTACGGGCCTCGCTCCATCCGGCTTTTTCCGCTGCATCCTTGGCTTTCCAAGCTGCGATCCGCGCGGATTCGAGGCGGTTCATCTGGCCTGCGCCGACCCCGGCAGTAGCGCCGCCCTTGGCGTAGACAATAGCATTGGATTTGACATGTTTGGCAACCGTCCAGGCGAACAGGCAATCGGCCATTTCCTGCTCGCTCGGCTGGCGCTTGGTGACGCATTTCAGGTCAGCTTGATCAATCTGACCATTGTCGCGGGAC
>NZ_JBALUT010000131.1:0-3311 GCF_036963705.1 Parasphingorhabdus sp. | reverse complement strand
CGCTGCCGTGCCAGGTGCGGAACATTTTTGCGCTCAGACTCTCCATGCCCGACGCCTCTTTCAGCCAGTCGTTGACGTCGCCGCTGTCGAGCGGATGGACCTCGCCGTCGCTGCCGACATATTGGAACAATCTTTTGCCGGGCAGATCGTCGATCTGCTCCAATATCTTCTGCAGACGGGTGTCGCGCAGGCTGCAGCTCACCCGTTTCCCGCCCTTGGCGCGATAGCGCAAGCGCATCAAATCCTCGCCATAGCTGACGTTCCGGTTGTCCAGCGTGGTCGCCCCCTTGCTCATCCGCGAGCTGCCGCCGACCCGGATCGCCGTGCGGTCGATCAGCCGGACCAGCGCGGCAATCGCCACATCCTTGCTCGTGACATCACCGTGCTGCTCCAGCTTGAGCAGCGCGTTCACCTTGCGCCGGATTCGCGGCAGCGTCGTGGCAAATTCCGCCAGCGATTCGAATTTCTGCCGGTCGCGATAGACGCGCCACTGGTCATGATAGCGATATTGCTTGCGCGTCGCGGCATCGAAACCGGTCGCCTGAATATGGCCATTGGCCTTCGGGCAAATCCACACATCGGTATAGGCAGGCGGCACGCCCAGCTTCCTGATCCGCGCCAGTTCGACGCTGCATTTCAGCGGGCGCTTGTCCGGCAACAAATATTGAAACCCCCGCCCCCGCCGCACCCGCGAGATGCCGGGCTGCTCGTCGCTGGTATAGACGAGGCTGGGGATGCGGAGGGAGGTTCCGTTTTGGCTAAGCTGGATCACGGGTTGGGTCCGGTGGGGGTGGTTCGGTGTGTGCCGATAGCGGCGCGGTTGAGGCTTTGGTGGTTGTGCCGGACAGGATGTCGGCGGGTTTTTGGGTTTGATTTTCCATGATCGAGAAACTCGGACCGTGGGGATCGGTTCCCGGCGTGATGGGGAATGTTTTATTGGCAGGTTATGAAGGGATGGAAAGCCGCCGTTCATCCAATGGCGATGACTGGAAGGCCGTCGCGCGATGCAGGGTGCGCCTGCAGGGCAGCGTCAACGTGATGCTGGATCTTCCACAACATCCGATGTATTTGATCGACCTCATTCTCCTCGAAGTTTAACGACTCGCCGCCGCGCACTGCCAAGAAGTCATGGAATTCACCATCCGGTAGAGGCGTTCGCCAGATTTCCAAACCCATATTAGTAAAGTCGCTATCTGAGTGCGCGTGCAGCTTGTTTCGGTATGTGAGCAGCTGCTCGTGAAGCCGCCTTTCGTCAGGTTCAAGTTCAAGCTCGGGTACCATATTCCAGTTGAAGGGTGGTGCGACCTGACCGCGCGACTGAACGAAAGGTCGACCGTATGCGACGACCATTGTTGTTTCGTAACAATGCAACTTACGTCTTTCCGCATTGCTATAACTCTTGATCCAATCGCACTCTTCGGTCAAAAAAGTTGCAGCACTCAAGGCATGGCGAAAATCCCTCGCCGACATTGCCAGCCGCATAAGCTGCTGGTGCTCTTTTTCCTCGCGCGTCGATTTCGATTTGCTCATTGATCAAGGCATGCTCGAAATCATCGAATTCAGCAAGGCATCAACATTCATACTCCGATAGCCGCAAATCTGCCGGCCCGCTCCCCGTCAGTTTCTGTTAATTGTGCCTATGTCAAAATCAGGCATTATTAGTGTCCGAATCGCTGCTGGATCTGGAGATTTCGGGATGTCAGAATTCCATCAACTGCCTGGAAACAGGAACGGAAATTACAGATGATGACAGAAACCTTTAACGACGCCGGTCGACGGCCGGTCCCCGGAACCCGAAATCTGCACCGGCTGATACTCGCGATGATGGCTGGAGTGTCCCTGATGGCAAACTCGGGGAATAATTCAACGCAAACCGACCATGCACATGCTGAACACAGGGCGCATGCCAGTGCCCAAATGCAACCGGGTCAAATTTCCGAGGCAGAACGTCGCGCTTTGTTGAGACTCAAGAGAGCGCTTCGGGAGCAAGATGACAGAACCCCGACAGAGCGTTGCGTGGATCAGGAAGTTGCACGCATTGATCGGTCGCCCAGCGATCTCGAATGGCGGACGATCGATCTCAAATGCCGCGAGGTCGGTGGACCTTCGGTTGTACCGGATTATTGATAGCGGTTTGACCGGATTAACAGTGACAGCGCACTAATTCACCGTCTCCGCTGACACCAACCCCCGAACACTATTCCCCACAAAAAACCCGCCAGCCAGATCCTCCGCCCGCAACACGCCCGGCAATACACCCCTCGCCAACGGCGGCGTCAGCAGCTTGCCATCGCGCTCGATACATTTCGGTGACTATGCACCAATTAGCCTGAACCTGATCGCCCCCTCACCCCACCCCAATCTCCTTCAACGCCGCATCCTCCAGAAACGCGCTGCGCGTCATTTTACGGGTGCGGGCGGCGCTGTCGATCATTTTGACAATCCCGGTGTCGAGTGAGACATTATAGCGTCCGGTCCGGCCGGTACGTTGCAAATAAGGGATCTGGATCAGGAACGCGCCTTGCTTCAGATCGTCGGCGGCGCGCTTCTGGATGTCGCCAATCGGGCTGGCGGGGATCAGTTGTTCATCCTCGAAATAGAGCGACAGCGCCTCGATTGCATTGGCGATGATATCCTCTTCCCGATCCGCAGCGGAAAAACAGCCGGGCACGTCCGGAAAGGAAATTCCGAAGGCGCTGTCTTCATCCTTATGCACGACAGCAAAATAAAACATGGGTTCGGCCTTTCAAATCCATCCCGCCATCCGGGCGATGCTGCGCGCCGTGCCGACAGGCAGATCTTTCCTGGGGTGCGGGACAATGATCGTGCGATCATCCTTGCGATATTTATGGTGAGAGCCCCTGATCGAAACCAGTTCAAAGCCCTCCTTGCGAAGCCGCTTGATGATCTGCTTACTGCTCCGCTCCATGTGTATTTATATACACACGTTGATGTAAAAGTCAACCGGCGGTTGTGGCGGCCACCAACCCCCGAACACTATTCCCCACCAAAAACCCGCCAGCCAGATCCTCCGCGCGCAGGTCCGCCTCGACCGCCTGCCCGCTCTCCAGCAGCTCCGCCCGCAGCACGCCCGGCAATACGCCGCGTTCCAGCGGCGGCGTCAGCAGCTTGCCGTCGCGCTCGACAAATATATTCCAGATCGCGCCCTCGGTGATAAAACCATCACCATCGACAAACACCGGGTGAACGCCCTCGCCCAGCCCCTCGACCTGATAAACCCGCCGGTCGCTGGTCTTGTGGTGGAGGCGGAAATCCGCCTTGTCGGCCTGCATCGGTACCAGCCGACATTG
>NZ_JBALUT010000130.1:0-3525 GCF_036963705.1 Parasphingorhabdus sp. | reverse complement strand
ATATGCCGCGTGTGCGGCTATATTCTTTTTTCCCTTCAACCCGGGAATTTCAAATTTCCCGTTCTTCAAACAGTTCTTTTTGAAACTGCCGCTATTGCGGCGCAGAAAAGGGCCTCAATGCATGGCGATCTCGGTGTTGGCACGGTAAGCAGCGCTACAGAAATTGGAGCGTGATGCCGACCGGCTGCCATATTGGTTCGAGCGGGTAATGATCGGTAAGCTCAATGCCATCAGGCTGGTCGGCGATGGGCTTGGTCCGAACATCCCGCTGCGCCGGACATTGTGGTCGCTCACCTTCCCGGATCAATATGCGCGGGACCGGTTCTACTGCTGGCTTCGCCACTGTGTTGATCGGTGGAGCGATTGGGGGACACGCGTTTGGCAGAATGGGCCCGAGCGCTCAGCGAATATTTGCTGCAGCTGAAATTCTGTGATGAGAGGATCGATCTGACGGTTTAATAGCATGAATGACGGGGCGCGGTTGCCTTTTTGGCAATTGCGTCCCGCTCAATCCTATCGCGGCGACGAGTTTTTAACAGCCAGTAGATTTGTCCAAATTTGGGACAGCTAATTTATAGTTTGGTAAACAGCTACTCGATTTTTGGCTTTTGTCCCATAACCATATGTGAACCAAGATTTACTCTTCTGTATTGAGCAACACTTACTCAATTCTCATCCGATCAATCATGTGATCGGATCTATTGCACTTCACTGTGAAATATCAACAACCCTTCATTCCACGCTGAAGGGTCGCCATGAGTAACTCGCCTTCAGAAGATATCGAACAGCAAGCTGTCCCGTCAAAGCGCCAGGCAAAAATGCTTAAGCTTCGTGCGCGCTTAGAAAAATCTTTCGGTCACCAAAAATCAATCATGCTCAATTCCGAAGAAGTTACGCTTCTGGCAGAAATTGGCGCGTTCGCATTGCTTGATAAAGAAATCAGCCTTGAAAGGACAAAAGAATGCAAAAGAAGGAGCTCTATCGAAGAGGCGAATATTATCTCGCCTTCGATTTCAAGAATGACGGCACCCCGAGGTCCAAAAACCTCTACATCTTCTGGTATGACAGATCAGCAGGACGGCTCAGAAGCCGTTCGACAGGCACGGCGTCAGCTCTCGAAGGCAAAGAGCGATTAGATAGACTCTACGATGAACAGGTGAGCGAATGCAAATTCTGTCCGACTTGCGGGCAATCATTCGCCGGCTACCGGAGCCCATTTGTCGCAGAAGCAATAGGAGAATATTTGCAGGCCACTAACTATAAGGCTGCTGAACCTCGGCTTGAGCACATATTAAATTATCTGGAAGCAAACAGCTTAGAGTCCACTCGCGCTGACGACGTCGATGATCATTTTATCAATGGATTCCGGATGTGGGCGGCCCGGATCCCTATTATCTCGCCGAAAGGACTGCCCCGCCCACGCACCTCAGGCACAATCGAAGGTAGCGTTAGACAACTGCGCGCAGCAATTAACTTTGCCTTTAAGGCACGCAAATTGCCGCATGTCGCGGACTTCGAGGTAAAATCGGCAAACGAGGTAAGTCGTTCTCCATGGTTCCGCGCAAACGAAGCTCAATTGGTGCAAATGTTCCGCTACGCCTTGGTTCTAGATCATCCTGATACGGCGACAGATAAGCAGTTGATTAAATGGAGGCGGGAGCGGGAAGAATTGTTGAATTTCCTTCGATTGAGCGTTGCCACTTGGGCGCGACCAGATGCGGTATTTGATTTTTCAACGGCTCCTCAACGCGATCAATGGCAGTCGCATGTGGGGTATATAAATCTCAACCCCAAGGGCCGGGCGCAGACAAAAAAATATCGTCCCCTAATTCCTGCATCCAGACAGATGGTTGCATTGCTGGACGCCAATGAAGGCCCCTTCATCAAGGTCAAATCAGTAAGAACTGCCTTTCGTCAGATGGTCGCGACCTTAGACTTTCCGGTCGATGGCCAGAGCGGAATGAAGCTGATCCGCCGGAGTGTCTCCACCCTTCTAAGACCGATCTTGGACGACAGTGGTCAATGGCATCAAGGTCGGATGATGATGGGACATGTAAAACCGAATGAGTCCGATAAATACGCAACACCGTATCATCCAAAATACATGTCTCACGCGTTATCCGCTACAGAGGCTTTGATTGATCGGATTGAAGAAGCGGCGCCCGGGGCATTTTCATAAATTTTTAAAGTCTTGTGTCTGCAGGTTTAGTTGCCTTTACTTTTCGGTTGGCTAGGTAAGGCCTCATCGTGGCGAAATCTGCGCGGTCAATTTCCTTATTCCGCGCGACTACGTTAGAAATTATATTCTTTCCTGAATGCGCTCCCCATTGCGGTTGCTTTGTGAATTACAGATCCATTCGTATCACTTTGCATGGATCCGTATGTGGAAAAGCGCAGAATGCGCCAAGCAGAGCATCAATAGAATCGAAGACCGTAGCTGATGTGATTCTCACGTTCTCGGCAGAAGAGAAATACGTTTTCGAGACAGCCGGCTTGATTACCTTCGCACCGATAGTTGAAGCAATTCAACAATCAGGTGAAAATTGGTTTCGACGAAGGCATTTTTATTTTCACGGAATGTGTAGATTAGCCAATATTACTTTAGGATCAGAAATTTTAGGAAATGTCAGGGCCGAGCGTCCATTGCCTATCCTCCATACTGCAGGCCTAGGCTTATATTTGGCTCTATCGCGCGCACCTTTGCCAAGGCTGCGGCTGACGCCGGTCCGCGGGCCAACGACAGTCCCCTGAGGCGACATTTTGCGGATGCCGAAGCGGTAAGCTTCTCGGGGGTCAATTCCCTTCAGCAAATATTTGCGGATAGCTACACTATTGCGAGCAACTTGAATGTCTACTGAGCCGTCGGGCGCCGGTTGATGGTTCTGTGACCGCTTTCGTGGCGGTTCTCCCTTATTTTCCAAGCTTGTAATCCAGCGGGGAACGAGATCTGTAAATTCTTCGATCAATTGCTCAGGCACATGAACCTGCCAGTGAACATGATCGTGTCCGTGCTCAGGGTCTTGCTCGCGGCTATATACATAGGTCGGGGGCACGCATATCTCCAACTGCTTGCACCTAGTCCTCAACCACCGGCAGAACCGCTGGTTCCTCAGCTCTTTGAAATTGTCATGGCCCGTTTCAGTAAGATCCCAATTGATCGTCACATACATATTGAGCTCGAATTCGGCATTAACATTGCTGTTCGGATACGTCCTAGCTGACTGTTGCCCCCCAACTTGTTTTGCAAATCTCGTCGCGTGATGAAGATTGCGAGCTGCAGCACGGCTAATATACTTTGATGATTCAGTTTTTTTGGGTTTTCTAGAATGTTGCACGATGAACTCTAAGTTTGTTCCTGTAATAGACATAGAGCTCTTAGGATGAGGAAGTTGCTTTACAAAGGCACGTTTTAAGCATTGATCCAATCTGGCACAGATTTGATCTAGGTATTGGGAACTAACAAATCGAGATGCTGTATCCGAAATTGGGCGCATTTCGGGCCGACGGCAATTGGGACGTTTCCAG
>NZ_JBALUT010000129.1:0-3570 GCF_036963705.1 Parasphingorhabdus sp. | reverse complement strand
GCGCCAGCACGATCACCGGCACTGCTTCGTCGATAAGCGCGATAGGTCCGTGTTTCATCTCGCCGGACGCATAGCCCTCGGCGTGGATATAGCTGATTTCCTTAAGCTTGAGCGCGCCTTCCATCGCCAGCGGATAGTCCGGACCACGGCCCAGATAGAGGACGTCCCGCGCCGGAGCGATATGATGGGCCATGTCCGCAATATCATCATCATGGGCCAAGGCAGCGTTGAGCGCGGCCGGTGCTTCGGTCAGATGTTTGACCACTTCGCGCTCCTCGTCGCGAGTCATCTTTCCCTTTACCACCGCCAGATGAGCGGCGAGCGCCGCCAGGACAGCTAGCTGGCACGAAAATGCCTTGGTCGAAGCGACGCCGATCTCGGGACCGGCGTGGGTTGGAAGCAACAGATCGGCCTCCCGCGCCATGCTGCTAGTCGGCACATTGACCACAACAGCGATTTTCTGGCCGTTTTCCTTGCTGTGGCGCAGCGCCGCCAGCGTATCGGCTGTCTCGCCCGATTGGGAGATAAACAGCGCCAGTCCGCCAGCCTCGAGTACCGGATCGCGATAGCGGAATTCGGAAGCAAAATCCAAATCCACCGGCACGCGGGCGAAGGTCTCGAACCAATATTTGGCGACCATCCCGGCATAATAACTGGTCCCGCAGGCGACGATGGTTATCCGCTTGATATCGCGCAAATCGAAATCCATTTGCGGGAGCGCAACCTGCTGCTCGAGCGGGCGAATATAGCTTTGCAGCGTCTGGGCGACCACGGTCGGCTGCTCGAAAATCTCCTTCTGCATGAAATGGCGATAATTGCCCTTTTCAATCGCTGCTGCGGAAACACCGGAGGTCGTGACTTCGCGCTCTACCGATTTGTTGTCCTTGTCATAAATCTCGGCACCGTCGCGGGTGATGACGACCCAGTCGCCTTCTTCAAGATAGGCAATTTTCTGGGTCAGTGGAGCCAGCGCCAAGGCGTCGGACCCCAGATAGGTTTCACCATCGCCATAGCCGACCACCAAAGGCGAACCCAGACGCGCGCCGATCAGCAGATCCGGCTGTGAACGGAAGGCAATCGCCAGGGCAAAGGCGCCGCGCAATTGCGGCAACACCGCCTGGACGGAATCTTGGGGAGACTTGCCCGCTTCAACCTGCTCGCTGACCAGATGCGCCACCACTTCGGTATCGGTTTCGCTTTCAAATTTACGTCCGCGCGCGCTCAATTCTTCGCGCAAGCTCTTGAAATTCTCGATAATACCATTGTGCACCAGCGCTACTTCGCCAGTCGCATGAGGATGGGCATTGCTGGTCGTCGGCGCGCCATGAGTCGCCCAGCGCGTGTGCGCGATGCCGATATTGCCGGCTGCGTCATCAGTTTTAAGGACGTTTACCAAATTGGCGAGCTTGCCCTCCGCGCGCCGGCGGATAAGCTGGCCATCATGCACCGTGCAGATGCCGGCGCTGTCATAGCCGCGATATTCCATACGCTTCAGGCCGTCTACGAGACGGTCCGAGACAGGCTGGTTGCCAACAATTCCAATAATTCCGCACATGGTTTTTCGGGCTTTCTACTAAAGTGTATAGGGTACTCGGATTCCCGGCATATTGGCAGGAAAATCCTTTATATTGCGCGTTACCAGAACACGACCGCGTGTCATTGCGGTTGCGAGGATGATGGCGTCGGGCGATTTGAGCCGGGGGCGCTGGCGGCGCAGCGTCGCAGCGCGCTCAGATATTTCTTCGTCAATCTCGTCGATTCCGAAACCGGACAGAAGTATTGATGCCCTGCGCAACTGCTCGTCGGTCCCTTTTGACAACACTTCTATCCAGACCATGCGGCTGACCCAAGGACGTGAGCCGCCTTCGGTCGCACGCCGGATTTCCGCGCGCGCCTGTTCATAGCCTGCAAACGCATCGATTATGATATTGGAATCAAAGGTGAAACCGCTCACTGGGTTGAATGTTTCTTCGACGCGGGATATTGTCCGCCCATCATGTTGATATAGATTTGCCGTTGCCGGTCATCCTCCTCATCAAACAGATCGGGGAACTCAGCCTTCACCGCTTCATAATCATCGTCCCATGGCCGCGTCCATCTTGCTCGCTCGCGCCGCTGCCATTCCACAGAATCACCGATATCCGTGCGATCTTTCCACGCGCCAAAACCAATATCCAGCCAGTCTTTCGGCGCTTCGGAACGATAGGCGCTCACCGCCTCCCGCAGCAATTGCGCCCGCGACTTGCCCTGCTCCGCCGCTTGCGCGTCGAGCCATTTCACATCGTCTTCGGGAAGGTCTGCTAAAATTCGGGCCATGATGATATCATGATATCATATCGTGATATCATGTCAATACAAGGTTATCAAAGGTGCCTTGCGATTGGCTCGCAACCGCTTTAGCTTTTGCCCAGCAATAATTTGGTCTGTGAGGATTGGAAATGAAAAAATCATTCTTTGTCATTGCCTGCGTTTTTCTGTCAGCGGCAACGCCTGCGATAGCGACTGATAACCAGATGGAAGATGATCGCGCTGCCATCATTGCTGCTTTTGAAGCAATTAACGCCAAACAGTTCGAACTCGCGATAAGCAAGGCGGATATGGTGATCAGACATTTTGAGGACGACAAGCAAAACGACTCTGCTTACCGATGTGCGTTTGGGGAGGTGGATGTTCTAGGCACACTGTTGGGCACCGCGCTGGAGACCGACAGAGGTGAGCGAGACAAGGAGAAAGCCAACACAGTCGTCGTGGCAGCTGATATTTGCTCAGCATATTTTGCCAAGGGCTTTGCCTTGATAGATATAGGCAATCGCGCCGAAGCATTACCAAACCTCGAAATAGCTGTGCGAATGGACCCCGACAACCAGCATTATCTCAACGAATTGGCCGAATGGCATAAGAGCGGCAAAGATTGGCAGACATCTCTGAAGATATTCACCGAAGCTAGCAAAACCAGCGATCTTTCGATCGAGCTGATGGAGAACAAAAATCAGTCCACTGAAATAGCAAATTCAATGCGCTGCAGATCCTATCGTGGTATCGCGTTCAATCATGTCGAAATGGGCAATTGGACCGACGCACGGTCAGCGATCAACGAATGCTTGAAGCTGATCCCCGATGACCCTGGCTCGCTACAGGAACTAAAATATATTGATGCTCAGTCGGTCGAGAAATAAGCCCCTTCCCTGCCCCTCACTCGCTATGATGAATGACTCATCCGATTGATCTTAGCGGAGAATCTACCTTCACCACATTTCCGCACGTCTCAATTGATGTATTCACTTACTGTGTATGTGCCTCATCACTGCATGCAGCAATGGCGAGAATGATCGGCGCGACAGAGGACAATCCCAGAGCTCTGGCGCGATTCACGATTTTTTTCCCTTAGTTTTCTTCTTCGCGCTCGCTTCATTGAATCGATCAGCCCAACCCGCCTTCACAGTCTGCTCCGCCCGAACCAGCGCCAGATCACCAGCCGCGACATCTTTCGTCAGCGTCGCCCCAGCCCCGACAATCGCGCCATCACCGATGGTCACCGGCGCCACTAGCGCGCTGTTCGACCCGATAAAC
>NZ_JBALUT010000128.1:0-3578 GCF_036963705.1 Parasphingorhabdus sp. | reverse complement strand
GGGACAAAACGATCCGGTTCTTCACCGCCCTCACCGGTATTGGACTTCCCGCCAATCCGGTTCATCGCAATCGCCAGCGTCGTATGCGCCTCGCGGCTGATCGAGCCAAAGCTCATTGCGCCGGTGGCAAAGCGTTTCACAATCTCGGTAGCGGGCTCTACTTCGCTAATGTCGAGCGGTTCACTGGCCTTGGTCAGCTCCATCAACCCGCGAATGGTCAACAGGCGCTCGCTCTGTTCGTTGATCGAGTCCGCAAATTCGGCGTAATTTTTCGGATCATTGCCGCGCACAGCATGCTGCAGGTTCGCGACATTGGCGGGGGTCCAGGCATGTTCCTCGCCGCGGATCCGGTAGCCATAGATACCACCGACATCGAGCATATTCTTATAGATCGGATTGTCGCCATAGGCTTCCGAATGCCGTTTCACGGTTTCTTCAGCGACCTCGGTCAGCCCGACGCCCTCGATCATCGTCGCTGTGCCGGTGAAATATTTCTCGATAAATTCGCTGGATAGGCCAACCGCATCGAAAATCTGCGCGCCGCAATAGCTTTGATAAGTCGAGATGCCCATCTTCGACATGACTTTCAAAATACCCTTGCCGATCGCCTTGATATAATTTTTCTCGACCTGCTGCGTGGTTAGCGGCAATTCGCGGCGAACGCGGATATCCTCGAGCGTTTCAAACGCCAGATAGGGATTGACCGCTTCCGCGCCATATCCGGCTAGCACGCAGAAATGATGGACCTCTCGCGCTTCACCGGTTTCGACGACCAGACCGGTCTGCATCCTGAGGCCCTGACGGACCAGATGATGGTGAACGGCCGCTGTCGCCAGCAGAGCCGGCATGGCGATCCGGTCCGGGCCTTTGGCGCGGTCGGAGAGAATGAGGATATTGCGATCGGCAAGCACAGCTTCGGTCGCCGCCCAGCACATTTCCTTCAGCGCCATTTCCAGGCCGTCAGCACCGCTTGCGGCATCCCAGCTGATATCGATGGTTTCGGTTCGAAATGCGCCGTCCAGCGCTTCTTCAACCGAACGGATTTTTAGCAAGTCCGCGTTGGTGAGAACGGGTTGGTCGACTTCGAGCCGTTTGTGGGTGCCAGCATCATGGCCAAGAAGATTGGGTCTCGGGCCGATCATGGAAACCAGCGACATCACCAATTCTTCACGAATGGGATCAATCGGAGGGTTGGTCACCTGAGCGAAATTCTGTTTGAAATAGTCGTATAATAGCCGTGGCTTGGATGAAAGCACCGCGATCGGCGTGTCGGTACCCATCGACCCGATCGGATCCAGCCCGTCACTTGCCATGGGTTCGAGGAACTTGGTGATATCTTCTTGGGTGAAGCCGAACGCCTGCTGACGATCAAGCAACGCCGCAGGACTGTCTTGCCCATTGGCTTTCGGTGCATCGACATCATCAAGATCGTCGAGATCGAGATCTTTCAGATTATATTGGGTGGATTCCAGCCATTTTGCATAGGGCTTCGCTTTGGCGAGGTCGGCCTTGATCTCTTCATCTTCGATGATACGGCCCTGTTCCATATCGATGAGCAGCATTTTGCCAGGCTGCAACCGCCATTTGCGGACGATATTATCCTCTTTGACGGGCAGCACACCGGATTCCGAGGCCATGATGACATGTCCGTCGTCGGTGACACAGAAGCGGGCAGGGCGCAGGCCGTTGCGATCGAGCGTAGCGCCGACCTGGACGCCGTCGGTAAAGGCAACAGCAGCGGGGCCGTCCCAAGGTTCCATCAGAGCGGCGTGATATTCATAAAATGCCTTGCGGTCGGCATCCATCATCGGATCACCGGCCCAGGCTTCCGGGATCAGCATCATGACGGCGTGGGGCAGGGAGTAACCGCCCGCGACAAGCAGTTCCAGAGCGTTATCCAGGCAGGCCGTGTCGGATTGACCATGCGGGATCAGCGGCCACATCTTGTCGAGATCGGCCCCCAGCAGGTCCGATTCCATGGTCCGGCGACGGGCATTCATCCAGTTAACATTGCCCCGGACCGTGTTGATTTCGCCATTATGGGCGATGAACCGATAAGGGTGAGCAAGTTTCCACGACGGGAAGGTGTTGGTCGAAAAGCGCTGATGGACCATCGCCACGGCCGATGTGGTTAGAGGATCGTTGAGATCCTTGTAGAAGGATCCGACCTGATCGGCGAGCAACAGCCCTTTGTAGACAATCGTCTTTGTCGAGAAAGACGGCATATAAAATTCGGTAAGCCCCGGCATCGCGTTTTTCTCGGCGAGGCCCTCGAGGGGGTTGTGCACCTGTTTGCGTATCGCGAGTATTTTGCGCTCAAATGCGTCCTGATCTGCAATCGAGTCGCCTTTACCGACGATCGCCTGGCGAATCAGCGGCATCTGGTCGAGCACGGCTTTGCCGATGCCTGTTGTATCGATCGGGACGTCGCGCCAGCCGATCAGTACCTGTCCTTCTTTGGCGATGAAGCGTTCAAAATGCGCTATCGCAAATGCTGCCTCGACCGGAGCGGACGGCAGGAAGCACATCGCGACCGCATAGTCACCAGCAGCGGGTAGAACCAGACCTGCCGAATCCGCCCAATTCCGCAGAAGTGCGTCAGGAATCTGCAATAATATCCCGGCGCCATCACCCAGAAGCGGGTCGGCACCAACGGCACCGCGGTGATCAATATTGACCAGAATTTCCAAGCCACGTTTAACCGTGAGATGCGATTTATCGCCCTTGATATTTGCAACAAAGCCGACGCCGCAAGCGTCGTGCTCGTTGTTTGGATCATACAGGCCTTGCCGTGGCGGGAAGCTCATTTTCCGTCCTTATTTTTCGATAATATTTTTGTAATAAAAATGCTCCTAGAGGGAACTTAGCGTATTTTGAAGATAAGTTTTATACAGGGAGGAAAAGAAATATTGCGTGCGCCATAGGAGCAGCGGTCTTTGGCCCAGTCGTTAGAGCAAAACAGGAAATGCTTTCAAGGCTATAGTGATCGTTAACAATCGCTTCGGGATGGCGATAATCTCGAAATCACCGAGTGAGGGCAGCTATAGGCGACTCAAGTCTGAGGTGAGCCTCATGATAGCGGATATTGTGGTCCGGCGAAACGTCTCTACCAGCAATATGGTTCCGGCCGATCGGTCGCGCGTATAATTATTGCAAAATGTCAGGCTAATATTAGGGAAATGTCCGCGAGTGTCGCGATGGAAATGTCCCGAACGTCAATTTCGACTGCAAATCAGGATCATCATCACATGCGAAGCAGTAACTCGATTTCGAGAACAGGATGCTAAGAGAATTTTTCGGAACCCATAGGGGCCTTGTGAGGTTTGCCTTGTCCTACGTTCAAGTTGGCCTGAAAAGGGCACATATCAAGTCGTCCGACCCGGCAACGATCGATAGGCTGGTGTTCGTCTGCCACGGTAATATTTGCCAATCATTATGCACGCCAGTTAAGCCTTTCCGCGGCTTCATTCGGCCTGTCTACAACCAGTCACAAGGGCGCGCATGCTTTTGCTAGCGAAGTGTCGGAAAGCTTGGGTGTTAGCCTGGCGGGACATCGGACAACAGCCGTAGAAGATTAT
>NZ_JBALUT010000127.1:0-3610 GCF_036963705.1 Parasphingorhabdus sp. | reverse complement strand
CTGTCCGTCACCTCGCCCGAAAATGGCAAGGCCGAGGAAGAAGTGCCAGGCTCCTACAAGGACGACACGTTCGAAATCGGTTTCAACTCGAAGTATCTTATGGATATCCTGAGCGAGATCGAAGGCGACACAGTCGAACTGCATCTCGCCGATGCCAGTGCACCGACGCTGATCCGCGAGAATGACAAATCGACTGCACTGTACGTTCTGATGCCGATGCGGGTCTAGGGCTCGACTCTGAAAAAATGGTCTTCGGACAAATTATGATTCGTCGCGTCTCCCTTTCCCGGTTTCTGAAAACCAACCCGGCGATCCATGCTTTCGCGTTGCTTGCGATGTTGCTGGGTGCGCTCTCGCCTCAGGGCTTTATGCCCACCCAGACCGCCGATGGCTTTGCGATAAAGCTTTGCTCCGGCCACGCCGATAGCAAGCTGGTGATCACGCCGGACAATCCGGATTATGAGTTGCTTGCGCTGGTCTATGGTCAACAGGACGAGACCGCGCCGGAACCCGAACAAGAACAATCAACTCCTGCTTGTGCCTTTGCTAGTGGCACGTCCCTTAGTCTGGCTTCGTCCGCACCAGAGCTCGCAATCTCTACATTGACTCCGACCGCGCACGAACCATCCGAACCGCGCCGCTTTGCGCTGCGCAACAGGATCAATATCCCACCCGCAACCGGGCCACCTGTAGCTTCCCAAAACATCTGAAATAGCGCGCGACCTTCGCCCTGAGTGGTGATTGATCGCACCATTTGCATTTTTCCGGCCCTCCCACGCAGTGGGGCATGGCCGTTTGGGATTTATCATGAATAGAACAATTTTAACCGCCTTTACGGCGAACATCGCGCTTGCCTCTCCTGCTTATGCCGCAGCCGACCCGCTCACCGATATCATTGTTACCGGTCAGCGCGCCACGGCGACCACCGACGAAATCGAAAGCGACAAGGAAATTATTTCTACCCCTGACGCTGCATCGCTGGTGGCGCGCGCGCCAGGCGCCGCTTTGATCGACAATGGCGGGCTGTCCGGCCAGGTGCAATATCGGGGCTTGTTTGGCGACCGGATATTGGTCCGCGTCAATGGGCAGCGCTTTTCGTCTGGCGGTCCCAATCTGATGGATCCACCGCTGCACTATGCGCCCATGGCACTGGTGGACCGGATCGAAATCGACCGCGGCATCAGCCCGGTTCGCAAGGGCCCCGGCCTTGGCGGAGGGGTGAATGCCATTCTAAAGGAAGCTCAGTTCTCCGAAGGCGCGGCCATGCAAGCGCATACCGATCTGACCGCCGGCTATCGCAGCGGCGACAACAGCTATCTAATGGGAGGGCTTGTCAGCCTGTCCAACGAACGGGTCAAACTGGGAGTGATTGCCTCCTACGAAAAGGGCGATGATCTGCAATTCCCCGGAGGAACGATTGCTTCATCCAGCTTTGAACGCCTGAATTATGGAGCGCATGCGGGCTTGAAAATTGGCGACGGCAGCCTGACCCTGTCTTACCGCCGTCAGGAAACCGACCCAACCGGAAACCCGCCTTTCCCGATGGATATCCAGTATTTCAACACAGACTTCCTGTCGCTCGCCTATGAAGGCAAGCTCAGCGACAATCTCTATCTGGAAGTGGAAGCAGGCCATGTCGCGGTTCGCCATCTGATGGACAATTTTTCGCTGCGACAGGAACCGGCCAGTCCGATGGATCAGCGCTCCACTTTTGCAGATGCGGACACCAGTACGGCTGCCACCGCGCTACGCATCGGAACACCGGATCGTCATGTCCGGATTGGCGCAGATGTTGAGACAATGGACAAGGATGTACGGATCACCAATCCCGCGAACGCAGCCTTTTTCCTGACATCGCTCAACAATATTTCGGGTAGCCGGATCGGCGGCTTCGTCGAGAGCCGCTTGGCAGTTGGTCAGATCGAAGCCGAACTCGGCGCCCGCCTTGATCATCACCGGATGGAGGCAGGAGCCCCGCTTTTGGGCAGCGCCATTCCGATGGGTCCCCGCATTCTCGCAGATGGCTTCGCCGCTTCGGATCGCGCGTGGTCCGGATACACCGTTGATATAGCAGCACGTTTCTGGAGCGATATGGGGAGCTTCAAACCTCGCCTGTCGCTTGCGTACAAGACCCGTGTCGCCAATGCGATCGAGCGCTTCTCCTGGTTGCCGACGGGCGCAAGTGGCGGACTTGCTGACGGTAACATTTATGTCGGCGATTTGAATCTCGGGAATGAAAAAGCCTGGATTGCCGAAATTGGTTTCGACTATCAGGATAGCCGTTTCTACGCACGACCAACGCTGTTCTATCGTCGCGTGGATGATTTTATCCAGGGCGTGCCGTTCGATGATACTCCTGGCATCATCAACAGTCCGGTAGAAATGGTCGCAAATATGAATGGCGATCCAACGCCGTTACGTTTTGGCAATGTCGATGCGGAATTTTATGGTGCCGACCTGGATTTCGGTTGGCATATCAGCGGACCGCTGAATCTGGATGGCACTGCAAGCTATGTCCGGGCGAAACGTCGCGATATCGATGATAATCTCTATCGCATTACTCCGCCCAATGCGCGCGTAGCTTTGAGCTGGCAGGAGGACGTCTGGCATTTGGGCGCTGAACTGCAAGTCTTTGCAGACCAGAACAAGGTGTCTGCTACCAATAGCGAACAGCCGAGCAATGGTTATTTGCTAGCGGGAATATTCGGCCATGTCGAACTGACGCCAAGGCTTACGCTCGATGCCAGTGTCGAGAATCTGTTCGATAAAAATTATGCGGAACATCTGGCCGGCTATAATCGAGTAAGCGGTTCGGACGTGGCGCTAGGCGCACGTTTACCGGGCGCAGGCAGAAGCGCCTTTGTCCGCTTACGCTGGACCGGGTTCTGATTCCCTCGATTGATTTAGGAGCGCAGCCGGCAATCCGGCTGCGCTCCTACAACTATTCAGCCGCTTCGAGCATCTCGACCATCTGCGGGCCACGGATCAGACCACCCGGACGCTTGTCGGTAACAACCCCGCCCTTGAAGGTCACTTGCCCCGACTTGATCGTATAATCATAGCCATCAGCCTTCTGCAGCAAACGCTTGCCGCCCGCTGGCAGGTCGAACGCCAGCCATGGCTTGCCCAGCTTGATCCGCTCCATGTCGATCACGTTGACATCCGCCAGATAGCCGGGCTTCAGCACGCCGCGATCGTTCAGGCCGTAGAGCCGAGACGTATCCAGACATTGCCGCTTAATCGCGTTCTCGATACTGATCGTCCCGCGCGTCCGGTTCTTCACCCAATATTCGAGCATGAAGGTCGGGCTCGCTGCGTCGCAGATGGTGCCGCAATGCGCGCCGCCATCCGACAGGCTGTTCACCGTGTCATCGGCCTGCTGCAATGTTTCGAGGAAATCGAGATTGCCGTCCATATAGTTGAGCAAGGGCAGATAGATGAAGCCCTTGCCATCATCGGCCATCATCAGATCATAAGCATATTCCGCACCCGATTTACCAGCAGCGGCGGCGCGCGAGGCGATGCTTTCGTCGGCTTGTGGTTCGTAGTTGAAATCCGGATCCATCTCGAACTGCATTGGCCAGCCCTGGGTGATGACCATGAACACCGG
>NZ_JBALUT010000126.1:0-3668 GCF_036963705.1 Parasphingorhabdus sp. | reverse complement strand
ACGATCATTCCCAATCTGCTCACCGCCAATCGTTCGGTGGTCTGCATCGATCCCAAGGGTGAGAATGCTCTTGTCACAATGCGCGCCCGCGAAGAGTTTGGGCCGGTGCATTGCCTCGATCCATTCGGTATCTCTGGGCAGGAAACGGCGCGGTATAATCCGCTCGACCGGCTTGATGCAGCCAGCCTCGATCTGGCCGAAGATGCGATGACGCTTGCCGATGCGCTGGTGTTTGATGAAGCCGAAACCGAAGCACATTGGAATGAAGAAGCCAAAGCGCTCATATCGGGCATCATCCTCTATGTCGTTTGCCATGATGATGCCGCCCACCGCAATCTCTCCAGCGTACGGGATTATCTGACGCTGGCCCCCGATGACTTCATTGCGTTGCTAACCGTCATGCAGGCCAGCGACCGCGCAGCCGGATTGATCGCGCGCTCCGCTAATCGTTATTTGAGCAAATCACACCGCGAGGCGGCGGGCGTGTTGTCGGGCGCGCAGCGGCATACGCATTTTCTGGATAGCCCGCGCATCGCAGCCGTGGTCGGCGGGTCTGATTTTGCCTTTGCTGATCTCAAGGACGAGGTAGCGACGGTATTTCTGATCCTGCCGCCTGACCGGCTCGATACCTATTCGCGCTGGCTGCGTTTGCTGGTGGCGCAATCGATCAATGAAATGGCGCGCTCGTCCGCCAAGCCGGAGCGCCCTGTCTTGTTCCTGCTCGATGAGTTTGCCGCCCTCGGGCGGCTGCAACCTATCGAGCGCGCAATGGGCCTGATGGCCGGTTACGGTCTGCAACTCTGGCCTATATTGCAGGACATCCACCAACTGCGCAGTCTTTACGGAACCCGCGCGGGGACATTCCTGTCCAATGCCGGTGTCTTGCAAGCGTTCGGGGTCAATGACTTTGACACTGCCGACATGCTGTCGAAAACAATGGGCCGCGAAACCATCACCTATGAAACCGGCGGGCAGAGCCAAAAGGATGTAATGGTCAAAGACCCTGAACGATCCTTGAGCAGAACCCAGCATCTTGCCACCCGCAATCTCATGGACCCCAATGAGATCATGCAGCTTGCTCCTGATACGCTGTTGCTCATGCGCGTCGGCGAGAGTCCGCTGATCGTGAAAAAGTTGCGCTTTTATGCGGACAAGGAATTTGCAGGGATGTTTGATGCGGAGTGAGGTTAACGGCGATAATCGCTGCAATGTCGGTCGCGCAGATGTTGAATAGAATTGTCACAAAAAGCTGTCGTCAGGCAAGAATAACTTTCGTTCTTGTCTCAATCGTGACAGACGAAATGGCAGACTATATTAAACATAAGTGCTTGGGGGATAGATGGAAACTGCTCGTCAAATTTTGGCCGCAAACGACGCGACTTTAGCCAACGAGATCACGGACAGACTTTCGCAGGAACTCGTCATAGCGCTTGTGGGGCCTGTCGGCTCAGGCGTCTCAACTGCTGCCGCTCAAATTCGCGACGTCCTCGCTGGCGATTTTGGATATGATGTCGCTCCAATTTTTAAACCAAGCAACATAATACAGCGGCAATGCCCACTCGTTGATATAGTTGCCCCCGGGAAAGATGACCTAGCCGTCTACATTCAGACAATGCAAGATGCGGGGAATAAACTCCGGGAGCGCTTTGGTAACGAGTATCTCGTCGAAAAAATAATCGAGCAGATCAAATTGTTCCGTGAAAGCAAGGGTGGGTACGCGGCCAATGTAGAGCAGCCGGGAAGGCGAGCATACATTATCGACTCGTTGAAGAATATTGAAGAGCTGACACTGCTTCGAAATATATATCGCGAAAGCTTGTGTGTCGTTGGTGTTTTTGCGCCTGACGAGATACGGCGTCAACGCCTGATAGATGGTGGTGCGAGCGCGGAAAGCGTGGGGCAACTCATGGCTCGCGATCAGGCTGAATTGATGACATTCGGTCAAAATACTCGCAAACTGTTCGTTGAAGCTGACCTTTTTGTTTGTAACGACCGCCGCCCTGAGGAACTCAATACAAGCGTCACGAGATTTCTTGATATTGTGTTTGATACCGCAATTCACACTCCGACGCGCGCTGAATCAGCAATGTATGAAGCAGATGCTGCATCAGCCAATTCAGCTTGTATGTCACGCCAAGTTGGGGCTTCGATAGTCTCTGCTCGGGGTGAATTGATCGCGGTAGGCTGGAATGACGTACCAAAATTTGGCGGCGGCCTCTACATCGAGGAAGATCGGTCGCGCTATGATAAGGTGCAGAACGCCATCGTGAATAAGGATCACCGGTGCCACAACTGGGCAGGTGGAATTTGTCACAACGAAACTCGCCGTACCAAAATTATCTCAAAGATAAGTGACGCGGCTGCCACAGTTGGTAAAGTTTCAACCGAACTTGCTCCTAAGGTGCGTGATAAGGTAGCTCAAAGTGAGATCGCCGACCTTATTGAGTATTCTCGCTCGATCCACGCTGAGATGGAGGCCATCTTATCAGTCGCGCGTGAGGGCAAACATTCACTTGTCGGCGCGACGTTGTATACGAACACATACCCCTGTCACAATTGCGCTAGGCACATTGTTGCAGCAGGCATCGTAAATGTAGTCTATATTCAGCCATATCTCAAAAGCCTTGCAACGCAACTGCATGCCGATGTTGTCACTGAGATACCCGACAAAGTGGACATGGTCGTGTTCCGGCAATTTGACGGCATTGCTCCACGAAACTTTATCCGACTATTCAAGCCATCTGCACCACGAAAAATGGGTGGGCGTATCTCGCGGATCGATAGGGCCAATGCAATTCCAATTTTTCGCGTGCCTCTCGACGCTCGATCGAATTATGAAGATTTAGTGATTGCAAATTTGGCTCAAAAAGAACAAGTTTAGCGAGCAAGGGGAAAAGGACACGGTTATGGCGAAGGAAAAATGTGACGATCTGCAACTGAGTCTCGAATTCAAAACCACTGAAATTTCTGAGTCCGCGCCACGAAAAGCTCCAATCATGCAATTTGTTGACGGCCCGACGCGTAGACTCAGAGCTGAAGCGATTCACCGCGTTGCTACCGCAGGTATTTTTGAGTCGTCTGTTAGATATAAATCGCGCTGAACCCAGCTTTCTTCGCTGAAAATTTTGTGCTGTGTTTGGACAAACAATTTTGCAACGGGCAAGGCTGCTATCTCAATTGCCGCCCCAAAACCTGCTCGCACACTTTTCCCTGATCTTCGTCGTTGGCGCCTTTGGTATTGTGACGTAATACCGACCAAAACGGGGCGGCAAAGCCGCCCCGCTGGATGGTCATTCGCCAGCTTCAGCGTCGACAGTCTTGCCCTTGGCTTTAGCGAGGATCGCGAAGCCGTCCGCGATCAGGTCAACTGAATAGCGGGTCTGGCCTTCGACCTTGTAGCTCGACTGACCGATGCGACCAGTAATGCGGACAAGATCACCGATAGTGGTTTTGGCGAGCCGGTCGCGCAATTTTCCAAACAGGGTGACACGATGCCATTGCGGATCGGACTTCCATGTCTCGCCTTCGCGGCGGTTGTAATTGACGGCAACCGAGATGTGAGTGACTTTCTCGGCGGCATCGATCTTGCCAAGCCGTCCGATGATGTGAAATTCTACGATATTCTGCACTGGTTTTCTCCTGATTGAGTGTCAGGCGAAATGTCCTGA
>NZ_JBALUT010000125.1:0-3775 GCF_036963705.1 Parasphingorhabdus sp. | reverse complement strand
GTGCCATGATGAACACCAAAATCCACGGCATGATGCTGAATATCTGCTTCTGCATCGGATCCATCGGTGCCGGGTTCAGCTTGAACTGGAAGTGCATGGTTATGCCCATCAGGATCGGCAATATGCCGACGGCCAGAAAGGTTGGTGGATCGAAAGGCAGCAGGCCGAACAGGTTAACCGGGGTCAGCGGGTCGGGTGCGCTCAGATCCTTGATCCACAGAATGAAGGGCTGGTGGCGCATTTCGATCGATAGCATGAGCACTTTGTACAGCGCGAAGAAGATCGGAATCTGCAGGAAGATCGGAAGGCAGCCCGCTAGCGGATTGACCTTCTCCTCCTTGTACAGCTTCATGATCGCCTGCTGTTGTTCTTGCTTGTCGTCTTTATGCTTTTCCTGAAGCGCCTTCATCTTTGGCTGGACAGCGCGCATTTGCGCCATGGATTTAAATTGTTTCTGCGCGATCGGGAACATGATCCCGCGGACGACGAAGGTCATCAGGATGATTGCGACCCCGAAATTGCCGACCAGCTGGAACAGCCAGTTAAGCAGATAGAAAAGCGGTTTCTCGAACCAGTAGAACCAGCCCCAGTCAATCGCCCGGTCCAGATTCTTGATGTTATATTCTGATTCGTATCTTTCGAGAATCGCGTTTTCTTTGGCTCCGGCAAAAAGACGGGTGGTAGTGTTCAACTGTTTGCCAGGCTCGATGATCTGCGCGCTTTTTTTCGCAATCTCAGCTTGGAAAATATCGCCGCCGCCGGAGCGGAATTTTGCGTCGACTTGCGAAATATTGTCAGGGATCAAAGCACCCAGCCAATATTTGTCGGTAAAGCCCAGCCAACTGACTTCTGTGTCATAGGAATTGGTTCCGGCGACCGCAGACGTTCCAAACATCCGCGAAAAGAAGCCAGGCTCCTCACCGGCGAGGTTCTTATAGTCTACGTCGTAATTTGCCGCGCCTTCATAGACGCCGACCGGACCGGAGTGGATGGTCCATGTACTGGCTTCATTGGCAGGGATATTGGCCAGATCCCGTTTTCGGTTGATCAGGCCATATGGTTTGAGCGCAATCGGATTTTCACCGCGATTGGTGACATTCTGTTCTGCAGTGATCAGATAATCCGCATCGATCGACAGCTTGACTGCATATCTCTGCCCGGTTTCGTTGGACCAGCTCAATGTAACCGGCGTTTCGGGGGTCAATTTGCTTCCGTCGGTTGACCAGATTGTATTATCATCGGGGACCGCAACGCCGCCACCCGCCCAGCCGAACCGACTGAAATAGGCATTCTCGGTTCCGGAAGGCGAAAAGAGCCGAACAGATTCGCTGTTCTTGCTCATATCAACCGTGTGATCGGTCAGCGTGAGATCATCAATCCGTCCGCCTTTGAGGTTGATAGAGCCTTTCAGGCGCGGTGTTTCAATCAGGACGCGTGGATTTTCGCGCAATATCGTAGCCAATGGCCGTATCTTGTCCGAAACGGCGCCGGTGCTAATGTCGGCGCTGCTGGTGTCAGAGCCGACGGCAGGGGTCATTTTATCACCAGCGACTTGATCGGTAGCCGGAACATCAGCCTGTTCCACCACTTCATTCTTGTTGGCCATGTCCGGAAAAAACTGTTCCATCAGCATCGGCCAGCCAAAAAGGATGATACCGGTGAGCAGCACCGCCATGATTATGTTGCGTTTGTTGTCCACTATGTCGTCCTGCTTTCGGCCATTTGTTGCAAATAGGATTGGTGTATGAGGCTATCAAGGCACCGGGTCATAACCCGAGCGTCCCCAAGGATGGCAGCGCAATAGCCGTTTAGCCCCTAACCAGCCACCCTTAATTGCACCATGTTTCTCGATCGCTTCAATTGCATAGCTGCTGCAGGTCGGCTGGTAGCGACAAGTCGGCGGCAATATCCGCGAGGGACCCCATTGCCAGCAGCGCACGCAGAAGATGAGGATCGCCTTGATCATTGCTAGCCGAGCTTTTTCGCCAGATACTTCAGGCCCTTTTGAAGCTCGGCCTTCATCGTGGCGAAATCCGCTTCTTTGTTGGCTTTACGGCCGATCATGACGTGATCGACACCTTCTATACCATCGTTGGGAAGGGTTGCTGTGAGCAAGGCCCGGAAGCGACGCTTCATCCGATTGCGCGCAACGGCGTTGCCGATCTTCTTGGTAACCGTGATGCCCCGGCGGATCGTCTCTGCCGGAATCGCATGGTCGCTGCGGCGACGGTGCGCGAGCAGGACAAAATTTGGGGTGACGAATCGCTTGCCGCGATTGGCAGCGAGAAAATCTGCGCGCTTGCGAATCACCTCGATCGTCCGATTTGAATCAGCTGATGCCGAATCGGAAGAAGGCTCCTTCGCGTCCAGTTGATCGATCGATGAATATGCTCCGACCGGCGAAGCTCCAGCGGCCGATTCGGGTTTAGGCAGAGAGCTTTTTGCGGCCACGGGCACGGCGGGCAGACAGCACTTTGCGGCCTCCAACGGTGGCTTTGCGGGCGCGGAAACCATGGCGCCGTTTGCGGACCAGACGGCTTGGTTGAAATGTACGCTTCATCGCGGTTATCCTACGTCAAAATTTCGATAAAAAAGGGCCGCCAAAAGCTGCGGCCGATACGTTGAGGCTGCGATTAGGCAGGCAGGCGCGGAAAGTCAAGCATTTGCGCTAGATTTTCTTGCCCTTATTGCCGGTTTTTATCTTGCCGAAAAGCGGCAGTTCAAAATCCTCGGGGAGCACCTTGTGATGTCTCCTGCGCATCGCCCAGTCGGTCCATTTGCCATAATGGGGGAAACGCCGCTTGAAATCGACATAGCGCTTTTTCGCCCATCGTGAGTTCTGCAACACCAAGGCAAGGCCGATGGGGAAGACTATGATAAACCCAGGCCCGGGGATCGCACCAATGATCGGTGAAATGAGAATCAGCGCAAAGCCAAGGACCGAGAGTGCGAATCGCGATCCCGATGTATATTTCCACCGCTTTTTGGTCATTTTTTCGTTCATCATATTCCAATTGGTGCTTCGAGGCCAACCGCGCAAGTCTCGCTAATACATCTATAGCGCACAGACGTGATTATGGTTCCTGAAGATGGATAAGGCGTGAACGGAAATTGCGCGAAGGCAACTAGTGGACCAGTTGAAAGCGGGCCATGTCTTTGCGTGAGAGCCGCAATTGCTCGGAGAAGGGCACGCTGTTGGTCAAGGCGTAAAACGCCTTTGCCGTCGGAGCAGAAACACCCATTTCTCGGTAGTAATCGAGATATTCGGCATGGACCGGATCGCTGTCCGGATAGTCATTCGCTTCCCGCCCGTCTTCGTCCATCCAGCTGTGCACGATAAATTCGGCATCGGGATGGGCTGTCCGGCGAACGCCGGCTAGAAAAAGTTCCACAGCGCCGGAGCGAACCGAGCCATAGGCCGGCACATGGGTGCTGATTCCCGCGCGGCGAATCATCCGGGCGAGGGTGAGGTTGGCTTCTTCATCGACCGAACCATCGCAGTCGCGCATTTCGATCTGCCGGATGCCGGGATGCTGATCCAGCATCTGGCGAAAAATAGCGGGTGTATAGCTGTCCACCGTCCCGGTCATCACGGCTACATCCGGTGCGATCACGCGAAAGGGCCCATATTGGCCAAAGACAGTGTCAGCCGACACGGTCGGTGCTGCCGGTTCGAATATTTCATATTCGAGTATCTCGACCGTTTCGGTGACCACATAGCTGCTTGCACTATGAGCCGATTGCGCCGGGAGCAGCAGAAACGCGACCAGCAGGA
>NZ_JBALUT010000124.1:0-3882 GCF_036963705.1 Parasphingorhabdus sp. | reverse complement strand
CATGTCGATATGCCGCGCGACGCCGAGACATTGCAGCATCGGTCCGGTCGTACGGGTCGTGCCGGTAAAAAGGGTACGGCGGTTATCATCGTGCCTTACCAGCGGCGCAAGCGGGTTGAATCGATGCTCCGCGGCGCAAAAATCAATGCCGAATGGAAAGATGCTCCGACACGCGCCGACATTCGCAAGAATGACGCCGAGCGGCTGATCGAAACATTGTTGCAGCCGGTCGAGATTGACGAAGATGATTTGGTGCTGGCGAAACGCCTGATGGCTGAAAAAACGCCAGAAGAAATCGCGGCAATGCTGGTACAATCGCACCGCGCGAAAATGCCTGCTCCGGAACAGATGCTCGATCGTGGTGCGCAGTCGCAAGCTGCGCCTGGTGGTCCTCGTCCGGGTTTCGAAGATACTGTCTGGTTCAAGATGAACGTCGGCCATAACCAGCGTGCCGACGCTCGCTGGCTGTTGCCGGTCTTGTGCCGCCGCGGTCATATCACCAAGAATGAAATCGGTGCGATCCGGATCAACGGTGACGATACATTGTTCGAAATTCCGCGCCGGGTGGTGGACAAATTCACCGCAGCCGTTGCTGAAAAAAGAGAAGCCGGCGGGGATGATACCGATGATATCGTGATCACCCAGTTTGAAGTCAAGCCACGCGATGAAGCCAAGCGTAACCGCAAAGGCGGACGTGGCGACGGTGGTGGCCAGCGTGATTACAGCAATGCCAGCAAGAAACATGGCGGCAAGCAATTCGGCAAGAACAAGTTTGGCGACAAAAAATTCGGTGACAAACCGGGTGGCGGCGGCAAGCCTTACCAGAAGCGCAAGCCGGACGGCGAAGGCAGTTCTGACGGCGGCGGACCAAAGCGCGAATTTGGTGGCGGTTTCAAAAAGAAAACCGACTTTAAAGGCGATCGCAAATCCGGTTCCGGCGGCAATTTCGGCGGCGGCGACAAAAAACCGCATCGCGGAAAGCGCCCGTTTGAAGGCGGAAAACCAAGCGGACCCAAAGCCGACTGATTGAATTGATGACCACCGCCATCCAGATATTGGTTGATGCTGACGCCTGCCCGGTAAAAGACGAAATTTACCGGGTAGCGGACCGCCATCAAGTGGCGGTGGTGATTGTCAGCAATAGTCCGTTTCGGGTGCCTGACCATCCGCTGGTCAGCCGAGTGGTTGTCAGCGATGCCTTTGATGCGGCCGATGACTATATTGCCGAACGCACCAGCGCCCACACAGTCGTGGTTACGTCAGATATTCTCCTCGCCGATCGCTGTGTGAAGGCGGGTGCGTCTGTGGTCGGGTCCAATGGCAAACCGTTTACCGCCGATTCTATCGGAGCTGCGGTTGCGACACGCGCGATCATGGCCGATTTGCGCGCTGGCATGGGAACAGAAAATATCGGTGGTCCGCCGCCGTTCAGCAAAGCGGATCGCTCCCGCTTTCTGTCGTCACTGGATGATATTCTGGTGCGGTTGAAGCGCCGGGGCTAGTCTATCGTAACCCGGAATGTCAGCGCAAATGTACTCGCGGGTCCCAACGTCGCGGCGGTCGCGGTGATCGTGGTGCCGGCCAATGATGCACCATAGGGGTCGCCCTCATCCGCACCTGTCGCATTGTCATCCTCCACCGTCGCCGCCGAGCCGCAATTGCTGCCACTCCTCATCGTCCCCGGCGTGTAAGTAAATGCGCCGGTAAGGCTGTCGGTGGCAACGATTGATGCTGCACTTGCAGACCCGCTGTTGCTGATCAGGATGCAATATTGGACGATGGCTCCCGGAATGCGCTTGGGATTGGTGGTACCGTTGACCGGATCGCTGATGAGCGAGCTGATCTTGGTGACGCTCATGGTTGTTACCGGGCGACAGAAGTTGATATCGTGGATTGAAATGGCTTGTCCGTCCGGATCGGCTGGCGCGGTCGTGTGGTTACCATAGATGATATCAACCCTGTCCACCGGAGAGGTGAAGGTGACTACCACATTGCCGTTGGCCGAGTTGGAATTGGATCCGGCATCACCAATTGCGACATTGCCCGTGACATAGTTGGCGACACCGTTGGTAAGCGTCGGCAATACGGTTGAGCCGTTGAAACTGCCGACAACCGTCAGTTTGTCGGCAAAGTCATTATTGGCATAATCGACGTCGAAAACGGTGAACTGAAGCCCGGGTACCGCCGTTGGCAGGGTTAACCTTGTAGTTGCGGTTTGCGACTGGGTGGTAAATTGAAGGTTTTCATATAGCGACTGTTCCGTATTCGCCAGGCTGCCGTAATTGTTGTTGTTCACAGCGGGCGAGCCATCATCATAGGTGCCACCCGTATTGGTGATCTCAAAATTGATCGATCCGATACCGCTGACAGTATAGCTGTTGTTTGTCGAGCCGCCCACCCAGGCTTTGCCATTCCAGTCGAACAATATCTGATTGGAGACAGGGCAAACGCTGGTCAGGCTAGGTGGAATGCCCGCGGTACGTGATCCCGATACAGTAAAAGCCCGGCTCGCATAATCATCCTCGCCTGTGATCCCGTTGTTGGGCGTGGAATCCGGGTCTACCCGATCGGACGACGCCACCTCGGCGTTATTGGTAACGGTGGCTCCTGATGTGGCCGTGACATTGACAACTATGTTTATAGCACGGGTCTGCCCGGGAGCAATCGACGGTACCGTCCATATGCCGGTGCCGCTATTATAGGTTCCGTAACCCGATGCACTGACGAACGTCACGCCCAGTGGAAGCAAGTCATTGACCGTTGCTGCCGCGGTCTGGTTCGATGCAGAAGAATTGTTGAGAGACAGCGTGTAGGTGATGTTGGCACCGTTTGCCGGGGTCGCATTGCTAACCGTTTTGGTCAGTGACAGATCTGCGAAATTGGTAGGCGTTGAAGTCAGCCATAAGTCTGCTCTCAGGAAATTTCCGTCATCGGCGCTCGGGAACATGTCGCAGATTTCCATGCGCCAGGTACCGATCGAATTTTGTCCGTCAAACACGCTCAGCGGATTATTGGGAGAGAACTGCCGTTGATAGGCAACGGTCGGCGGGTTAGGCGTTGGCGTCAAATTGTCACTGCCGTGACCGCCGCTGTTTACCGCAGGGCTGGACTCATCGCTCAGCCGGACGTTCAAATGATTATTGCCCCCCGCAGTTGAACCAACGACAAGAATGGCCCGCGTTCCTGCAGGGGATTGTAAAATGACCTGAAGATCTGTGCGATAGGCATGGGAAGCGAGAAAACCCAGATCGACGTCGGCAACGGTAAAATTGGTGCCGACCGAAAAATTCTTGACCAGTGGTGACCCCCCGGTCCCACCGGTTCCGGTTCCGCAAGTGCGTGCACCGACAATATCGTTCGAACCGCCGGGTTCGCTGATTGTATATTGTGTGACGGTCTGAGCCCTGACAGCCGAGGGATATATCAAGGCAAGACAGATCAAGACGAGGCAGGAAAGCATCTTTCCCACCGCGACTAAATTCCTCGGGATGGTCAGTCCCGGAAAATTTTGTCCCCACTTCATGGCGCTAATAGGTAGAGGAATACTCTGAAAGATTAGTTAAATTTTGGGTTTCAAGGAATGATTAACGCGATTTTACAATTCGATCATAAGCCGCTGGATCAGCACGAAAATGCCGATATCATCCATTCCAATCGCCGCGACCAGCCATCCACAGGCTGACCGCTGCCAGGGCCGCTGTCTCCGCCCGCAAAATCCGCGGGCCAAGCGATATCGCGACGGATTGGTCGAGCGCGCGGATCATTTCGTTCTCGGAATCGGAGAAACCGCCTTCGGGTCCGATCAGGATTGCAGCCGGACCGTCATGGGCGACCAGCGCCTTGCGGAAGCTGCCTTCACCGGTCTGATGGATGCGCTCGTCG
>NZ_JBALUT010000123.1:0-3928 GCF_036963705.1 Parasphingorhabdus sp. | reverse complement strand
AATCAGGAATATCCAGTTGCGTGCCGATCGTCGGAAGAATGGATTGCATCGCCGTGTTGCCCGATGCCGTCACCAGCATGACTGAGAACAGTACAGCCATCCGCGTGCCGTCGATCGGCTTGGCGTCGGGAAAGGAAGCTGTGTTCCGGCTCAGCGGTTCAATGTCGGGAGAATCTGCCATCGTTTGCCTATGCCATGCTATTTCTGCCAGTCATAGCCACGTTCGATACGGGCAACATGAAGGGTGTATTCGCTGTACCAATCGCCGCGACCGCGCTCGCGAATGACGGCATGGTCCGGGTGGTCGCGCCAAGCTTTGGCGCTGGCGTCATCGCGCCAATAGCTGACGGTAATTCCCAGGCCATCCGCAGATCGCGCATGATCCTCGCCGAGATAACCGGGTTGTTGCGCTGCAAGTTCGCCCATCGATGCCGCAGCGGCTTGATAGGATTCTTCACCGTGGCCGGTCCGCTGTGCGCAGAAAATGACCGCGATCGAGTTTTCAGGATAAAGCTGCATCACTCGCTTTTAGCCGGTCGGTTGCATCCGGCAACCCGTAATATATTTGTCAGCAGTGCTGTAACGCCCTAATAAGACAGTTTGATCGACCACCGGAGGAAAGAGTTGACTAATAGTATCGCGAAAACAAAGTTTACGGATCGCATGAAGTCGCGCGTGGAACGGCGCCTCGGACCCTGGGGTGTATTCTTCAAAGGCTTCCTGAAGCACCCGGTGATGGTCGGTTCGATCATGCCCTCGTCGGATATCACGATCAAAAAAATGCTCGAACCCGTCAAGTGGGACGAGTGCGACCTGTTCGTTGAATATGGTCCAGGAGTGGGCACTTTCTGCCGTCCGGTGCTCGAGCGGATGAAGCCCGATGCGATGCTGATCGTGATCGATCTCAATCCCGACTTCATCGACTATCTCGGAAAGTCGATCTGCGACAGTCGGTTTTACCCGATCCACGGTTCTGCCGCCGATGTGCAGCAGATCATTCGCGACCTCGGACATGAGAAAGCCGACTATATCCTGTCCGGCCTGCCTTTCTCGACATTGCCCGACCAGCTCGGTCCAAAAATCGCCAAGGAAACCCACGCGGCGCTTCGGCCCGGTGGGGCGTTTCTGGTCTATCAATTTGTTAAAAAGGCGCGCGACTTCATGGAGCCGCATTTTGACCATATCGACAGTGGATATTCGTTCTGGAATATACTGCCTTGCCATCTATTCTGGGGTTGGAAAGGGAAATAGCCGTTGGTCGACGGCTTGATGTCGTTCGTCGAAGCCGGTGACCCACCAGCGCCAATTTACCGGCATGTCTGACAAAATATTATCTGCATTTTGATTGAGAGGATTATCCCGATGTCCCGTTTGTCCCGCTGCCTGTTTATGGCACTATCCACCACCGCATTGACATTGGCCGCTCCGGCACTCGCGAAACATCATGTGGCCCCCAAGCCGGCACCGGTGAGCGAACTGGTCGACGCGGTCGACATTCCTTACGAAGAATTCACTCTCGACAACGGGTTGAAGGTGCTGGTGCACACTGACCGCAAGGCCCCGGTGGTAGCGGTATCGATCTGGTATGGCGTCGGTTCTGCCAACGAGCCGAAAGGCAAGACCGGCTATGCGCATCTGTTCGAACATATCATGTTCAACGGATCGGAAAACGCCCCGGGCGATTTCTTCGGACCGCTGCGGCAGATTGGTGCGACCGATCTCAACGGCACAACCTGGCTCGACCGGACCAATTATTTCCAGACCGTCCCGACCTCCGCGCTGGACGTTGCACTGTTCCTCGAAAGCGACCGGATGGGCTATTTACTCGGTGCGGTGACGCAGGAGAAGCTCGACAACCAGATCGGGGTTGTGTCGAATGAAAAGCGCCAGGGTGACAATCGACCCTATGGATTGGTCGGCTATCGCCAGACCGAATTGCTTTTTCCATCCGACCATCCTTACGGGCACGACACAATCGGATCGCTGGAAGACCTCGAAGCCGCTTCGCTTGACGATATGAAATCATGGTTCACCGACCATTATGGCCCGAATAATTCCATCCTCGTTCTGGCCGGCGACATCGATGCAGCGACCGCCAAGGCGAAGGTCAACAAATGGTTCGGAGCGATTCCGCGCGGCAAGCCGATCCCGAAACTCAATCCGACCTTGCCGACGCTCGACGCTCCAATCTACGAAGTGATGAAAGACAAGGTCGCGACCACACGGATCTATCGCAACTGGGTGGTGCCGGGTCTGAACGATCCCGACTATACGCCGCTCGATGTCGGGATGACTGTGCTCGGTGGCCTCGCCAGTTCGCGGCTCGACAATATCATGGTGCGGGAAGAGAAAAACGCGGTGTCGGTCACCGCCTATGTCCTTCCGTTTGTGCATGGCAGCCTGGTCGAGATTACGGCTGACGTCAAACCGGGTGAAGACGCCGATGCCGTCGCCAAGCGGCTCGACGAAATCATTGCCGACTTCATCGCTAACGGGCCTACTCAGGACGAAGTGCAGCGGGTCGCGACGCGCGATGCCGCAGCGCGGATCGCCGGGTTGGAGCAGGTCGGCGGTTTCAGCGGCAAGGCAGTCGCCTTGGCGCAGGGCAAACTCTATTCCGATGATCCGGAATTTTACAAAAAGGAACTGGGCCGGCTGGCATCGACGACACCGGCAGCGGTCAAGGCCGCTATGCAAAAATGGCTGACCCGTCCTGTCCTTGGTATTACTGTGGTCCCGGGCGAACGTGAAGCATATCAGGAAGTGGGCGCTGGCATCGGCGCGCGGACCGGCGTTCTGACCGCTCCGGCATTTTATATGCAGGATGGCGAAGCCGGAACCGTGACCACCCCCGACCGGTCGCAATTGCCTCCCGTAGGCGACATTCCCAACGTCGATTTCCCGGACGTGGAAACCGCAACCCTGTCCAACGGCATCAAGGTCTATTTCGCCCACCGGGATGCCGTGCCGATGACCCGGGTGACCCTGTCTTTTAACGCTGGCGCAAGCGCGGACTCTACCGACAAGCTCGGGCTGCAGAATTTCGTGACCGGCATATTGGAAGAAGGCACGACCAGCCTGACTTCGATCGAAATTGCCGAACAACAGGAGCGTCTCGGTGCCAATATTTCCATCGGCGGTGGTCGCGACCGCACCGATGTAGATCTGAGTGCGGTCAATCCCAACCTCGATGCTTCGCTCGACCTGATGGCGGATATCGTCAAAAACCCGGCTTTCAATCCGGATGATATCGAGCGCATCCGCGTGCAGCTGCTGACCGCGATCGATCGCGAGGAAAGCGATCCTCTCAGCATCGCCAGCAATACGCTTCCGCCGCTGATTTTCGGTTCCGAACATCCTTATGGCCGCGGCTTGTCAGGCAACGGAACCAAGGAAACTGTCTCGTCGATCACCCGCGATGATCTGTCCGCTTTCCATCAGCAATGGATGCATCCGGCCAAAGCAACGATCTTTGCAGCGGGCAAAATCGAGAAGCAGCAGCTGGTTGACAAGCTCGAGATGCACTTTGGCAAATGGAAGGGCGTAGGCAAAGCCGCTCCGGAGAAAAATTTCGATGCCGCTATACCGGAAGGTAAAGGCAGGATCGTGGTCATTCACCGTCCCAATTCTCCGCAGTCGCTGATCCTCGCAGGGCAAGTGCTGCCTTACAAGGGATCGGACGACTTGCTGACGCTCAACGCAGCCAATGAAATATTGGGCGGCAACTTCCTCTCGCGGATCAACATGGACCTGCGCGAAACCAAGGGCTGGAGCTACGGCACCCGCAACAGCGTGGTGCGCGGTGAAGACCGGGTATTCTATACGATGCGCGCGCCGGTCCAGACCAATCAGACCGGCCCCTCGGTGGCCGCCATCGATGCGCAAGTCCGGAACTTCCTGGGTGAAAATGGCGTGACGGCAGAGGAAC
>NZ_JBALUT010000122.1:0-3970 GCF_036963705.1 Parasphingorhabdus sp. | reverse complement strand
GAAAAATTGGTGGAGCCTAGCGGGATCGAACCGCTGACCTCTTCGCTGCCAGCGAAGCGCTCTCCCAGCTGAGCTAAGGCCCCATTTGAAGAGCGCCTTTAATCCAGACGCTCTTCAAAAAGCAAATCAAAAATTAGGTATCGTCTGGCTCGTCGTCGCCTTTGCCTTTGCTGACACCCAGATCATCGTCACCGCCGAGATCAACTTCATTGTCCGGAGATGGCTCGTCATCGTCGATGTTGACGTCCAAATCGTCATCATCAACCGAATCCTCGTCCTTCTTCGCATCCTTTTTAGGAGCAGCTTCGAAAGGCGTGGGTTGCTTGGATTTCAGGACGGCTTCAGGAACAAAGCTTTCCCCGCATTCAACGCAAGTTGCCGGGTCTTCTTTGCCCAGATCGTAAAAGCGCGTTCCACATTTCGGGCATGTGCGTTTTGTGCCCCATTCCGGTTTAACCATGGCTGGTGTCCAAATCCTGTCTAAATCAAGTCGTTGATTGGTTTAAGTCTCTAGAGCGGCGATTCAAGTTTTATCTAAATCAGCCGCGAAATCCGGCGCGCCTTGCCATAGCTTTGCTGCGCTGTCAAAAGCCGTTTGATTTTCCTGCACGAATCATTTGTGCGTTCCGCAAATAAAGCTCTGTCATGACCAGTCCATCTCCATTGCCAGCCACGTTCAAACCGTCTGGCCCGCTTTCCGGTAAAATTTCTGTTCCCGGAGACAAATCGATTTCGCACCGGGCGTTGATATTATCGACTCTGGCTATCGGTAAAAGCCGGATCACGGGACTACTCGAAGGCGAAGATGTCCTGGCGACTGCCGATGCCCTGCGTGCAATGGGGGCAAGAATCGAGAAAAAGGACGATGTCTGGACCGTCCATGGCGTTGGTGTCGGCGGCCTGATGCAGCCGGAAACTGCGCTCGACATGGGCAATAGCGGGACGTCGGCGCGATTGCTGATGGGTCTGGTCGCATCCCACGGAATCAGCACCACCTTCATCGGCGATGCGAGCCTGTCGAAACGTCCGATGGGCAGGGTCATCGATCCGCTTTCCCAGATGGGCGCGGAGATCCAGGCCCGCGAGACGTCGGATCACAAAGCCTGCATGCCGCTGACCGTGAGAGGCCTTTGTCCCGCGGTTCCGCTTGAATATCGCCTGCCGGTGGCTTCTGCTCAGGTCAAGTCGGCGATATTGCTGGCCGGCCTTAACACCCCCGGCACTACCCGAATCATTGAACCGGTACTGACACGTGATCATAGCGAAACCATGCTCAAGGGATTTGGCGCGGAAATCAGCGTCGAAACCGACGCCGATGATTGCCGGATCATATCCCTGACCGGCGAAGCGGAACTCAAGCCACAAAAGATCAAAGTACCGGGCGACCCCTCTTCCGCCGCGTTTCTGGTGGTCGCGGCTTTGATCGTGCCGGGATCGGATATCGTCATCGAAAATGTCGGCATCAATCCCACCCGTACCGGTCTGTTCGATGTGTTGCGCGACATGGGCGGCGATATCCGCTTCAAGAAAGAGCGCACGGTTGGCGGAGAGCCAGTCGCGGACATCCACGTCAAGCACAGCCAGCTAACCGGCATTGACGTGCCCGCCAAAATCGCCCCCAGCATGATTGACGAATTTCCGATACTTTTCATCGCGGCCGCCATGGCGAGCGGCAAAACCACTACCCGCGGCCTCCACGAATTGCGGGTCAAGGAATCCGACCGTCTGTCACAAATGGCGAAAGGCCTCGGCCTCCTCGGGGTAAAGCTGACCGAGAAGGAAGACGGCTTGATGATCGAGGGCAGCGGCGGCAGTCTGCTATCCGGTGGAAAAAGCAAGCCGGTGATCGAGACCGCACTCGACCATCGCATCGCGATGAGCTTTGCGATCGCTGGCCTCGTAACAAAATCCGGACTCGTTATTGATGACATTACGCCGACCCAAACCAGCTTTCCCGGGTTTGGAAATCTTATCACAACGCTGGCATCCTGATGCTCGACGGATTTTCAGCCGATGTGATCGGGGTACTGGGCAGCGCCATGATCGTTTTTGCCTACGCCTATAATGTCTATGCCGATACGGTGAACGCATTCGTCTATAATGGCACGAACCTGGTCGGCGCACTATTGTTGACCGTTTCGCTCATGGTCCACTTCAATCTGGCCTCGTTTCTGCTCGAAATAGTGTGGATCGCAATCGCCGTTGGCGGCTTGTGGAAAGCCTATCGCGACCATGCGAGGCAGCAATCATGATTATCGCAGTGGATGGCCCAACCGCCTCCGGCAAAGGCACGATCTCCAAGGAGCTGGCGAAGCATTTCGCCCTGCCCTTCCTCGATACCGGCCTGCTCTATCGCGCGGTAGGCTGGACCCTCAGGGAACAGCGAGGCAATGCCGACAATGCCGCTGATGCTCTCGCCGCTTGCACGTTCGACAGCGCTTTGCTCGACAATCCGGCCCTGCGCAGCGAAGTGGTTGGTGGCCTGGCCAGCCGGGTCTCGGTTCATCCAGAGGTGAGACAGGCACTGGACAAGCATCAGAAGGACTTTGCCTACCAGTCCGCTGGCGCTGTACTGGACGGCCGGGACATCGGCACGGTCATAGCGCCGGATGCCGATGTAAAGCTGTTCGTAACCGCGTCCTCCGAAGCAAGGGCTGTAAGACGCTTCGAGGAAATGAAACGGCGCGGTGAACAAGTCAATTTTGATGACATATTGGCGGACATTTTGCAGCGCGACGAACGCGATCAGAATCGCGCCGCTGCACCGCTCAAGCCCGCCGAAGATGCAGACTTGCTAGATACCACCAATTTGACTATAGACGCCGCCATTCAGCAGGCGATTGCCTTGGTGAATGCGAAGACAAGCGGCCGGAACGACAAAGGTCCGGCATAGCAGACAAATGATGTGCAAGACGGGATGGTTAGTTACCTTCCCGGCTTTAGCGCAGCTTTTGGCATTTGTGCCTGGCCTCGCATCCACCAAATTTTGGCAGTTTTCTAATGGATGCGGCGGTCACATGAGGTGGTCGTGGCAATTTTGGTCCAAGACCGGCGGAACCAACCGCCTGGCCAGAAAAATTGACTATCAAGGAATAAACCATATGGCCTCAACGGCATTTCCAACCCGCGATGATTTCGCGGCAATGTTAAACGAATCACTCGGTGGCGAAGACCAAGGCTTTGAAGGCCGCGTCGTCAAAGGCACCGTAACCGGCATCGAAAACGACATGGCTGTCATCGATGTAGGATTGAAATCTGAAGGCCGTGTTGCGCTGCGCGAATTCGCCGCTCCCGGTCAGAAAGCCAATATTTCCATCGGTGACGAAGTCGAAGTCTATGTCGACCGCATCGAAAATGTGAATGGCGAAGCTATGCTGTCCCGCGATCGCGCCCGCCGCGAAGCAAGCTGGGACAAGCTTGAAAAAGAATATGACGAAGGCAATCGCGTTGAAGGCGTTATCTTCGGCCGCGTCAAAGGCGGCTTCACTGTCGATCTTGACGGCGCTGTAGCCTTCCTGCCCGGCAGCCAGGTCGACGTCCGCCCCGTGCGCGACGTGACTCCGTTGATGGACATCACCCAGCCTTTCCAGATTCTCAAGATGGATCGCAAGCGCGGCAATATCGTTGTTTCGCGTCGCGCCATTCTCGAAGAAACCCGCGCTGAACAGCGTTCGGGTCTCATCGAGTCCTTGGCTGAAGGTCAGGTCACCGAAGGCGTCGTCAAGAACATCACCGACTATGGTGCGTTCGTTGACCTCGGCGGCATTGACGGCCTGCTCCATGTTACCGATCTCAGCTACAAACGGGTCAACCACCCGAACGAGATGATCAACATCGGCGACACGCTGAAAGTCCAGATCATCAAGATCAACAAAGACACCCAGCGTATCTCGCTTGGCATGAAACAGCTCGAAAGCGACCCTTGGGATAGCGCAACCGAGAAATATGCGGTTGGCACGAAGCTCAACGG
>NZ_JBALUT010000121.1:0-3977 GCF_036963705.1 Parasphingorhabdus sp. | reverse complement strand
ATATCGGATCATTCACAAAGTCAGGCGAAAGCTACAAAGGCGAAATCGTCACAATGAGCGTTCAGACCAAGAACGTCCGCATCGTTCCCGAAGAAGCAAGCGAGAATGAAAACGCACCGACCCACCGGGTTTTTGTCGGTCGCGCAGAAATCGGAGCAGCCTGGACCAAGACCTCGAAGGAAGATCGCCCATATCTGTCGGTTAAGCTCGACGACCCCAGCTTCACCGCACCCATTTTCGCTAATCTGTTCGACGACGAAGATGGCAAGACCTTCAATCTCATCTGGTCACGCGCCCGCAAGGCCAGCGGCGAATAAGTCAGAAAAATTCAACCCCGCCCGGTCTGTTCGGGCGGGGCTTCGCTGTGTTCTTATCACATTGAGCAACTGTTGATCTTGGGATTACTAGAAACTTCTCTATTTTCGATCAGTGTCTGCTTGCGACCCTAATGGCAGTCGTTCCGGGATGAGTTGAAAGTTCCCAATAGCGGCCATTCACAATTCCTCGGTTGATCTAGCAAATTTTTTGCCGCGCAATCATAGATTGACAATATATTAGATTACTCTAATTTAGATACTACTTATATAAGAATCGGTTCAATGCCTGATCAATCTCTGTCCTTACTTGCTGAAAAGGCTGCAGAAGCCGCAAGCTTGCTTAAAGCGCTTTCTAATGAAAAGCGCTTGCTGATAATGTGTCATCTCATTTCCTCCGGTGAACTTACTGTGGGCGCACTGGTAGATGAAGTTGGCCTTAGTCAGTCGGCATTGTCGCAGCATTTGGCGCGTTTGCGTAGCGATGGGCTAGTGTTGTTTCGGCGCGAAGCGCAGACGCTATATTACCGAATTGCTGACCCGAGCTCAGGCCGTGTGATTGAGGTGTTGCGCGACATTTATTGTCCCGAGCTTAGCGCTGAAATGTCAGAACAGATTGGACAATAACACAAGTATTCGGGCTAGGCGGCGGTTTACTGGTCTGCTTCCTGGGTGCTTTCGCGCTTACGAAAACCACACACGCATACTGAAACATCAAAATAGGAGGGAAGCATATCATGAATCGACTTACTCAAATCAACACACGGCTTGCACCGGCTGAAATCAAGAAGACTTGGTTCGATCCCATCTTTCGTATCACGACGAGTTTGATATTTATCATTGGCGGCATTGGCCATTTTGGTGCCCATGCGCACATGCTTGCCCGGATGGAAGAATCTCCCTGGCGCGATGCCGTAAAAATGGTTGGCGATCCCTCGTTGTTGCTCTGGATAAGTGGCGCTATCTTTATTGTTTTCGGGATTGCGCTGGCGTTTGGCTACCTAACCCGGATATCCGCATTGCTGATTCTCCTGACGCTTGTTCCCATTACACTGGCCATTCACATTGCGCCTGGCCATACAGGGCCGCTATTCAAGAATATCGCTATCATGGGTGCATTGCTTTATTTTTATGCCAACGGACCGGGCCGGTTTGCGATTGATCGAGAGGGCAAAGAATAAAATATTCTCATGGATGGAAAGAGAGCGAGAAAATGAAATTTTCAAAGGTATACAAGATAATCACAGCTGGCATTTTAGCTATTTCATCACCGGCGCTTGCCGAACCGACGGACGTGGTGGTGCGGGTTATTAGTCAGGATGCCAAATTTGTCGGTGATCAGATGGGCGGAGCCCGGGTTATCTTGCGCGATGCCGAAAGCGGACAAGTATTGGCCGATGGCATAACGACCGGAGGCACAGGGAACACCCAACAGATTATGGATTCGACAGGGCGAAGCCCGATGCTGGCTACGCCAGACGCCGCAGCGTTCACCACGCAGCTTGATCTGTCTCAACCCACGCTCGTAACGGCGGAAGTCGTTGGTCCGTTGGCTCAGATGCAAGCCAGCATTCGCGTCACGGCACAGCGCTGGATTGTCCCCGGACAACCCGTTACCAGCGGAGATGGTTGGGTAATCGAGTTACCCGGTTTGGCCGTCAACATTATCGCGCCACAACCTAATACGCACAGCGCTAAGGGTAGCCGAACAATCAAGGTTATGGCCTCAACGATGCTTATGTGCGGTTGTCCGATTACCAGCGGTGGGCTTTGGGATGCCAAAGACTATAAAGTTGAAGTCATGGCCTATCAAGCCGGCCGCAAAATCGCCAGCGGTAAGCTTGATTTCATTGAAGCGCCGGGCCGTTTTGGAGGTGATCTCACCGTACCTGAAGAAGGCGTTTATGAACTGATCGTATCAGCTCGAAATACGCGAACGGGTAATACTGGGGTTGACCGAACCAGTGTCATTATCCCGTGATACTCTTCGACTGTTTCTGTGTTCAGCCATCCATAGGCATGGGCATCGTAACTTGCAGATTAAAGCCGAGCTCAATTAGCGGGTCTTCTCTCTACTCGCGGTGAGAAAATGGGAATGTCCAATTTGCTTTTTCTGGCTCTCCGAACCGGTCATTCCGTTAACCACCCAAAAGCAGAAATCAAATCTATCGGCCAAAAATATCGAGTTCATGCTCAATGATGTTGTTGATTCACCTGTCTAAGGACGATTAGAATTATGACTGAACGGCCACTATCTCCCTGCAAAGACATTTGTGCGCTGGACGCCAGTGCCAGCGTCTGTTGCGGCTGCGGTCGCTCCGTCGCAGAGATCGCCGAATGGGGGAGCGCGACCGCCAGCCGCCAGCACGAAGTCGTGCGGCGATCTTCGGCTCGTATGAGAAGCCCCGCTTCACAGACGTACTTAAAAGCCTAACCCCCAAGCGCATCCAAAGCAGCCTTCATCTTTGATGAAGATTGCCGCTTTGGATGCGCTTTTCTTAGGGGGTTTTAGGGTATTTGTCTTTATTGCAGGATATGCCTAGCGGCGCGTGTTGTATTACAATGCCCGTGTTCCACGAGGCAATTTTAATGGCGACAAATACCCAGCCGACGACTGCGATGCTAAGCATAAGGCTCGATACAGGCGCGCTCGCTGCGCTCGATAGTTTCGCGGTAGGGCGGGGCGGTCGAAGCGCAATCATGCGGCAGATGATCGAACGGATGCTGGAAAAGAATATCGGTCTTCCGCTGATCGAGCCGTCCGAGGGTTCATCATGCAACCGCGTCTCGCTGCGCTTTACTGATGCCGAGATTGCAGTGATCGAATATCGCGCATCGCAGCGTTCAACAAATCGGTCAGGCTGGATAAAGGCATTGGTGCGCCGTCACCTTGCTTTGAAATCTCGCGTCGATGACGGTCTGCTGAATGAGCTTGCACCGATCAGAATGCAATTGCTCCGTATTGGCCGCAATCTCAATCAGGCAATGAAGGCTGCCAATTTGCGAATGATGGACGACGGCGACAAGAAAATCGAAAACGATCTGCGACGGATCGCCGATATGCGTATGGAAATTTCCGAGCAGGTGGCAGCAGTCGGGGAAGCCATGCAGGGCGATGCGAGCTATTGGACGGTTGCTGATTGATGGGGTTGGAATCGGCCTTATGGGAAGCGACCCGTCCCGCATTTCGGGTGCGATATATCCATGACCCGAATGGCCAACCGCTTATCCCGCTCTATGCCAGTTACGGGTCTGCCAGCGGCAAGACAGCGCGGGCCAAGCTGGCGAGAATTGTGCGCCGAGCGCCCGAGGTTTTGGTTAAAGTGACGGGACGCCAGAAAGGCGGTCGCCATGTTAAAGCCCACCTTGAATATATCGGTCGCAAGGGTGATGTCGCAATCGAAAGCCGCGACGGTGAAATCCTCACGAGCAAGGATGATATTGTCGAGCGAGCAGCGGAGTGGAGCGACACGCTGCAATGGCGATCACGGCCAACCGTGTCGTCGGTGTCGTTGGTTTTTTCGATGCCCGCAGGCACTGACCCCGACAAAGTGTTGGGAGCGGTTCGCGCACTGGCCCATGCCGAATTCAGCGACAATCATGATTATGTCTTGGCGCTTCATACCGATACGCCGCGCCCGCATGTTCATTTGACAGTGCAGG
>NZ_JBALUT010000120.1:0-4367 GCF_036963705.1 Parasphingorhabdus sp. | reverse complement strand
TCTGGAGGATAGTGCTGAGCAAACAATAACGGCTGAAGCCTTCTACCAGCTATAAGCTGGTGAGTTTCCTTCAAAGGTGAGACATTAAAATTACAAAATATGGCCCTGCCGAGAAATCGGCAGGGCTTTTTTGTAGTAAAATTGCATCAATTTACCTGTGTATGGTGCGAAAATGGAGCAAAACTAGATGTTTCACGATTTGAGTCTGGACTTAATCGCGCGATTAGTTGAGTAATAACGGAACGGGGAGGTGCGTAAAAATATCACTCTCCGAGAACAAAATTGGGATTTGGGAGAGAGAAATGCGTAAGTCGTTATTATTAGCCGCCACAGCTATATCTACAATGTCCGTACCTGCCATGGCGCAGGACCGTGACGATGGTGCCCTTGATAGCAATGTCATTATCGTGACCGCGCAGAGGCAGGCACAAAGTGCCCAAGATGTACCGATTGCGGTTTCCGCATTTTCCGGGGCAGCCTTGGAAGCCCAGCAGATCGAGAACAGTTCCGATCTCCAGCTGACACTTCCAAACATCACCTTTACCAAAACCAATTTTGTCAGTTCCAGTTTTACAATTCGCGGGATCGGCGATCTTTGTGTCGGCGCATCTTGCGATCAAGCAACTGCCATTCACTTGAACGATTCGCCTCTTTTCGCGACGCGACTTTTTGAAACAGAATTTTTCGATCTTGAGCGCGTCGAAGTGCTGCGCGGTCCGCAAGGTACATTGTTTGGACGCAACGCTACTGCAGGGGTGGTCAATGTTGTAACTGCCAAGCCGAGAATGGGCGAGTTCCAAGCTTCTGGTGATGCCGAATATGGCAATTACAACGCAATCAAAGTTAAAGGCATGGTCAACTTACCGCTCGGCGATAACATCGCCTTTCGTGGTGCGGGCGTTTATGTGAAACGCGATGGCTATACGACCAATCTCAACGGCGGCCCTGATCTTGATGACCGGGATATGTACTCGGTGCGTGGTTCGCTGCGTTTCGAACCAACTGCGGATACCACGATTGACCTTTATGCTTCCTATTTCCGCGAAGATGACAATCGTATGCGGATTCAGAAGCAATATTGTCAACGTGACCCGACAGGCATCTTGGGTTGTTTGAACAGTTCTCGCAATGCAGAATCGTTCAACGCGAACTCGACTATTGCGGCTACATTATCGTCGCGCGAATTCCTTGCAACTCAGGGTATTCCAACGGCTTTTGCTCTCGGTAGTCTTTACGGTCCAGACCAATATGCAGGTGTTTCCGTTCCCGCGGATCCGCGGACGGTCAACACGGCCTTCACGCCGGAATATTTTGCCAGCGAGTTGACGTTCCAGGGCAAGATCGAACATGATTTTGGTCCCATCAGCGCGCAACTTTCCGGTACCTACCAGAAGGTCAAGCTGGATTCTCGGCAGGACTATAACAACAATATTGGCCGCCGGGACATTTATGCAACTGGATTAAACACGCTTGCTGCAGCTGCAGCTGGTGCGATCCCAGGTCTTCCTGCAGCTTATTTTGCACCTCTTGCTTCTGCGATCATTCCTGACGGCCCGAACGGCGTGCTTTGTACTTCAGATACTGATACCATCGGTCTCGGGGTATTTGGGGGCAACAGCATTTGCGACGCAACACCGCTTCAATTTGACCGGTCGAATCTGGATAACAGCAGTTGGTCCGTCGAGGCGATCATCTCAAGCGATCTGGATGGTCCGTTCAACTTCCTGGTCGGCGGTATTTATGCCGACTCTCATCTGACCGAGAACAGCTATTATGTGAACGCCTTCGGGCTCGATTATGGGGCAGGTTTGCTCGGCAGCTTCATTTCGCTTGCCAATGGCTTGCCGCCTTCATTCCTCGGCACGCCATATTATCGCAACCATTCGGATGATCTGACGGTCAAATCCTATGGCCTGTTCGGCGAAGTCTATTTCGATATCAGCGACAAGCTGAAACTGACGGGTGGACTGCGTTACAACAACGACAAGAAAAAAGTTAGAGCGCGTACAACGCTGGCAGACTTCCTTGTGCCATATAGCCAAACAACCGATGCATTTGAATCACCATTCGTCGGATCTTTGGATGCCGATCCAGGTATACCCGGTAATCAACTTTTCCAGAATCGGGAGGTCAAGTTCAATGAAATCACTGGCCGTGCGGTGCTTGATTACAAAATCACCGACGACAATCTGATCTATGCATCCTATTCTCGCGGTTATAAGTCAGGTGGTATAAATCCGCCACTGCAGCCAATTTTCGCAGCTCCGGAATCCTTCCGGCCCGAGCAGGTCGATGCGTTTGAAATCGGATCGAAAAATACATTTGGCGATGGGGCTCTGCAACTCAACCTGACTGCATTCTACTATAAATATAAGGGTTTGCAGCTCAGCAAGATTGTTGCTCGGACCGCTGTAAACGAAAATATCGATGCCGATATTTACGGTGCGGAAGTCGAGGCGATCGTTCGCCCTGATCCGGACTGGATGATCAACATGGGCTTCAGCTATCTGCACACCAAGGTCAAGGGCGATACGTTTAACAGCGATCCGCGCGATTTTGGCGGAGGCCGGTCGGATGCGGTCATCATCAAGGATATTACCAATGCATCCAATTGTGCGGTGGCTTCCACGTCCGGAAATGCAGCTGGTGTAAATGCTTTTGTCAACACGATAAATGGTGCGATCAATGCCGGTCTGGTGCCGGGACTTGCACCTGGAGCAGGCCTGCAACCAACCACGGCATTCCCTGCTGATGGTGGCATTGCTTCAACCGGCGCATTCGGTATTTGCGGCGTGCTGGAGGCGGCTGCAGCTGGCGCATTTGCAGGAGCTGGCGTTGTTCCGGCGGCATTCGGTGGGATCGAATATTTCTCTGCCGGTGTTCCCAAGAACATTCGTGGGAACCAGTTGCCACAGGCACCTCAGCTGAAATTCTCCACTGGCGTACAATATACCATGAACTTTGAAAATGGCATGAACCTGGTCCCGCGTGTCGACCTTGCTTATACCGGTGAGAGCTTCGGCAGTATTTTCAATGGCAATGTCAACAGAATCAAAGGTTATGCGCAGGCAAACGCCCAGATTCAGTTGAACGGTACGGATGACCGCTGGTATGTTCGTGGATTTGTCCAGAATATTTTCGACAGCAACTCGGAGACCGGACTATATGTCACCGATCAGTCGTCGGGCTTGTACACGAATATCTTCTCACTTGAGCCACGCCGCTATGGTATTGGAGCTGGCTTCAAGTTCTGATCTGAAAAGAACAATAATTGAAGAAAGCCCTGCCGGGAAACCGGCGGGGCTTTTTTTGATCATCTAAGATGCCTTTTGGCGAAAGCGCGACCTGATCCGGATTTTAGATATATCTCGAAATTGGCAGCCATTTTGCGATCAGGAAAGCCGTGCATGGAGACTAACTCCCAAGGGCGATGCGTGCTGTAAGCGTGGCGAGGACCTTCCAATTACCCACAAGTCGTCGCACGTGTGATTCCATTGGCCGCGCGGACCTTGCTCACGTGGAATCGGGTATGATTCATCCTCTGGCACCTGAAATAGCTGACGGGGTGCACAAGGGGGAATTCTGGTTTCGACGCAGTGAGATGGGCCGATGGGGAAGTTGATCTCAACGCATTTCGCGACAAGCGTCTGGGCGAGCGGCTTAGAACGATGCTTGAGCAGATGGCGGGAGCGATTGGCGCGCCAATCCCGATGGCATGTCGGGACTGGGCCAATACCAAGGCAGCTTACCGCTTCCTATCTAACGGCTCAGTGAACGAAGGCGAAATCCTCGCCGGACATTTTCAAGCTACACGGGCGCGTATTGGAACGCTTGAAGGGCCAATCCTCGTTCTACAGGACACTACTGAATTCTCCTATCAACGCCGCGCGCCGGAAAAAATCGGTGCAATCGGTCTGGCACCGAGCCGACGCCATAAAAATGGCAGGCTACGGCTTCATACGGTCTGTGGTCTGCTCATGCATTTTAGCCTTGCGATCACGACCGAGGGATTGCCGCTGGGTCTGACAGCGGCAAAATTCTGGACCCGTACCAAATTCAAGGGCACCAACGCGCTGAAACGAAGGATCAATCCTACGCGTGTGCCGATCGAGGAGAAGGAAAGCTACCGCTGGCTCGAGAACATGCGTCAGTCGACCGCTATGCTGGGCGAGCCCGAGCGACTGGTCCACATCGGCGACCGGGGGAGTGTCAGTAATTTCGTGTGCGGGCGGGCATAATGGGTAAGAAGGAGACTCACTATGTCACGACGCAAAGAACCTGTGATCCCGCATGAACTTCTCGATCAACTGCTTGCCGGCAGCGATGCCAGCTCTGTTTTTGAACAGGGCGGTTTGCTGGATTCGCTG
>NZ_JBALUT010000119.1:0-4452 GCF_036963705.1 Parasphingorhabdus sp. | reverse complement strand
GTTACCGTCGAAAAATGCCAGGAAAAGGTCGATACGCTGAAGAAGCAGCGCGCCGACATCGACAGTTCGATCAAGGAACTGACCGGCTTTATCAAGACTGTGCAGGACGCCATGGCGGACGCAAAAGCGCAGCATCAATAGAGGATTAACGCCGGTACCATCCGGTTGCCCCATTTGAGTAGAAAGTTATATATCATGCCTAGTTATACCGCACCGATCGGCGAAGTCCGGTTCATTCTCAACGAAGTTCTCAATCTCGAAAAATATGCGAACGTGCCCGGCTTTGAAAATGCGACACCGGAAATGGTCGACGCAATTCTCACCGAGGCCGGAAAATTTTCAACGGAAGTGCTCCATCCGCTCAACCAATCAGGCGATGAAGAAGGGTGCACCCGTCACGAAGATGGCTCGGTAACGACGCCAAAGGGTTTCAAGGAAGCCTATCAGCAACTGACTGACGGCGGCTGGACGACCTTGTCCTCGCCAGAAGAATTTGGTGGTCAGGGATTGCCGCGGGTAGTCGGCAACGCGGTCATGGAGTTTATGGTTTCGGCCAATCAGGCGCTGGAAATGTACACCGGCCTGACCCAGGGCGCGATTGCCTCGATCCTCACGGAAGGTAGCGAAGAGCAAAAACAGATCTACGCCACCCAGATGATTTCGGGCAAATGGACCGGAACAATGAACCTCACCGAAGCGCATTGCGGCACCGATCTGGGACTGATCCGCACCAAGGCGGAACCAATAGCAGGCGGCTATTCGATTACTGGCCAGAAGATTTTCATCTCGGCTGGCGAGCATGACATGGCCGAGAATATCATTCACCTCGTTTTGGCAAAAACTCCGGGTGCTCCAGACAGCTCGAAAGGTATTTCGCTCTTCATCGTCCCGAAATTCCTGGTCAATGAAGATGGAACATTGGGCGAGCGCAACGGCGTAAGCTGTGGATCGATTGAAGAAAAAATGGGCATTCACGGCAATGCGACCTGCGTCATGAACTATGACGGCGCGACCGGTTATCTGGTCGGCGAAGAAAATAAGGGTCTGCGCGCGATGTTCATCATGATGAACGCGGCGCGTCTCGGCGTTGGTCTGCAGGGCCTCGCCCAGGGCGAAATCGCTTATCAAAACGCGGTTGTCTATGCCGGTGACCGTCGTCAGGGCAGGGCGCTGACCGGAGCACAGGATCCGGAAGAAAAAGCGGACACATTATTCGTCCACCCCGATGTCCGCCGGATGCTGATGGACGGCAAGGCATTTACCGAATCGATGCGCGCTTTGGTTCTCTGGGGCGCGTTGCAGGTCGATCTTGCGGACAAGGCCGAAACCGAGGAAGAGCGCGAACTGGCCAATGATCTCGTCAGTCTGCTGACCCCTGTGGTCAAAGGTTATGGCACCTACATGGGCTATCAGATCGCCACGGAATCGCAGCAGGTATATGGCGGACACGGCTATATCCGGGAATGGGGTATGGAACAATTTGTGCGCGATGCACGGATTGCGATGATTTATGAAGGCACCAACGGTATCCAGGCGATGGACCTTGTCGGGCGCAAGCTTGGCTATAAGGGCGGTCGTGCGGTGCAGGCCTTTTTCAAAGTGGTGGCTGACGAAATTGCCGAAGCCAAGGGCCACGAGAAATTGGCTGGATTTGCCGGAGCGCTGGAAAAGGCCAATGGCGAACTTCAGGCCGCAACAATGTGGTTCATGCAGCACGGCATGACCAATCCGAACAACGCCGGTGCCGGCGCTTATCATTATATGCACATGATGGGCATTGTATCCCTTGGACTGATGTGGTTGCGGATGAGCAAGGCTGCTCAGGCAGCACTGGATGCGGGCACCGATAATCCGAAATATTACGAAGCCAAACTGGTGACCGCGCAATATTTCTCGGAACGTTTCCTGCCCGATGCCGGATCGCTCCGCCGCAAGATCGAAGGCGGCAGCGAATCGATCATGGCGCTGGACCCTGAAATGTTCGGGGTTGCCTGATCGGTTTCATCAAGCGGCTTCATTCTGCTCCGCTTGCTGATAGGCTTCTTCCCATTTGACGAGGTTTTGCCGGGCATCCTGTACAAAGGGTGACCGGCGAATGCCCCATATGGCCAGATCGTTGGCAAGCCTGCCGAGCAAACGCATCGGGCGTTTTACCTGTATCAGCAGGATGACCCGCCGCTGTTCGGTCCGGTTGTGCACTTCGTGATACTGGCTATCGTCAAAGACCAGCCATTTGCCTTTTTCCCAGAAGCAATTCGTCGCTTCTACCTGCATCGTGCAGTCTTCCGGCTGATCGGGAATGATCAAGCCCAGATGACAGGTAACCAAGCCACGAGTGACACCGCGATGCCGGGGAATGACAGCTCCGGGTTCGAGGATGGAAAAAAATGCGGAATTGAGATCGGGAATCCGGCGGACCAGTTCTGCCGTAAGCGGAGCGCGCGCACAGTTTTCCGGAACTTCATAACCATAGCCGACCAGAAAGAACGAGCGCCAGTTGCCATCGCCGGCAATCCTGGCATGGTCGGGTGAAATATCGTTGAGCGGCGGCACAGCATCGCGGTGACGCAGAATCGAAGCGGCTTCCTGTGCGATTGCCTGCCAGCTTTTGGTCAGGCAATCGGTCCACGGAAATGCGCTGGCCTGAAGGATCGGCCCGTTCGGGATTTTTGATTGGGCCGCTGATATTCTGTTCATCGCCCCGCGCAGACGTTTGCCAAGCTTGATAATCAATGGCCGGCTATTTGATTCTACCGCCGCCGAGGCCGCTTCCTGAACCTTCTTCCTGGACATGGCTGACAACCTTTCCGTTGAACTGTCCCGGACCCGTTCTTGTCATTATAGCGGAGAATGTGACCATTTTTCGACAAACTGATGCCGATAATCTGTCAAAGACCACATCAATGGCGGGGTCCGATGAAGAGTGCATATTTGCCGACAGACTGCAGAAATCAGCCGTTTAGCGCCACTTTGAACCATATGGTCGAAGGCCGCTGGACCCGAGATCGGAAATCCGTCAGCAAGCGGGTGACAGGGGAATGATATGCATAAGGAGTATATGCAATGCATTCCAATACAGCCTCAAAGCGCCTCCGCCGGATCACTCCCTATCTGATTACTGTCGGATTGGGATTGTCCGTAGCAGCCAGTGCCGCAGAGCCTGAACTCTCGGATGAGGTGCAGTCCGAAATCCCGGCCCCGACCATAGACACGGATGGTGATGGCCTAATGGACGCCTGGGATCGCAGCGGTGACGGTCAACCGGACGCGTGGGATTCCGACGGAGACGGACAACCCGAACTGCTCGACAATAATGGTGATGGAAAGCCTGACTAAGCCAGGCAATTCGATAATTGCGAAACACCGGGCCTGATATTGGTCCGGTGTTTTACTGATATTGGCCTGGAGTTTTATTGGTTTCGAATACTTCTTCAAACATGCTGAGCATCGCCGCCTTGCTTTGACGGTCTGCCGAGGCGTCATATTTGACCGAGTCCATCGATCTCGAGCTGCTGTTGATATCGGTGAACCCGTGGAGCACGCCCGAATAGATGTGCACGTGACAATCGGCGCCGGAAAAATCCATTTCTTCCTGAAATGAACGAACCTGTTTCGGTGGCACCAGTGGGTCGGCGCGGCCCTGGAACACCAGAATCCGGCTTTTTATCATCCCGCGCTTGGCTGGCAAAGGCGTCGCCAGAAGGCCGTGAAAACTGACCACTATCGCTACATCCTCGCCACTCCGGGCCATTTCAAGGACGATTTCGCCGCCCATGCCATAGCCGACTGCAGCGATCCGGTGGTTGCCGAGCTTTGACCGTTCGCGCAATTGAGCGAGCGCGCAGCGGAACCGTTCGCGGTAATATTCTGCATCCGCACGCAATTCGTTCGCCAGCGTGCGTGCTTCGCGCATGTCTTCGATCGCGCCCTTTCCATAAAGGTCACAGACCATCGCGCTATAACCCAATGAGGCAAGCCATCTGGCGCGATCATGCATCTGCTTTGTCGGTCCGACGATGGTCGGCACGATCAAAATCGCCCCGCGCGGATAGCGGCTGGGTTGAGCCATATAACCGGCCAATTCTATATCACCATGTCGATAGGTGAAATTCTGGATCTCGATGGAGCTCATTCTTCGGGCAAAAACTCTGGGACGGACAAGTAACGTTCACCGGTGTCATAATTGAAACCGAGGACTTTTGCACCACTGCCGAGTTCGGGCAGCTTCTGTGCAATGGCTGCCAGGGTGGCACCCGATGATATGCCAACCAGCATGCCTTCTTCCTTTGCCGCTCTCAGGGCCATGGCTTTGGCATCGGCCGGCTCGACCTTGATCGCTCCGTCTATGCTCTGCGTGTGCAGATTGCCGGGGATGAAGCCGGCGCCGATGCCCTGGATCGGGTGCGGGCCGGGCTGGCCGCCGCTGATCACCGGTGAGGATGACGGTTCGAC
>NZ_JBALUT010000118.1:0-4563 GCF_036963705.1 Parasphingorhabdus sp. | reverse complement strand
CATGGTGCGGATCGCACCGCTCGGTGGGACACCGCAGTGACCTTGGGCACAAAGCTTTCACAGCGTTCGACCCTACAAACCTGCACCGCCACTCGGTTGGGAAGAACGGCGCAGGGTGGGTGTGGGAAGAGACTCTACCCTGCGCCGAAAAGTTTTACGCAGCGTCCGCGAACTTTCTTTCGTAATATGCCCGCTTGCCCTTGCGTATCTGGATTTTACTCAGATCGCCGCCGGCCCAAGCGACGGTACGCTTGTCCATCACGGCCCGGTATGCAGCTGGGAATAGTGCGAGAAAAAACATCCCTGGATAGCCGAGCGGAAGCGCCGGCAAATCCTCAAAATTACGCAGCGACTGATAGGACCGCGTCGGATGCGCATGGTGATCCGAATGGCGCTGCAAATGAAACAGGATCAGGTTTGACATGATATGGTTCGCGTTCCACGAGTGCCGCGGCTGCTGGTGCTCATACCGGCCATTCGGCAACTTCTCGCGCAGCAGGCCGTAATGCTCGATATAATTCGCGCTCGTCAGCTGCCACCAGCCATACGCCATTTGAATCGGCAGGAAGACTAGCATGATCGTGCCAAATGCGGCGATCAGCGCACCATAAAGCAGGACGGTGACGACCATTGGCTGGAGAATCTCGTTTTTGAGAGTCCAGGGGCTACTGCCACAACGGGCGAGGCGTTCCTTTTCCAGATGCCAAGCGCGTTTGAATGCACCCGGAATTTCGCGCAGCGAGAAAATGTAAATATTCTCGCCCATTTGCGAAGTTGCGGGATCTAGCGGCGTCGCTACGTCGCGGTGATGCCCTTTGTTATGTTCGATGAAGAAGTGTCCGTAGCCGACAACGGCAAGCACAAGCTTTGCCATCCAGCGACTGAACGAGGATTTCTTATGTCCAAGTTCGTGGCCGGTGTTGAGTGCCAATCCGTTGACGACACCCAACGAGAGGGCCAGCGCAATAAATTCAAGCGCGCTGAGATCCTGGGTGGCAACCCACCATGCGCAGCCGATCAGCGCGGCGAAGTGTATTGGCACCGTAAGGTAGAGAAGCACGCGATAATATGTACTTTTTTCAAGTTTTTCTACCGCGCTTTCGGGCGGATTGGAGTAATCCTGACCAAATACAAAATCAAGCGCTGGAATAATTAAATACCACAGGATCAGAACCAGTCCATACCAGATGCTCCAGCCCGTTTCCGAAACGAGATAAAGGCCTACCAGAGGCGTTGCTGGCCAAAGAACGGAGAGTATCCATAGTGCTTTTTTCTTGTCGACATAGTTCAGTGCCGCATCGCCATCTAGATGCGACTTATTCAATGCGTGGCTCACCATCCGTTCTACCTTTCAAATGCATCCCTAGTCCATAAACGGATCGGACTTTTTCGAATTTCGTGTCCGATTCCTATCTGCAACAAGTAGACAGGCATATGAGGGGTATTCAACTACCTGATCGGGTAGTTTTAGGCGTTTTTCGATTGGATAGGCCGTTAAGGAGCGCCTCTGAGGAGCCGCGGGATAGGATTGTACCGGCTTAGGAGGCGCAAATAAGAATGAGGCGAGCGCGACGAAGCCGAGACAAGAGTCTTTGGTTTTGCCAAACGCCCTATGAAGCGCTTCGGGAAAGGCTATAATCGCAGGTAGAGAGTGTCTCCCCAGACACCCGATGTACACACCGCGCGCATATGGCATCGACGCAACGGTGAATATCTAATGCGTGGTGCACTCAACGCTGCCTACGCCTCTCAACGTTGCCCTGCTAGTTTAACATGACCAAATGACAAAGGGGATGTTGGCCAGAATTGTAAAAGCAATCATCGGACCTCATTCCCCAAGATCATGATGACCTTGCACCGTTCGGGTTTTGCGGGCATCAATTTTCGCGTCTCCGGCGAACGGAGTCGTTTGTTTGCAATTTACGCCTAACTAAGGAATTTTGAGTATGCCTTATTGGAAGTTAAATGGATGACTGCGCAATCAAGCCAGATGGACAGACGGGTGAGAAAATGCGGGTTCGACTTGTAACCCCCTATCAATTGACGCTCGGCATGGAGTTGCTGGAATGCAGCAGCGGGCGTTCGATCAGTCGAATGAAAGCCAATAGGCGGATTGCCAAAGCACCGGGAAATCCAAACCTTGATCCGCTGGCACTCATGGGCTTTATCGATCAAGGATTGTCCCAATCGTTGAAAGGACTGATTGCGGCTGAAATCGGAATTTCAACTTTTGATTTGCGGATCGGACTTTTATCAGGATCTTCGATGGGGGATGAATTGACGTTGACCGCCGAAGCGGTGATGGTTGGGAAAACATCTGCCACTGTAACAGGCAGTGTAACCAACTCGTCCAAAGATATCGTCGGAACAGCAACAGGCCTGTTTCGTTTGGGGAGCTTCCCGGGGGGCGCTCCGGCCGACTATAATTTGATCGGTGATTTCAGTCCTCAAGCAATGCCCGGACCAATGAGCACCAGTTTGGGTTTATCGGGCGCACCAGACTCTCCACAAATTGCAGCAGGAAATCGGGCCGTTTTGGGATGGGAAAGCGGAAATATTGTCCATGGCGGCGCCGTTGCTGCGGCGCTGATGTCTGCATGCCAGGGCCGTGTGGCAGGCGGTGAAAGTTCGATCGGCCAGCAGCTAGAGTCAATTGACATTCGTTATTTGCGTCCAGCCGTAGGTTCGCGCGATCTATTCACGAACAGCTGTTTTGAACGTGAAGGCAAAGCCGCGAGCTTTGTCCGCGCCAGCTGTTTCCATGAACCAGAGAAACCGCTAGCCACAGCGATAGCAACTTTTGTGCGCTAGCGCATATTTGATTGGTGTCCCGGCAGGTATCAACGGTATAATTCACCGTCCGATAATTATTAAATTAATTGGCCTGGACTGCAAAAAAAAGGGAGCGAGTGGCCCCAGCCACTCGCTCCAGCTGATCCAACGGGAGAGAAGGATCAGAACTCGCTAAAATTTTGGGAGATTAAACACTCAACATTCCCTTAGATTCCCAACCATTTTTTCCATCGCGGTTCGGATGATGGCCACGTCTGCGTTGGAAACGCCTTTGAACATCTTTTTATAAACGGCGTTAGCCTCTTTCCGAAGTTGTGGAATGATATCGATTACCTTTGGACGCAGGAATATCCGCCAGACGCGCCGGTCGCCTTCTGCGGACCGGCGTTCGACAAATCTCAGTTTTTCAAGATGATCAATCGTTAATCCGATCGTAGCGCGTTCCAGCTCAAGGCAATTTGCCAACTCGGTTTGCGTCATTCCCTCGGTCTTGATCAGATAGGCCAATGTTCTCCACTGTGTGCGGGACAAGCCGAACTGGGCAATGGATTCATCAAATGTCTTGCGCAGAACTCGCGGTACTTCCTCCAGCAAAAACGCAAACTCATCGGTCTCGTTGAGGAAGCCGTCCTGCGCGTTGGCACTCATTATAGCTGTTTCCGTTGTCATGATAGTGACCATATCATCAATTTAATATAATATAAAGCCCTTTACTATTATTCATTTTACAGCCTATAAAATCGGCATGGATGATGAAGAGAGCACCTTTGTAGGCCACAACGGCTTGAAAATTACGGCAAGCACGATTGGGCCAAAAACTGGCTTTCCGGTCATGCTTGCGCATGGCGGCGGGCAAACCCGTCATGCCTGGGCAAAGGTGATGAATGAACTCGCCAATGCTGGCTACCGGGCGACGGCCATTGACATGCGTGGCCATGGGGACAGTGAATGGGCGTCGGATGGCGCTTATGATATGCGCGATTTTGCGCGTGATCTGATCGCCATTTCAAAGCAGCTCAATAATCCCCCTGCCTTAGTGGGAGCATCACTGGGCGGAATAGCGGGAATGATCGCTGCTGGTGAACTGGCCCCCGCAAGCTTTAGATCGCTGACGTTGGTTGATATCGCGCCAAAGATGGAAGCCGTCGGGGTATCAAGAGTTGTCGGGTTCATGCAGGCCCATATGAAGGATGGATTTTCGTCCCCTGATGAAGCTGCAAAGATCATTTCCGAGTACATGCCGCAACGAGAGAAGCGCAAAGACACGGGCAAGCTTGATCGATATTTACGTAAACGGGAAAACGGGCGCTGGTATTGGCATTGGGACCCCAATTTTATTCACCATGTGACGCGGACACGTGACAATGCCGTCGAAGCAAAAGACAATGGATTTGATAGGCTAAGTGCGGCAGCCGCGAAGTTGACCCTGCCGGTTCATCTCATACGCGGAGGTTCCAGCGACATGGTCTCTGAAGAGGCTGTAGCCCATTTCCAAACGTTGGTTCCTAGCGCGCTTTTAACCGACATTGCAGACGCTAGCCATATGGTTGTTGGTGACCGCAACGATGCGTTTTGCTCGGCGATAATATCCTTCTTAAATGCGACCCACAATCGCGGTGCCGCAGTATGAAATATGATACGGAAAATCTTGCTGACGTAATACAGATTGCGCCGTTCCATCGCTGGTTGGGTCTGAAAATTGTTCAGCAAAACAACGATCATTTGGAACTGAAAATGCCGTGGCGGGAGGAACTCGTATCTAATCCCGTG
>NZ_JBALUT010000117.1:0-4574 GCF_036963705.1 Parasphingorhabdus sp. | reverse complement strand
CACGACCACCGCATATCCGGTCAGGGCCTCGGCAATATCCTCGGCGGCTGCCATGACATAGGTCAGATCTGCATGTCCGTCACCGCGCCGTGTCGGCGTTCCGACAGCGATGAACACCGCGTCCGCGCCATCGACAGCCGCGGCCAGATCAGTCGTGAAACTCAACCGGCCAGCTGCCACGTTGCGCTCCATCACAGCGTCCAGTCCGGGTTCGTATATCGGAACTTCGCCGCGTTCCAGCTGGGCGATTTTTTCGGGGAGTTTGTCGACGCAGATCACATCATGGCCGAAATCCGAAAAGCACACACCCGAGACAAGTCCCACATAACCCGTGCCGATCATTGCAATTTTCATTGTTCGATAGTTCCCTTTACTAAATGTCCAAATGCCGTTTGCGCGCGCCAGTTCTCGGCCGGTGCGCCCATATTCTTGTTGCGCGAGGTCCGAAAAACCAAGCGATAGAGCGTTTCACGTGGTCGCAGGCAACCGCTTTTCGCGTCGATGGTGCATGTAGCGATTTTGTGACGCCCGGTCATTCGCTTTTGAGACCATCGCGTGATTGAGGCAATTGGGCCTCGGGAAGCTCTGCGGTGAGGCTGTCTATTTCCGCCTTGAGCGCCTCATGCTCTTCAATTTTCCGCAGCAAAAACCGTCGCGTCATCGCCGCTTTTTCGGAAATCCCCTGCAGGGTCAGCTTATACGCATAGCGACGCTTGTCTTCCGCAGCGGTGAAATTGCCGAGCTTTACCAAGCCTTTTTCGATCAACGCATTGAGCACATAATGCATGGCGCCGACGCTGACCCCGACGGCCTTCGCCATTTCCCGCTGAGACATTTCGGGATTGTCGTCGAGAAGACGAAGAACACGAAAGCGTGTGTCTTCCTGAAGTTTGCTGCGTTTGCTTGTCATATATTCAGGCTGATTTTTCTCAGGCTAGCGCACCAGACTTGCCGACCGGCGCCCAGCGATGCAGAATTTCTAGGGATAGATAGGGGATCTACACCGTTCATTTTTGAACGATAGCATGTTGCTGCACTTGCTCACAAGTCTTAAAATGAAAACATCTCGGGCAGCGGACTTCGCGTGCTCATCAGAACGAGAGGCTAGCTTTGTCGACAGTGCGGCTTGGGATATTGCAAATATTGCCCGAAACACAGCAACCACCGGTTGAAGCGAGAAATTGCATAAAGGAGCAGTCCAGGCCGCACAAGCTTGAACCGCACGCCTGCAGCGGGTCGTCTGATCAAGCGGTCGCTTCGTCTGGAACATTGTACTCGTTGGATCATCACGGCATTTTTGGAAAAGGCTGTTTGCATCTGGTCAAGCTTGAGCGATAGATGAAACGCAAGAGCTTGGCAGGCTTGAAACGGCATGCCATGATCGCGAAATCAGCTGGTTTCTGGCGCAGCTAAAATCCAACTGTGCCAATATCGCAGACAAAAACCTACAGCGGCAGGGCTTTCAGACCTTTTTGCCCATGGATCAGACCTTTTTGCTCATGGAAGAGCAAACGCGGCAGCATAACGGCAAGTTCATTGCCGCTAGGCAGCCTCTGTTTCCCGGCTACATTTTCGTCGTTTTTGATGTCGCTGACCGGCTCTGGCGGAGAGTCGAGCCGACTTACGGTGTGACCCGCTGGTAAACTTCGGCGAAAAGCCCGCGGCGGTGCCGGCCGGTCTTATGTCGCAGCTAATGCTGAGCTGTGATGCCAGCGGCAAATTGCTGCCGGCCAAGATATTGGAGCCTAGGGACGGGGTTGCCCTGACCAAGGCTCCCTTTGCCAATTTGTGGCCGAGGTAGTGAAGATCACGCCCAACCGGCGGGTCTGGGTCCTGATGGAGATCATGGGCGCCTACACAAAAGTCGCGATCGGTGCGGATCAACTGCGCAGGGTGTGAATTCTCCTCTCCCGGCAAGCCGCCTCTCCGCGGGATTACGTCACGAATCTTAAACCGTGACAGCGACCAGAAAACGCGATACCTTTCACCAGAAGCAATCGGGCAAATGTCGTCTGAACATTCGATCGCGGGGCAAAATTGGGAGACGCAGAGAAATCTGATCCGCAAGCGGTGCGTTTTCGCGCCTTTGTCAGCTACAGCCATGCCGATGCCACTATCGCGCAAAAACTCCACAGGAAAATCGAAACCTACCGGCTACCGCAACATTTGCGGGACCGCGAGAGTGAAGATGCGGACAATGGCCGTCTCGGGCGGATTTTTCGCGACCGCGAAGATTTGCCGGCGGCCGAGGATCTTTCGGAATCGGTGAAGCAGGCGCTGGCGGGGTCCGAGGCGCTGATCATCATCTGCTCGCCCGATGCCAGGGGATCGAAATGGGTCGCCCGCGAAATCGAACTGTTCCGGGCGCTGCACCCCGGCCGGCCGGTGCTGGCGGCGCTGGTGCGGGGTGAGCCGGAGGAGTCTTTTCCTCCGTCCTTGCTGGACGGTGCCGAACCGCTGGCGGCGGACCTGCGCAAGGAGGGAGACGGCTGGCGGCTGGGCTTTCTGAAGATCGTCGCGGGCATAGCCGGTGTTCCGCTCGATGCGCTGGTCCAGCGCGATGCCTCCCGTCGCATCCGCCGCGTGATGGCGGTCACGGGTGGCGCTCTGACCGCGCTGCTAGCCATGATCGGGATGACAATATTCGCGATCCAGTCGCGCAACGAAGCGCAGCACCAGCAGGCCGAAGCCGAAGGGCTGGTCGAATATATGCTCACCGATTTGCGCACCGAGCTGAAGGGTGTCGGCCGGCTCGACGTGATGACCAAGGTCAACGAACGGGCGATGGACTATTACGAGGACCAGGGCGACCTGTCCGACATGCCGGCAGAAAGCCTGGAGCGGCGTGCGCGAATCTTGCACGCGATGGGCGAGGATGACGAGAAACGCGGCGATCTCGACAAGGCGCTGGCGAAATTCACCGAAGCGCACCGGGTGACGGAGGCTTTGCTCGCAAGGGATCCGGATAATCCGGACCGGATTTTCGGGCATGCGCAGAGTGAATATTGGGTGGGGTATGTGGCTTATTTGCAGAGGGATTGGACGAAGGTTGCCAAAAATTGGAACGCCTACAGCGACTTAGCCAGCAAACTAATTTCAACGAACGCAAAGAATTCCAGTTGGCTTAGAGAAGCTGGGTATGCTGAAGGAAACCTATGCACTTTACAGATCATCGGGCAGCGAAACCTTACGCAAGCTCTTAAGCATTGCAAAGCATCGCTTGATCATATGTCTCAAGCCTTAATGTATTCCGATTCAAAGGCTCAAAGTATCCGTTTTGATATCGTCAATCGTCATGCTTGGCTTGCAGACATATATAAAAAATTGGATCAACTGAACGACGAGCGGGATCAGTTGGCTAAGGGTCTGACAGGTATTAGTTCTTTGCTTAGGCAAAACCCCAAGCACAGTGAATATTGGGGTGTGTGGGCTTCGTTGAAGATGGGCTCAGTTACGAACTTTAAAGCATTGGGCCAGCAGGCAGAAGCAAGACGCGATAAAGAAGAAGCGTTAATCAAAATCAACGAATTAATAGAGCTCGATCCATCAAATCGGGAATGGACCGCAATCAAACAAGTAATTTTGAAAACAAAGTAATGAAAAATGGGGATTTCAAATGAAACGTAAGCCGATATCAGTTTGGGTACTAAGCGCAGCGGTTCTACTCGTCGCGAGTTGTACAAATGATTCTCCATCAAAGGATAGGCTTCACAGCCCAAATTGGGCGCCTGTTGTACCTATTCCAGATAATGGAAAGTTGGTCCCCCAAAGGGGAATGATCTATTTCGTCGACATAAAGGCATCAGGCTCAAAGATCGAAGTTCTGTTTACCAAAAATTTTTACGGCGAAATAACTGGATCAAACTTCCACAGCGCCAGAAAAAATTTTGAAAAGTATCTGAAGAAGGCGGTGCTGGAGCCTAATGCTACTCCTGCCGGATGGAACAATGCGCAGATAGCCAAAAATTGCAAAAAGGCTATGGGGGACGTCACCCGACCTCACAATGGTAAACTCAAATGCGTGATAGCCGATTCTTCTGTTGCTGCCGCCAATAATAGTTTGTCGTTCGTCGCATTTGTTCTTGATCGGCAGAAAGAGAACTGGACATATGTCTGTGAAGATCTCACGAGTACGCCAACGCATGATGATCATGTCATACAAAGATACAAAAACTCTAAGGATTTATACACTGATCTTTATAAGATGGATGCTGATGGTAATCCGTTCAAAACTGGGTCCTGCAAAGATAATGTCGTTGCTGCTTACTTTGTTTCAAATGGAAAGGACGCATCAAATAATGGGAAAGATCATTATATTTCCCGGTTTAACCTTTACACCGAAGTTCATAGCAAGGGGGTCTCTGGCGAAGATGACACAAGTATTCCTGTCATCATTGATCCTGACGTTCGGTGGCCTGGAGGCCAAGGAGGCGGGTAAATAGGGGCCCCATGACCACCCTCGCCCAAATCCTCGCCATAGCCCGCGCCGGCAACCCTACGCGGGCGTGGACTCTGTTTCAGTCTTCCGGCTGGGATGCGCGCCTTGATGACCGAAAAGCGCTCACCCTAAAAGG
>NZ_JBALUT010000116.1:0-4799 GCF_036963705.1 Parasphingorhabdus sp. | reverse complement strand
GGCAAAATGCCGGCTGGACGAAAATTTATACCGACGCCGGTCTCTACCCTTTGTGGTATTTGCCCGTGTCGTTTTTCCTCTATCTGTTCCTGCACGACACATGGTTTTACTGGACTCACCGGCTGTTTCACCGGCCGCAATGGTTCAAGGTCGCTCATGCGGTCCATCACGACAGCCGCCCGCCCACGGCCTGGGCGGCGATGAGTTTTCATCCGGTCGAGGCGATCAGCGGAGCGGTGGTGATCCCCGCTCTGGTCGTCGCGATACCGATTCACGTCGGCGTTTTGGGTTTGGTATTGCTGACCATGACGGTTATGGGCGTGTCCAATCATATGGGATGGGAGATGTTCCCGCGCTGGCTCGTTCAGGGTAGATTGGGGCGATGGCTGATAACCGCGACCCATCACGAGAAACATCATGAAAAATACAGAGGTAATTATGGGTTATATTTCCGCTTTTGGGACAAGATCTGCGGCACGGACATCGGCCTTGCCGATTCTGGGAGCAATTTCGGCGCTGGTCTTGGGCGCAAGCGCATCGGCAAGTGAAGCACCGGTTGCCACTGCACCGGTCGTCGCGGCTTCTGTCGATCTGGCCATCACCGGTTTGCGCTCCGACAAAGGCGATGTTCTGGTCTGTCTGAGCACGAACCCGGACTATTTCCCGGATTGCACCAAGGACAAAAAGGCCCGTAAACTGAAAATTGCGGCGGCTAAGGCCGAAACAATCAAGATCACCGGGGTAAAGCCCGGCACCTATGCCGTAGCGCTGATTCACGACGAAAATGCCAATGGGAAGATGGACCTGCGACTGTTCCTGCCACGCGAAGGCTTTGGCTTCTCGCGCAACCCAAAAATCGGCATGGGGCCGCCGAAATTCAAGTCTGCGCAGTTCACTCTTGGCGCGGACGATGTGCAATATGCAGTGCAAATGAAATATATCCTGTAATCGGGGCGAAGTTAACCGTTCACTAGGACTCTGGCGGCATTCTGCCGCAATAGTTCAGGAGTGGCGGAAATGTTTCAATCCAACCATGCATTTTTCAAGGCGGACGATAGTTCCGATCAGTCGCGACTGTCCGAAATTCTCGGTGCCTTTTCCTATGCGCTCGACCTGACCGAAGGCCAGCCTGCCGGTCACAGTATCCGGGCTTGCTGGATCGGCACGCAAGTAGCGATGGCGCTGGGACTGAACGGCGACGAGCTGCGCGATATATATTATGCGGTTCTGCTCAAGGACCTCGGCTGCAGCAGCAATGCCGCGCGGGTGACCGAGATGTTTGCCGGTGACGACCGCAAGCTGAAACATGATTTCAAACTGCTCGGCCCAAAGCCCGAAGATTTCGGCGCCTTTATTGCCAGCGAAGTCGGCGTGGGCAGAGACGCGGAAGTGCGAGAGCAAGCGCTGTGCAATCTTGCCGAAAATGGCGGCGAGATCATGACCGATATCATGGGAACCCGCTGCTCGCGTGGCGCTGATATTGCCCGTCAATTGCGTTTTTCAGAGGATGTTGCCCAGGCCATTGCCCATCTTGATGAACATTGGGACGGGACCGGACTGCCGCTTGGCATTGCCGGAGCCGATATCCATCTTGGTGGCCGCATCGCATTGTTGGCACAGGTCGCTGATGTATTCTACTCGGCAAAAGGTAAGGACGCAGCCATTGCCGAGGTCCGCTGTCGTGCGGGAAACTGGCTCGATCCGGAACTCTGCTCGATATTTGAAAGGCTATCCGACGCCAGCGGCTTCTGGGAAGAACTGGCGCTTGATGATCTGCCCCAGCAATTATGGGCGCTGGAGCCAGCGGCGCAATATGTTACCGTGGATGAGGACTATCTCGACGATATCAGCTTTGCCTTTGGCCGGGTGATCGATGCCAAAAGCCCCTATACCGCAGGCCATAGCGAACGGGTCGGGATGATTGCCGACAAGATTGCCGGGCATCTCGGCATGGACGATCAAAGCCGCCGCGTGCTTCGCCGCGCTGCGATCCTGCACGATGTCGGGAAACTGGGCGTAAGCAGCGCGATCCTGGAAAAACCGGGCAAGCTCGACGCCGAAGAATGGGCGATCATGCAAAGCCATGCGGCTCATACGACCAATATCCTCGGCCAGATCGGCGTGATGAGCGATATGGCGATGATTGCCGGCTCGCATCATGAACGACTTGATGGAAAGGGATATCCGCTGGGTCTCGACGAACGCAGCATCGCATTGGAATCGCGGATCATCACGGTCGCCGACATATATGATGCGCTGACCACCGATCGGCCTTATCGAACAGCGATGTCCACCGAAAAGGCGATGGCGATATTGCAAAGCGAAGTGGGCGTGGCGGTTGACCAGCGATGTTTTGAAGCGCTGAAGTTTTTGGTCGCCGAGGGGCAGCTGCAATAGAAGCGCTTTGCCATATGGAGCGTTGACGACTATATCGGGATGGAACCGTTTCGCCATCCGCGCGTAGGATCGTTGCGAAATCAAATGGGGAATTATCTTGAAAAATCTGAATATCCTGAGCCGTACTGCGTTAATCTCACTCGGCCTTGGGATGTCATCCCCGCTTCTGGCGCAGGAAGACCCGGCAGCGATGCCGGTCGAAAAATCTGTCTTCGACGGTGACTATGTGACCGCAGGCATCGGACTGGCGGTAGGACCGAGCTATGAGGGATCGGATGATTACACCGTCTCTCCGCTACCGGTGGTTCTCGGTAGCTTCGGCGGCATAGATTTTCAGCCGCGCGGTCCCGGTATCGCGCTCGATTTCATTCCCGACAAGAAAGGCGCGAAGCTCGACTTTATTTTTGGTCCCGTCGTTCGCGCCCGCTTTGATCGGCAGAACTCGATCAAGGACCCTGTGGTAAAGTCTCTGGGAGAACTGGACTTCGCGCTTGAAGTGGGTCCTTTTGCAGGAGTCCAGATCAATCGCGTGCTCCATGGCTATGACTCGCTCACCGCGCAGGTCGATGTCCGCTGGGACGTCGCAGGAGCCCATGAAGGCATGGTCGTCTTTCCTAGCGTAACCTATTTCACCCCGCTCAGCCGCGGCGTGATCACCAGCCTGGCGATCAGCGGCGAATATGTCGACGATGACTATGCCGATTATTATTTCAGCGTGTCTCCCGCAGGATCGGCGGCGAGCGGCCTACCGACCTTCACCGCTACCAGCGGCTGGAAAAATGTCGGGGCGACGATGCTGACCGCGGTCGATCTGGATGGCGACGCAACCAACGGCGGCTTCGGCCTGATTTTCCTCGGCAGCTATTCGCGCTTGCTCGGTGATCCAAAACGCTCGCCGGTCACCTCTATTCGCGGCAGCGCGAACCAGTGGTTCGGCGCGATCGGTGTTGGCTATACGTTCTGAACGCTTTCCGCGCTGGCCAGTCTCGCTCGCGGCTTGGAAACTTCCCTAGACCCGCAGTTCGCTTCCTCCTAATATCGTCCCAACCTCGGGGAGTCGCTTGACCGATAGATGTGCATATCGCCGTCCGACCCGCAGAGGCAGAACCGGCCCATTATGGAGGGATATGCCGGCAGAGAAAGAGCGGGCATCTGGCCATATCAGGCAGGCTCTTTCGCAATCACAGGATGAGGAGAGACGCGATGGGCAACGCAGGCAATATCACCGGATGGATCACCTTCTTCATTGGCCTCTACGCCATCGCAGCCGGAGCGGGTGAGTTTCGTCAGCCGGGCTATTGGGCGAAGATGGCGCAGGAAGTCCGGGCCAGCAGCGCATTGCAGTTTCTGACCGGTCTGCTGACTTTGGTGCTCGGCGCGACCGTCTATCTGGTCAACCCGTGGAACCCCGCTGATCTGCTGTCGATATTGATCACAGTGATCGGCGCGGGGATGTTTATCGAAGGGGCGTTGATCCTTGCTGCCGGTGACTGGTTCCTGAATTTCGCCGGCAAGCTGATCGGAAGCGGCAATCGTCTATGGGCCGGCTTTTCCATCATCCTCGGCCTCGCTGCCGTTTTCGCCGCGATAGTGCGGTTGCAAATGTAGAGCTGCTTCGGGCAATCGGACCCGTCGGCGATAATTTCGCCCAATGGGGAACATCAACTGGACTTGTGAAGCCGGTCGACTTACTGTGCGTCATCCCCGGGGAGCCAGCATCAGCTGGTTGAGAGCGAAAATATCCGCGACCCGTTGAACCTGATCCTGTTAACACAGGCGGAGGGAGGGAGCGGTTTTTGAAGAAGATCCCGCCCTCGTTCCGTTTACCAAAGGAACGATAGAACATGGCTGACATTCCCGCAAAAACCGAAATTGGTGTTACCACCGGCGCGATCAGTGGATCGAAAAAAGTCCATGTTGCGGCGCACAGCGGCTCCGGCATCCGCGTGGCGATGCGCGAGATCAGCCTCGAGGGCGGCGAAGCGCCGATCCGGGTCTATGACACGTCCGGCCCCTATACCGACCCCAATGCTCTGATCGACATCAACGCCGGCCTGCCGCAGCTGCGCCGCGAGTGGATCGAAGCGCGCGGAGATGTCGAAAGCTATGACGGCCGGGATATGCGCCCCGAAGACAATGGCCAGCTCGGCCCAGACCGCAGCGGCGGCGTCGATCCGTTTCCCCATGTTGTCAAACGTCCTCTGCGCGCCAAAGCGGGCAAGAACGTCAGCCAGATGCATTATGCGCGTCAGGGCATCATCACCCCCGAAATGGAATATGTCGCCGAGCGCGAAAATCTCGGGCGCGAGCGGCTCAAGGAATATAAGCGCGACGGCGAAAGCTTTGGCGCGTCGATCCCCGATTATGTCACTCCAGAGTTTGTGCGGGACGAGATTGCACGA
>NZ_JBALUT010000115.1:0-5092 GCF_036963705.1 Parasphingorhabdus sp. | reverse complement strand
GTCGAGATAAGGTTCAATCAACCGTTCGCGAATCCATTGCCAGATGATCCGTGTCATTTCGTCGCCGTCAATTTCGACGACCGGGTTTTTGACCTTTATTTTCGACATATCGCTTAGACTTTCCTGAAACGGGAGCAAAAGGGAGGAATAGATGTTGCGAGCCTCTTAGCAAAGATTGTCATTTGTTCAACCTCGAGTTGTGGGCGGTAGTGCGAAACCCCAATGATCAATTCCCGATAAATCAACGGGAGTGTTGTCAGATTAATGGGCCGTCTCTAAGTAGCGTCCATGGCAATTGAGAAATATTCAAACAAAGGTCTGGGGGAAGCCAAGTGGGCTTTTCCCCCGATCCATCCTGAAGGCCGCAAATTTGCGGTCATCGCTGGGCTTATCACTGCGTTTTTTGCAGTCATGGCATGGGAAACCCTGGCCTGGCCGATGGCGGGTATCACCATCTGGGTATTGGCGTTTTTCCGCGATCCCAAGCGGGTTACGCCGCTAGACGAGAAATATATTGTCGCGCCCGCCGATGGTCTCGTGAATCTGATCATGCCGGTCAAGCCACCGATAGAATTGCAGGGCGAAGGCGGCCTTGGCGATGAAGAGCTGATTCGGGTCTCGATATTCATGAGCGTGTTCGATGTTCACATCAACCGGACACCCATCGAAGGCATAGTGAAGCGGCAGGCTTATATTTCCGGCAAATTTCTGAACGCTGACCTGGACAAGGCTAGCGAAGAAAATGAACGGCAGCATTTTCTGGTTGAGCGCAATGACGGCCTGAAGGTCGGTTTTACGCAAATTGCGGGCCTGGTCGCCCGCCGCATCATGGCTTTCGTCAAGGAAGGTGATTTTGTCGCCGTTGGACAGCGAATCGGTCTGATTCGATTCGGCAGTCGCGTCGATGTCTATTTGCCCAAAGGGACGGAGCCCAATGTTGTTCTTGGTCAACGGACGATCGCCGGGGAAACCGTGATCGCGATCAACGGACAGATGAAAGAGATTGAAGGCGTTGGTCAATGACTGGCCGACTGACCGACGTTCGATTGCAGGAATATTGATGGCTGACAAAGGCTCCTTGAAAAGGCCCGAGAGAGGCATCCCGTTGAGAGCATTTGTTCCCAATGCCGTGACCGCGCTCGCGCTTTGCGTGGGTCTTAGCAGTGTCCGATTCGCCTATATGGACAATTGGGTACTGGCCGCCGCAGCGATTGTCCTGGCTGGCATATTGGATGGTCTCGATGGCCGCATTGCCCGGCTGTTAAATGCACAGAGCCGTTTTGGCGCGGAACTTGACTCGCTGTCGGATGTCATCGCCTTTGGTGTCTCGCCGGCGCTGGTCATGTTTTTCTGGTCGACTCAATATATGCCGCAATTTGGATGGGTATTGGCGCTGACCATGGCAGTCGGTTGTGCGCTCAGACTGGCCCGTTTCAACGCGCTGATCGATGATGAAGACCAGCCCCACAAGTCAGCCGGCTTCCTGACCGGTATTCCGGCGCCAGTTGGCGCTGGCTTGGCCATGTTGCCGCTATATTTGTGGTTGATAACCGACCAGGAAATCTTCCGCCACTACGCGCTGGTCTCTCCCTGGATCGTGATCATCGCTTTCCTGATGATTTCCAACACCGCGACCTACAGCTGGTCTTCTCTGCGTCTGCGCAAGAATATCAGGCTGGAAGGAATAGCTGTGATCGGACTTCTCGGCGTTGCTCTGATTAGCGCGCCCTGGATCATGCTGACGGCGATCAGTGTCGCCTATCTGTTGATGATCCCGTTCAGCGTCAGGAGCTATGCGAAAGTCAAGCGGCTGCGCGCAGCGGAGCGGACTGCAGCGAGCGGTGCTGGTTCATAAGCTGCGGTGCTTTGACGATCCGGTGGCGATATGCCGCCGGCCGTAAAACTACTTCGGACCGATCGGCCTTCAACTCGCTCTGAACAACGCTCACGATCTTGTCTCTATATTGAAAGAACATCATTGCGATAACGGTCGCTGCGCCGAACAAGGCGAGCGCGAAAAAAGTTGAGATTGCGATACTTAGCATTTCAAAATTCCATTCGTTCTATCAATGAACTCTTAATGTTCCATTTCTGTTCTCATTGTCAAGAGCTATTTGGAACATGTTGAAGATACGCGTGAGAATCAAAAAGGTTACAGCACCGGAGATCTGGGTGGGGTTGCAGAGATTGAAGCTGAACCCACCAAGCGGGCGTAGTGGTAGAATGATTCTCAAATCTCGGTGTTCAGTCCACCGTGCGCTCTGGAGCCGGTTCGCAGTAAAACTTGATGTAATGCATGGTTTGTTGCAATCTCCGGTGATATTTCCGCAAGGGGAGGGGATGTCATGAACAAGGGTGAACAAGCTCGGATCACACCCGCAGTGGTCGCAAGCGATCTCACGGTCAGCGATCTTCGTGCTGCGCTTGCAGCGGGTTGGGCTGATTTCAAGGCATGTCCGGCATTCGGGCTATTTTTCGCGGCAATCTATGTCATCGCCGGAATGTTCATCTATTTCGCGCTTTTTGTTAGGGGCGAGATCGCCTGGCTGGTCCCGGCTGCAGCGGGCTTTCCCCTTTTGGCGCCATTTGTGGCCGTGGGACTTTATGAAGTGAGCCGCCGCCGCGAAGCCGCTCTGCCGATGAGCTGGCGTGCGGTCCTCGGAGCATTGCGCGGGCGCGGCGACGAACAGATATTGAGTATGGGGGTTATCCTGTTCGTCGGATTCGGTTTCTGGATCATGGTCGCACACGGCATATTTGCAATTTTCCTGGCAGAATCCGGCATAGGATCCGAGTCCATGGAATTGTTCCGTACCGGCGCAGGCATGATGATGTTGCTGGTCGGCAGCATCGCCGGCGCGCTGATGGCGCTGGCATTTTATGCGATCACGGTCGTTAGTCTGCCGATGCTGGTTGATCGTCAGGTCGACTTTATCACGGCAATCATTGCCAGCTTGGCAACAGTGCGGTCAAACAAGTCGGTATTGCTGATCTGGGCAGCTATGATTGCAGTCGCCCTGTTTGTCGCCATGATCCCGCTTTTCTTGGGGCTTCTCATTGTGCTGCCGGTACTCGGGCACGCAACCTGGCATTTATATCGTCGTTCGGTTGGCGAAGTTGACGGTTAAAGCTCGGCAGTTATAGCAGAGCGGGCCAGGCGACCAGAGCAGCCCGGCGTTGCTGCCGAGCACAGAGCTATGTGAGAGGCGCTATCTCAATATTTCATGTTCGCCAGCTTCAAAGGCTTCTTGAAGCTTGAACTTCTGGATTTTGCCAGAGCCGGTAAGCGGCCAGTCGGTCACGCTTATCCAATATGCAGGCGTTTTTTGAGGTGATAGCCGTTCACGAACGAAGCCCTTCAAATCATTGGCGAGCAAAGGCGTATTGGAGCTGTTGCGGAAAAAACACGCGACTTGTTCCCCCCATTTTTCGTCCGGGATGCCGACAACCGCGACTTCATCAATCGCCTCATGTTCCAGCATGACATTCTCAATTTCGGCGGGAAATAGGTTTTCGCCGCCGCGAATGATCATTTCTTTGACCCTGCCGGTGATTTTGACATAACCACGAGCGTCCATTCGCCCGAGGTCGCCAGTGTGCAGCCAATTTTCGCTGTCGATTGCTGCTGCGGTCGCCTCCGGATTGTCGTTATAACCTAGCATGATGCTATAGGCCCGCGCGCAAATTTCACCTTGCTCTCCAACAGGCAGAACTTTGTTTGTGTTGGGGTCGCGGATAGAAATTTCGCAATGGTCAGCCGGCTGACCAATGGTTTCGGTCAAGTCCTCCAGCGTATCTTCAAACCAGGCCTGTGTCAGCACTGGCGATGTTTCGGTCTGGCCGTAAACAATCTGGATCGGTGCGCCGAATACGGCTTTGGCATCGCGGCAAAGCTGGGGCGCGACCATTGCGCCGCCCGACATTATTCGTTGCGTCGAGGAAACGTCGCGGCCCGAACGTCTTATTTCTTCGATCAAGGCGACCAACATCGTTGGCACGCCGAGCAGGAATGTGGACCGTTCTCGCTCAATCACTTGTGCGATTATAGCCGGATCAAACATGGGTGCGAGCAACATCGTGCCGCCCGTGCCTAGACCACCAAGAACAAGGATGCCACAACCTGTCGTATGGAATAACGGCATTTGGTGGATGAAAATGTCGCCGCTTTTCATTCCGGCACGGGTCATCGTATCAATGCCATTCCGCACGAGTCCGTTATGATGCAGCAACGCGCCTTTCGGGAAGCCGGTGGTGCCCGAGGTATATTGAATCTGCACAGCGTCGCCGGGCTTTGGATCGCGCAGCGCTCCGATGTTCTCGCCAGCATAAAGTGCGTCATGGTCAGTCAACAGGATACGATGCACGATTGCCGGTATATCCTCGCAAACCGCGTCGGCAATTTCTTGCATCGGATTGCCGCGGAAGTCGGCCACGTAATAGATCGCTTCGGAATGTGACTGTTCCAGAACATATTTCAGTTCACGTTTTTGATAGGCCGGATTGACGGTTACGAGCGTAACTCCTGCAAGACCGCATGCGAGTTCCAACAGCACCCATTCCGGAACGTTATTGGCGTAAACGGCGATGCGAGAGCCTTCGGCATGACGACTGGCGAGTGCCCGAGCAAGGCGCTCTGTATCGGTCAGCAGTTCTGCATAGGTCCAGGTGCGGGCGATCTCGCCTTCATAAGTCAGTTCTTTCAGGGCGAACTGATCCGGGGTGGCCGCCACCGATCGACGTAACATATCGCCAATCGTCATCGGGGTCGGCTCCGGTCCGCCTTGTGCTGGAAAATACGATTCCGTAAGTTCAACTTTATGCATCGATCTCTCTCCGATAGGCGTGAAGCAAGCCTGCGCGCTTTATCGCACCCTGCATGACACAGGGAATAATCCAACGCCATATTTTTAGCGGAGATGCTTGGTCAGGAGGATGATATATGTCTGCTACGGCGCTCGAAGACGGGTATGAGGAAATGCAATCGTCCCGATCATATCACTGTCGGTAAGATAATCGGGGCTGATTGCGCGCTTACCCGTCGTTGTCCAATTTATGGTTGCATTCTGCTTCGCTTCACCTTAACGGCACGCTC
>NZ_JBALUT010000114.1:0-5169 GCF_036963705.1 Parasphingorhabdus sp. | reverse complement strand
CGGCGATTCCGCCTGCGGCCATGTCCGCTATTCGACCACCGGTGCAGGCACGTTGCGCAACGTCCAGCCGCTCGAAGCGGACCTCGCTTCCGGCGGATTTGCGATCGCCCATAATGGCAATATTTCCAACGCCCTGGCGTTACGAGACGAGCTCGTCCGCCATGGCTCGATTTTCCAGTCGACCAGCGATACCGAGGTCATCATCCATCTCGTCGCGACGTCGAAATATCGTACCTTGCTCGACAAGTTCATCGATGCCTTGCGACAGGTCGAAGGCGCCTATTCGCTGATCTGCATGACCGCAGAAGGCATGATTGCCTGCCGCGATCCGCTCGGCATTCGTCCGCTGGTGATGGGCCGGATCGGTGAAGCCTATGTCTTCGCTTCCGAAACCGTTGCGCTCGATCTGGTTGGCGCGGAATATGTCCGCAGCGTCGAACCCGGCGAACTGATCGTGGTCACAAACGGTGAACTTCGCTCCCATCGTCCGTTTCCCAACAACCAGGCAAGACCCTGCATTTTCGAACATGTCTATTTCTCTCGGCCCGATTCGATTGTCGACGGCAATTCGGTTTACAGCGTGCGCAAAGGCATTGGTGCGCAGCTGGCGATCGAAAGCCCTGTTGTCGCGGATTATGTCATTCCGGTACCGGACAGCGGCACCCCGGCGGCGCTCGGTTTTTCCGAAGAATCGGGCATCCCGTTCGAACTGGGGATCATCCGCTCGCATTATGTCGGCCGTACATTCATCCAGCCGACCGACGGTGTTCGCCATCTCGGCGTCAAGCTCAAGCACAATGCCAACCGCCCTCTGGTCAACGGCAAGAAAATCGTACTGGTCGACGACTCGATCGTGCGCGGCACCACCAGCCTGAAAATCGTCCAGATGATGCGCGAAGCCGGCGCAGCCGAAGTCCATATGCGGATCGCCAGCCCGCCAACGATGCACAGCTGCTTCTATGGCGTGAACACGCCGAAGCGTGAAAAATTGCTCGCGGCCCGTAAATCGATCGAGGAAATGCGCGAATTCATTCAGGCCGACAGCCTCGCTTTCGTTTCGATCGACGGCCTCTACCGCGCTGCGGGCGAAGAGACCCGCCATGATATCCAGCCGCAATATTGCGACGCCTGTTTCACCGGCGCCTATCCGACTGTTCTCACCGACCGCGATGGTGAGGAAGAACCCGACCAGTTGACCATGCTCAACGAACGGTCAGATTCATCCGGTACCGCACGGGACCATGAACCATCTGGCGACCTGCCTCGCCTCAAGCAAACAGCGAACTGACTATGAAATTTGAAGGTCAACTGGCGCTCGTTACGGGTGCGAGCCGCGGTATCGGTGCGGCAACCGCTTTGGCATTGGCCAAGGAAGGCGCCCATGTCGTGATCACCGCACGCAGCGCCGACGATCTGGAAAAGATCGAAGAGCAAATCCATCAGGCTGGCGGTAACGCGACCATCGCACCGCTCGACTTGACCGACGGCGACAGTATCGGGCGTCTGGCTACCGCGATTTCCAGTCGCTGGGAGGGGCTCGACATGCTGGTTCTCAACGCTGCCATGCTGGGATCGCTCGGGCCGGTTCCGGCGATTGACGGCAAGGAATATAACAAGATCATCACCCTCAATCTGCTCGCGCAGCAAGCGTTGATCGCAGGTTTTGACCCGATGCTCCGCAAGAGCGCGGATGCACGGCTGATCGCGATCACCAGCAGCGTCGGTCGCAACCCGCGCGCATTCTGGGGCGCTTATGGGTCGTCAAAGGCCGCGCTTGAAACACTTGTGCTGAGTTACGGTGAAGAAATGCGCAATTTGGGCAAGATTCGCACGGCAATTGTCGATCCCGGCAAGACCCGCACCGAAATGCGCGCCAGCGCCTATCCCGGCGAAGATCCGGAAAGCGTAAAACTACCAGCGGTCGTCGCCGACCGGCTGGTAGAGATACTCGCCAGCGACTTCGAAACCGGCGAGCGGTTCGCAGTCAGCTAGCCGACATCACTCGGCGGGCGCCGCTTCGCTATCCACATAGGCCTGCACCGCGCGATAAAATGCATCGCGCCCAACCTTCTTGTCGTCCGGAGTCGCGCGCGGCCAGTTGCCATTGCCGGCAATCACCAGCTTGCGCTTCGGATCGATAAATATTCCCTGGCCGAAAATGCCCTGCGCAGCATAGCTGCCGTCATCATAGGTCCACCATTGATAGCCATAGCCGCGGCCTTCTACGCCGATGTCGGCCTGCTTCGTGCCGGCCTTGTCATACCAGCCAACGGGCACGACTTGATTCTCGCCAATTTTCCCGCCGTTCATCGCAAACTGGCCAAACAGCGCAAAATCGCGGGTGGTGGCAGAGATACAGCAGCCGCCGATTTCCTTGCCACCATCATTCAATATCCAGACCGCATCCTTGGCCATGCCATAAGGCTGCCAGACTTTTTCGGAGAGATATTCCGAGAGTGACTTACCGGTCGCCTTGGCAACCAGCACACCGATCAAATTGGTTTCGCCGGTATTATATTGCCAGCGCGTGCCGGGCTTGGCTTCGTTGACCAGCGTCTTCATGTAGAGGATGACCGGATCAACACCGTCTTTCGACTTGGTGGTATTGAACCGCGCTACATCGCTGTCTTTATCTTCATAATCCTCGTTCCATCTCACGCCTGAAGTCATCGTCAGCAGCTGTTCGACGGTCACGCCATCATAGCCACTGCCGGTCAGTTCCGGGATATAGTCGGTCAGCGGATCATCGAGCGACTTGATCGCGCCATCCTTGATCGCGGCACCGACCAGCGACGATACCAAAGACTTGGCGACCGAAAAGCTGGTCCAGCGATCATCCGGGCCAAAATCCATGCGATATTCTTCGAGCCGGATCTTGCCGTCTTGCAACACAACCAGTCCTGCCAGTCGCTGATCGGCCATATATTCATCGATCGACAATCCGGGAGCAGAATCACCTTCCACCGCTGGTAAGGTCGCCGGGAAGGCATCTCCCGATTTCAGAACACGAATAGTGTCACCCGCTTCGATCGTCCGCGTGGTCGCCAACAGCTCCATCTGGCGAAACGCATTGTCGCGTTGGTCTTGGGTCCAGAACAGCACGTTTTCGTCAGTCGGCAAGCCGGCGGCATCGGCCGCGACTTTCTGGACCTTCTCGCAGGCCGTCAGGCTGACGCAGGCCGTGGCCAGCATCGCCAGTTTCACCAAATTTCTCATCGTTACGCTCTCCCTGTTTAACGGACCCGCTTTGGCAGATTCTCGTCATTGGTCTTTGATCAACGTCACTTGTGCGACACCAATACCGCCACCGCGAAACCCGCCTTCACAATAAGCGAGATAAAAACGCCACAGTCGGACGAACCGCTCGTCGAATCCGGTCGGCAATGCCCCGCGGTCGACCGCCTGGTCAAAACGTTCACCCCAGATCCTCAGCGTCTCCGCATAATCGAGGGAAAAGTTTTCCTGATCGCTCCACTGCAAACCGCGTGCTTCAGCCAGTGCGCGGAAGCGGCTTTCCGAAAGCAACATGCCGCCGGGGAATATATAAGTCTGGATAAAGTCCGCGCTCGACGCATATTGTTCGAATATATCGTCCGCAATGAAGATATATTGCAGCGCCGCCCGGCCGCCGGGTTTCAAATTGCGTTCGATGCAATCAAGAAAATCCGGCCAATATTGCTGACCGACCGCTTCGACCATTTCGACGCTGGCTATCGCATCATATTGGCCTTCGACATCGCGGTAATCCTGAATGAGATATTGGGCCTCGGGATGATGTTCCCGCGCCCACGAAGTCTGTTCGTCGGACAGTGAAATTCCGGTTACTTCCAGACCATGATCGCGTGCCAGACTGCCCGAAAGCGTGCCCCAGCCGCAGCCGATTTCAAGCACGCTGTCGCCCGGCCTGGTCGATAGCCTTTGCGCTATGGCCTCGATCTTGTTGCGCTGACCACTAGCTAGGTCATTGTTTTTATCTGTAAAAATTGCGCTAGAATAGCTCATACTCTCATCAAGCCAGAGCCGGTAAAAATCATTGCCGAGATCATAATGATATTGGATATTCTGCCGCGCGCGCCTTTTGTCATTGCCGCGCTTCTTGTGTCGTCGCTTGACAATCCAGTTGAAGAAACCCGATGCCCGGCCAGTGTTTTTCAGGCCCTCGCGGTTGCGGGTAAACAGATCAAACACCGACACCAGATCGGTGCTCTCCCACTCACCCAGCTCCCATGCCCGATACCAGCCGACCGACCCGCCGTTGATCAAGCGCAGCAAAGCGTTCCAGCTGTGCAGTTCGATCGTTGCCATCGGGCCGTCGCCACGGCCTCCCAATATTCTAGTCGTACCGTCGGGCAACTTTCCCTCGAAAGTACCATGGTCCATTCCGGCATCGATCCGGTCGAGAATATGGTGAAAACCGGGAGCGAACAGGCGCGTGAAAAAACCGCTACCGGTAGCAAAGCGTTTGCGCGCATCAAGCAGATGCTGCCCGCGTTTGAGAGTTTCGACGTTCATGATGCAAATATGGACTAGCGCTAAGCGCTTGGCAACGTAGAACTATCCCTTAGGTCCTGCCTCCGGTTCAACGACCCGGCGCGGCGGCCGATCCGGCGAGAATGCCGCCGTCGATATTCAGTTCTGATCCGGTAATATAGCTAGCCTCGTCCGAGGCCAACATCACCGCAATCGCCGCCACTTCACTGGCTTTCCCAAAGCGCTTCAGCGGTGTATCACGGACGAGTGCATGTTGCGACGCCGCCCGCTCCTCACCGACACCAAGCATCGGTTCCCACATCGGGGTCATGATCGCGGCGGGATGGATAGAATTGCAGCGGATCTGCCAGCCTTGCTGAGCGCAATAGAGCGCAACCGATTTGGTGTGATTGCGAATGGCCGCTTTGGAAGAGGCATATGCAGCCGCGCCCGGTATGCCGACCAGCCCCGATCGCGACGAGATATTGATGATCGAGCCGCTCCCCTTGTCCTTCATCGCCCGGATCGCATAGCGGCAGCCGAGAAAGGTCCCGTCAAGATTTACCCGGTGGACCGCGCGCCAGTCTTCAAGCGTGGCATTTTCAGGGTCGTGCGGACCAATGCCCTTCTCGAAACCGGTCACACCGGCATTGTTTACGACAACATCAGCGGCCGGATGCAAGGCGGCTAGCCGTTCCC
>NZ_JBALUT010000113.1:0-5234 GCF_036963705.1 Parasphingorhabdus sp. | reverse complement strand
GCTTCGGCACCCGGACGTTGGATACCGCCTGGATCATCTTGCTGCCCAGCTTGATCATGCCCTTATGCTCGGACTCGGTGCCGACAATATAGCCGGTGGTGTTGTTGAGGAAGATGATCGGTAGCTGCGACTGGTCACAAAGCTGGAAGAAATGGGTCGCCTTGGCCGCGGCCTCTGGGTCGAACGGGCCGTTATTGCCGATCAGCCCGACCGCATGGCCCATGATGCTGGCCTGCATGCAGACGGTGCCGGGGCCATAGCGCGGCTTGAATTCCTCAAAGTCCGAGCCGTCAACGATCCGCGCCGCGACTTCGCGGACATCATAGGGAATGGTATAATCGGTAGGCACCACACCGGCGATCTCGTCGATGTCGTAAATCGGTTCTTCGTAATCATTGCGGCGGATCGGCGCGGTATTCTTGTTCCAGTCCAGCCGACCCATGGTTTCGCGGGCAATCGCAATGCCGTGGGCGTCGTCATCGGCGAGATATTCCACACTGCCGGTGGTCGAAGCATGCATTTCGGTGCCGCCGAGTTCGCGATCATCGGCGACTTCACCGGTTGCCGCGTGGACCAGCGCCGCGCCGCCAAGCGCTGCCATGCCATTGTTGCGGATACCGATCACATAGTCGGACATGCCAGGCATATAGGCGCCGCCAGCGGTTGACGGTCCGTGCAGAACCACCATCGTCGGGATACCTGCCGCGCTGAGCCATGCGAGATTGCGGAACAGCATCCCGCCATGAGCCCAGAGCTCGACCTTATATTCCATCAGGTTTGCGCCCGCGCTTTCAACCAGATGGATGAACGGCAATTTGAGATCCTGGGCAATTTTCTGCGCGCCCTTGCTCGCGTCCCAGCCGCCGGACGTCGCCGCACCGGCGCGGATGCCGCTGTCATCGACCCAGATCATGCAGCGCACGCCTTTGACAAAGCCAATGCCCAAAATCACGCTGCCGCCCGGAATGCTAGTCTCGGGATTACTGTCCTCGAGCAGATAATTGGCCATATTGTACAGGCGCAAGAAGGGCATACCGGGATCGAGCAAGCGGGTCAGCCGCTCGTGCGGGGTCAGCTGGCCGCGCTTCTCAAAGGTCGGGCGGCGTTTTTCCGACGCATCGACCGCGCGCTTCTCGAGGCTGCGGAGATGGTCGATCAGGGTCAGCATATCTTTGCGGTTCTGCGCAAAACTGTCCGAACCGGTGGCAATTTTCGATTTAAACTGGGGCATATTCAGGACGCCTTTGCGGGAAATGGCACAGCGGAATATTCGTCATTTGACACATTCAGTCTCCTATGGCTATTTGAATAGCATTCGGTATTTTCGAGTCAAGCTCAATAAAGGAACGGTTTTGGCGACTAAGGCGGTCCATCCGGAAACCCAGCGCAGCAAGCTGGAGCGCAAGGAACAGGCGATTCTGGACGCGGCGCGTGCCATTTTTGTCGAACATGGCTTCGACGGAGCACGCATGTCCGAGATCGCGCGCCGTACCGGTATCGGCGAGGGCACGATCTACAGCTATTATGAATCCAAGGCTGAGCTGATGCTCGCGGTTCTGCAGCAATTCTGGGACGTGCTGACCCGGGAGGCAGAGACGGTCATGGCGTCAACCCAAGCCGAGGGATTCTCCGACCGATTGCGGGCTCTGGCCCAATATCATCTGAACGCGGTGATAGTGAACGCTGATTTCATCAACCTCAGCTTTGCCCTGCGCCGCAACAATAGCGAGGTCAGCGTCTCGCGCGACCATCTGCGCCATTATGTTGCTGTTTTCGACCAGCTGTTCCGGCGCGGGCAGGATCGTGGAGAATTGCGGCGGGACGCGGTGCTGTGGCAAGCGCGTGATATCTTCTACGGCACCCTGGAATATAGCGCGCGGTCGATAGAAATGACCATCGACGCAGAACGCGCCGAACGGCAGCAGGGGCCGGTGGTTGATCAGATGGTTGCGTTGTTCGAGGCCCATTATGGAGCGGACCTTGCTGCTAAATCCGGGGACAACACCAATATCGATCGTATGTGTCAGCAGATCGAGCAGCTCGACGCAAAATTCGATGCGCTGGCAAAGCGGCTTTCCTGACTGACAAAAAAAGAGCCCCCGAAGGAGCTCTTTCTCATCATATTTTAGTCCAGCTTAAGCCGCTTTGTAAAAAGTCTCGCCGGCATCTGCTTTTGCGCGGAAGCTCATCGGCGGTTTGAACCGTTCGCCATGCTTTTGCGCCAGATTGTCGGCGAGGCGAACGAAATTGTCGACGCCCATCGTATCGATATGGCTCATCGGACCGCCGGTCCAGGGCGCGAAACCCCAGCCGAATATCGCGCCGAGATCGGCGGATTGCGGGTCGGAGACGACGCCTTCGTCGAAACATTGTGCGGTGGCGATCAGCTGGATGAACATCAAACGCTGTTTGACCTCTTCGACATCCGGCTGTTGTTCTGCCAGTGGGAAATGATCAGCCAGGCCGGGCCATAGCTTTTTCGACCCGTCATCGGCATATTCGTAGAAACCACCGCCAAAGCGCCGGCCACGACGGTCGATCTGCTTGACCATGATGTCCATCAGCTCTTCGGTGCCGCTCGGAACATAGGCGTCGCCCAGTTCTTCCTTGGTTGACGTCATAATGTCATAGCCGAGCTGCAAGGTTGTTTCATCGACCACGGCGAGCGGACCAATCGGCATGCCCATCGCGATTGCGGCATTTTCGATCAAGGCCGGTTTCACGCCTTCTGCAACCATCAGCATCGCTTCATTGGCATAAGGCGGGAACACGCGGTTGGTGTAGAAGCCGCGGACATCCTTGACGACGATCGGTGTTTTGCGGATTCTGGCGTTATAATCCAGAGCTACGGCCAAGGCCTTGTCACCGGTTTCAGCGCCGGGGATAATTTCCAGCAGCGGCATTCTCTCGACCGGCGAGAAGAAATGCATTCCGATGAACTGATCGGGGCGGGAGCTGTTTTTTGCCAGACCGGTGATCGGAAGGGTCGAGGTATTGGAAGCAAAGACGACATCCTTGCCAATGACCGCTTCGGTCTTCTTGATCACGTCAGCCTTGATGTCAGGGCGTTCGAATACCGCCTCGATGATCAGATCGACATCTTTCAGATCATCATAATTGTCGGTCGGTTTGATCCGTGCCATGAAAGCATCGGCTTTTTCCTGCGTCATCTTGCCACGCTTCACGCCCTTGTCGACGATCTTCTGGCTGTAGGCGACGGCTTTTTGCGCTTCTTCCATGCTGCGATCGAGAACGATCACATTCATGCCGCCTTTGGCGGTAACATGGGTGATGCCGGAGCCCATCAGGCCGGCGCCAAGAACGCCAACCGTTTTGAGTTCTGTCGGCGGAACACCCTTCGGACGGGCTGCGCCTTTTTCCGCTGCCTGTTTGTTGATGAACAGGGTGCGGATCATATTCTTGGCTTGCGGGCCGGAGAGCAATTTGGTGAAATATTTGCTTTCAACACGCAACGCGGTGTCCATCGGCAGCATCGAACCTTCGTAGAGGCAGGACAGGATTGCCTTGACTGCTTCGAAATTGCCCTTGCTCTGCTTCAGCGCGATTGCGGAAGAACCGAGATAGAGCGGCACGGCGCGTGGATCCATAGATCCGGCACCACCGGGGAATTTATAGCCTTTCTTGTCCCATGGCGCGGATGCCTTGGGATTGGCTTTGACCCATTCTTTGGCTTTCGCGATAACGTCGGCAGCTGGGACGACTTCATCAATGAAGCCCTGGGCCTTGGCGGCCTGCGGGTTGGTAGGTGCGCCGGTCATGATCATCATGCCAGCAGCCTGCAATCCGGCAAGACGCGGCAAGCGCTGAGTACCGCCGCCGCCGGGGAGCAAGCCAACCTGCACTTCGGGCAGGCCAAGCTGGATTTTCGGATTGTCGGCGCAAACGCGATAATGGCAGGCCAGCGCAAGCTCGAGACCGCCGCCGAGAGCGAGGCCATTCAGGGCACAGGCGACAGGTTTGGCGTGGGCGGTGCCCTTGAGCAGGTCCTTGGCGCTGTTGCCGCCGGTTTCCATACGGCGCAACATGCCGTTGAGTTCCCAGGCGCTTTCAAACGCTTCGGCCATGCTGGCGGCTTTCGACGCGCCGAGCATGTTGAGGTCGGCGCCGGCGAGGAAGCCGGATTTCTTGCCCGATGTAATCACCGCGCCTTTAATGTCGTCCTTGCTGATCAATTCTTCGACAAAGGCTTTGAAATCAGTGATCAGCGCTTGGTTCCAGACGTTCATCGACTGGCCGGGGAGATCGATGGTGACCAGCGCAATGCCGTCGCTGTCAATATCGACTGAGAATGTTTCGTAGGTCATGTGTTCTGTCCTGTATTCGTTTTCCGGCAGAGGCCGGAATCCAGTTCAAAAAGGGAGCCTGCGCCCGGTCTTGGCCGAGGCGCAGTCAATTAGTTCACCCGTTCGATGATCGTGGCGATACCCATGCCGCCGCCGATGCAAAGCGTCGCGAGAGCTGTCGACTTGCCGGAACGTTCGAGTTCGTCGAGCACGGTACCGAGGATCATCGCGCCGGTTGCACCGAGCGGATGGCCCATGGCGATGGCGCCGCCGTTTACGTTCATCACGCTGTGGTCGACATTCATCGCATCCATGAAGCGCAGGACGACGGCAGCAAATGCCTCGTTCAACTCCCACAGATCGATATCATTTGCTGTCATTCCAGCACGTTCCAATGCCTTCTTGGCGGCAAATTCGGGACCGGTCAGCATGATCGTCGGTTCGGAACCGATGGCTGCCATCGACACGATCCGCGCCCGCGGTTTCATACCGTATTTCTCGCCAGCCATCTCGTTGCCGACGAGAACCGCTGCCGAACCGTCGACGATACCCGAGCTGTTGCCGGCATGGTGGACGTGATTGATCTTCTCGATATCGGGATGTTTGAGGATCGCGACGTCGTTAAAGCCGGGCATCTGTTCACCCATCATCTTGAATGCGGGGCCGAGTGCGCCAAGCGACTGCATATCGGTTTCTGGGCGCATCAATTCGTCCCGATCGAGCACGACTTCGCCAATCACATCGCGGATCGGCAGGATCGATTTCGCGAAGCGCTTTTCGTCCCACGCCTTGGCGGCGCGTTTCTGGCTTTCGACCGCATAAGCGTCGACATCATCGCGGCTGTAGCCATATTTGGTGGCGATCAGATCGGCGGAAATGCCCTGCGGGACGAAATATTCCTGAAAAACCAGGGTTGGGTCGGCCATGCCG
>NZ_JBALUT010000112.1:0-5305 GCF_036963705.1 Parasphingorhabdus sp. | reverse complement strand
CTATAACAAGGGCGCCGAAGTCATCCGGATGATGAACACGCTGATGGGGCCGGAAAATTTCCGCAAGGGCACCGATCTCTATTTTGACCGGCACGACGGCGAAGCGGCGACCTGCGAGGATTTCGTCACCGCGATGGAAGACGGCGGCGAAATCGATCTGAAGCAATTCCGCAACTGGTATGAAACGCCAGGCACGCCACGGGTGACAGCCAATCTGTCGCACGATCCGCAAACCGGAACCGCGACTGTCCATCTCAGCCAGAAAATCGCGCAAAATGGCGAGAAGCCGAAACCGTCAGAGCTGGTCATCCCGCTCAAGACGGCGTTGCTCGATCCCGAAACCGGCGCCCATCAAGGGGAAGAATTGTTGCTGCTCACCCAGACCGAGCAGAGCTTTGTCCTTGAAGGTTATAAGGATCATCCGATCCTGTCGATCAACCGCGGCTTTTCCGCGCCGATCATATTGGAAAGTAGCCAGACCGCCGAGGAACTGGCATTTCTGTCCGCCCATGACGATGATCCGTTCGCGCGATTCGAGGCGGTGCAACGGCTGATGACCGGCTATCTGACCGCCAAGGTGCTCGGCACACCGGTCGACCGCGATATCATCTTGCACGCGGTAGCAAAAATTCTGGGCGACAAGACCATCGATCCCGCCTTTCTCGCCGAACTGCTTCTGCTGCCTAGCGAAGCCTTCCTCGGTGACCAGATGGTCGAAGTCGATCCGCAGGCCATACACGACGAACGCGAAAAATTGCGGGGCAAGATTGCGGTGCAGTTCGAGAAACAGTTCCGCAAGCTCTACAAAAGCTGCTGGCCGGGTGAATTCTCGCTCGATGCCGAAGCGCGGGCGAACCGCAAATTGCGCAATGTGACTTTGGGCTATCTCGCCGCATCCTATACCGAGGATGCCGCCGAGCTGGCGTTCGAACAATATCGCGAGGCGGACAATATGACCGCGATGCAGGGCGCGCTGGCGACCTTGTCGCATCTCGAGGCCGAAGAACGTACGATTGCCTTTGATGATTTCTACGCGAAATTCAAAAGCAACCCGCTGGTCCTCGACAAATGGTTCAGCCTGCAGGTGATGTCGATGCGTAGCGATACGTTGAAGCGGGTCGAAAGCCTGTCGCGCCATCCCGATTTTACTTTGTTCAATCCCAATCGCGTCCGCGCGCTGTACGGTGCGTTCACCGGCAACGCGGTCCGTTTCCATGATCCATCTGGCAAGGGCTATCAGATGATCGCCGAAATGGTGATCGCGCTCGACAAGCAAAACCCGCAAACCGCAGCGCGCTTCATTCCGCAGCTCGGCCGCTGGCGGCGTTACGAACGCGGACGGTCCGAACTGATGCGGTTGGCGCTCGAGAAAATCGCAGCGCAGCCGGAATTGTCGAAAGACGTATCCGAACAGGTCCACAAAAGCCTTGCTTGATATCACGACGTCTTCCCTGCTTGACGGCGTAACGCATGGCTTTCTCGGCCGGGCAGGGGGTGTTTCGGAAGGCATCTATAGCGGGCTGAACATTGGTCTGGGTAGCGATGATGACCGCGAGGCAATCATGGAAAACCGGCGGCTGGCGGTCGAAGGGCTGATGCCAGGCGGCGAACTGGTGACGGTCCACCAAATCCATAGCGCCGAAGTCGTTACGGTGACCGGCTCGATGTCGCTTGACCAGCGGCCACAGGCCGACGCTATGGTGACCGACCAGCCGAACCTTTTGCTCGGCATATTGACCGCCGACTGCGTGCCGGTGCTGTTTCACGATTCCCAAGCCAATCTGATCGGTGCGGCCCATGCTGGATGGAAGGGCGCTCTGGCAGGAGTGACCGACAATGTCATCACGGCGATGGAAGCGCTTGGTGCGGATCGCGGCAATATTGCCAGCGCCATTGGTCCGTGCATTGCGCAGGCCAGCTATGAAGTGGATGCCAGTTTCCGGACGCGCTTTGTCGATGCTGATGCAGCCAATGGTCGTTTCTTTTCCGCAGGAAAAGCGGACCATTTTCAATTCGATATCGAGGAATATGTAGCAGCGCGTCTGATGGCGTCCGGCATCACCAAAATCGATAAACTCGGTCTCGATACCTATGCTCACGAGAATCGTTATTATAGCTATCGCCGGTCGTGCCATCGTGATGAAGCGGGCTATGGACGACAGATTTCGCTGATCGGCCTTGCTGAATAATATTGATTTCCGGCGTCACCCCAGCGAAGGCTGGGGCCTGAACCGATCGAGCCGGCAAGTACGGCAAGACGGTTGATGCCAGCCTGAGTTGGCACGAGGGGAGAGGGCATGAACGCAAAACGCATCGGTCTATGGGCAGGGCTCGCCGTATTTATCGCCATGCTGCTCGCTCCGGCACCGGAATCGATGTCGACCGAAGCATGGCATGTTGCCGCGCTGACCCTGTTGATGGCGACCTGGTGGATGACCCAGGCGGTGCCGCTGACGGCAACGGCCTTGCTGCCGTTTCTGGCCCTACCGACGATGGATGTGATGACGGCGAACGAAACCGCCAGCCAATATTATTCTCCGATCCTGTTTCTCATTCTTGGCGGGGCCTTTCTCGCGCTGGCGATCGAGCGAGTCGGCCTGCACAAGCGTCTGGCGCTGGCGATTATCGGCATGTCCGGCAAAAGCGCCTGGGGCATATTATTCGCTTTCATGATCGCGACGGCCCTGCTCAGCATGCTGATCTCCAACACCTCCTCGACCCTGATCATGATCCCGATTGCGCTGGCAGTGCTGGTCGCCGGCGGCGTCAAGGATGGCGAGACCGACGGCTTTGCCGGGGCTCTGGTGATGGGTGTGGCCTTCGCCGCATCGATCGGCGGATTGGGCACTCTGGTCGGCAGCCCGACCAACGCGATAGCCGCTGGCCTGATCAACAAGACATTGGGCATGAACCTGAATTTTCTCAGCTGGCTGAAATTCGGAATCCCGATCGTGATCATCGGCATCCCGGCTCTCGCCGCTATTCTCATTGTCGTGCAAAAGGTCGGGCGGCACAGTTTCGACGGGGTCAAGGCAAAGCTGGCCATCGGATCGCCGGGCCCGTGGAGTGTGCCGGAAAAACGGCTGGTCCCGGTCGTAGCAATTGTCGTGCTCGGCTGGCTGTTCCTGCCGCAGCTAAAGACGCTCTTCCCCGACGGCGCGTTGCACGACGGCAGCATCGCGATTTTTGGCGGGTTGCTGCTATTCTCCCTGCCCGATGGGACCGGACGGCGTTTGCTCAACTGGGATGAAGCGGACAAAGCGCCGTGGGGCGTGATCATGCTGTTCGGCGGCGGTCTCGCGCTGGCTGCGGGGATCATCGAATCCGGTCTGGCAGACTGGCTGGGCCTGATGCTTGAACCGCTCAGATCGGTGCCGGTGTTGATCATTGCTATCGCTCTGGTCGCGCTGGTCATATTGGTGACCGAATTCGCCTCCAATGTCGCCACCGCGAGCGGGATCATGCCAGTGGTCGCCAGCCTGATACTTGCGACCGGCATCGATCCGGTGTTGCTCGCAGTACCTGCGGCAATGGCGGCAAGCTGGGGGTTCATGTTGCCTTCCGGCACCGGTCCCAACGCGATTGCCTGGTCAACCGGCCATATCGAGCTGCCCAGAATGCTCAAATCCGGCCTGCTGCTGGATCTCGCCGGTGTCCCGATCATAATCGGCTGCGTGTGGATGGTATCAGTTGTAACCAGTTAGGTTTTCAGGCATGACTTCATCCAAAGTTATCGGTGTGGAGAGATAGAAAATGGCAAAGCAAAATGACCCAACAGCTGCGATCCCGGTTACGCGCCGGATGCCCAAGGCACCGATAGAAGAAATCGGCGGCCGCAAGCTGAAGCCGGCGACCCTGATGATGGGGCACGGCTATGATCCGGAGCTTTCCGAAGGCGCACTCAAGCCACCGATTTTCCTGACCTCTACTTTCGCCTTTGAAAGCGCCGCAGCGGGGAAACGCTTTTTCGAAGGCATTACCGGCAAACGTCCTGGCGGTTCGGACGGTCTGGTCTATTCGCGGTTCAACGGCCCCAATCAGGAAATATTGGAAGACCGGCTGAGCATCTGGGACGAGGCCGAGGATGCGCTGGTATTCTCCAGCGGCATGTCGGCGATTTCGACGGTATTGCTTACCCATGTCAATCAGGGCGATGTCGTGGTCCACAGCGGACCGCTCTATGCCGCGACCGAGACGCTGATCAATAAAATTCTCGGCCGCTTCGGTGTGACCTTCCTCGATTTCCCGGCCGGAGCCTCTCCGTCAGAAGTTGCCACGATGCTCGAACAGGCCAAGGCGCAGGCCGCGGCCAATGGTGGCAAGGTGGCGATCATCTATCTGGAAAGCCCCGCCAATCCGACCAACGCTCTGGTCGATATCGAAGGCGTCGCTGATGCGCGCGAGCAGGTCTTCGGCAAGGACGGCGCACCCCCAATCGCGATCGACAATACATTTCTCGGCCCGCTCTGGCAGCAGCCGCTGAAACATGGCGCCGATATCGTCATCTACAGCCTGACCAAATATGTCGGCGGGCACAGCGATCTGGTTGCCGGCGGCGTACTCGGCAGCAAGGCCTATATGGATCCGATCCGCGCGATCCGGAACACGATCGGCACGATCTGTGACCCGAATACCGCGTGGATGCTGATGCGCAGCCTCGAGACACTGGAACTGCGCATGACCCGCGCCGGTGAAAATGCCCTGAAGGTCTGCACTTTCCTGCGCGATCATCCCAAGGTTGACGGCCTCGGTTATCTTGGCTTCATCGAGGATGCGAGCCAGAAGGATATCTACAACCGCCATTGCAGCGGCGCCGGTTCAACCTTCTCGGTCTTCATCAAGGGCGGCGAGGCGGAAGCCTTCCGGTTCCTCGACGCTATGAAGATCGCCAAACTGGCGGTGAGCCTGGGCGGTACAGAAACGCTCGCTAGCCTGCCGGCCGCGATGACCCACATATCCGTCTCCGACGAGCGCCGCGCTGCGCTCGGCATCACCGACAATCTGGTACGCATTTCAATCGGTGTCGAAGACCCGGATGATCTGATCGCCGATTTCGACCAGGCACTGGCCGCCGTCTGACCGACAAGCCAAAGCGGCTGCATGACGCCGCTTTGGATGCAGATTAAACGGTTCCACAGATTAGCACTTTCCGGCTCGGGCGGGAATGCTATGACACGACCATGGCAAAGCGACCCGTCTATCCCGTGATATTCACTGATCTTGATGGCACGCTGCTGGATCATCACAGCTATTCGGCGAAACCGGCGGATGCGCTGGCGCGGAAACTTCATCAGCAGTCGCTGGC
>NZ_JBALUT010000111.1:0-5443 GCF_036963705.1 Parasphingorhabdus sp. | reverse complement strand
GAAAATTAATCAGCCCATCGGTCTAGCGTAATCATTGGCGTTCCCTTGTCAGACGATACCAAAAAATTACATCGGCCGTCACAATCATAAATTCGGCACGGTGGATGCTGGCCAACTAATGAATAGTCCGGGCCTTTCACCATGATAAGAGCCACAAGATCGACCTTGAATATCGTTTGACATTTCGTGCACCAAGCTTTGATCTCGACACCATTGAGGCGCATATTCCCCGCCGTTGAAAAGGCCTTCGGGAGAATCGGTTTGTGATTGTTGGAACCCATCTCTCTTTGAGAACAGAAAGTGAACAAATATAAAAGCTGTTTCAAGGGTATGAATGAAAAATTATCGCGACGACCAAACCAATCTCAACACCGAGGATTGTCTCCGCGCGCAGCAGTTTGAATAAATCAAAAAGGCCCATCGTGGGAAGATTGTGATCGCATTCTGCGCCCGATTCAAGCACCATTTGAAGGTGCGCTTCGTTTTTGACAATCCGTTTGCTATGCCAGTATTGGCGGAAAGTAGAGGTCGATTGTAAGATTTTGCCCAGCTTTCCATAAGTGCATCTGCGGCGATTATGTTCTATATCCGCTTCGCGCCCCACTTTCAGACATCTAAAGTCCAAACGTCAATTCAGAAAAGCGGGCGTTCTCAATGGCTAATAATTAAGTATTTATCGGACCATCGTGCATTTCTATTTGTTGGGTTTGTGCTATGTCGATTGCTTATGAAAGAACACATCACGACGCTAGCACACTGGTTTTCCGGGCAGCTCTATAGTTTCGCAGCTTTGATGGAAAGCACGGGTCGCCCAACTGTAACGCAATCGAAATTCGTGGATCTCGCGCCAACCGATCAGGCCGATAAGTCCGGCGTATACTCCGAAGCACTTCTTTACGCCACGAACAACACGAAAGTGTCAAATATAGCACTGACGGGTCCCTATGGTTCGGGAAAAAGCAGCATCATACGATCCTTCTTGAAGAGGTATCGCCGGCCCGCGCTTCACATCTCCCTCGCAGCGTTCGTGCCCGAGGTCGACGCGGTTGGCGGCAAGGTAAGCCGTCAAGAGATTGAAAGAAGCATCTTGCAGCAGATGCTGTATGGCGCTGACGCCAACAAACTTCCGCTGTCGCGCTTCAAGCGAATCCAATCACCCGGCGTATGGTCGATATTTAAATCTCTTTACATAATGCTCGGCTTGCTCGCGCTTTGGTATGTATTCCTTCAACGTGACGATATATTTAGCGGCACCTTCTTCATTCCCCTCGCGCTCAGCAATTGGTTTGATCTGGGAAGCTTAGCGCTCGCAGCGTTATTCCTCTGGATGACGCTGCATCATTTTTATGTCGCGAGTTTCGGGGTGTCGCTCAAGAGCATCTCGTTGAAGGACGTCGAGATAAGGCCTGCTTCGGATAACCAGGAGTCCATACTGAACCGTCACTTGGATGAAATCGTCTACTTCTTCCAGTCGACAGATTACGATCTCGTAATCATCGAGGATCTGGATCGATTTAAAAATACAGAGATCTTCGTCACATTGCGTGAAATCAATAGCTTGGTGAACGAGAATGCGGGCGTAAAACGAAAAGTTAAGTTCCTTTACGCCCTGCGCGATGACATATTCGTCAACACCGACCGAACCAAGTTTTTCGAATTTATCATTCCCGTCATTCCAATCATCAACACGTCGAATTCGATCGATATGGTATTGAAACAAGAAAAGAGGCTGGCACTCGACGGTCGCCTTGATCGGCAGTTCCTGCGAGAGGTTTCAAGATACCTCAACGACCTGAGGTTGATCCAAAACATCTTCAACGAATATGCTATTTATGTAGCCAACCTAGAAACCGATGATGAGAATTTTCTGAACGCCAACAAACTGCTCGCGATCCTAATTTACAAGAACGTCTATCCTAGGGACTTCGAGCAGCTGCACCGCGGCGAGGGTAATCTGGCCGACATTTTGAAACGACAGGAAGAGCTTATCGCCCATGGCGAGGCCGAGCACCGATCCGGGATCTCGGAACTTGAAAACAAGATTGAAACCGCCGAACAGCAGATACCCTCTGACCTGAAAGAATTGCGCCAGATTTATGCTATGGCTCTAGTCGAGAAGCTTCCCGCGAATGTCCTCGGTGTCAGTCTTAGCGGACAAACGTGGATTACCCTTCCGAAATTGGTCGGCGATGATGAGTTTGAACAGCTGATTGAAGCTCGGATTATCAATTACCGAAACATACAAAATCAACATCAGTCACTCGATATCTCCAGCTTACAAAACGACGTTGATCCTCAGAAATCCTACTTGCAACGCAAAGCGGAGATCGAAAACAAGGCAGCGGCCAACAAGAAAGTGAGCGTGAGCCGAATACAAGAACTCAGATCAAGCATCGCGACGCTGCGGGCGACTAAGTTCAACGAATTAGTTCGTTTGAACGCTGATTGTATGGAAGACCTTTTCGATGGCTTCGGTGAGAAGGGAGAACTTGCCCGCTTTCTTATCTTGGAAGGCCATCTCGACGACACTTATTACCAATACACTTCACTGTTTCACTCGGGCCGCTTATCACCCAATGACAATAAATTCCTGATCCAGATACGGGCATTCATCGAGCCTGAGCCGGACTTTCCGATCGACAATCCTAAAGAGGTAGCCGCGGCAATGCGCGATGAGGATTTCCGGCAGAGTTATGTCCTCAACGTCAAACTCGTCGACTGCCTCCTGAGCGACCAAAACCGCTATGATGATCAAACGCAAAAACTTTTCGAATATATCTCATCCGAATTCGAAAGCTGTGAGGGTTTTTTCGCAGCATACTACGCAGGCGGCCGCGAGATCCCAGCGTTACTTTCGGGACTGGTCAGCGTTTGGAATAAATTCGTTCCGGAAGCCATCGCCAGCTCGCGGAATATGTCCCACATAACGCAGCTGGTCGCGAACCTGTCTGAAAGATCGCTCGTGACATTGGCAAATGAATTCGACGAGCTTTCAGAATTCGTCTCGGCAAACCTTCCTGAAATTCTAACGCATGCGCCCGAACTGCCACCGGAGCGACTTCAATGCCTCGGTTTCCAGGTCAAGGACTTCGCTGCTATCAAGGAGCACCCCGGAATTATACGAGTCATGTTCGAAAATGGGCTTTTCGAACTTACGATCGCAAACCTGGAATACGCATATCAGGAAATTCTTGGAGAAAATGAGCTCGAGCCAATGCATACGAAGAATTACACCACCTTACGCTCGATGAATAATCCTGTCTTGATAGAGCGGGTCCAACGCGATTTCGATCTCTACTTGCAAGACGTCCTTCTGGAACTGCCAAGGAACTCGAGCGAAGGCGCCCCAGCTATTTTGGCCATCCTTCGCCGCGATGATCTTGACGAAGACGATGTTAGGGAATTTCTTGGACGGCAAGCAACCTTGCTACCAACTCTAGAGGACGTGCCAGAGAAATTGCGCGCGATGCTGTTCCAGCTCAATGTGATTGAACCAACTTGGGCGAACTGCCTCGCATTTATGGAAGGTGAAGGTTTCGAAGCGGAAAGCCTCATCGACTATCTCGATCGGGACGATGTCCGAACGGCTATCCTTAAACATGCCATTCCGGGTGACACGGATATGCAGCCACTTCGGCGATTCCTCTTCGAGGCGGCCAAGCTACGCGACGTCGCCTATCAGGAATATGCGCAGGCCCTGCCGAAGCCTTTCACGAAATTCCCAGAAGACCTTGAGCGAACCAAACTTCAAATCCTGATAGAAGAAGGGAAGGTCACGTTTACCAAAGACAGTCTCGACGCGCTTGCGGAAGATGCGGACTTGCAGGCCTTTTTCGTCGCTGCCAACATCGAAACATACCTATCCGATCCAGACTTGTTCGCGCTAGACGACGATTTCCTAGAAAAACTTCTCCGAGCTGAAATTGCCGATGATGACAAGCGCGCGATAATCGATCTGATGGCGCTGAGCGCGCTTGCGGACCTTCCCGAGCGAGCAGCAATAATTGGTCCGATCCTCGATCGCGCCGACGCCAATATATCCGACCTTGATGCGATTATCGTGCAATCCCTAATTGCGCATTCAAGGCCTATCGAGACCCAAATCTCACTCTTCAACAAGTGTAATTCCCTTCTGTCGGACAACGACGTGCGTCAGGTTTTGGCTAATCTTCCAAGACCATTTTCCGAAATAAAAACAGGCTACAATACACCGAGATTGACGAACAGCGCGGAAAATCTCGCCTTGGTTAAATGGCTTGATCAAAGAAAGATTATCTCCTCTTGGAGCGAGAGTAGGTTCTTCACCGACGACATACGCGTGAATCTGTATCGGCGATAACAAAATGAGGAAATTCTAGCACTTTCGCGATAGAGGCTGCACGTCTCGATTCTCTTACGAGAAAATTACACGCTTTGCGAAATCCCGACGGCAAATGAGTCGTCAGCTGAAGGGCCGCTTTGTGCACTCTTCTATCCGGAAGCTGCTGGTCCACTGACGGTCCCACTACAGTCGGTCCGAAATTCGCGCAATTGTTGCCGTCTCCTCGACCCATTCTCGATTCTGAAAGCCGCCGTTCAGCGCTCAGAATTTGTTCGCGCCAGAACGGCAATTACTAGGTGGTTTCGCGACTGCCAACTTTCGATAAGCTAATCTGAAAAGAGGACCATGGCCTGCGGCTTTGTCTGGACCGACGTCGGACATGCCGGAGTCGAACTCAGGGCATGTCTGCTCCGGGTTCTAAGGTAACTTTCAACACAGCGCGCGAATAAATCGATTGGTCACCTGATCTTGTTGGCTAACGAAGCGTGAGAGATTAGATGACGAGGTGCTCCGGATGAACCAGAGGAAGTGGGTTTTTGCCGATCTTGCCTCCTGATAAATGACGACGGGCGGCCTCCGAGGAGACCGCCCATTGTTCTTTGCACTATCCAGCTTGGTCAATCTGGCATCACGGCCGGTTCATCCGCAAATTTCAGCTGCAGCAGATATTCGCTGAGCGCTCGGGGCCCGTTCTGCCAGGCGCGGGTCCCCCAATCGCTCCATCGATCTACGCGGTGGCAGAGCCAGTAATAAAACCGGTCCCGCGCATATTGATCCGGGAAGGTGAGCGACCACAATGTCCGGCGCAGCGGGATGTTTGGCCCCAGCCCGTCGCCGACAAGCCTGATGGCACCCAGCTTGCCGATCATTACCCGCTCGAAACGAAATGGCAGCCGGTCAGCATAACGCTCCAGTTTCTGCAGCGCTGCTTCCCATTCGGGGGTTATGGCTTCCGGGTCGAGCCCATGCCATCGTTCCAGCGTCGGCAGACCAACCGGCAGCGGCTGGTTCCTCAGGCTGCGTGTATTGGCGAGCATAAGCAAGATAGCAAAAGCTTCCGGCGTGAGTTCCGTAGATTGGGAACCGCCCCGGACATAAGTCATGAGCTTCTTGTCGATCAGC
>NZ_JBALUT010000110.1:0-5477 GCF_036963705.1 Parasphingorhabdus sp. | reverse complement strand
CTGAGAGATACCTTCACGGCGACATAGCTCGGCGATGCTGTCCTCGCCGCGCAGGCCTTCCAGCACAATCCGTATCTTCTCCTCCGCATTATATTGCTTGCGGGTTGCTCTACGGATATCCTTGACCACCCGCTCCGCGGGGGCTTTTGAGTATTTTGCTTTCATCTTCGTTCCTTACAGTCACTACAATGAAACCAAAATACTCCCTTATTCTATGACGCTAATCTGTCTATCGATCGCTGACGGGGGACAGGCGGAAGAAGCCTCTCACCCATCCTAGGTGAACAGTAGATCCGAAGATTGCTCCAAACATGGGCCTATTATCCGCTTTAGCTGCGTGAGAGCCGTTGCGGATCCAACAGGCGCGTCCAGCCAGCGCTCCATCTTAGGGCTTTTGCTGCGGGCTGATATTGTGTCTGCATCACGCCTTTGGTTCGGTCATGTCAGTCTAACTACCGGCTTCCCGAAAGCGGGTGCTTTACGCCATCAGTGCGAGATGTTCGATGGTGAGTGCGACGCTGAGCATGGTTGGAGACAATAGAAATGCCCCTAACAACCCTGCGATCGGAAGCCTTACGCCGAAACAATGCTTTTGATCATATGCTGTTGAAAAGCCACTTACATGTTGCCGCTTCCTGACCGCTTCTCCGATCAACATCACGGCGGGGCCATCACCCAAGGCGGCACGAACGGAAATAGACAGTAAATCCAGACGTGTGCTGAATTGCCGCTCTTCCTTCAGGCTCACATTTTCTATCAGCAAGACCGGCGTATCACTGGCCAGGCCAGCGCGGATCAGCTTGCGGGATATCGTGGCGGCTGCCGCTTTGCCCATATAGATGGCCAGCGTAGCCTTTGGATCAGCCAGCGCGTCCCAATCCAGATCAAGCGCTTCGCCCGCGCGGGCATGGGCGGTTACGAACACCAGCTTTCGAGCGAGACCTCTAACCGTGAGAGATATGCCGGCGCTGGCGGCTGCAGCCGAGGCAGCGGTGATTCCCGGACAGATTTGATAAGGAATTGCATGTTCTATCAGCGCTTCGGTTTCTTCGGTAGCACGGCCAAAAATACCGGCATCGCCGCCTTTCAACCGGACTACGCGTTCGCCAACCAATGCGGCTTCGACCAGCAACTCGTTGATGCTGCGCTGGTCCTTGGAATGGCGGCCGGACCGTTTTCCGACGGGAACAAGTCTGGCTCGACGAGGGGCCAGTGCCAGAACATCTTTTCCAACCAGCGCGTCGTAGAAAATGACGGTCGCAGCATCGATAAGCTTCTCGGCCTTTCGGGTGAGCAGATCGGGATCGCCGGGACCTGCGCCAACCAGCCAGACGGATCCGGGCTGAATAATAATTTCGCTCATTCTGCGGCCTCCAGTTTTGGTGCGTGCAATTCTGCCAGCAATCTTGTTATTGCGGGGCGGCAACTGCCGCAATTTGTCCCAGCATTGAGAGCCGTACCGACCTCTTCCAGACTGATGAGAGATTGCCGGGCAATGGCGCTGGCAATTTGTTTGGCCCCCACATTGAAGCAAACGCAGACGGTCGAACCCTTGTCCGCTCCGGCGACTTTTGGCCGGGCAGCAAGAAGTGAGGCTGCATCTGCCTGATCATCGCCGGCAAGCTGCACCACAATCCAGTCACGGGAAGGCAGATCCCCTTTGCGCGTCAGGTACAGCGCTGCTGCCAACCGACCTTCTCCATTACGAACCGCAATTCTGCGCATACCGCGCTGCAGATCGACCGCCTCCATACGCTCGCCAGTCGGGAGCAGACTGTTCAGATCGATATTGCCTGCACCGGCCAGTTCGACCAGCCAGCCGCCCGCGATTCTCGCGCTGGTCCAATAAAGAATTGAAGGCAGAGCAGGACGGTTGGCACAGACCAGAAACGCGCGCCACTCGGGTTCCACTGCCGTTATGTTACAGGAACTATTCTTGAACGCAGGCTGCCCGGATATGGGGTCAACGGTCTGATCGGGAAGCCGGTTTGCGCGGCCGCCATTGCTCCACTGATCGGTCCAGTGCATCGGTGCAAATATTTCGCCCTGCCGCTGGGCATCGGTGATCTGAATCCGAAATATGCTTTCTCCTTGCGGCGTGGTGATCTTCGCAAGGCCGCCTTCGTCCAGTCCGCGAACAATGGCGTCGTGCGGATGTATCTCGACGAGTGGCTCACGGCGATGTTGGGACAAACGCGGACTCAGTCCGGTACGGGTCATGCTGTGCCACTGGTCGCGATAGCGCCCGGTATTGAGGGTTAGCGGGAAATCGGGATCATGCGCTCTGAGGGCTAGCGGTGCAACGGCCACCAGTCTGGCCTTGCCATCGGGCGTAGAAAACTTGCGATCTTCGAACGGTGATGCGCCGCCCCAGGGTTTTGGTGTCCAGGCATCATAATCGGCATCGCTTGTTGTGGCCCATTCCGACAAATCCAGTTTCCGTTTGCCCGCGTTGCGATAGCCGGTCTGGGCGGCATATTCCCGGAAAATTGCAGCTGCATTTTCGAATGAGAATGCCTCCTTATGGCCCATGCGGCGAGCGACCTGCTGGATGATCCACCAGTCTGCTTTTGCTTGCCCGGGCGCTGCGAATAATGGTCGCTGGCGGCTGATAACCCGCTCGCTATTGGTGACGGTTCCGTCTTTCTCGCCCCAGGCAAGCGCCGGCAATTTTACATGTGCGAACACGGTTGTGTCGGTTTCGGCGATGACATCCGAGACCACCACGAAATCACATCGCTTCAATGCCGCGCGGACATAATCTGCATCCGGCATCGAAACAGCCGGATTGGTTGCCATGATCCAGATCGCCTTGATCCGCCCGTCGTGCAAATCGCGAAACATGTCGACCGCCTTGCGGCCCGGTTTCCGTGCGATGGTCGGACTGTGCCAATATGTTTGCGCGGCATCACATTCCGCATCGGAAAACCCCATATGCGCGGCCAGCATCGAGGCAAGCCCGCCGACCTCGCGCCCGCCCATGGCATTGGGCTGCCCGGTTATCGAAAATGGTCCCGTGCCCGGCTTGCCAATCCTGCCCGTCGCAAGATGCAGATTGATGATCGCATTGCCTTTGTCGGTGCCACCGATCGATTGATTTGCACCCTGGCTAAACAGGGTAACTGTTTTTGGATGGGCGGTGACAAGATCGGCGAGCTGCTCCAGCAACTGCGGATCGACACCAGCCATTTCTGCATCGCCGGAGACGTTGTTCCAGAATTGGTCAGGCGCGTTGACATGGTCGCGCAGAAAATCCTCGTCGAGCGCGCCCCTATTCCTCATTTCCTGCAAAAGAGCGTTGAAAAGCGCGACATCACCATCCGGCCGTATCGCTAAATGAAGATCGGCACATTCGGCTGTTTCGGTGCGACGCGGGTCGATTACGACCAGTTTCGTGCCATGTTCTGCGCGTGCTTTTTCGATCCTTTGCCAGATGACCGGATGACACCATGCGGTGTTCGATCCGACCAGCAGGATCAGATCGGCTGCATCAAGATCGTCATAGCTGCACGGCACGACATCTTCGCCAAAAGCGCGGCTATGGGCGGCGACTGCGCTGGCCATGCACAGGCGGCTGTTGGTGTCGATATTGGCGCTGCCGATAAAGCCTTTCATCAGCTTGTTGGCGACATAATAGTCCTCGGTCAGCAATTGGCCGGAGACGTAGAATGCGACGCTATCGGGGCCATGTTCACGCACGGTATCGGCAAAGCGCTTCGCGACCAGATCGAGAGCCTGGCCCCACTCCGCTTGCTCGCCGCCAATTTCCGGATAGAGCAGCCGTCCTTCCAGACTGACCGTTTCCGCCAGATGCGTCCCCTTGGAGCATAGCCGTCCAAAATTTGCCGGATGCTTGGAATCGCCTTTGATCACTACCTCACGGTCGCCGGTGATTTCGGCTTCTATACCGCAACCAACGCCGCAATAGGGGCAAGTGGTGCAAATCTTTGTCACATAACCCCGACCAAGGCGGCGGCGCGTTCAATGTAAATCCGGCCTGCATCAATTTTTACCGGGATGACAGGCACACAACCCTTGTCTTCGCCCAAAGCCTTGCCCGTCACCAATGATATACGCCAATTGTGGAGAGGGCAGGTAACGCTGGTATCGTGCACGATACCTTGGCTTAGCGGCCCGGCCTTGTGGGGGCACTTGTTGGCCAGCGCATGGATCGCGCCGGTCGAGGTCCGGAAAATCGCAATTTCCTGACCGCCCCGTACCGGCAGAGTCCTGGCACCCAGCGCAGGCAGCTGCTCGACCGGGCCGATATCAATCCATTTTGCGTTCGCCATCATGCAGGCTCCAGAACAGCAAAGGGCCGGATTTCGGCGATATGTTTGTGGAGATGGCTCTCCGAGCCCGCAGCACGCTCCGCCCAGGGATCCTTCTGATGCACCGACTGGGCGAACAGAAAACGTTTCTGCAACGCCTTGCGGCCTGTCTCGTCTTCCACAATACGACCCTTGATATAGTCCATGCCGACCCTCTCCACCCAGGGCGCCGTCCGGTCGAGATAGCGCGCTTCTTCGCGGTAGAGCTGGATGAACGCCGCGATATATTCCAGCGCAGCCTCTTCGGTCTCGACCTTGCACAGGAAATCGGTGCCACGCAGGTGAATCCCGCCATTGCCGCCAACGCTCAGTTCATAGCCGCTGTCGACACAGATAATCCCGAGGTCCTTGATCGATGCTTCCGCACAATTGCGCGGACATCCCGATACGGCGATCTTGAATTTGTGCGGCATCCAGCTGCCCCAGGTCATCTGTTCGGCCTTGATACCGAGGCCGGTCGAATCCTGCGTGCCAAAGCGGCACCATTCGCTGCCGACGCAGGTTTTCACTGTGCGCAGCGCCTTGCCATAGGCGTGGCCCGATACCATGCCGGCGGCATTGAGATCGGCCCAGATTGCGGGCAAATCCTCTTTCTTGATGCCGAAAATATCCAGCCTTTGACCGCCGGTTACTTTCACTAGGCGCGCCTGATATTTGTCAGCGGCATCGGCAATCGCGCGCAGTTCATCCGGCGTGGTAATCCCGCCCCACATTCTCGGCACCACCGAATAGGTGCCGTCCTTCTGGATATTGGCGTGCATCCGTTCATTGACGAACCGGCTTTGCGGATCTTCCTGATGCTCCGTTGGCCACGCGCACAGCAGATAATAGTTGAGTGCCGGGCGGCAGGAGGCGCAACCATCCGGTGTGGTCCAGTGCAGTTCCTGCATCACTTGGGGAATGGATTTCAGCTCTTTCTCGAGGATATTGCGCCGAACATCTTCGTGGGTGAAACTGGTGCATTTGCACATCGGTGTAACCGTGCGTGCACCACCATAATCGTCACCCAGGGAGATACTGAGCAAGCTTTCAACAAGGCCGGTGCAGGAGCCGCAACTGGCGGATGCCTTGCAACCGGCGCGGACGCTATCGAGGTCGCTGGCACCGCCGTCGATGCACGCGACTACCTGTCCCTTGGTAACGCCG
>NZ_JBALUT010000109.1:0-5524 GCF_036963705.1 Parasphingorhabdus sp. | reverse complement strand
GAATATTTCATATTCCAGCGTCTCGACCGTCTCGGTGACCACATAGCTGCTAGCGCTATTGGCTGGTTGGGCGGGACTAAGCAGAAGCGCAGCCAGAATGAAGGCGCCCACGAAGAAGCCGCTCATGCTGCCCGAAGCATTACCTTCGTCGAAAATATCTGATTTATTGCCCCATGCCATATGCTGTATTTGCAGGCAGAGCGCTTGCCAAAGCGTAAGGGCGTGTGGTTGCGCGAAAATTAACCCATTGCTTCGGCTGATTTCTTCCGGTTTTGACGGTTGCGGCCAAGTGGCTGTTGATGCTCGACTCAATCTCCTGTCGCCGCCAGTGTTTGGGATATGAAATTGGGATGGCGATGATGGTAGCCCTGGTTCAGACGGTGGCCTTTCTCGGACTGGAAGCGCGCGGCGTCGAAGTACAATGCCAGGTCGCGCCCGGCCTGCCTGCGTTCAATGTCGTCGGTCTGCCCGACAAAGCGGTCGCGGAAAGCCGGGAACGGGTACGCGCCGCGATTGCCGCGATGGGACTTTCGCTCCCACCAAAAAGAATCACGGTCAACCTTTCGCCCGCTGACTTGCCCAAGGCGGGATCCCATTATGACCTGCCGATCGCGTTGGCATTGCTGGGCGCGATGGGCATCGTCGATGCCGAGACTCTGGCAAGCTATATAGTCGTCGGGGAATTATCGCTCGATGGCCGGCTGGCGGTCACACCGGGCGTCTTGCTGGCGGCGCTCCATGCGTCGGGTGAAAATCTCGGACTGATCTGTCCGGCGTTGCAGGGCTCTGAGGCGGCATGGGCCGGTGATATTGAGGTGCTGGCTCCGGCAAACCTGCTGGCGCTGCTCAATCACTTCAAGGGTCAGTCGATATTGACGCCGCCGGAAACCGGCCCCGCACCCGAGCCGGATTATGGGCCGGACCTCAAGGATGTGAAGGGTCAGGAAACCGCGAAAAGGGCCCTGGAAATAGCTGCGGCTGGCGGGCACAATCTTCTGATGAACGGTCCGCCCGGGTCGGGGAAGTCGCTACTGGCATCCTGTTTGCCAGGCATTTTGCCGCCTCTATCTCCATCTGAAGCGCTCGAAGTGTCGATGGTGGCTTCTGTCGCCGGTACGCTGGAGGGCGGTCAGATGTCACGTCAGCGACCGTTCCGTGCACCGCATCATAGCGCCTCGATGGCAGCGCTGGTCGGTGGCGGGTTGAAGGTCCGCCCCGGCGAAGTCAGCATGGCGCATCTCGGGGTTTTGTTTCTCGATGAACTGCCGGAGTTTCAGCGAGCGGTTCTCGATTCGCTGCGGCAGCCGCTAGAAACCGGGGAGGTCAGTGTGGCCCGAGCCAATGCGCATGTGACCTTTCCGGCGCGTGTGCAGATGATCGCCGCGATGAATCCGTGCCGTTGCGGACATCTCGGAGACGCTGCTCTGGCTTGCTCGCGGGCGCCCCGGTGCGCGGCGGATTATGAGGCGAAAGTTTCGGGGCCGCTGCTCGACCGCATTGACCTCCATATAGAGGTAGAGGCCTTGTCCGCCGCAGATCTCACCATGCCGCCGCCGGCTGAAGGTTCCGACGCCGTGGCTCAGCGAGTCGCTGCTGCACGGTCAATCCAGCGCCAGCGCTACGCAGATCTGGAAGTGCGGACCAATAGTGAGATTGATGGCGAAGTGCTGGAAAAACACGCCACACCCGACGAACCGGGCCGGACCTTGCTCGCGCAGGCTGCAGAAGCGATGCGGCTGTCAGCGCGTGGCTACACGAGGGTTTTGAGAGTGTCCCGGACGATCGCGGATTTGGCCTGCGTCGAAGAAATTGGCCGCATCCATGTGGCGGAAGCGCTCAGCTATCGGCGACAGGCGCCCCGCAATTAAACTGTAAAGCCGCGATCAGGCAGTTTGTCGCCTGAGGTTAGCTCGAGCGGCATGCCCAAATCGCCTTTGTTCACTGTCGATTTTGCGAGATTTGGAGAGGTGCTGCTACGATGTTTGAATTTGCCATCGACATGGCCGCCCTGTTCGATCGTGACATTCTCATAAGAGACGTCACCAGAAATACGGGCGGTGGAGGCGATGGCAAGGTCGCCCGCATCGATCGATCCTTCTACCGCACCTGACAGGCTGGCATTCTGGGCAACAATAGCGCCCTGTATTTTGCTCGATGGACCCTGAACCAGGGACAGGCATTTTACGTCGCCGATCACTTCGCCATCGATATGCAGATCAACCTTCGATTCGATATTGCCGGTGATGATGATTCCGTCGCCGATGATCGAGAAACTGGATCCGCTGCTACCATTGCTTCTAGCCACGGCCGGTGCCTGACTCTGCGCGCTTTGGCGATTTGGCACGTTGTCGTGCGATGGCTTTGACCTTGAGAACATCTGTATTTGCCTCCAAAAATGGACGGGGGTTGATTGCGGCGCCGTTCAGTCGCACTTCAAAGTGCAGATGCGATCCGGTCGAGCGTCCCGTGCTGCCCATAGCCCCCAATTGTATTCCCTGTTCAATTTTCTGGCCATTGGTCACACCAATTTGTGACAAATGCGCATAACGGGTCAGCAATCCGTTACCATGCGTGATTTCTACGGTCTTGCCATAGCCGGACTTCCATCCTGCATGAGTAACCTTGCCACCGGCAGCCGCAAGAATAGGCTGACCGCGGGGTCCTTTGAAATCCATGCCGCTGTGCATCGCGCCGCCGCCGGTGAAAGGATCGCGGCGATAGCCGTAGCTGCTCGACACCATGCCGGTGCTAGAAGGCTGGCCGGACGGGATCGCGATCAGCGTTCTTTCCAGTGCTTCCATCCGCACGAGCGCCAGATTCAGCCGTTCAAGCGTGGGATGCATCTGCTGGTTCTTGCCCTTGAAGAAAGGGATGAACGGACCGCCCATTGAATCCATGGAATTCTTGGACAGCTTGTCGGGGTTCAGGCCGAACTTTCGAATTGCAGCCGCCGCCTGTTCTGTGCGTTGATTGGCGGCCGATGTCAGGCGCCGCGCAAACATGATTTGCCGGGCTTCGAGTTTGGCTAGATGGGTAGCCTCCGGAAAAGCCGCGCTGATCTTTCGCGTATTTTCGGACATTTGTCCGTCATCTTGCTTCTGTGCTGTTGCATCGGCGGCTGCTGGCTGTTCGCCGACAAATTGCTCGGTCATCGCGTCGAGCACATCCTGGCGTTGCTTGAGATCGGCGGCGACGTCGTCAATCGAGGCTTTATAACTCGCGACCCGGCTTTCGGTGCTGTTCACCGCTGCTTCTTTCTGAGCGAGTGCCATGCGTTCGCCGGTGACGGTCAGCTGGTTGATCATCATCGCAAGCGTGATCAACATCCAGGCAGCCAGTGCGGCCGCGACCGAATAAAAGACGCGTTTCTGCAATGTTGCAGACAAGGTGAGAAATCGGACCTGTCCGTGCGATCGCATGAAAAACTCGCGATCGGTAAACATATGGTCCAGCCGGGCTTTAAGCCCTTGCTTGGTGTTTTGTTTGTGCATGACCCGCCATTTTGTTCGTAATCCCCATTGAAGGGCTAGCAGAGGGTTTCGAATCTAGCGAATCGAAGGAGAGCGACTCGTGACGAGTCGACGGAGTCGTGCGGTGAGCTGCGAAATTAACAAAAAATTAATTGTGATCGTCCCATTTTGGGCTGATCTATCGCTGTCGCGCAAAAAGATTTCTTGCGTGCCGAGGTTAGCGATTGTGGGTTAAATTGCCGTCCTCGTCATGCTAGCAGCCACTTATGACAGAATCTGTAAAGCTTATCACCGATATGGGACTGAAGGCGCGCGCTGCATTCACTATGCTAGCCGGCGTGAGTGATGCCCAAAAAGCCAAAGCCCTCATCGCCGCCGCGCAACATCTGCGGGCCAGCCAGGCCGTCATTTTGGCGGCCAATCAGCGCGACATGGAAAGCGCCCGGGAGCGAGGGCTGAGTGACGCCATGCTCGACCGCCTGATGATCGATGAAGGGCGGTTGGAAGCCATCGCCGCGGCCGTCGAGAATGTCGCGAATCTTCCGGATCCTGTTGGACAGATCATCGACCGCACCGAAAGGCCCAATGGTCTGGTGATGGAGCGGATCAGGGTTCCCTTGGGCGTGATCGGGATAATCTATGAAAGCCGTCCCAATGTCACCGCTGATGCTGCTGCTTTGGCGCTGCGGTCCGGCAATGCCGTCATTCTGCGCGGCGGATCGGAAGCGATAGAGAGCAATCGGGCTATTTTTGACGCCATGATAGCAGGAGTGATCGAAGCCGGCCTCGCCGAACATGCCATCCAGCTGGTCCAGACCACCGACCGGGCGGCTGTCGGCGCAATGTTGAAAGCCAGCGGGCTAATCGACATCATAATCCCGCGGGGCGGAAAATCCTTGGTCAAGCGGGTTCAGGACGAAGCAAGCGTCCCGATTCTCGCGCATCTCGACGGGATAAACCACACTTATATCGGCAAGGAAGCTGATCCGGACAAGGCTATCGCCATCGCCGTCAATGCCAAGATGCGGCGCACCGGTGTTTGCGGGGCGATGGAAACATTATTGATCGATCAGGATTATCAGGCACCCGGTGCCTTGGTGCGGGCGTTGATCGATGCGGGCTGCGAAGTGCGTGGCGACGATGCGGTGCTCGAACTGGACGAACGAATCGTTTCTGCGGACGCCAGCGACTGGGATACCGAATATCTCGCGCCGATCGTGGCGGTTGCGATGGTCAACGGAGTGGATCAGGCTCTCGAGCATATCGCGGCACATGGATCGCATCACACCGATGTCATCGTCACCGAGGATATGGCGATCGCCGAAAAATTCATCCAGCGGGCCGATAGCGCGATTGTCATGCACAATGCCTCGAGCCAGTTCGCCGATGGTGGCGAATTTGGACTCGGAGCGGAAATAGGTATTTCCACCGGACGCATGCACGCACGTGGTCCGGTCGCGCTGGAAGGGCTGACGACCTATAAATGGGTGGTGCGGGGAACCGGGCAAGTGCGGCCTTGATCATCAGGCTATGATAACAACCGGCCTATTGGGCGGCTCGTTCAACCCGGCCCATGGCGCGCATCGGTCGGTCAGTCTGTTCGCGATCGAGGCGCTGGCGCTGGATGAATTCTGGTGGCTGGTCTCGCCGGGCAATCCTTTGAAAGAAGGGGCGAAGGATATGGCTCCGCTGCATGCGCGTCTGGCGTCGGCCCGGAAAATGGCACGGCGCAGCACGATCCGGCCGACCGCTATCGAACAGCAATTGGGTACAAGATATACTTATGATACACTGTTGAAACTCGTCCGCCGCTACCCGAAACGGCAATTTGTCTGGATCATGGGGGCCGACAATCTTGCCCAGTTTCACCGCTGGAAAGACTGGCGAAAAATTGCTCGACTTTTGCCGATTGCAGTTATCTCGAGACCCGGCTATGATGACGATGCTTTTGCGGCTCCCGCAATGGCTTGGCTGCGGCGCTTCGTCCACCCCGCGAGCCAGCGTGGTAACTGGACCAACTGGAGTACGCCGGCGCTGACATTCCTGCGCTATCG
>NZ_JBALUT010000108.1:0-5873 GCF_036963705.1 Parasphingorhabdus sp. | reverse complement strand
GGTGACCCAGCCGGTACCCTTGCCGCGCATCCATGGTGGCAGGCTCGTTTCGATGCTGGCGGTGCACAATACCCGCGTATCGCCAAAGCTGATCAGACAGCTTCCTTCGGCATGTTTGGTAAATCCGGTTTCGATAGAAATGGCGCGCATTTCGTCCGGCGCACGGCCCGATGGTCGCATAGTTTGATCCTTTTTAGAGTTGGCGGGTCCTTAACCTCTCGCAACGGGAGAGGCAATCCCTCCTCCTCTCCCAATCGGAGATGAGTAATGCTGGAAACCGCCCGACATTTGACCTATCTATCACCCATGACCAACACCCCGATCACCGAAATGACCACTCGAGCACAGGACATCTTCCGCGTCGTCGTCGAATCCTATCTCGACACCGGCGCGCCGGTCGGGTCGCGGACGATATCCAAGGCGCCGGGCCTGGAACTCTCGCCCGCCTCGATCCGCAATGTCATGCAGGATCTCGAGGAACTGGGCCTGCTCGCGGCGCCGCATACCAGCGCCGGACGGATGCCGACCGAGCTTGGGCTGCGGCTGTTCGTCGACGGCATGATGCAGGCGGCGGTCCCGACGCAGCAGGAGCGCGACGCGATCGAAAGCCAGATCACCGAGCAGGGGCCGGTCGAGGATGCCCTGCGCGCCACGACCTCGATCCTCTCCGGCCTGTCCTCCTGCGCCGGTCTCGTGCTGGTGCCGAAGCGCGAGCCGTTGCTCAAACAATTCAGTTTCGTGAAATTGTCCGAAGGGCAGGGACTGGCGATCCTCGTATCCCAGGATGGCGGCGTCGAGAATCGCGTGCTCGACCTGCCGCCCGGCGTATCGGAATCGGCGTTGGTCGAAGCCGGCAATTTTCTCACCGCCCGCTATGGCGGCAAGACGCTCAGCCAGGCGCTGGCAACCGTCGGCGGGGAGATTAGTGCCGGTGAATTGGCGATCGACAAAGCCTCGGAAGAGCTGGTCAAGGCGGGCATGGTCACCTGGAGCCGAGATCCATCGGACCGACCGGTATTGATCGTTCGCGGACAGGCCAATCTGCTCCAGGACAATAGCGCGCTGGCCGATCTCGATCGGGTGCGGCGCTTGCTCGACGAGCTCGAAGCCAAGCAGGAAATCGCTCGCTTGCTCGACAATGCCCGCGATGCCGAAGCGGCAAAAATATTTATCGGCGCGGAGAATAAATTATTCTCCCTTTCCGGCTCATCTGTGATAGCGGCGCCCTATAAAGACGGCGACGGACAGGTGGTTGGCGTGGTCGGTGTAATCGGTCCGACAAGGTTGAATTATGCCCGCGTGGTACCCATGGTAGACTTTACCGCGCAAACCCTGTCGCGTTTGTTGACCAAATGATAGAAATTAGAGTGATTAGAACATGAGCGATACCAAGCAGAATCCGGGACAAGAAAATGGCGACGCAGCGGCAGCAGCCGAACTGGACGGCGTGCCGGAGTCGATGAAAAGCGGCGGAGAAGGTGAAGCCTCCCAGCCGGAAAATTCCGACAATCGTATCGAAGCGCTGGAAACCGAGCTGGCCGAAGCCCAGCAGGCTGTTCTCTATGCCCAGGCCGAAACCCAGAATGTCCGCCGCCGTCTCGAAAAAGACGCGCAGGACGCCCGCGCTTATGCCGCGACCGGCTTCGCTCGCGACATGCTCTCGGTGATGGACAATATGAACCGTGCCCTCGAAGCGATCCCCGCCGAGGTCAAGGACGAGGAAAAGTGGAAGGGCCTGATCAACGGCATCGAAGCCACCGGCCGCGAACTGCAAGCCGCGTTCGAGAAAAACGGCATCAAGCGCGTCGCCGCCGTCGGCCTGCCGCTCGATCCGAACCAGCATCAGGCGATGATCGAAATCCCGACCGACGAGCATGAGCCCGGCACCATCGTGCAGGAAATGCAGGCTGGTTATGTGATCAAGGACCGGTTGTTGCGGCCGGCATTTGTGGGCGTGGCGAAAAAGGCGGAAGAATAGATTCTTCCGATTAGAGGGATTAGACCTTCAAAAAATTCGACAATATGCGTCATGCCAGCGCAGGCTGGCATCAATGCCGCCTATGTGAGTCTCGCTGACCTTGGTTTAGGCCCCAGCCTTCGCTGGGGTGACGGGTGTGGATGGCGTGATTGTATAATTTGTGATCTTTTGCGCCGCAACGTGCATCTCGCGCCATATCTTCTCAAGCTCTTCAGATGACAAGACAATCGATTTCGCAGTCCGGACATTAGACCCCCATGCAGCGTTTTGAATTGTTATCAGCATTCTGTCGTCTGTAGTTTCAATCAAACTTAGTTTGGCATGTGCAAGTTCTGAACGAAAAATCGCGAAGGGTTGAAACACCTTTAGATAGGATTGAAGCCTCGTCGGGTTGTTGAACGCCCCTTGGTGCTTTTTCAAAATCTCTTCGAACTGCTTCACTTTCATTGAAAAGCTTGGAGACGGAGTTTGATACGGTTGAATTCTATCAACAAGCCAACACTCGACATCGGCACATTTTCCAATGATCTTGCTGCGAAGGATATGTGCATCATCCATAGTAAATGATGCAGGAAAACCGGCGATCTCATGCGCCGCTAGAACAGTGGTGGACATATCATTCATCGCGCATCACTAGCGCAAATCATTGAATATATTCTAAACGCCACCGGAGGTGTACGATATCTTATAGGTGTAACGAAGCAGGCGGAATGAAACAGTGTCATGCCAGCGAAGGCTGGCACCCAACCCGCCTGTGTGAGTCTCGCCACCTTTGGTTTAGGCCCCAGCCTTCGCTGGGGTGACATTTGCGGCGATTACCGCTCTCTAAACCGCCATCGACATATACATCGCCGCCGCCAGCCCAAATCCTCTCGGATCACCCAATAGCCCGGTCTCCATCTTGTTCATCACATAGGAAAAGCACAGCCTCGCGTCCTGATCGACCATCACCGAAGATCCGCCATAGCCGCCCCAGAAGCAGGTGTTGCTATTGGGGCTGATCGGGGTGGACGGACTGTTCAGGCCATAGCCCATGCCAAAAGTAACCGGCATGCCGAAGACCAGATCGGTGCCTTCGCTCTGTTTCTCGAAAATCCTCTTTGTGCCAGCTTCCGACATGATCGTCTTGCCGAACGCCTGGCCGCCGTTGGCCATCGCGGTCTGGGCGCGAACGATGCTGCGCGCGTTGCCCTGGCCGTTGGCTGCGGGGATTTCTGCTGCCCGCCAAGCCCGTTTTCTGGGTTCGGTGGCATCGACGCCGGGATTGGCGAAAGTGCGGCCGGCGATGGAATCGCTATCGGGAGCGACGCGCGATTTGGGCGGGATGAGATTACCGATCCGTGCGTCGAGCGCTCCGTCCGCGCCGATATGGAAATCCGCTCCGGTCGGCTCGGCAATCTCCTGACGGAAGAAATTGCCGATTGATTGGCCGGATACCCGGCGGACGATTTCGCCGATCAAATGTCCTTGGGTGAGGGCGTGATAGCCCGACTGCGTTCCCGGCTCCCACCAAGGGGCTTGTTTGGCGAGGGCATCGGTCATCCATTCCCAGTCATAGAGCGCATCACCCTCGACCTTTTCGTCCATTCCCGAGAGTCCGGCGGTGTGGCTGAGAAAATGCCGGACTTCGACAGATTCTTTCCCATTTTGCGCAAATTCGGGCCAATATTTGGCGGCCGGTGCATGGAGGTCAACTTCGCCGCGATCCGCGAGCAGCAGCAATGACATCGCCGCCATCGTCTTGGTGCTCGACCAGACATTGACCAGAGTGTCTTCCTGCCACGAGTCGGTCCGTTCCTCGTCGAGATGACCGCCCCACAGATCGACAACAAATTCGCCATCGAGAGTGATCGCAACCGACGCGCCAATGTCCCCATGTTCCCGGAAATTATTCTCGAAGGCTGCTTTGACTGCTGCAAAGCGGGAATCGCATATACCGTGAATCGGGGTTTCCATTGATCTCTCCATCCATGTTTTAACTGTTCGATTAACAGCTTGTGGCCCTGAGTCCAATATCTTTAACGGGCATCCCGAATGTCGCGGGGTCACTGTTCCGCGAATTATTCCGTAAATTTTTCAGACGCTTGTGCATTTTTAGTGATTTCCCTATTGCAAAGATCGTATTAAGATATATCTTAAGAACATCTTAGATATAAAGAAAGATTAGAAAATGAGACATGGAATGAAATTTGGAACCGGAGGCCCTGAAGGGTCTGGACGTGGATCTGGTCGTGGTCGAGGCCGCGGAAGAGGCGGGCCGCCTGGCGAGAAATTCGCCAGAGCTTTTGCCCAAGCCGCTTTTGAAGGCGGCAAGGGCAAAAGGCGCGCGCGGATGTTCCGGCGCGGCGAACTGAAGCTCCTGACGTTGCACCTGATCGCCGAAGAACCGCGGCACGGCTATGATCTGATCCGTCAGATCGAGGAACTGACCGGCGGCCATTATGCGCCCAGTCCGGGGATCGTCTATCCGACGCTGACCCTGATGGCGGAAATGGACCTGATCGACGAAAAGGTCGATGATGACGGCAAGAAAGTCTATTCAATCACCGACGCGGGTTCCGCCCGGCTGGCAGAGGACGAGGCGGAAATCGCCGAGATTCTCGCACGGCTGGAGGGCGTATCGAAAATGGGTGAGGCCAGCGATGGCGCATCTGTCCGCCGCGCGATGCACAACCTCAAGAGTGCGATTGCCATCCGGCTAGGTGACGAGGAAAAGGGATCGGACAAGATTCTGGAAGTCACCGCGATTATCGATGAAGCCGCGAGCAAGATCGAGCGGTTGAAGTAACTGGTCATCCCGGCGCAGGCCGGGATCCAGCCCGCATTATGTGGGTCTCTTTGCGCTCGATCTAGGTCCCAGCCTTCGCTGGCCTAAGGATTAAAGGTGAAGAGTCATCTGGACATTGCACCGCGCGTAAGGCGTGGGCCACAGATCATCGTCAGACAAATGCTGAAAGCCGCACCGTTCGTAAAGACGGATTGCGGCTTTCAGGCCTGCATTGGTCTCGAGCCATATCGCATCCGCCCCCATGGCCCGGCCCTCTCCGATCAAAGCCTCCAACACCTTGCGTCCTATACCTTGTCCGCGCGCGTCTTTTCGCGCCGCCATCTTGACGATCTCCAACCATTTTCGGCCATCACCCGGATCATGATGCGGTGGCAGGATCGCTCCGGTCCCGACAACCATATCGTCGAGCAGAGCAACGATAATCTGCCCGCCTTTGCCCAGAATAGATGTTTCCAGTTCTTCCAGCTGTTCGCGGTCGCTTTCTTCCAGAACAAAATATTCCTCGATCCAGTCGCGATTGAGCTCGATGAAGGCTTGCCGGTCTCCGGCGCGGTAGCGACGGGTCGTGACAGGCACTAGAAAACCCCGAACAATATTACCGCCATGATCGTCCCGATCACCGGTATGACAACAGTCAACGCACCCACCGCTCCATAAGCGTCTTTGTGGGTTTCGCCGCATACTGCGCGGATCGTGGTCACGACATAGCCATTGTGCGGTAGGCTATCGAGCGCGCCGGAGGAGATGGCGACCACGCGGTGCAGCTCGTCGGGCTGCGCGCCGACATCGATATAATGGGGCGCGATCAGGGGCAGGGCGATTGACTGGCCACCCGATGCCGAGCCGGTAAGGCCGGCGATCACGGTGACCGCAACAGCGGCTCCGATCAGCGGGCTGCCCGGGATATTCTGCACCATGACCAGTGCCTCCTGAAAGGCCGGTGACAGCTTGGCAACGGAGCCGAAGCCAACCACGGCGCAGGTATTGGTGATGGCGACCACCGCGCTCGTCGCACCGCGCGAGAAAGCTTCCGGCATGGATTTCAGCTTCTTGTAACCGACGATCAGGGCGACAACCGCGCCCGATCCCAAAGCCGCTACCAGCGCC
>NZ_JBALUT010000107.1:0-6037 GCF_036963705.1 Parasphingorhabdus sp. | reverse complement strand
CATCGATTCGATGCCGCCGCCAATCGCCAGATCGGCTTCGCCGGAACAGATCTTGCCCGCTGCGATATTCACCGCTTCGAGACCGGAACCGCAGAAGCGGTTGACCTGGATGGCTGACGTCGTGTCGGCATAGCCGGCCTTCAGAGCAGCCATGCGGCTGATTACTGCGCCTTGTTCGCCCACTGGGGAAACGCAACCGAATGCGATGTCTTCCACTTCGTGGCCCTCTAGTTCGTTGCGATCGTTGATCGATGCCAGAACCTGGGCGGAAAGGTCGAGAGCAGTGATTTCGTGCAGAGCACCGTCGTTGCGGCCCTTGCCGCGCGGGGACCGCACTGCGTCATAGATAAAGGCTTGGGTCATTTGGGGTTCCTCTCATGGGAAGAATTGGAAGGATGTTGCGCAATGCTAATGGTGCAGTGCAACACAGTCAAGCAGTTTACGTAAACGTCAACCAAGGGAAGGGCGCGACTCGGCCTTTCCCTAGCCCGTTTGCACCATAAGCTAATCGAGTATGGATTGATATTTCTGGCTGAACACATCCCGGCCGATAATGTAGCGCATGATCTCGCTAGACCCAGCATAGATCCGGCTCATCCGGGCGTCGGTGAAGATCCGGCTGATTTCATATTCCTTCATATAGCCGGCGCCGCCGTGCAGCTGCAGGCCGAGATCGGCCATATCCCACTCGATCTCGCTGCCCAGCATCTTGCCCTTGGCAGCCATATTGGCGGTCAGCCCGCCCTGGTTGTGGATGTCGACGCAATGATCGACATAGATTTGCAGCATGTCGATCTTGGCGTCCATTTCGGCCATTCTGAACTGTGTATTCTGCATATCTGACAATTTCTTGCCGAAAACATCCCGGTCCATGACAAATTCGCGGGTCACGTCAAAGGCTCGCCGCGCGGAGGCAGCATAGCCGACCATCGCGATCAGCCGTTCCTCGGCCAGGCCTTCCATCAGATGGATGAAGCCTTTGCCGGGCGTGCCCAGCGTATTTTCCTTCGGTATCTTGACGTCATTGAAGAACAGCTCGGCTGTATCCTGCGCGTGAAGCCCGATTTTTTCCAGGTTCTGGCCGCGTTCGAAACCTTCCATCCCGCGTTCGACGATCAGCAGGACCATGGCATGCTTGTCATCGACGCCGTCTATCTTGGCTGCGACGATCACGACATCGGCGTTGATGCCGTTGGAGATATAGGTTTTCGATCCGTTGAGCAGCCAATGGTCACCCATGTCCTTTGCCATGCTCTTCATGCCGGAAAGATCGCTGCCCGCGCCGGACTCCGTCATCGCGACCGCAAGAATAGTCTCGCCGGTCACACATTTCGGCAGGAAGCGTTCGCGCTGTTCTTCATTGCCGATATTCTTGAAATAGGGACCGACCAGACGACTATGGAGGGTATTATACCATTCCGAACAGCCCGCCCGCGCCGTTTCCTCGATGATGATCTGTTCATAGCGAAAATCATTGTCGCCCATGCCGCCATATTTCTCGTCCGGCCAGACCATCAGGAAGCCCTGATCACCGGCTTTCTTGAATATTTCCCGGTCGACAATCCCGGCTTCACGGAATTCGTCCATTCTTGGCGCGACTTCGTCTGAGAGAAAGCGACGATAGGCGTCGCGAAACATATGCTGTTCTTCGGTAAATTTGCGCATGGGATGATCTTTCCGTCTGATGGGGAGGGAAGCGTGCTCGACGCCCGCCATTCTTGAGGCGGTTCTAATATATCAAATTTAATCGGTCAATTAAGAAACAAGGTCGTTGCAATTACCGTCGGATCATCGGTATGGCGACCGGGTGGAACAGACAAAAAAACCTTTCATCCTCGGGCTTGGCGGGACAACCAGTCCCGGTTCATCGACCGAGCAGGCCTTGGCGATATCCTTGCAAGCCGCAGCGGATGCCGGAGCCGAAACCGAGCTATTTGGCGCTGAACGTCTGATGGCTTTGCCCCATTATCGCGCGGATCCGGCGGGGATCAACGAAACCGGCCGGGATCTGGTCGCGCTGGTCCGGCGCGCGGACGGCGTGTTGCTGTCGAGCCCGGGCTATCACGGCACGGTCTCCGGGCTGGTCAAAAATGCGATCGACTATATCGAAGAAACATCGCGCGACGAGCGCATCTATCTTGACGGTTTGCCGATCGGCCTCATCGTGACCGCTCATGGCTGGCAAGCGGTGGGCAGCACCCTAGCCGCGCTGCGCTCGATCGTACATTCTCTACGCGGCTGGCCGACTCCGCTTGGCGTGGGTATCAATGTATCCGGCGGCATGTTCCGCGATGGTATTTGCGATGATCCGAGTGTGAACACGCAGCTTGAAATGGTTGCCCAGCAAGTCATGCAGCGCGCCGAGACACGCTAATATGTTGAATCAGGCTGGCGGCAGATTGCCGTAAAAGTCGCGATACCAGCTGACGAATTTCTTCAATCCCTCTTCCAGCATCACCTTGGGCGCATAGCCGGTCAGGGCATGGAGTTTGGATACGTCGGCATAAGTGGATGTTACATCGCCCGGTTGCATGGGGCGCATGATCTTTTCCGCTTCAAGGCCCAGCGCATCTTCGAGCGCCTTGATCATCTCCATCAGGCCGACCGGTCGGCTGTCACCAATATTGAGGATGCGATGGCCGTGCCGCTCCGGCGGATGGTCGAGTGCACCCAAAATGCCGTCGACGATATCATCGATATAGGTAAAATCGCGGGCCATCTTGCCCTGACCGTAAACCTCGATCGATTCGCCCGCCAAAATCTTCTGGGTAAAGCCGAAATAGGCCATGTCGGGCCGACCCCAGGGTCCGTAAACGGTGAAGAAACGCAGGCCGGTCATCGGAAAACCGTAGAGTTTCGCGTAGGACTGGCTCATCAATTCGCCCGAGCGCTTGGTCGCGGCATAAAGCGATACCGGATCGGTGGCGGGTTCTTCTTCGGTAAATCCCTCGCCGCCCATCGGCTTGTCGCCGTAAACCGAGCTCGACGAAGCATAGACGAGATGCTGGAAATTGTCGGCATGGCGGCTGGCTTCGAGCAACGACAAGTGGCCCTGCAGATTGGACTTCTGATAAGCGAACGGGTTCTCGATACTATAGCGCACCCCGGCCTGCGCCGCGAGATGGATGATCCGCTGCACGCCCTTGGTCTGCACCAGAGCCTGGACGCCATCGGCATCCGACACATCCATCTGGACAAAGCGGAAACCGTCGAGCGCCTCGAGATTGGCAAGCCGAGCGGCCTTGAGCGCCGGATCATAATAATCATTGAGATTATCAATCCCGATCACCGGTTCACCGCGTTCGATCAGACGGGTCGAGACGGCATGGCCGATGAACCCGGCGGCTCCGGTGACGAGAACGGGAGGGATTTGAGTGTCAGACATGGCGTTTTCCGGAAATATTGAAAGCATAGTCTCTAGCATGAACCGGTAAAGATATTGCAAGCGATTGCAGCGGCCGTTCCGTCCGGAGGGAGCAGCTATTCCTTGCGCAAAGAAAAACGGCGGCGCTTTTCAGCCCCGCCGTCTTTTTGTTCATGAACGCTGGCCTTAGAACGCCATCGAGAAGGTGCCGCTAACCGTCCGTGGTGCGCCGATATTGACGAATGGTGCACGGGTCGACTGCAGGTTACCGCCGAAACCACCAACATAAAGCTCATCGAACAGGTTGTAGACGTTGAACTGGAAGTAGGTCTTATCGTTCAGTCCGATCCACTCGAGATTTACGCGGGCATCTAGATTGACGAGCGTATAAGCTGGGGCTGCGTTTCCGAAGACCTGAGTTGCACCGTTAAAGACCGCAACATTTTCGTCGTTTACGAAACGTTTGCCCGTCCATTTAGCCTGCACACCGAGGTCGACAGGGCCAATCGAATATTGGGCACGTCCACCAAAGCTTGCAACCGGAGCGCCGGATTCACGCTTACCGGCTGTTTGTGCGAACACAGGCAGTCCAGCAACTGTATCGACCTGAACATTTTCCTTGATTTCTGATTCGTTGAGCGAACCAAAGGCATATAAGGAAAAGCTATCCGTCACAGCATAGGAAATGCTGGCATCCAGGCCGTATTTGTCAACTTGGCCCAAGTTACGGAATACCGTTTCGTCGAGTACTGGATCATAAGCACTTGCGAGCCGGTCATTATATTTCGTGAACCAGCCGGTTAGCTGAGCTTGAACGCGGTTCGACTTATAACGCAAGTTCAGGTCGAAGGAGTCTGTTGTTTCCGGAACGGGTTGAACGCCCGGAGTATTGGCCGCGAAAAACAGCGAGTCATAAAGTGGATCCGTGCCCGGAACCGAAAGGCCCTTGGCATAGCTACCGGAAATGCTGATTTGCTGGGTAATATCAAATACTACGCCGACATTTGGAAGCAACTTATTGTAGTTGTAGGTCCGTGATTGCGGCAACGCAAATCCCGGATTTGCGGCAGCATAAGCCGCATTCTGTTCATCATTTTGACCCAGGCAATCAACAAAACCGGACGCGCTGGTTGTGAAGCAAAACTGGTTGAGCTCACGTTTGAAAAACGGTGCGCGAACGCCCAGGTTCACTGTCAATGCGTCGTCGAGGAACTGACCACGATATTCGCCGGACACCTGATGCAATATTGCATAGGAGAGACGATCACGTTTGTTGATCTCTGTTCCCGTTACGTCAAACAACGGGTCGTCGACCGGGAATACATCTTGCGCGAAACCATTCGCGTTAAGGAAACCGATCTGTCCGGTTTGCCGGTGGCGCGCACGATCATATGTGTAAGCGAGACGAACCGTGTTGCTGCTGTCAATATCGTAGCGCAGCGAAGAAATCACACCTAGCCGACGTGTCTTGGTCTGACTTGGCTGATGAATTTCAACTTCGTCGAGCAAATCGCCGTCGCCGTTCAGGTCGGTGCCGGTATAGGGACGTCCGCCAATATAGCCGAAGAAGCCGTTACGGGCCTGCTCGTTGCCGCGGGTCGTTCCGCCGCCATTGGCTTTGACAACCTGATAGCTCGGGTCGACGGTCAGGACCAATCCATCCATCAATGTGAATTTGGATGCACCGCGGATATTGCCGGTGTCAGACGGGTTGAAACGATAATCAAACGCGCTACCGCAACGGTTCGATGTGTCACGTACGCCTGGCCGTGCTGCAGCAATTGTGCAGCTCAATGTATAGAAGCGGTCATCTTTGGTTTGCGGGAAACCGTCTGGTGTAGCGAGGTCATTGCGCAAAGCAACCGAACCAAAGAAATTGTTCCGGTTGATATTATAATTTCCGGACACGGAGAGGAAGTCGCCGTTATCGCCAATCGGTTGGTAGATTCGCGCATTATACTGCTGCTTGTCGATTTTGCCGATGCCATAAATATTGTCGTTATCGGCTTTTTCGAATGCAAAAAAGGCTTTCGTGCCAAAGGAAGTGAATTCACCGGTGTCTACAGATGCAAAAATGCGCATGAAACCATATTCGCCAGCCGAACCAGAGAACCGAACACCGAAATCTTCATATGGCTGGCGGGTACGATAGTTGATTGTGCCACCGGTCGATGACGCTGTCGGGCTGTCCACATCGGTGGTGCCGAGGTTTACGTTTACCTGTTCGATCAGTTCGGGCGACAATTGCTGGTTGGAGTAAATTGCGTAGTTTCCGGAATCGTTCAACGGAACGCCGTCAAAGGTCAGGCTCACCCGGTCTCCACCGAATCCGCGGATAGACACCGTACCGCCGGCAGAGCCGTAGGGGTCATTGTTCTGGAAGCTTACACCTGGAATAATGTTAATCGTGTCGAGGATCGTTTGACCTGCACCGGACCGGGAAATAATATCCTGGTTCAGGACCTGTTTCGCCTTCGGGCTGTCTGGGATTTCAACGCCATTGACGTCTGTTGCGCGCGAACCGCTAACGACAATAACGTCATTCTCAAAATCGATCGATCCGGTCGATTGAGCTGCCGCTGATGTCGCCATCAGGCCGGCTGTGGAAAGGCTGACGACGCTAGTCGCCAAAAGATATTTGATTTTCATGGATCATTTTCCCCGTATGATGAC
>NZ_JBALUT010000106.1:0-6244 GCF_036963705.1 Parasphingorhabdus sp. | reverse complement strand
CCTTAATGCCGCTGCTGCAAATCAAAAAATCCCAGCTGGCCCATGATCCAAGTTCCCTCGCTGCCTCAGCATCCTTGAACCGGATTTTAATCCCCAAGGGAAGGGCCTGGTTTTCGAGGTGGCCCTCAAATGTCGAACCACCGTCTGCACGCACGGCTAAAACTGGTCCGGTCGGTATAGCCCAATGCTTCCGATATGGCCTCTTTCGACATTTTATCTTGCCCCAACATTTTTGTTGCTCGTTCTTTCAGATGATCATCCAACATCGTTCGAAATGAAGTTTGATTTGCCGTGAGCTTCGTTCCTTCGTCACTACGATGAAACCAAAACACTCCTTAAATCACAACATCAATTTGGTGACATAAGTGCTGACGGGGAACAACTCACAGACTATTCGGTGTCAGTACGAGCTCGGGATACGATAAGCGAGGCGAACTCGTTCTGCCGCATTGGGAGATTGATTGTTTCGGTCGCGACGAGTTGGCCGTTCTCGAAATGATGATATTCGCCGGCATCCTCGCTCTCCCCATGTTGCTCCTCGATCACTTCCGAATCGGAGCGAATGCCGAGACCCTGAAGCTTCATGCCAGCAAGGTCGGACCAAAAACGCGGCACGGCCGGAGCGGGAGCGGGTTTATCACACAGGCTGGCGGCCGCCAATTTCGCCTGATGCATAGCGTTATGGATCGTCTCGATCCGGACTTTGCCTCGCGCGAATTCATTCGGCCCCCGCGCGCAATCACCAATTGCATAAATGCGCTCATCCGACGTGCGCATTTCCTCATCCACCAGTATACCGTCATCGCAAGTAAGTCCAGCCTTGAGTGCAAGGCTTTCCTGTGGCATCGCTCCAATTCCAATGATAACCAGCTGGGCGGGCAATCGAGTTCCATCGGCTAGCTCCAAGGCTTTTACCGAACCGGACTCGCCTTCGATCCGGGCGACCGCCTTTTCAAACAGGAAGTGTATGCCCGCCTTTTCCAGTCGCTGCGTCACTTGCGCCGCGACCGAAACCGATGCGACCCGAGCGAGGACGCGTGCACCCGCCTCGACCACCGTCACGGGTCTATTAAGGGTGGTAAATGCCGAGGCGACTTCAAGGCCAATCACCCCAGCGCCTACAACGACCGCTTCGGCCGACAAATTATCGCGCATCGCGCGCCGCAGCGCCGCAGCATCATCCAGGCTGCGCAAATAGAAAACACCTTTCAGATCCGCCCCCGGCACGTCGAGCCGACGCGGCGCGGCACCCGTGGCGAATACTAACCTATCATAAGGAATTTCCTCGCCAGTTTCGGTCACAATCACAGCACGTTTGCGGTCGATCAGGGCAACCTCCTGGCCCAGCCTGAGCACGATTTCATTTTCCTCAAGAGCGCTCGCTGGACGCAACGGAATGGGGCTGGGATCGTTATCGGATAGCAACCAGTTCTTCGAAAGCGGCGGACGTTGATAGGGATCGTGATGCTCGGTACCAAATACCGTGACATTCCCTGCGAAACCGTTCTGGCGCAGATTTAGCGCTAGATTGATCCCAGCAGTCCCGCTCCCAATGATTACAATTCTCTTAATTGATTGCATGAAGTATTTTCCTTGTACCTATAGTAAGTTTTTTGCCTGCGCGGTCGCGACCAACTGACTCCGCTTAGAGACACCGAAGCGTTCGAACAGCCGCTTGACATGCCATTTCGCGCCGCTTTCGCTGATCGAGAGTTGTGCTGCGATTTCCTTGTTCGTCATGCCCCGGGCAATATATTGGAGGACAAGATATTGCTTGCGGGTAAGCCGCCCTGCCAGAACCGGCACGAGGCCCTTATCTGAGGAGCCGACGCTCGGCTCCATCGAATGAAGCGCTTCGCCCTTACGCCCGATTGTATCGAAGAACTGTATCGTTTCTGGCACGATGCGAAGGAGCAGTGCCATCATCCACTCACGTGTCGTGCGGCAGCCATTCAGTGCTACGAGTTCTTCCGCTTCGCGAAAAGCACGTTCCGCGTCCCTAGTCGAACCCAGCAGGACAAGCGCCGTAGCGAGACAATATTGGGCGGCGGCCGCCGCACGCAAGTCGCCCATTGTGCCCGCCTCGCGCAACGCGAGACGGGCGTGCTGTTCAGCAAGCCCGAAACGCGACTTGCCGATCTCGATGAGCGCTCGCACACGGGCGAGGCGCGCATCCAACGCCTGGAGCTGGTTGGCCGAAAGGATCGCAGCGTTGGGCTTGGGCAGATTAACGTCTGCGTCCGCTCCGTCCTCCAGCAAGTGAAATTCGGCGAGATTGATTTCCGCCAGATAACGTAAGCGGGGCAATTGGCGGCGGTGAGCCGTGGCGCGGACCTTTTCCATCAGGGCAAATGCCTCAGTTGTTAGTCCCTTCAACGCCATCCGCCTTGCCGCAGCCTGGGTCACTCCGGCGAGCACATCCACCACCCCATATTCCATTGCGAAATTAATGGCGTCGTGTTCGAGCCCCTCTGGCATGACACCTTCTTTGATCTCTTCGCAAAGTTGATATTCGAACGCCTGCAGGAGATTTGAGGCGAAGGGCGAACGTTCAACAGCGATATCAGAGCTCTCGCGCGATTGTTTTACGAGTTTACGAGCCCGTAGCATCTTGCCGCTCCGCATCGCCGCGAGCACGTGAGCGACCGAGAGCCAGCCCGAAGCGTAACGCTGACGCGCGTATCGATTGATTGAGAAAGCCTTCCGAGAAAGCTTCGACAGATCTTCGAATTGCCGCTCGCTCGCAGCGATAAATGCTAAGCAGGTATAAGCCGCGCCTGCGCCAACCTCGTTATCCTCTCCAAAACTATCGATCCATTGGTGGCATAGTCTGGTGCTTTCATCCAATTCATCATGTGTCGCCTTGCCAATAGCGAATACGAGTTCGGGCCAACCCCTGGGTTGGCCGTAGAGGTTCTGGCCGGCGTATTCAGTTGCGGCCATGCCTTCGAGCACTTCGTCTGCCACCTGCGCCTGCTGGCTGAAATACATCGTCCAGGCATAGCCGAATGCCAAGGCTGGCAGGCGATTCAACTGGTCACGAGGAACCGAAGCGAACCATTCTCGTAGACCCGCAATTTCTCCCTGTCGTAATGCAATATCGATAAGCACGCCTGCGCTTACCCGGTGCGCCCAGCGATGGTCGTGGGCATCCAAAGCAGCAGTTATCGTCTCGCGGTATTCGCCTTGTCGCCAATGCCAGTAGGCGATGCGCTTCAACAAATAGGAAATTCGGTCTGGCATGAGTACGCGCAACTCCTCGCGCAGAAAATCGCGGAGCACCGGGAGCATTACTAACTTCTCCCCATCATTCGCCAGCCCTGCAACCAGCACACCATGGACAGCGCTCAGGCGCTTGAGCCAATGTTCTAGGTCCGAATTCGCTTTAAAAACATAGCGATAGCTTTCCGGTGTAACCGTTTGCAAGATTGAGGCGTTACGCAGAACTTCCCGTTCTTCGACGGTCAATTTGGCAAACACGTCGTTATGCAAGAAGTTCTGCACTTCTGGCCACTGTATGGGCGAAGATAATGGCTCGGCTCGGTCGACAGCGAAACGCAGCAATGCGGGCCAGCCGCCAGTCAGTTCCAAAGCGCGTTCAGTGGACCATGGCGCCCCCGATAGAAGGGCAAGTTCATCTATCTCGGCTTCGTTGAATGCTAAGCTTTCCGACCGCATTCTTACGACCCCGGGCAAAAGAGCGAGCCGTGACAAAAACTCCACGCCAATGGGGGCGAAGGCAAGTTTGACGCTGGAAGGCGTCTCGCAGATAATCCGCTCCGCCAAGTCAGCAAAAGCCGGTATAAATTCGTCGAAACACAACAAGATTGGCTGCTCGGTTTTCCAAAGCCGGGCGAACAGTACAGCCTCTCCCTCGTGCACGCCCTTTGTTTGCGGCGCATCCGGTCCCGACAACTGATCGAGGATGGCCTGCATCACACGTTCTACACACGAACCATCGCTGCCCTCCGCAGTTTCGAACTCAGCGAGGCTAAGGTAAGCTGCGTTCCCGGAACCTGCATCTTCTGCCATGATCGCCAACTGCGTCGATTTCCCAAAGCCGCTGGGTGCGCAGTAGACGAGCGCCTTCGCACCTTGATGGGCCTCATGCGAGAGGCGCTCGCGCCGGATGGCAGACTGAGCAAAAACGTGCCTGCGCTGGGCCATGCGTCTGTTGTATAACTGCAAGGTGGGGTCGAGCCCTTCTTGCCCGAGCGGCGTTTTCCCGTCGACCCCACCCGCTGTCATCATAATGATTCCTCTTAACTTCGGCGGCACCGACCGCTGCTTATCTGTCCCGGCAATTGAATTTGCCGTACCGGGAATGCGGATCAGGAGTGTCGTCAGAAGCGATAGGCAAGGCCAATATTGACGACAATTGGGTCCACGCCGACCTTGGCCTTGACTCGCGCGGGGCCAAGATTACCGCTGATATTTCCATTGAAAGGAATATAGCGGGTATCGAGGTTGAGCAATAGGCTCGAATTCAGAGCTACACGCGTTCCGACCTGCAGCGCGGGAGCCCAAGTGTCGCGCACATCGAATTCGGCAATTGCGCCGTCTTTCTCGTTTAGGAATAGCAGGCGCGCTACGCCTCCCCCTGCATAAAGAGAGACGTTACTCCCGATCGGCTGATGATATTGAAGCGACAACACCGCAGGTCCATAATCAGTCGAGCCGAGCGCAAGACCTCCGATAGAGCCGGTTCCTTGCAGCCTCGCGCTAGCAGGGATACCGCCGAACAGATTCACCGCAATCCGGTCAGACAGAAAATAGGATAGGTCGAAAGTGACCGTTTCGTCATTATTGATGGTGACGCCTGCTCCCGGCAGGTCACCCCCGCCAACCGAAACCTCGTCCAACTGCTCACTGGTCAAAACCTCTGACGCGGAAACAGCGACTACGAAATCCCCGCGTTTATACATGCCGCCATCTTGGGCTGAAGCCGCACTCCCCCACATGAGAGCCAGACCCAGAACACAACAGGATGTCGGGAATTTTACATTGAATGGATTCATTTCTTCTCTCCCAGATACAGTTATCTTGTCCGGGCCAGGCCCAGCTTCACTAATTTCTCCGGGCACCGCCGGAGTTTTCTTGAGACCGAGCGGCCTCAGGCAGCATTTGCGTCCAACGTACCGACCTTGCCCAAAATCATGTCGGCGGCGTTCTCTGCAATCATCATGGTCGGCGCATTGGTATTACCGGCCACGAGGCTGGGCATGATCGAGGCGTCCACGACCCGGAGGCCTGAGATACCCCGGACACGAAGCGAGGCGTCGACTACGGACTCTGCATCCGCACCCATTCGGCAGGTGCCCGTGGGATGGTAAATTGTTTCGGCAGTGTCGCGGATAAACGCGGCAATTTCATCGTCTGTCTGGACCGACGGCCCGGGATGCACCTCAGCAGCACTATGAGCGGCCATCGCCGGCGCATCCAGAATGCGCCGACCGATCTTGAATGCCGCGATTATTGTCTTGAGATCATCAGGATCGGCTAGGTATCCAGGCTGGATCAGCGGGTCGGCCATTGGATCAGATGATTTCAAGGAAATGTAACCGCGGCTTTTCGGCAGCAGATCGCAGATATGAAGCGTGTAACCATATCCGAAGGCAAGTTTTCGCCCGTGATCTTTGAGATAAGTAGGCAGAAAGTGGAACTGAACATTGGGCCGGTCTCGGTCGGGCGAAGACTGGACAAAACCACCTGCTTCCGCAACGTTGCTGGTAAGAAAGCCCCGCCGTGAAAAAATATACGACCACAGACCGCCGAGGGCTCTTGGTATGAAGCTGGCTGCCACCCCGATCGGCTTGCGCGAATTTGCTGCGTTCATGATGGTGACGTCGAGGTGATCGGCCATGTTCTGACCGACCTCGGGTAAATCGTGTACGATCGGAATGCCATTATGGCGCAGCACCGCACGATCCCCGATCCCCGACAGCATCAGCAATTGTGGAGAATTCACCGTGCCACCAGACAATAGGACTTCACCGCCCGGTTTGAGCTTCAACTTCTTTGATTCGCGCCCTTGTCGGAAAGCGACACCTACGGTCGATTTGCCATTCATCAACACGCGCTCGGCGCGCGCATCGGTAATGATGTGCAGGTTCGCCCGCCCCTCGACCTGACGCAAAAAGGCCTGCGCTGAACTCCATCGCCGACCGTCGCGCTGTGTCACTTGGTAATATCCGATGCCCTCTTGGCTGTCCGCGTTGAAATCCGGATTGACCGGGAACTGGAG
>NZ_JBALUT010000105.1:0-6366 GCF_036963705.1 Parasphingorhabdus sp. | reverse complement strand
TATTCGGGGTGTGGTAAAGTGTCGGCCGGGCGATAGGGGTTAAACCCGACCGACAACACGCCGAAAGCCTACTCAACAATTTGGCATTCAGACGTATTTCCGAAAGTGCAGTTCCGTTCCTTATAGCTCCTAGTCCGGGGTGCCTTTTCTAAAGATTCCATCGCTTTAGAAACTGCGGTGTTGTTGTGCCGACCGGGCGCGAGCGTGATCCCGATCGGCACCGCTGACGATCATTATTCTGTTTTTAATCTCGCCAACGCAGCCTTATACGCGTCATAATGCACCCCTTCATCGACAGCGATCTGGCGGAACATTGCGGCCACTTTGGTATCGCCGTCGGCTTCTGCCTGATTTGCAAACTCTACATACATCTTGGTATTTTCGTAGTGCTCGCCAGCCATTGCATCTTCCAAATTGACATCGCTTGAGCTGCCAAGTTGCAGTGCCTCGGCTTCGCGATCAAAATGTTCGTTCGCTTCAATGTTAGCGGAATCGCGGAAAAGTTGGGCCAGTTCTGACTGCCCCTGTTCGTCGGCCTGTTCGGCAAAACGCTGATATTTCAGATTTGCAAAGGCCTCACCATGCATTGCAGCTTCGAGATTGACTTTGGTTTGCGGGGACAGTTCTTTCGCCGCGTCTGCCTGTGCAAACGCCGAACCAGAAATTGTAACGGAAAGGAGGAGAGCGGCTGCTCCCAGTTTGACTATTGATGACATGCTTATTCTCCAAATCATGTTCGCACTGTTGCGACATGCATCAATCTGGTCCGCTAAACTGACGGTGTCCTGACGAGCGCAAAATATATTTGCGCGATTGCGCGATTTATTTTGGATGCCGTCAGTGTTCCGTCAGGAGCATGGTTCACAAAGGCCTCGGCGGTAAGAAGAAGTGACCGCAATATTTCGGAGACCTGCAATGAATAAGAAAATATTGATTTCGACTTTAGCGGCTGTTGGCGCGCTTACATTTTCGTCCGCCGCATTTGCTTCACCGGTTTGCACGGCAAAACCGCAATCTCAATGGCTGACACCTGTTCAGATGAAGGCGAAAATTGCGAAAATGGGCTTCAAGAAGATCAAAGTGTTCCAGGTTTCCGGCAGCTGCTACGAAATTTACGCAATCAACAAGGATGGCCGCCGCGCTGAGGTCTATTTTAATCCAACCAACGGCAAAGTGGTCCAGAACAATGTTGACTGAGTTTGAAAGATATATCCCACCTGATCGGCCTGAAAAGGACGGTCAGGTGGGAACCGTGGTGGACAAAAGCCAGCGTATCAAAGTCTGGGACCCACTGGTGCGCATATTCCACTGGACGGTCGCGCTTGGAACGATCGCGAACCTGACGGTTCTGAAGCATATGGAAGACCCGCATATCTATGTTGGATATGTGATGGTTGCAGCCCTTCTCATCCGCCTCGGTTGGGGCTTTGTGAGCAAAGGCCACGCCCGCTTCTCCGCTTTTGTTCCGGGCCCCAAAGCGTTGGTCAGCTATGGCGGCGCTTTGGTCGCCCGGCGCGAGCCACGTTATATCGGGCACAACCCAGCCGGTGCCATGATGATGCTTCTACTGATGCTACTCGTGGCGGCAATGGGCGCAACGGGCTGGATGATGGGAAGCGATCAATTCTGGGGCGAGCCATGGGTTGAGGAACTGCATGAAGTGATTGCCAATATCATTATTGGCGCCGCGTTCCTGCATGTTGCCGCTGCGATTGTAGAAAGTATCCGTCATCGCGAAAACCTGCCTTTGTCCATGATAACCGGCTATAAGCGGGCAGCTTCTGAATCGGATATTGATAATGCGCCTGTTACTCGTTGAAGATAATGCCCGACTGGCGAACTTGATCCGCGATGGTCTTGATCGTCAGGGCTTTGCTATCGACTGGTATGAGACAATTGAAGGCGCAGTTCATGCCGTTCAAATAGGCGGCTTTGATCTGATATTATTGGATTTGGGATTGCCCGATGGTGACGGGCTTGAGCTTGTCCGGTCTCTTCGTGCTGGCAATAATCCAACCCCCATTTTGATAATGACAGCACGAGGCGGACTGGATGACCGCGTAGCGGGTCTTGATGCCGGCGCGGACGATTATGTAGTGAAACCATTCGAGATACCCGAATTGGCTGCACGATGCCGCGCACTGTTACGCAGGCCAGGCGCAACGCTTTCCACGATATTACAGGCAGGCAATGTGTCGCTCGAACCTGCCGAGCGAATGGTATTGGTAAAGACACAAAAAATCGAAATTTCTCCACGCGAAGTCGATTTGTTGGAGTTGTTGATGCGCAGGGCGGGCCACGTGGTCGCAAAACCGGCAATTGAAAATACCCTTTATTCTATGGATGCAGAGGTTACGCCAAATGCCTTGGAGGCATCTATCTCACGCTTGCGCAAACGGTTAGTTGCCGCCTCGGCTGACATAGAGATTAAAACTGTTCACGGGGTCGGTTATGCCCTTTTCATTCCGGTATCTGAAGATGCGTGAAACTGGAAAAGATCGGATTGTTTCGAACAAGCGCACGCCAAGTCTTTTTCGCCAGATTGCAGTAAGACTGGCAATCGTAACGCTGCTATTTGCGCTACTCGACGTTGGACTCGTGGTATTTACCTACAGCCGCCAACCGCAATCTTTGGCCCAAGAGCTATTGTCTTTAGAAGCAGACAAAGCTGCCAGCCAAACGATAGGCAATAATCCGGGCCTTGAAGGCCCGCCTGGCGCTGACCGGTGGTTTGCAAGCTATGTCGATCCAAAATTATCCAATCCCAATGGCGCGACAACCATACATCCATCACCGTATGGCGGCACAATGATGGACTGGACGAAACGGGAAAAACTACAAATTGGCTTCCGCATATCAGGCTTGCGCAAAGTCAAAGTCGATGGGGAGCAACGCTGGCTATATATGCAATTTGAGGGATCGGGTCTTAAATCTTACGTTCCAGTTATTGCGAATGAGCTTATTCAACATGTCGCACTCCCTCTCATCCCATTGTCGCTAATGATGTTGCTCTTCAATATTTTCGCCGTGCGCCGGGTGCTTGATCCGCTTCGCAAGGCCGAAGAAGAAGTCGACGGCCTTGATCCTGAGAATATGAGCGTGCGGATTAACGAGCCTGCTGCCCCGCGCGAGGTCACCACGCTTGTTCGGGCCGTTAACCGAGCGCTTGAACGGCTCGATGACGCCATAACAATATTGCGTTCCTTTACCGCAAATGCGGCGCATGAACTGCGCACGCCATTGTCAATCATGCAGCTTTCCATCGATCAACTTCCCAAGTCCGAGCAACGCGAAGCGCTGCTCGAAGATAATCGGCAGATGACGCGGCTCGTCAATCAAATGCTCGATCTTGCGCAAGCAGACGCCAAGGCATTTGAAACAGATGCTATTGTTGATCTGGCCAAAGTGGGACGACAGGCAGTTTCACAGCTGGCGCCTAGAGCATTCCAGGCTGGGCGTGACCTTGTGTTCGAAGATTGCGGCGGAGCGATGATCAATGGTCACGAAGAGGCGATTTACCGGATTTACCGCAATCTCATCGACAATGCCCTTGCCCACGCTCCGGGAAACTCACCAATTGAAATAGCCGCCGGGCCTGGCCCTCGTTTTCATGTGCGTGATTACGGCCCCGGCGTTTCAGAGCAAGATGCCGCCAATTTGTTTGAACGCTTTTGGCGCAAGAACCGTAGCTCGGGAACCGGTGCAGGGTTGGGCTTGGGCATCGTCCGGAAACTCGCCGAAGCACATGGAGGAACAGTCAGTATAGAAAATCCCCAAGGTGGTGGGGTTCGTTTTGTTGTTCTTTTTTCAAATTAGAACCTTCACTAATTTCAGAAAGTCGAAAATATCATGAGCCGTCTGCATAACCACCCTGAACGTCATCTCGTTTCACGCATCGGTTGGCTTCGCGCCGCTGTTCTTGGCGCAAATGACGGTATTGTATCAACTGCCAGCCTGATAATCGGCGTTGCTGCCGCCAGCGGTGGCCGCAGCGAAATCATGGTTGCGGGCGCAGCCGGGTTGGTCGCTGGCGCAATGTCGATGGCAGCGGGGGAGTATGTATCAGTAAGCTCACAGGCTGACACAGAAGAAGCAGACTTGGCCCGTGAAAAGGCCGAGCTTGAAGCCAGTCCCGAGGCCGAACATGCGGAACTAACAGGGATATATATCGCGCGTGGCGTAAATCAGGATACGGCAAAAGATGTCGCGGCCCAGCTGATGGCGAAAGACGCACTAGCCGCACACGCGCATGATGAGCTTGCGATTACCGGGCATACCGAAGCGAAACCCATTCAGGCGGCAATCACTTCGGCAGTCACCTTCACGGCGGGGGCGGCCCTGCCCTTGCTGTTGGTTGTCGTTTCGCCAATCGCAAATTTGGTTCCAATTGTCGCAATAGCATCACTGGTATTCTTGGCGCTCCTCGGCGCAGTAGGAGCAAAAGCCGGTGGCGCCGCCATTGGCAGAGCGACATGGCGTGTGAGCTTTTGGGGCGCTCTTGCAATGGCTATTACAGCGGGAATTGGGGCGATCGTGGGGACCGCTGTTTAGCCTCAATGTCTTAGGAACCGTGTCAATATAGAGCCTATGACGAGATGAGTTGCAGAGGCATCGAGCCGCATAACCCCGTCTTCGACAAGTCCGGCAGAAGCGACGACGCCTTCGAGCGGTCTGCCTTAGTCTACGACCGCGAAGACGACAGCTATACCTGCCCTGACGGCAAACGGCTCCGAGCCACCAACCGCAACTTCAAGGCGCCGCGGCCGCTTGCCAATGCCAATGGCTTCATCCGCTATCAAGCGAGCCAGAGGGACTGTCAGCAGAAGTGCATTGAGATAGGCCCTTTTCACGACTAAAAAAAAAGTTACTGCAAAAATAACCAGAAGCAGGAAGGTTGAATCTCCCAAAACGGTGATATTGCGGACAAATGGCAGGAGCCAGTCCGGAACCGTCAGAATATCGGAATTTCTCGGCGACCGAAAAGCAAGCAAAAGGGTTCTATCTATTGCATCCAAATGACCTTTCGCAACCTTCGACCAGAATACCAAGAAAATTACGGCTAGAATGAATGATGGCATCAATTCGAAACCGCGCTGAAATGCCATTAGACGAACGCTCATATCTTCACTCGTTTTTTGCGTTTTGGGTCAACCCTGCTTGATTGCGTTAAACTCCGCTCAAATCTGATATTCAACAGGCTCTCGCTCTTCCATCCATGAGCACGACCGGCACGATGGCCGCATAGATTAACTTTCCTGATATCCCAGCAGCCGCAAGGCATTTATGACCACGACAAGCGTCGATCCTTCATGCATCACGACAGCGGGGCCGATCCCCAGGCCGAAGAGTGTTGCCGGTATCAATACGGCCACCACGCCAAGACTGATCCAGAGATTTTGACGGATAATGCTACTTGTTGATCTGCTGAGACCAACGGCAAAAGGCAATGTCGCCAGATCATCTGCCATTAACGCGATATCTGCCGTTTCAAGCGCTACATCGGAACCGGCGGCTCCCATGGCTATTCCAACAGTCGCATTTGCCATCGCGGGGGCATCGTTCACACCATCACCAACCATCGCCACTCCGCCCTGATCGCTCAGTTGAGCAATTTTCTCGACCTTGTCATCCGGCATTAGGTCACCAAAGGCTTCGTCAAGACCTACTTCCAGGGCGATCGCGTCGGCGACTTTCTGATTGTCGCCAGAAATCATCATCATCCGTGAGATTCCAATAGACCGGAGCTTGTTTATCACTTCGGACGCTGCAGCGCGGGGCGTATCCATGAGGCCGAGAACGCCAATAAATTTGCCGCCACGCCTGACAATCATGGTGGTGCGACCGCGTGAAGACATTTCGGTTACTTTTTGGGCGACATCTTCAGGAAGCGAATCCTGATCATCGTCGAGAAAAAGCCCCGCTTTCCCGATAAAGACATTTACGCCATTGATTTTGGCAGAAACGCCTTTGCCCGTTATGCTCTGAAAATCTGTAGCGATCAGATCCGATGATCCGAGGCGTTTTTCTGCTTCACGCACAATAGCTTGCGCCAGAGGGTGATCACTATGCACTTCGACAGCGGCAGAAATAGCGATAAGTTCGTCTGCTCCAGTTTCTCCGAAAGGCACCGTTTCGACCAACTCCGGTTCGCCAATTGTAAGGGTTCCAGTTTTATCAAAAGCGATCGAATCAAGCTTACCCAGCATCTCGAGAGGCGCGCCGCCCTTTATCAAAACACCGCCGCGCGCTGCACGGGCAATCCCGCTTAAAACAGCGCTAGGTGTTGCAATAGCCAGCGCACAGGGGCTGGCGGCAACGAGGACTGCCATAGCCCTGTAAATGCTATCGGAGACTGGCTCGTCTATC
>NZ_JBALUT010000104.1:0-6378 GCF_036963705.1 Parasphingorhabdus sp. | reverse complement strand
TCTGCAGCAGGAAGAACCCTATCGCACCGCCAACGCCCTGATCGTCGATGTCAGCGAATTGCGGACGATCAAAGGCGTGACGGACGATATATTTGTCCGCCTGGCACCCTGGATCTGCGCCTTGCCGACGACCGATCTTTCCCCGATCAATATCAACACATTGCGGCCGGAACAGGCGATATTGCTAGCGATGCTGGGCGCGGTTCCCTCCGATCTGACGCCCGCCCGCCAATTTCTGGGGCGGCGACCGGAACTCGGATATGCGAGCCTGAATGATTTCTGGGCGCAATCCTATCCTGCCAGTCTGGGCGCAGCGCCCGAAGTCCAGAGCCAGACCAAATTGACCACCCGCTGGTTCCGCGCCGACCTGACCGTGGAGATGCAAAGCGCGCTGGCCGAGGAGCGGGCGCTGATCGATGCTGCGCGGCAACCGGGCCGTCTTGTTCACCGTCAGCGCGGGGATGCGCTTTAATTCAAAATTGCTCCGCTAAATGCTTGACGATTGCTACTGCCTATCCCTATGCACCCCATCGCAATGCGGCTATATAGCGCGCGGCTTGTGGCGATCGTAGCTCAGTTGGTTAGAGCGCCGGTTTGTGGTACCGGAGGTCGGGGGTTCAAGACCCCTCGATCGCCCCATTTTCCCCGAGAAGTAAGAGCAGCATAAGGCCATCACCACCTGGCCATATCGGGAAAGTCTCTCTTTATTTGTAATTAAATTACAGCTATGAGATATTTAATTACACCAACTTGCTAGGAATTACCGCCATGAGCGTGATGTGGGATTTGCCGGATTTTGACGACCATGAAGCGGTCCATTTTTTCCATGATGTAGAAACCGGCCTCAGCGCGATTGTTGCCTTGCACAGCACCCATCGCGGCCCCGGAGCCGGTGGAACCCGTTTCTGGCATTACGAGAATCGCGAAACCGCGGTGACCGATGTGTTGCGCCTTTCGCGCGGTATGAGCTTCAAGAACGCGATGGCCGGTCTGCCACTGGGCGGCGGCAAGGCGGTTATTCTCGCCGATCGAAATCGCACTAAGACACCGGAAATGCTCGCCGCTTTCGGGCGGATGATCGAGTCGCTTGGCGGGCAATATGTGACTGCGGAAGATGTCGGAATCACCGCTGCTGATATGGTGGCACTGACCAAAGAGACGAAATATGTTTCCGGCCTGCCGGTCAGCAATAGTGGTGAAGCCGGCGGCGACCCTGGTCCGTTCACGGCGATGGGCGTCTATCTCGGCGTCAAAGCCGCGGTGGCGCACAAACTGGGCCGCGATAATATGGACGGGGTCCATGTCGCGATCCAGGGTGTTGGCAGCGTTGGCGGCGGTCTTGCCCGTTTGCTTGCCAAGGACGGCGCGAAATTGAGTATCGCCGACATCAACAAGGACCATGCCGCAGCGCTGGCGGAGGAAATCGGAGCGAGTGTCGTTGGTCTCGATGAAGTCATGCGGATCGAGGCGGATGTGTTTAGTCCCAATGCCTTGGGCGCGATATTGGACAAGGTCTCTATTGCCCATCTCAACGTTCCTATTGTTGCAGGCGGCGCCAATAATCAGCTGGCGACTCCTGAAGACGGACAGCGAATCTTTGACCGTAACATACTGTTCGCGCCGGATTATGTTATCAACTCGGGTGGCATCATCAGCGTTGGCCTCGAATATCTCGGCGACGGCGATGTCAAGGAAGTCAATCGCAGGGTTGCGATGATTCCCGAGCGTCTTACCGAAATCTGGGAACAGAGCGCATTACAGAAATTGCCGGATTCCGATGTCGCGGACAATTTGGCGATGGCCCTGATCGGCCGAGGCTAAGCGCATTGCGAACCTGACACAAATTGACCATTTTATTTTGTGTAATCTTTGCTCGAAAACCGCTAATTTCTGACAGTTTTCCAACTGTCAGCTCGCGTCCTAGTGTAATCTTTCAATCCTGTGCCGATTCGAGCGGGGCTGCTGATCATGGGCGAGGACTATCGTCTTGTTCAAATGTCAAAGAGCCTGTCCGGCGCATGGCGAAGGACAGGCCAGAGAATAGCTTATCGGGCCGGCTGTAGGAAAGAAGTTTGGACGGAATGACGAAAGAGAGCGCTGCAAAAGCGCTCCCTTCCGTCCAGATCTTCGATATTATGGCGCAACCGCAGTCTTGATCTTGGACCAGCTGACCAGCTTGAAATTTTGCGTGCCGCCTTCATTGGCACCATCCTGCATCACCATCAGACCTTCTGGATAGGCCGGGCCAAAGTCGCCCAGTATGACTTCGATACCGTCTGTTTCAGAGGTGCCGTCAATGGCGCCATCCGCCACACGGAAACGGTTCACATAGCTTCCCGTTGTCAGGTCATAGAGCACATAGGCATTGTCGCCCTGGCTGGAGGCGACCAGATAGCCGCCGGTTTCTCCGGTCGGTGCCAGCGCAAGGCCTTCGACATCGGCGACCAGTTCGCGACCGTTGATATTGGCGAAACGCTGCGGTTCGAAGTCGTCAGCATCAAGATCGAACAGCCAGATTCCGGTATTTTCCTCACCGACATATAGTCGTCCGGTTCGATCGTCGACAACGCAGCCTTCCGGCTGGGTCGCTAGCTTATATTCCCGCGTTAAGCGGGCGCTCGGCAGACCACCGTCAAAGGCCAGAGTGATCTCGCGGACGAAGCCGCTTTTCTCGATCATATATGCAAAGACCTCGCCGCCGCTGTCCTGGCCAAAGCAGAAGCCATAGGCTTCACCTGGACCGGCCGGATATTTGCCCAATGGAGTCAGCTCCGCGCTTTGCGGGTCAAGTTTGTAGAGGCCTATATGGGCATTGGTGCGGTCATTGCGGATGCTCGCTCCGACCAGCACGGTCATTTTGCCATCGATCATGACTTCGCGCAGATCGACATTGTTGAGTTCGCCTTCCGGCAAAAACGACCTTTTGCTGCCATCCAGTCCGTAGACATACAGGCCGGCCCGCTTGTCCGTCCCGATGATCAGGCTTTTTGCCGGATCAGCGGCATTGCGCCAGATTGCCGGATCATCCGCTGCATCACGATTGACGGTTCCGACAGGGACTGTCTCGGCGTCGGCGGTCAATTCCAACGTCGGCGCGACTGGCACGGAAGGGGAGATTGATGACTGGGGTGCGCAACCGGCGAGGGAGACGCTGCTCAATAGCAGTAATGATACAGGGTTTTTCATCACATCGTTATCTTTGCGCCAAATTTGAAAGTCGATCCATATTCTTCATATTGCAACAGCCGTTTGCGGCTGTCGAAATTCTGGTAGGCGAAATATTTGGCATTGTTGATGTTGATCCATTCCGCGAACAGCCGGATATTCTTGTTCAGCTTAACCTTCACGCTGGCATCGAGCTGGAAATGATTGTCGACATAGCGATCCTCGTTGGCTTCCGCACCGAGCTCGTCGAGATAGCGATCCCGATAAGTACCGGCCAGCCGGAAATCGAATGGCCCTTTCTCGTAACCGAGCACAGCATTGAATGTGTGCTTCGAACTGCTCGGCAGAGCGATGTTGCGAAGATTGTTGATGTCGCCATCGGTCGGCACGGTGCCGCTGGCATCGGTATAGGTATAGTTGAAGTTGACGAGAAAGCCGTCGAGCGGGTCGGGCAGGAAATTGAGTGCTTGCGAAAAGCCCAGTTCGATTCCGAATATTTCGGCGCTGGGGCCATTGATCGGGATGGTTGCCTCGTCAAAATCGATGCCGAAGCGAGTGCCGTTTTCCTCGAGCGAGCTGACAATGAAATTCTTTACGTCCTTGTAAAAGACATTGGCTGTGAGCGCGCCGTTCGAGCTGAAGTAAAATTCCGCTGCGGCATCGAAATTCCAGGCCTCGTAAGGTTGCAAGTCGGGATTGCCGAATTCGCCTTCGCGCTCGTTGTCGTCATTCTGTTCGACAGCAAAACGTGGGGCGAGATCGGACAGATTGGGTCTCACCACACTGCGGTAACCGGCTGCGCGTAATACCAGATTGCGCTTCGGTTCGAAGCGGACATTGAGGCTGGGCAACCAGTCGTCATAGCTACGTGTGAAGCTGTTGGGTGCCACTACCACCGTATCATCGGTAAACAGCACGCCGCCAAAGGTCGCATCTTCTTCGACCAATGTGACCGTGTTCGCGGAAATGACATTTTCGGTCCGTTCAAAGCGAACACCGCCGATGACGCGGAGCTTGTCGCTGTCCCAGCGACCCAGCAGATAGCCGGCGTAAATATCTTCCTGATTATTATAGTCCGAGACTGCCGAGTCGAACTGGCTGTCGATTGCCTGCAGTTCAAAATCCCCGAAATTGGCACGGAAATAGTCTGTTGCTCCGGTCCGGCTCGCTACCGGCCCGAGTTCAGCGAGACGGTATGTCTGCTGGCCGAGCACGTTGGCTAGCGTGTAATTTCCGGTGCTATCCTCATAAAATTCGACGTTATTGTCATAGCCTTTCTCGCGCCAGCGGCCCTTGAAACCTGCCTGTGCAGTGAAGTCACCATTGCCCATTCCGAAGACGCGGGAGACGTCCAGCCGGGCAGAAAATTCTTCGTCCTGCGCGGCAGACAAGGCGGTCAATTCTACATCGTCCAGTTCGTAAAGACCGGCATCATTGGCCAAGGCAGCGCCGGATGCATAGCTATAGGCTGGCAGACGATCATCACTATAGTCGAACAGCACGCTGACCCCGTCGCCCTCGAATTTGTTGGAAAAAGTTGTAGGGTCGAGCGAGCCGTTTTCAGATTCGCTGGATTTGGACCAGCTGCCCGAATATTCGACTTTCCACGGACCCGTTTCGGTTTTTCCGCCGATAACTACCGAGCGGATTTTCTGGCTCTCGAACCGGTCTTTTATATCGCGTTCAATCTCGATTTCACCGTCGGCGTCATCGAAAAGAGCGCTGTTAGTATCGCCGCTGCTGGCTTCCTCGTCGAGCTTGAAGGTCGTGCGTCCGCGGAATTCCTGATCGTCGAACTGGCTGTAGATACCGCGAACATAAAGTTCGGTGCTGTCGCTGGCACGAAAATCGAAAGACAGCGACGCGCTGATCCGTTCCCGTTCGACATCATAGTCACGAAACTGGACTTCGTCGGCATAGGCTATGCCGTCATCATTGACGTCCCAGCCTTCCGCTTCGACATTGTCGGTTTCGAACTTGCGATTATAGTATGAAAAGCCACCGGCGACGCCGATATTGTCGGTAAGACGGGTCGAGAAATCAATGCTCCCCTTTGGCGTAACGTCGCCGGAATATTCATTATAGCTGCCCTCGATCTTTCCGGTCAGCAGGTCTTTCTTGCGATCAAAGGCGCTGACCGTCCTGATTTCGATAGACGCGCCGATTGTGTCGCCATCCATGTCCGGAGTGAGCGATTTCTTGATTTCGATCGATTCGATGAGATCGCTGGAGATCACGTCGAGAGCGACAGAACGAACATCGCTTTCGGGTGAGGGGATGCGAACACCGTTCAGCGAGGAAGCATTGAGGTTTGGATCGAGGCCGCGAACCGAGACGAACCGGCCTTCGCCCTGATCGTTGAGGATATTGATCCCGGGCACGCGGCGCAGGGACTCTGCTACATTCTGATCGGGAAACTGGCCGATGGCATCGCGGGTCAGGACCGACGATACGCCATCTGCCTCACGCTTGCGGGACAAGGAACTCGCCTGATTGGCGCTTTGGCCGATGACAAGGATCTCGGTGCCGGATCCGGTTTGCAAAAGGATGTTGGCGATAGCCGTTCCGGTCTCGGTGACCGTCACGCTGGTTTGACTTGTGTCAGCGCCGACGTAGCGCGTTTCGAGTGTGTAATTTCCGGTCGGTACATCGGGGAACCTAAAGCTGCCGTCGCGGGCAGTCGTCACAACCCGATCGATTTCTACCAGGCGAACCTGTGCGGCCTGCAACCCTCTGGTCTCGCTGGGATCGCTGACAACGCCGGTGATCGTGCCCGCCCATGCGGCGGCGGGCAGCGATAGAAACATGCCCGCTGATCCGATTAGTAACCCATTGCGAAATCTAGTTATTCTGGCCATTCTGCCCTCCGGTAAATCTGATGTACCGGGCCTCTAGCCGTGTATTGTGACGGGAAACGTCCATTTGGACGACTCCCGGATGAATCCTTCGTGACGATTTGGTTACCAGTCACAAGTCACGGGCACATATGCTGCGGTGGCTTGTGGAGGGAATATTCAGCTTCCGGCATGTCCGGATCGCAACGATCCCGGTGTCGGGATCAGATCATAAAAGTCTCAATCGCGCCGCCGATCATCATCATGGGCGATTTTACGAGCCGTCGTTGGGCAGGTCTGCAGCTGGGCGAAGAGGCTTTTCAAAATCATGCAATCCCATCCACCACTGCATGGCAATGATCGCGCCTTTTGCAGGCTG
>NZ_JBALUT010000103.1:0-6422 GCF_036963705.1 Parasphingorhabdus sp. | reverse complement strand
GTGATCGGGTCTTTGCCTGAGGGTTCAATAATGATCGGTCCGTAATGTCCGTCCTGTTCCTGAGTGCCTGAGTGGCTATGATACCAGTATGTTCCCGATTGCCGGATCGGGAATTGGTAATGGAAAGTCTCGCCCGGCTTGATGCCAGGGAAACTAACGCCAGGCACACCGTCAAACTGAAAGGGGACAAGTAGGCCGTGCCAATGGATTGAACTATCTTCTTCCAGATTGTTGGTCACGGACAGACGAACGTTCTGGCCTTCTGTCAGTCTAATCAAAGGGCCTGGAAGGGTACCATTGATGGTGACCGCCTGCGCGCTTCTGCCTTCGACTGCAAAATTGGTCTTGCCGATGGCAAGGTCAATCTGGTCTCCGCTCAGCTCGTCAAGGCCTTTGCGGCTGTTGGGCAATGACGACGCGGCCCTTGCCCAGCTGGGAAATAGCGCCGATGCGCCCAGAGCGCCGCCTACGGATAGGGACCCAGACAGCAAGTGCCGCCGATCAAGTTCAATCATTTTTTAGCTCCAAAACGTGTAATCGTTACTTTTCATTACGCAGGCGAGCAGATCACCCCTCAAATTTTGCAGCAATTTCTCGCAGGTGATTGCGGGCACGGTAAATTCGCGTTTCGACGGCTTTCTCTGATATTCCGAGAATATGCGCTGCTTCGGCTTGGCTATTCTCGCCAAAAGTGACCAGAACAAATGGCTCACGCAATGCCGCCGGTAGTCTGGTGATCTCTCTTTGCATGACTTCAAGCGCCTGTCGGGCCTGCAATTCTGCACTTGGACCGGGTGCATCATCAGCTATCATCAAGCCAGCATCTTTGTCGCTGTGAAACTCAAAAAACTGCCTGATCCGGCGTTTGCGCAAAAGGTCGCGGCATTTGTTGACCGTGATACGAGTGAGCCACGGAGAAATCGGCCGCGACAGATCAAAACTGGCGAGCTTAAACCAGGCAGCGGCCAGTGCCTCTTGAACGGCATCTTCCGCATCGGAACTGTTGCCCATCATTCTGAGCGCGATATTTTGCAGCCGGGGCGCTTGATGGTTCATCACACGGTTGAATGCAGCTTTGCTACCTTTTGCAGCCTCTGCGATGAGCGCATTTTCTGGAACCTGCGCGTCGGACTTCGATTTTCGCACTCAAGACCCGGCGGTCAGAGAATTTGATACCCGCTCGTCAAACGCCTTTTGCTGGGCGGGATTTAGCAAAGTGCGCATCTTGAAGAGATGTTCGACAGTAGCTTTTTGCAAAAGTCCCATTTGGACATGCACCGCTTCAATCGCTTTGGAAACCTTGGGGCCATATTGATGCTCTTCTTCGATAGCAGCGGCGAGATCGGCATTGGCCGATCGAAGCGCGAGATCCAAAGCCTGCCGCCTGATCGAGAAATCACCTTCCAGCTCTGAAAGCCGCGTCTCTTGTGCCTGATCAAGATCAAGCTCTTCATGAACGAAGCTGTGGACCCCGACATTCTGGTCTTCACTTTGACTCCAGTGCTTGGCACCGAGGGAACCGAGCCAGCCTGCACCAAGCGCGAGCAGGACGAGAAGGATAATTTGTAAAGGTCCGATTTTCATATACTCATCACCGTCACTGTGAAACGTGAAGAAGGCTGGCAGGCGAGTAATCCGCACCGCCAATCAAAGGGTTGGTTTGGTTCATAGCCATCGCAGGCTGCTCGGCCGTTCCAAACCCCGCGCCCAGCGCGGTCACGAACATGAGCACTGCCAGCAGACTTTTCTGGCGCGAAAGGCGGCCGCTATTCATTTCGCCGACGCGGAGCCAGACATCGTTGTGGAAACCGTCATCGCTCGCCAGCGCTTCAGGAAATTGAGTAGCGCGTAAGCTGTCTAGCATCTCGTCAAGTCTCGTGTCTGATAGCGGCATTGATATTGTCCCGTTTGTCGTTTCCGTTCTTTATACGCATGCTGGACAGCTTTGCCCTCGAAATTATTTTTGAGGGGCAGCCATTATGGCTGCGTATTATTGATTAGCCGCCATCAAGGAAACGGCAATGCGCGACTTTAAATTTTTGACAGGAAGGGCTGAGATGCCGATTATAAAGTTTCGCACATTTATAATGTGCATTGCACTTGGTGTCAGTTCGCTCAGCGTTCCTGCTTTTGCGCACGGCGATCCGACCGAGATGGGCGCTGGTCCAGGAATTGGCGCAGACCATCATGAAAAGGCTAACGGAGCCGGTGAAGCTGCGCAGAACGCCGATATGCAGGATATGATGGATGATGGCACGATGCCGATGATACCCGATGGATTAGCCCCCGTGGCGCCGGAAGGCAACCACTTAGAGGGTATGGGTGACGGCCATGGAGGCATGATGGATCATAGCGAAGCGGCAGATAATAGTAGTGCGAGCTTTGGTGAGCGCCTGTTCATCTGGCTTGGTAAACTGCATATAGTTGTGATCCATTTTCCAATCGCCATGATCGTCGCTGCGTTTGCAGCCGAAGCATTCGGTGTTGCGCGCGGCAAGCCTGACTGGCGTTCGGCAGCGCGAATTATGCTCGTCATTGGTGCCCTGGGTGCAGTAGCCGCAGCGTTTTTTGGATGGTTTGCTGGTGGTTTTTATCTTTACGACCGCAATCTCATCCTCACCGCGCATCGCTATCTAGGAATGACCGTCGCAATCGGATCGGTGTTGTTGGCATGGGCCGGGCTACGCCGTTTTCACCACAATCGCAGCGAAAAAAGACTGTTCGCCGTCTTGCTGGGCCTATTGACGATCGGCGTGCTGATTCAAGCGTTTCTGGGCGGCACTTTCATGCATGGCGGTCTGAATCATATGAATTTCTAAATAGGCCAAGCTCCAAATTGAGTGCGTGGATCGTAAATAACTAGAGGAAAGATAAAATGTTCAATCATATCCGCAAACTGAAGAAAAAGCCGCTTTTGGCATCGGCGCTTTTCACGTTGCTCGCTGCTTGCACCAGCGCTGCACAAGCCGCCCCTCTTGTCATGTTTCGCGATCCCGGCTGCGGCTGCTGCGAAAAATGGGCCGAGCATATTGAAACGAATATGAAGCAGGACGTCGAAACACGAAACAGCAATGATATGGCCGCTGTTAAAGACGCAAATGGTGTGCCGGGGGCGCTCCGATCCTGCCATACCATGATTGTTGAGGGATATGTCATTGAAGGGCATGTTCCCGCCGAAGCTATTGCCAAATTACTGCGGGAAAAGCCTGCCGGAGTGAAAGGCCTTGCCGTTGCGGGAATGCCTGTCGGTTCACCTGGGATGGAATATCAAAATCAGACGCAGCCTTATCAGGTGATCGCTTTTGGCGAGAGCGGCCAGCTCGTCTTTGCCAGTTACAATTAATCACTCCAGCCCCCGAAAGGAAATACGATGACTAAATTTGCAATTTTAATGAGCAGCTTTGCATCGATCACAGCGGGACCACTGTTGGCTCATGAACATGGTACCGAGAAGTCCGGCGAGCATAAATGTGAAATGATGAAAGACGGCAAGAAAATGTCCGGCATGATGAAGAAGGATGCTGATGGCAAAATGTCATGCCAGATGATGGATCACTCCAAGATGGACCACAGCAAGATGGATCATTCTAAAATGCCAGCGCCTGAAGCGAATGACCAAGCGCAACCACCCATGGATCATTCAAAGATGGACCATTCGAAGATGGATCATAGCAAAATGGAGCCCAAGAAAGAGGCACCTGAATAAGCATATGATCGGCTCGGAACTTCGCTTTGCGAGGCTTCGGGCCGCCTATTTTCCCATCTTGCCGAACAAGTTTACCAACTCGGCAATTTTCTCTTTCTGGTCAGCCTTGCTGCCTGAAGTCAGCGCTTCCTCAACGCAATGATTGGTGTGGATCTCCAGAATTTTCATTTTGGTAGAGCGCAGGGCGGCTTCCATTGCGGAGAATTGCTGGAGGATGTCGATACAATAGCGATCATCTTCCATCATTTTAGCTATTCCGCGTGCCTGACCTTCGATCTTTCGCATCCGCACGATTTCTTTGGTGAATTTGTCTGTCATGTTGTCCTTATGCCAAATTTTGGAGCGTGATCAATCGAAAGAGATGGCCGCATCAACCTTGACACTAAACCATCATGTTACTATACCCCCCTATAGTATATACCGCTGATGATCAAGAGGAGCTAGAAATGACGCATGTTTCAAACCGCACTCAAATCCTTGTCTGGGGCTGGACGCTGAGCCTGTTTTTGCTTCTCAGCTACCTCATCTGCATTGGCTTCGGTCTTTTGGCACCGCAATCCATGCACATGCATGAAGCTTGGGCACCTTGGTTGCCGGGTTTCGAATGGCTGACTTTGCAGGGATTTCTTGCAGGGGCGGTCGGCAGCTTTCTTTATGGTTGGTATATTGCACTGTTGGTTATCCCCCTGCGCGCGTGGATAAGCCGTAAGGTTGCAGGTGCTGATCATGTCGAAGCATGATGCCGGGACTGCCAAATCATGTTGTTGCGAAGACAAAGAGGCTTCTGCCGGGACCGTAAAAGATCCCGTGTGCGGCATGGATGTCGATCCGAGCAAGAGTGAGCATCATGCACTGCATGACGGGCTGGATTTTCATTTCTGTTCAGCCGGATGCAAAACCAAATTTGTCGCTCAGCCCGATCATTACCTCACCGGAAAGCATCAAGACGCAGCAGAAAATGTTCCCGCGGGCACGATCTACACCTGCCCGATGCATCCGGAAATCCGCCAAGAAGGGCCGGGTTCCTGTCCGATCTGTGGGATGGCACTGGAGCCGGAGACGTTTAGTCTCGATACCGGCCCCGATCCCGAATATCTCGATATGCGCAAGCGCTTCTGGGTCAGTGCGGTGTTTTCCATCCCGCTGTTTATTTATGCCATGGGCGACCTTATTCCGGGCAAACCGTTTGCAGGGCTATTTTCGCCGGGAGTGTCGCAATGGTTGCAGCTCTTGCTGGCATCACCAGTCGTTTTGTGGGGCGCGTGGCCATTCTTTGTGCGCGGCGTGAACTCGCTCAAAACCATGAATCTCAATATGTTTACGCTAATCGGGCTCGGCGTGGCGGTGGCTTACGGTTTCAGTCTGGTTGCTACGTTGTTTCCAGATATCTTTCCGGCTGCTTTTCGCGGTCATGATGGCGGTGTGGCTGTCTATTACGAAGCAGCGGCTGTCATTACGACCCTAGTATTATTGGGCCAAGTGCTGGAACTGAAAGCGCGCGGACAGACATCAAGTGCGTTGCGCGCACTGCTAGAGTTGGCACCGCCAGTCGCGTTGCGCATCGGTGCGGACGGATCAGAAGAGGAGATATCGCTCGATCAAGTGCAGAGCGGTGACAGTCTGCGTGTTCGTCCAGGCGAGAAGGTTCCTGTTGATGGCACTATCGCCAAGGGCTCAAGTACGATTGATCAAGCGATGATCACGGGCGAACCAATTCCGGTTGCCAAGGCCGAAGGCGATAATGTCACCGGCGGCACAGTCAATCAGACTGGCAGCTTTATCATGACCGCCGAACGCGTGGGTAAAGACACGCTTCTCGCCAAAATCGTCCAGATGGTCGCCGAAGCGCAGCGCAGCCGTGCGCCTATCCAGAAACTTGCTGATACGGTTGCGGGCCTTTTTGTGCCTGCTGTGGTTCTGATCGCTATTGCGACATTCATTATATGGTCGATTTGGGGTCCAGAACCGGCGCTGGCCTATGGTTTGGTCAACGCAGTCGCAGTCCTCATCATCGCCTGTCCTTGTGCGCTTGGCCTTGCCACTCCGATGTCTATCATGGTTGGCACCGGCAAGGGCGCGCAAAACGGTATCTTGATCAAGAACGCCGAGGCGCTCGAAACTCTGGAAAAGATCGATACCATCGTCGTCGACAAAACCGGGACATTGACAGAGGGCAAGCCCAAGCTGGTTTCGGTCGAACCTGAAAATGGTTTTGATGGCGACGAAATGCTGGCGCTGGTTGCCGCTATTGAAATGGCAAGTGAACACCCGCTGGCAGCCGCGATTGTGGAGGGCGCAGAAGAAAAGGGTCTCTCGTTTAAGGCTGCGAGCGATTTTCAGTCAGTGACAGGCGAAGGCGTCGAAGCCAGCGTGAAGAACAAGCGCGTTGCCATCGGTAATGAAAAAATGATGGACCGGCTTGGTGCCACCAGCACGGAGCTGATTGCCAAGGCGCAGGATGGCCGATCGCAGGGACAAACGGTGATGTTTGTGGCTGTCGATGGTAAACCTGCTGGTCTCATCGGTGTCGCCGATCCGATCAAGCCGACCACGAAAGAGGCGATCAAAGCGCTACATAAAGACAATATCCGGGTGGTTATGCTAACCGGGGATGCCGAGGCTACTGCGCAAGCAGTTGGCAAGATGATTGGCATTGATGAAATCCACGCCAATGTGTCACCCGAAGACAAGCACCGGGTCATCAGCGAGCTGCAAG
>NZ_JBALUT010000102.1:0-6447 GCF_036963705.1 Parasphingorhabdus sp. | reverse complement strand
CTTTATCGGCTGCTTTGGCCGCCGCAGCAGCGTTGTCGACCGGACGCTTGTCGACCGGGACGCTCTCACCGGTGATGGGTGCCTGGTTGACGCTGCTCGCCCCTTTGACAACAAAGCCGTCTGCTGGAAGTCGCTCGTTGGAACGGATGATGACAATATCACCGATTACCAGTTCGGCCACGGGCAATCGCAATTCCTCTCCATCCCTGCGGACTACCGCTTCCTCGGGAGCAAGGTCAGACAGTGCGGATATGGCATTGCGCGCGCGGGCCATTGCATAATTTTCGAGTGCATGGCCGATACTGAACAGAAATAATAAAAATGCTCCCTCTGCCCATGCCCCGAGCCACGCCGCTCCGCCGGCGGCAACAAGCATGAGAAAATCTATTTCAAATTTTCGACGCCTGATCTTTTCGAAGGCTTCCAATATCGTAAAATAGCCGCCGAAAAAATAGGCCACCACCAAAAACCAGAACGCAATACTCGCCGGCAAAAGATTGATTTTGGGTCCCAGCCATCCGGCAAGAAGGGCTGCACCGCAAAGGCCTGCAAACACCATTTCTGCACGGCCACCAAGCAGCCTGTCGATTAGCCTTCCGTGCGAGTGATCCGAATTTTCCGAATGCTTGCTGTGCTCATCGGTCATTTCTGTTCTGCCGCACGCGTGAGAACATCAACCTTTTCGAGGCTGACTAGCCCGATCCCTCGCAGATCGTCTAGCTGAGTGTAGAAATCTTCCAGTCGTGCCCGGGCATCGATTATTTCGATCACCACCGGCGGATTATCGCCAATTCCGAACGCATGATGTTCATGAACGATGGAAGACGAGGAGAACCCCAATATTCCTTTCAGGACGGTGCCTCCGCGTAGACCATAAGACCTGGCCCGAGCAATGATTGTGGTAACAACCGTCTCGTCCCCATGCATTGCGGCTTCATCGGTATAAATCCGCATGAGAGATATTTGTAGCGGCTTTTGCATTATGCACTCCTTCTCATTCTGGCTTTGGACGGAAACGTTGCAGGATTGAAAACTTGTCCAAAGAGGGCGTGAATCGCTTGATATGCGGCGTCAAATCGGGAAATTCACGCTCAAGCATCAACCGCGTCACGGCGGGCAACACGAAAAGCGTCAATATCGTTGCAGTGATCAAACCGCCGATAACCACAATCGCCAACGGCTTTTGCACCTCAGCACCTGTGCCAGTCGCGATTGCCATCGGAACGAAGCCTAACGAAGGCACGATGGCTGTCATCAGAATGGACCTGTAGCGTTCGACTGCGCCAGAGTAGATGGCCTCAACCAATTCCACGCCAGATTCAAGACGCCCCTGAATGGCGGTCATCATCACAAGTCCATTGAGCACCGCCACGCCGGCCAGAACAATAAAGCCCACAGCAACCGAGATAGAGAATGGCAGACCCGTTACTGCTAGCGAGAATATCCCGCCTGCAATTCCCAGAGGGACTGTGACAAATACTGCGGCAGCCATACGGAAGTTACCGAGAGCCATGACCAGCAAACCAAAGATCAACAGCGCTATGACAGGAACAACAAGATTAATTCTTGCCTGAGCGGCCTGCAGGCTTTCAAATTGTCCGCCCCATTCGAGGATGACTCCTGATGGTAAAGTAACATCGCGCTCAATTTGGGACTTCGCTTCGTTCACAAAGGAGCCAACATCGCGGCCTCGAACATTGAGCTGCACAACAACGCGCCGCTGTCCGTTTTCCCGGCTTATCTGATTGAGGCCTTCGGTTTCTTTCAGGGTAGCCAAGGATCTGAGTGGAACCGACGATCTTTGTCCGAAACCATTTTCCGGCAAAATAACTGGTAGCGCTCCGATAGCGTCGATATCGTTACGCACTTCGCCAGGTAGCCTCACAACAATATCAAACCTGCGGTCGCCCTGAAATACCAGCCCGCTTTCCGCGCCGCCCAATGCAGCGCTGACGGTTGCGGCCACTTCGTCAACGGTGAGACCATGGGCTGCAATTGCCGAATTATCGAATTGCACGTCTAATGTCGGAAAACCCTCGGTTTGCTCTACACGGACATCCGCAGAGCCTTCGATGCCCGAAAAAACGGTCGCAAGCTGATTGGCAGTGGCCGACAGCTGCTCGAGGTCGTCGCCAAATACCTTGACGGCAACATCACCCCGCACACCTGCAATCAACTCATTGAAACGCATTTCAATGGGCTGACTGAACTCGTAATTCTGGCCGATGAGATTGGCTAGTTTCGCTTCCATCTGTTCCACCAGCTCTGTTTTTGAAAGCGACGGGTCGGGCCATTCATCTTTCGGACGCAAAATGATAAATGCATCGGAAATATTGACTGGCATGGGATCGCTAGCCACTTCTGCTGTTCCCGTTTTTGAATACATGAAACGGACTTGTGGAAATTTAGAAATCTCCCTCTCGATCTGCTTTTGCATTGAAACAGATTGATCCAGAGAAGTGGAAGGTATTCGTATCGATTGAAGGGACAGATCCTGTTCGTCGAGTTGCGGCATGAACTCGCTACCGAGAAAGCCGAACATACCGATTGACAATCCGAATACGGCGAGCCCTGCCAAGGTTGCTCGGCCGGGCCATTTCAACGCTTTTCGAAGTGCTGGTTCGTATTTGCTTTTGCTCCAGCTCACCATCCGAACCTCTTTTTCAGAAACACGGCCGCTTATCAGCAGAGCCAATAGTGCCGGGACCAAGGTTAGTGAGAGAATAAACGCCGATATGAGCGCAAGCATTACGGTGATAGCCATCGGCGAGAAGGTCTTTCCTTCAACGCCTTGAAAAGTCAGTAAAGGCACGAAAACCAGCAAAATGATCGCCTGACCAAATAGCGAAGGCCTGATCATTTCTCTTGTTGATGCAACCACTTCTTCCAATCGTTCGCCGAGGGACAGAAGTCGTCCTTCTTCATGCTGCCTGCCTGCCATCCGGCGCAGAAAATTTTCCACGATGATGACGCTGCCGTCAACAATCAAGCCGAAATCAAGAGCGCCCAGGCTCATGAGATTTCCCGATACGCCAAATCGATTCATGCCGATGGCCATCATCACGAATGAGATGGGAATGACGAGCGCGGTAATCAGGGCTGCCCTGAAATTGCCCAAGAGCAGAAATAGCGCGACGATAACCAGCAAGGCCCCTTCGGTCAGGTTTTTTTCGACCGTGCTGATAGTCGCATTGACCAGTTTTGAACGGTCAAGAACAACTTCCAATTTTATGTTGGGAGGCATTGTCTTGACGATTTCCGCAAGCCGATCACCGGTTGCAGCGGCAACTGCACGGCTATTTTCCCCAAGCAGCATCAACGCGGTTCCGACAACAACCTCTTCGCCATTCTCGGTTGCCGCGCCAGTTCGCAAATCGCCGCCATTGCTGACGGAGGCAACGTCACTGACGCGAACAGGAACACCTTCGCGTGTCGCGATGATCGAATTTTCAATTTCTTCCAGCGATTTGAGTCGGGCGTCTGCCCGCACCAGAAATGCCTCTCCGCCGCGTTCAACAAAGTTTGCGCCAACAGAAAGATTGACCCTTCCAAGCGCTTCGGAAAGATCGTCAAAACCGATACCGTAGGAAGAAAGCCGAGCCGCCGAGGGGGTAACGACAAATTGTTTGGCGTAACCACCAATCGAGTCAACACCAGCGATGCCCTGGACGTTGCGCAATTGCGGTCCGATTACCCAGTCTTGAAGCGTGCGTAGATACGCCGCCTTTGAGACTTCATCGTTCAAGCGTTCACCTTCGGGAGTCAGGTATGAACCATCAGATTGCCAGCCAGAACCGCCCGCAGCTTTTCCTTTTTCAAATGGCTCGTAGCTGACCGTCCACATCAAAACCTCGCCAAGCCCTGTGGATACCGGTCCCATTGCCGGTTCGGCAGTGGCCGGCAGGCTGTTGCGAACAGTGGTCAGTCTTTCGGCCACCTGTTGACGAGCAAAGTAGACGTCGGCGCTATCGTCGAAAATTGCCGTAACCTGCGAAAAGCCGTTGCGGGAGATGGAACGGGTCGTCTGCAGTCCTGGAATGCCCGCGAGCGATGTTTCAACCGGATAAGTCACCAGGCGTTCAATATCGAGTGGCGACAGGGTGGGATCGACAGTGTTGATCTGGACCTGATTATTGGTGATGTCAGGGACAGCATCAATTGGCAGATTTACCAGATTATAGATTCCGAGTGCCGCGACTGCAGCAAGAAACAATACGGTAAGATACCGATTGCGGACGGACATTTCGACGAGACGTGCAATCATAGCCGTTGCTCCAATTGGAATATTTTAATCAATGTTCTGCTTCGCCGCGGCCAAGTTCAGATTTCAGGAGAAAGGCATTTTTACCGGCGATTTGTTCACCGGACTTGAGACCGTCGACAATCTCGATTCTACCGCCGCTCTTCGCTCCGGTCGTAACGGGCCGTGCACGGAAACCAGTTTTGGTCTTTACAAAAACGACGTTGCGTCCTTCGACGGATTGGACGGCCTCTGCGGGAACAATCAATGCCGTAGACTGATCGCTTGTCGACTGCTGAAGTATCCGCACTCGCACATATTCTCCGGGGACGAGGCTGGCGCCTGAAGCAGGGGCAAGCACGACAATGGCCGCTCTGTTTTCCGGATCGGCAGCTGGTGTGACCGCCAATACCCGAGCGGATATTTCACCCTCGGGCGTTTCGACCGTGGCCGCTGCTCCAGTGCTGATCTTGCGCGCATCTTCCGCAGGAACTGCCGCCTCAATTTGAATAAGGTTCGGATTGGCAATACGGAAAAGCTCATCCTGAGCGGTCACATAGGAGCCCAAAATTGCCGGGCTTGACGTTATCCGGCCGCCAATCGGTGAGCGCACAGCAATAAAGCGTCCGCTGACACCTGACGCAATGGCCGCCTGGCTTGCCCGTCTCGCTTCTGCGGCAGCCTGTTGATTTTCTGCTCTCGCCGTTTCAAGATCTGCCCGTGCGGTGATTTTCTCATCGTAGAGGCGCTGCTCCCGGTTCATCTGCGACCGGGCAAGCGCGGCCCGCGAAGCTGCCGATGTAACTTCGGAACTAATTGCGGCGGCTTCGCGGCTCTCTATGGTAGCTACTGTCTCGCCGCGCCGAACCGCATCTCCCAACCTCTTTTTGATACTCGTGACCCTGCCTTCAGCGCCTGCACTCAATATGGCCTGCCCTTGAGGAGACGGTGCAACGCTACCCTGCGCAATAATCTCGGCATCAAGCGAGCTTGGAGCCACATCGAATATTCCGATTTCAGAGGCGCGCAGCTGTTCTTCTGTCATTTCGACAACGCCCTCCTCTTCGGAATGATTTTCTTCCGCAGCATTGGCAGTGTCCGGTTTTTCGCCGCTACCGCCGGTATCGCCGTTGAAAACAACTCCAAACACAATCGCGAGCGCGATAACTATGCCAGCGATTATGGTCCATTTCCTGTTGTTCATTTTATATATCCCTGTTCAAATTTTGTGGCCGTCCCGCAGTCAAACTCTGGTTTTGTGGAGGCGCGCTGTCACCGGAAATACTGGTTTCTGTAGTGCCGCAATCCGACACCGCTATTGCGATCGACGTCAGCATGAACAGGCCGGTTAGAACTGTCAGCATGATGAAGATGCCAGCCAATATTATGACGTGATCTACTTCCAGTTTTCTCATCTATCTGGCCGCCAATCTCAGCAGTGTAATCACCGCCTCCGCTCTCGCTACCTTGGCTTCCAACAGGCTGAGTTCGGCAGTGTCTCTTGCCGCTGCTGCGTCCAGGACATCCAACAGGGTAAATTTTCCGTATTGATATCCCAGTTGGGCCAGTCTTGATGCTTCTTCGGCTTGGGGCAGTGTCTGGCTTTCCAGAGTTTCCACCCGGCTTTGCGTTGCTTCCAGTTGATTGCTCGCAATATTATATTCCCGGTTGATCGCTACCAACCGCAAAGCGCGACGCGCCTCAGCTCCGCGAACGCTCGCTTCTGCCGCTTGAATGCTGCCTTGGTTGCGATTTCCAAACGGTATGGCAATCGAAGCACCCACGATGAACGCAGTATCTCCGCTTTCTTCAAAACGTCTGGCGCCACCGCTTAACGTTAGATCCGGAACAGCATTTGCGCGTTCGCGCGTGACAATGGCACTGGCAGCGTCCCGGTTCGCTTCCACGGCTTTGATCTGCAGGGATTGGGACAGGTCGGCCTCAAATTCTACGTCACCGCCACTTAGCCAGACCGGCTCAACTTCCTGAGGTGGTGTTTGCGAGCCCCAAAGCGATGCAAGTAATAGTCTGGCGGAATATTCTTCTGCCCTCGCGGCTTCCAGCGCTGCTTCCGCTTCGCCAAGCGCAGCGTCAGCGCGCAATGCTCTAAGCGGCGGGTCACGGCCAGTTTCAACGAGGATTCTAGCAATTCTTGACAGCTCCCGGTTGCGACCGACGACGCGTGTTGCAAAGTCAAGGCGGCTCTG
>NZ_JBALUT010000101.1:0-6605 GCF_036963705.1 Parasphingorhabdus sp. | reverse complement strand
CGATCTTCTATTAAAAATTCTGAGATCGTTGCAAAAAATCGAAATGCCGCAAAAAACAGTTTCGACGATTCTGATGATAAAGATGACGGTAACAAAAAGGTGGAGGGGAAGATTACTGTAGGAGTAAGGAGTGAATAGGATAGCCCTCCTAATCCCCACCCTTAACCCTTCCAAAAACCGCCCGGTACCGCTCGAAAAACCCGACCATCTCCGGCGATCTCTTGCTCTTCATGTCGCAAAAGAACTTGCGGTTCCATCCCTTCGCGGTGCCCAGATGGATCATCGCGTAGACATAAGCGAGCAACCCGGCGGAAAACGCAAAAGCCGCTCCCATGCCCGCCGCTGCCCAGACGACCGCCGCAATCACGGGATAGGCGAGCACCGGAAACGAAATGACCTTGCGGTAATTGAATATCACCTTGCTCTCGCGCGTCGGCAACCCGAATTTCCCGACCAGCGTCGAGGTAAACGGCAGGCGGTTGTGGATGATCGCGGCAGGGATTTTGACCCACCACGGCACCGGCGCGAGCAGGATCGTGCCGAGCGCGAGCAGCTCGAAAAACGGATAGCGGATGACGAGCAGCGCCAGCACTTTATAGTCATGATATTGTTTAGCGGTGTGGGTGAGCAGCTCGTCGACGCCGTCGACCGCATAGCGGCCGGTCTCGCGGAAGCGGAACACATTATTTGGGTACATGTAATATTTGATCAGGCCCTTGAGGCCGGGCGTATCGCTGCGCTTGGGCCGGATATCGAGCAGCCTGGCAACCTCGTCGGTATAGGTGCCATACCAGACCAGATGATCGGTCATTTTTGCCGGTCGCTTGGCGAAATAGGTCGCGTTATAGCGCGCGATCCGTGCCTTGAGATTGCGGCGGATCGATCTGCGAAACTCTCGTTCGCTGATCATCCGGTGGACCAGCAGGCATTGCATCTCGCTGATATTGTTGAGCCCGCCGGTGAACGGACGGGTGAAGCCGATGGTGTAGATGTTGCGGAGGCGGGGGGATATCACGCCGAGAAACTGCTGCCGCGTCTTGTAGATAAAATGCTCCGACGCTTGATCGCCGCACAGTCGGATTTCGGGGATATTGGGCACTTCCTGATCGCCGTCGATAATCTCGTCAAAGCTGACGGATTCGCCACCTTCGCTGAGCGTCATCGCTTCGCGGTCAAGCGTGGCGACCGCCTTGTCCCACAATTTCACATGGCCATGTTCGAGAAAGAAGGGGAGGTCGTTGATCAGATAACCGTCGCTGATTTTCTGCTCGAGCGTCTCGTCGCAATAGAGCTTGTAGACATCGATCGGCCAATATTTGATCGCGATATGGCCATTCTCAATCGGCGCCCTGGCTTCGAAAAAGGTCCGGAGACCTTCGTGCGGCCGGATGCTTTTGGGGTGGCGCACGCCGAGGCTGTTGCGGTCGAAGAGCTTCGCGAACCAGCGGTGGATCAGGCCGTGGATATAGCCGCCGTCGATGAAGGCGCGATAACTCCATTTGCTGACCTCGGAAAAATTGTGACATTCGAGCTGGTCGAGCGGCACGAAGCGCGGGCCGTCGTCGAATGGCGAGAAGGTGGCGAACATCTTGTCGAGCATGATGAAGCCGTTGGTGACCAGATGCACCTTCGCGCCATGAGCAACCAGCTTGGCGATCAGCAGATTCGAGCTGTCGCCGGTCGAGGTGATCGCGACATTCTTGCCGGCATAGCTGGCATCGATCCTGATCTGCTTGAGATTGGCATTCATCTGCCGTCGGAAAGCGGTGGCTACAACGACATGCTGAGCGCGGAACTGCTCGCCACTCTCCAGATGAACGATGCTGTGGCCTGGATGATTGTCGATGCTGCCGACCCGTCCATGGTGGATGCGGTCGGCGTAGCGCGCGGCATATTTCTTGTGGATTGCGTAAAATTCGCGAGCGGTCGGGAAACCGTCGGTAAAATCCTCGCCTTGCTCTTTCAGCATCTCGACCAGTTCGAAGGAATAGACGCTGCTCTGCAGGGAACTGACCAGATCGAAATCCAGCGCATCGGCGGCTTCCAGCTGTTGCCAGATCGGGGTCATTTCCGACACCATCAGCCATTTGATCCCGCTGGCGTCCAGCTCGCGGACCAGCGGCATGGTCGAAAAACCGCCACCGACGATCAGGACATTAATTTCACGCGCTTGCACCATAATCGCCCCCTGCAACAATTTGTTGCTGTCACTTCTGGTAACCGGTCCTGGCTGCAAAACCAAACTTCATTTGACCGTGACCGACGTTTCATAAAGGATTTCTGTCCAGTTTCGGGAAGGCGACGGTCTTCCCCTTTCATCGACTGCCAATTGCCGTTGGTCGAATGACAACCAAAACGGCGCGCGCCTATGTTATTCTGCACCCAGCTGAGTGATGATCCGGACAAAGCGCATAAGCTCGCGGGTCGCATCGAAGCTCAACAGCGGGGGGATGGTGTCATGATGCGACATCGCAAAAAGCTGGACCGGGAAAAATTGCCTACCGCATGGGCAAGCTCCACTCTTCGGGACAGCCGGACCGGCGCCCGCCCCCTATTGGGCGCGGTTCTTGCAACGTTCTTGGCGCCATCCCCTTTGTCTGCGCAGCAGGATGCAGCACCCTCCGCGATTCCTACTCCTGCCTGCAACACTGATGATCACCGCGCTTTTGATTTCTGGATCGGCGTCTGGGATGTCACCGCATCCGGACAGGACCAGCCTACCGCGGTCAACCGGATATCGCGCGACCATGGCGGTTGCGTTATTCGCGAGGATTATGCGACCAAGGGCGGCTATACCGGCATGAGCATGAGCTTCTATGACGCTGCCCGGAGAATATGGCACCAGACGTGGATAGGCGTCGATGGCGCGGCGCTATATATCGAGGGTGGGCTCAATGATCGGGGCGAGATGGTTCTCAGCAACCGGAGCATGCCTCATTATCAGGCGGGCACCGTGATCAACCAGATCACCTGGACGCCGAACATAGACGGCAGCCTTCGCCAGCATTGGCAGACGTCGTCGGACGAGGGAGCAAGCTGGTCGACGGTTTTTGACGGGCTCTATGTCAAACATCCCTAATTTCTAGGGATCGTAAAGCACCTCGCAAGCGGACCGAGCCGATGTTTGTTGTAACCACCCAATGATGCGGATAGAATTAACCATCAGGGGGCTGTGTTAGAAAGGGTTGGAAATGTTTCCACGCAAATTGATCCTCATCAATTCGGTCCTGGCGGCTTTGTTTTTTGGCGGTGCGGCCATGGCACAAACTCCAGAAGCAAACTGCGAAGCCGCGAAGCAATATCTGGTTGGTCAATATGCTCGATCCGACCCCGAAAATAATGAAAAATACTACAATATCTGGTCGAGCCCGGAATGTGTGCAGCACCGGAAGAATGCGGAATTGAACGTCGATTCCGATATTCGAGCCAACGAGGAGCTGATTCGAAGCCGTAGTGAAGATTATGACGCACGACTAGCTGGAATCCCTGCAATCTGCGGCTCGATTGTCGAAAAACGATGGTCGGAATCTTCCGACAAATTCAGATTGCAGCAAAAAAAGTCCGAGCTTCTGACTTCTTGCATTCGCAACCAGTCGCATTCGCTACGCGCTGAATATCTGAACCGGCTAAACCAGGAGGCCGAAGCGCAGTTCATTGAGAAACAGCGCCTGAACCTTGAGCAGATTGCCGCTGACGAAAGGGCTGAAGCAGACCGCAAGGCGGCATATGAACTGAAAATGGAAGAATGGCGCGACGCGGTGAGACGTTGCAAGGCAGGAGAAATCCGATATTGCTCGGCGGAGCTTTGAATGGGCAATTGTCGGGGTTGAATCGGATGTCGTAGATTAATCGATCTGGCTATTCAGCCATCAGATCCCGGACAAATCCGATCAGGCCGGTTTGCCGCGCACGGCGCATCCGTTCGGTTGCAAGAATCTGCTTCACCTTGGAAAAGCAGGCATCTAGATCGTCGTTGATCAGGACATAGTCATAGCCGTCCCAATGGCTGATCTCGCTGGCTGCGCGCTGCATCCGGCTTTCGATGATTTCCTGCGCATCGGTGTTGCGGCTATCCAGCCGACTGCGCAATTCGTCGAGCGAGGGTGGCAGGATGAACACGCGGACGACGTCCTGTCCGGCGCGTTGATAAAGCTGCTGCGTGCCTTGCCAGTCAATATCGAACAATACATCCTGTCCGTCCGCCAGACTCTGGTTTACCGGTACTGCTGGTGTGCCGTAGCGATTGCCGAAGACGGTGGCATATTCCAGGAAGCTGTGATCGGCGACCATTTCTTCGAATTCGTCACCACTGACGAAATAATAATCCTTGCCGTGCTTCTCGCCAGGCCGTTTTGCACGGGTCGTGACCGAGACGGACATCGCGATTTCATTGTCGGCCTGGAGCAACATGCTCGCCAGCGTCGACTTTCCCGCGCCCGAGGGCGAAGAAAGTACGAACAGCAAGCCGCGTCTGCTGAGCTCGCGGTGATCATTGTCGATATTCTGGGAAGAAATATTGTCGGCCATAGCGGCTATTGGCCGAGAAGGGCGGGTGGCGTCAAGATAGTGTCGCGAAGTTTTTTCCATCGCTGCCGCACCGCGCAATCGCCCTGATGACAGTCTGGTAAAATCCGGCTATCCGAAACTCATGATTCAGGGACGCATCAGCACCATATTTTACGCGGTCGGCATTACCATCATGGTTGGCTGGCTGTTTTACGTCGGCAAAGACATCATATTGCCGATCGTGACTGCGGTGATCTTGCTGCAAATTCTCTATGCCGCGAGCGCCACGGTTGCCCGTATTCCGGGGTTGGGCAGGACGCCTTTATGGCTGCGCGCCACGCTCGCCTTGATCGGCGTTTTGGCTCTGCTGTTCGCGATGACCCGGATGCTGGTCGCTAGCTTGCAGAATCTCGTGCCATCGTTGCCGGTCTACCAGCGCAATCTGGAAAATCTGTTCGCGCACTGGTTCCCGACCCCCGCTGCCAGCGGGATCGGCAAGCCGGAAGTCTCCGAACTGATGGCCTCTCCTTCCGCGATATTCGACCGCGGCACGGAAGCCGTTGCCAAAGCGGTGAGCGAATTTGCATCGCGGTTTTTTACCGAGATCGACATTGCCGCGCTTGCCCAGTCTTTATTATCCTCGCTGACCAGCTTCGGCGGCTTTGTTTTCATCACGATATTATATGCTTCCTTTCTGCTCAGCGAGATCACCGGATTTCCGGAAAAAGTCCGCCGGGCCTTTGGTTCCGACAGTGCTTCGACCGACACGCTCAACATGTTCACGCGGATCAACCATGATATCGGCAGCTATCTGGCGACCAAGACGCTGATCAATATCATATTGGGCGTTGTCTGCTGGTTGATATTGCGGGTGATGGGCGTGGAATATGCAGCGCTCTGGGCGATCATCATCGGCTTGCTCAACTATATTCCGTATATTGGATCCTTTGTCGGCGTGGCTTTCCCGGCGCTTTTCGCAGTGGCCCAGTTCGGCAGCCTGACGGTTCCGCTGATCGCCACCGGCCTGATGGCCGCGGCGCAGGTGGTTATCGGTAATGTGGTCGAGCCGAAGATGCTGAGCAAGTCGGTCAATTTAAGCCCAATGGTGGTGCTGGTATCGCTCGCTATCTGGAGCAGTCTGTGGGGGATTCCCGGCGCGATCTTGGCGGTGCCGTTTACCACCATCTTGATGATCGTGCTGGCGCGCCGTCCCGGAACCCGGCCGATCGCGGCGCTGCTCTCCAGCGATGGTAATGTATAAGGTCTAGCTTGGTGCCAGCGGCGGTTTCATGAAAAACGCGGCGACCATAGCGGCGACCAGCAGACCGATTGCACTCGCAAAGGCGAGATCATAGCTGCCGGTTGCTTCGAAAATATAGCCGCCGCCGGCTGGCGCTGCCGCAGCGAATGGCAGCATTACCGGCGCGAGCACCGAATTGATGATCGGGAAGGCGCGTTCGCCGTAATAATTACCGGTCACCACCGGGCCCAATACCAGCATGCCGCCATAACCGGCGCCGAATAGCATCCCCATCGCGGAGAGTAGAACGACGCCCTGGCCAAGCCAGAAGCCGGCCAGACCAAATGCCATCAGCGCGATGAAACCGAAAACCGTCCAGCGCAATTCGAACTGGTCACCCAGCCAGCCCGCGGGTATCCGCGCCAGCCCGCTGCCCAATATCGCCAGCCCGATGACCGAGGCCGCTTCGAGGCTCGAAAGCCCGCTATCAGTCAGGTGCAAGACACCGTGATTGAGCAGGAAGAAGAATGTCCCCAGATAGGCGACCGTGATCAGCATCAGCAGATAAAGTATCGGCGTCCGGATCACCTGCTTCATCGTCCACTCATGCCCGGTTCGGTGGGTCTTGGGTCGCAAATTGGTGGCTAGCTGATCCTGCGCCGCTAGCCCCGGATCTACGTTGTCGGGAAACTGGCCGATGTCCCCGGGGCGATTGATGACAAACCGGGTGGCGATCAGGGCGATGATGACCATCGTTGCAGCGATCAGCCAAGCGGCGCGCCAGCTGTCGAACCGATCCATCATGGTCGCGAGTACCGGTTGCGCCAATGCCCCGCCCAGCGCCCCGCCAGTCATCACG
>NZ_JBALUT010000100.1:0-7068 GCF_036963705.1 Parasphingorhabdus sp. | reverse complement strand
AAATAACGCATCGTTGGTGTCCCCTTGGTCTCAGCCCTTGTTACGCTTCATTCACCGGTTTTGGTAACAAAGACACTCATGCCCAGAAATTCGGTTACGATCAGGTCTCCAGCGACCGGAAATAACCGTTCCAGCTTTGATGAGGCCTTCCTGTCACAGCATGATAATCGCTTGCCTGATCAAGCGCGCCGTTGCGGATGCCTTCGTAGATGCCTGCGATCACGGTTCCCATGAATTCACCCAGTTCCGCGACACGTTCCTCGCGATATTCGGCGACCGACATCGAGCGATATTCAAGCCCTGTTCCGAATGTCCGGTTCAGATATTGCGCAAGTTGGGTCTGGGTGAGTAGCTCGCCATGGAGATTGTACGTTTGACCTTCATGCTTTCGGTTGGTCAGCATGCAGGCATAAGCGTAAGCCAGTTCTGGCCGGGTTGTATATCCGCATTTACCGTCATCGGCACAGTTGGCGATTTCGCCCTGCGCCTTGTAAGTCCCGATATATTCCACATCAGGCTCGATATAGATCCCGTTGCGGCCGATCGCCCAGGCAAGCCCGCTCGCGCGGATATCCGCCTCGGTCTGACGATTGCTTTGTACAATGGGAGAAAAAGCCGTGCCTTTTTCGGTACCCTGGATGCTGGTGAAGACGATCTTTTTCACGCCCGCAGCTTTGGCTGCGTTTATGACGTTGCGGTGTTGCCCGATGCGATCTTCAGGCGCTGCCATTCCCGATACGAGAAGTATCGTATCGACACCCGATAGTGACTGCTCCAGCTGTTCGCGGTGGTTATAGTCACCGGCACGAACTTCGATGTTCATGCTTTTTGCCTTTTCCGGCGTGCGCGCCAAGCCAATAATCGGTTCGCCTGTGTCCATTCCGGAAAGAGTCTTGGCGATTTCCGCTCCGAGATGACCCGTGACGGCGGTAACGGCGATCGTCATGACGATGTCTCCTGATTCTTGTCGGGCGGAATTATGATTATGGTCACAATATTGAGGTGGAAGTGCACCAATTGGAACGCTCTGTCACAATTGACCTAGCCAAACGGCCGATAAAGATCCTCTTGCGGCTGGGTAAACCACTCCGGCCCCGATGCCGTCATATAGAAATGGTCCTCCAGCCGGATACCATATTCGCCGGGTACCACGATCATCGGTTCGTTGGAAAAACACATGCCGGCCGCCAATGGCGTTGTATCGCCCTTCACCAGATAGGGACCTTCGTGAATGTCGAGACCGATGCCGTGGCCGGTGCGGTGGGGGAGGCCTGGCAGGTCATAGTCGGGACCGAGACCGTGACTGATCAGGACATCGCGGGCGGCTTTGTCGACCGCTTCGCAGGGGGTGCCGATGGCGGCGCGATCGAAGGCGGCTTGCTGTGCTTCTTTTTCAACCTGCCACAATTTTTCGATCTCGCCGCCCAGTTTGGTCAGGGCATAAGTGCGGGTGATGTCGCTATTATAGCCGTCGATGGTGCAACCGGTATCGATCAGGATCAGCTCGCCCTCCTGCAGCACCGGGTCGCCCGGCACGCCGTGCGGATGGGATGTCGCTTCGCCGAACTGGACGGCGCAAAAACTGTTGCCGCCATCGGCTCCGCCGGCGCGGTGCAGGCGATCGATTTCGGCGATCACGGCGCTGGCTTTCATGCCCGGCCTGATCCACTCGAAGACGGTCTGATGGACGGAGAGCGTCAACTGCATGGCCGCGATCATCAGATCGATTTCAGCCTGTGACTTTATCGCGCGCAGCGGAGCAATGATCTGGGCGGCAGAGCCATAGAGGATCGGTTTTTCAAGCTGGTTCAATGCTTCGAACAAGCGCGCGGCATGGCCATAGGAACATTCCGGATCGAGCACGCATCGCTTGCTTCCATGGTCCGTCAGCACAGACGCCATCAGCGCAAAGGGACTTTCATGCTCTTCCCAGAATGCCATTTCCGAGGCCATCGCGAATTTGGCACGGATCGCTGATTCCTCGAATTTGGGACAGATGAAGATATTGCGGTCAGCCATGATCAAGACACCGACAAAGCGTTCGCTTTCGTAAAAAGCCTCGCCGAAATAATAGCGCATATTGCTACCCGGGGTGATGATCACCGCATCGAGCCCGTTTGCCGGCATGGCGCTACGCAATTTGTCGAGCCGCTGCTCCCGTTCGGCGCTACTGATCCGGGGTGGCTTCGAAATCAATGTCATGGTGGTTTCTCCGATACAAGCGGCCAGCCTATAAGCCATTACAGCCAAAGTGCACGCATTGCGAAACTGGCGCGGCTCGCGTCATATTGCAATCGTCACATGGATTGGGTGGAATATATGCTGACTACAAGCGCGCGAAACGGTTGCGACGCGGCAGGAATCCCTATCGCGCCGAGGTGGCGCTTTTCTTTGCTGGGCCGGCTTGCTTGCGGATTGTCCGGCCGGTAATCGGCCGTTCGGGAAGGGCAATGATCGGACCGCGTCGGCCGGCTGCAGCATTTTGCCCGTGATTTAACAGCAATTGGGTCGCCGCTTCGGGCGGCACCGCATGGGAGAAGAGATAGCCCTGGCCCAGCTGACAACCGATTTCGCTTAGCAAATATGCCTGGTCTTCGGTCTCGATCCCCTCTGCAATCACCCGGATGTCGAGCTTGCGAGCGATGCCGAGCAATCCTTCGATAATGGCACTGCTGCGGTCATCAAGCTGCAACTGCTTTACGAAGGATCTGTCAATTTTTATGACATCAACCGGAACGGTCAGAAGATGGGTGAGCGATGCGAAGCCTGTCCCGAAATCATCCAGCGCAATCCGGAGCCCGTGTGACCGCAGGGACCGGATCTCCTCCGCGACGATCTCGTCATTCTGCCCGAGATAGACCGATTCCGTGACTTCGAGAATGACATGTTTCAGCGGAACATTCTGGCGCCCGAAAGCCGCTTCGATCCGGTCGTAGAGCGTGCCACTGTGAAAGTCGGCAGAAGAGATGTTGATGCCCACATGCTGGAACGGGATGCCGCGCTCCAGCCAGGACCGGACATCGGCAGCGACCAGAGCCAACATGCCCTGTGTCAGCTTGGCGGCGACATTCACATCGGTTGTCGCCTGATGAAATGCTCCGGCGGAAACTATATTCCCCTCCGGCTTCCGCAGGCGGCAAAGAGCTTCCATGCCAACGATTTCGCGCGTGTCGAGCCCGACCACCGGCTGATAATAAGCCTCGATCCTCCCTTCCCTCAACGCGTTGTCGACATCCTGTATCACTTCGATCCGCTGTTTGATTGCGGTACCAATCCCGGGCCAGTAGCGGACAAATCCGCCGCGCCCGGTTTCCTTGGCGTGATAGAGCGCGAAATCAGCATGTTTGTGAACCGTTTCGGCATCACGATCGCCCGGCGAAAGCGCAGCGCCGCCAATAGTCGCACGGGGCTGGATCATGTGCCCGCCACAGCTCGCAACCGTTCCGATGGCTTCGAGGATATGTGACGCGGTCCCGTCCAGATCCGCAACCGCGCCCGTCTCCTGCAGGATCACGGCGAATTCGTCGCCACCGACCCGAAAGGCATGATCGGGCAGGACGGATGCCTTTATTCGCCTGGCCACGCATTGCAGCAGGTCGTCACCGGCTTGATGACCGAACGTGTCGTTGATGGTCTTTAGATTATCGACATCCACCACCATTAGAGCCCAGGTCCCGGGCTCATCGCAGGAAAGCCGGCCCAGTGCCGCGTCAAAACTCGCTCTATTCGGCAAGCTGGTGAGCGCATCGACCGATGCCCGTCGTTCGCGCTCCAACACGCGGTCGTGCTGCTCAAGCGCGATCGCGCAAAGATGGATACAGGCACTGACAAGCTCCTGTTCGAGCGCATTCTGTATTCTGTTTTGTTTAAAATAAAGCGCAAATGTACCGAAAACCTCGCCCTCTGCATTGAAAATCGGAACCGACCAACAGGCCTTGAATCCGGCGGGAAGAACATGTGTTTTGAACAAAGTCCAGCGTGGATCGGTTTCGATATCGGTCACGGCCACCGCCTCACCAAGATAGGCCGCGCTACCGCAGGAACCAACGTTGGGGCCAATCATCGCCCCTGTGACCAGTTCCGAAAATATCTCGGGCAGGCTTGGCGCCGCAAGGGGATAGAGCTGTCCGTTGCGTTCGACCCGCAGCACGGAACAGGCAACGTCCGGCAGCAGAAGCTCGATTTCGCGACATAGCCGTTGCGCAGTGACTTCCAGCGACTTGCCGGTAGCTATCATCTCCAGAATGATATTTTGAAACCGCAACAACATACACCGCCTTTTTACTCGAGATTATACCAGCCAACCTGAGCGCGCCTCGCGACGCAAAAACGATCACGCAAAGACGGACTAGCTCTTGGTAGAGTTACGGTAATAAAGCCGAAAGTTTAAGGAGATGAGGACGCCATATTCGCGCGAGCGCAATCCCGGGCACATATTGGCCGGGTCGTTGATGATATAAGTCTGCGCTAAGTCCGCGTCATCACAGCCGTTTGGCGTGCCAGCGCAGATGATCGTCCATGAACGTAGAGATGAAATAATAGCTATGGTCGAAGCCATCATGGATATTCAACGTCAACGGGATTGATGCTTTCTCGCAAGCCTCGACCAGCAATTGCGGTTTCAACTGCTCCTCGAGAAAATTATCCGCCGCACCCTGGTCGACGAGAAATTCGGGAAAGCGAGCACCATCTTCGATCAACGCGCAGGCATCATATTCCCGCCAGGCGGCTTTATGTTCTCCGACGTAGCGGCCCAACGCCTTCTTGCCCCACGGACATTGGGATGGCGCGACTATCGGTGCAAAGGCCGAAGCAGATTTATAACGTTCCGGATTACGGAGTGCCATCGTCAGCGCGCCATGGCCGCCCATGCTATGCCCGAATATTCCCTGCCGTTTCACATCGACCGGAAATTGTTCGGCGATCAGGGCTGGCAATTCCTGCTCTATATAGCTGCGCATCTGGAAATGATCGGCCCATGGTTCTTCCGTAGCATCGACATAAAAGGCAGCGCCCTGCCCCAGATCATAGCTTGAATCATCGGGGACGCCCTCGCCGCGTGGCGAGGTATCAGGGGCCACCACGACCAGTCCCAATTCACTCGCCAGCTGACGATATTCGCCCTTTTCCATAACATTGGCGTGGGTGCAGGTCAGGCCGGACAGGAACCACAGCACAGGCAGTTTCGCGCCCTCTTCATGATCCGGCACATAGACCGCGAAGCTCATGTCCGTGCCGGTCGCGGTGGAGGCATGGGAATAGACGCCCTGGATGCCACCAAAACTCCGACTGGTGGAGACGGTCTCCATCAAAAGACCACAACGCTACGGATGCTCTCACCCGCGTGCATCAGGTCAAAGCCCTTGTTGATCTCTTCCAGCGTCAATGTGTGGGTGATCATCGGATCGATTTCGATCTTGCCGTTGACATACCAGTCGACGATTTTCGGAACATCGGTCCGTCCGCGCGCGCCGCCGAATGCCGTGCCTTTCCAGACCCGCCCGGTAACCAGCTGGAATGGTCGCGTCGAGATTTCCTTGCCGGCTTCGGCCACACCGATGATGATGCTTTCACCCCAGCCGCGATGGCAGGCTTCGAGCGCCTGGCGCATCACGTCGGTATTGCCGGTGCAGTCAAATGTATAATCCGCGCCGCCATCGGTCAGAGCAACCAGATGCTCGACGATATCGCCTTTGATCTTTTTCGGGTTGACGAAATGGGTCATGCCGAACCGTTTGCCCCACTCTTCGCGATCGTCATTGATGTCCACGCCGATAATCTTGTCCGCGCCGACCATCCGCGCGCCCTGGAGCACGTTCAGGCCGATGCCGCCGAGGCCAAAGACGATGACATTGGCGCCGGGCTCTACCTTCGCCGTGTTGACCACCGCGCCGACACCCGTGGTGACGCCGCACCCAATATAGCAACTGGTGTTGAAGGGCGCATCGGTGCGGATTTTGGCAACTGCAATTTCCGGCAGGACGATGAAGTTGGAGAAGGTCGAGCAACCCATATAATGATAGATGGCCTCGCCCTTGTAGGACATCCGGCTGGTGCCATCGGGCATCAGCCCCTGCCCCTGAGTCGCGCGAATCGCGGTGCACAGGTTGGTCTTGCCGGACAGGCAGCTTTTACACTGGCGACATTCCGGCGTGTAGAGCGGGATCACATGATCGTCGGGCGCCACCGAGGTAACACCGGCACCGACTTCGCGCACGATACCGGCGCCTTCATGGCCGAGAACACTCGGAAACTTGCCTTCGCTGTCCAGCCCGTCGAGCGTGTAAGCGTCGGTATGACAAATACCAGTAGCCATGATCTCGACCAGCACTTCGCCCGCCTTCGGGCCTTCCAGATCAAGCTCGACAATCTCGAGCGGCTTTTTCGCTTCAAATGCTACGGCAGCGCGGGTTTTCATATTCTGTAATTCCTTTTCTTGACCGATTGATCATGATTTTGGCTTGTACGTCCGACCGCCACCAAGACAAACTGCTTCATTTCATGCAAAGCTTCATGGCCATCCAAGCCGTCGGACTATCGAACTTCATACATATCGGCTAAAGACAGGTCGGTAAATGCTAGGAAATCGATAGCTGCAATCTTGCAGCGTGATAGTCAATGATAGCTTGTGCTGCCAGCCACCCTTTTCCCGCCGACAAAGCGCAATTGGCCCTCCGAGATGTTCCACAAAAGCGTTGCCAATTCTACTTTGCACGGCATTGGCGGTTGATCTTCCGTCCGAGATCGTTTCAATGAAATAGACATTGGGAGAAGCAGAATTGATCCAGGATTATACGCCTATCCGCGAGGAAGTTGCCAAGCTTTGCCAGAAATTTCCGGGAGAATATTGGCGCGCACGCGACAAGGCACGTGAATATCCGAGCGACTTTGTAGCCGCTCTGGGCGAGGCCGGTTATCTGGCAGCCCTGATCCCGGAAGAATTTGGCGGTGCCGGATTACCGATTTCGGCAGCCGCAGCAATCCTCGAGGAAATCCAGGCCCAAGGCTGCAACGGCGGCGCGGTGCACGCGCAAATGTATATCATGGGCACGATGCTGCGCCACGGTT
>NZ_JBALUT010000099.1:0-7076 GCF_036963705.1 Parasphingorhabdus sp. | reverse complement strand
CACGCTAGTTCGGGAGCCTGGGCGGCTGCCGGCGGTATCGGCACAGTGTCCGCGGTCAACGCGGACAGCTATGACGAACATGGCAATGTCATCCCGCAAATCTATCACGGTCGCAAGCGCGAGGAGCGCCATCAGGAACTGGTCCAATATGCGATCGACGGCGCGGTCACGCAAGTCAAACAGGCCTATGAAATTTCCAACGGCAAGGGCGCGATCAATATCAATGTGCTTTGGGAAATGGGCGGCGCTCAACAAGTATTGGAAGGCGTGCTCGAACAGACCAAAGGCATGATCGCCGGCGTAACCTGCGGCGCAGGCATGCCCTACAAACTGTCCGAAATTGCCCAGCAATATAACGTAAATTATCTGCCGATCATCAGCTCCGCCCGCGCTTTCCGGGCGCTGTGGAAGCGGGCCTATAAGAAGGTTCCTGATCTGATGGCAGCGGTGGTCTACGAGGATCCGTGGCTGGCGGGCGGTCATAACGGCCTGTCCAATGCAGAGGATCCCAGGAAACCGGAAGATCCCTATCCACGGGTCAAGGACCTGCGCGAGACAATGCGCGCTGAAGGTATCTCCGACAGCGTGCCGATCATCATGGCTGGCGGCGTCTGGCATTTGCGCGACTGGGAAAACTGGATCGACAGCGAAGAGCTGGGTCAGATTGCATTCCAGTTCGGCACCCGGCCTTTGCTTACGAGAGAAAGCCCGATTCCGCAAAGCTGGAAGAGCGAGCTTACCAAGATCAAGGAAGGGGATATTCTCCTGCATAAATTCTCACCGACCGGTTTTTACAGTTCAGCCGTTCGCAACGAATTTCTGCGCAGCCTGGAATCCCGGTCGGAACGCCAGATCCCTTATTCGACGGAGAAAGCAGGTGAACATACCCACCAGCTCGACGTCGGCATCAAGGGCAAGAATTTCTGGGTGACCCGCAACGATCTGCTTCGTGCGCGTGAATGGGATGGCCTCGGCTTTACCATGGCGATGAAAACGCCTGACAACACGCTGATATTTGCTACGCCCGAAGAGTCGAAGATGATCCGCAAGGATCAGGCGGACTGCATGGGCTGCCTGTCGCATTGCGGTTTCTCGGCCTGGAAAGACCATGATAATTGGAGCACCGGACGGCTTGCCGATCCGCGCAGTTTCTGCATCCAGAAAAGTCTGCAGGAAATCGTCCATGGCGCACCGGTCGAGGAACATCTGATGTTTGCTGGCCATGGCGCTTTTAATTTTGGTACCGATCCATTCTACTCCAACGGCTTTGTCCCGACGGTGCAGCAGCTGGTGGATCGCATCCTCACCGGCGACTAAATTGGAAATCCGACTCGATGATTTAAGCGGCCAGCAGGTTCAGGACTTGCTGGCTGCGCATCTCGTCGGGATGCAGGAAAACTCGCCCCCGGAAAGCGTTTACGCGCTCGATCTGAGCGGATTGCGGACTCCCGATATGTCGGTTTGGACGGCCTGGGATCAGGGCCAATTGCTGGGCGTCGGTGCGCTCAAGCATCTTTCCGATGGCCAAGGCGAGATTAAATCGATGCGCACCGATCCGTCCCATCTGCGCAAAGGCGCAGGTCTGGCCATTCTCGATCATATAATCTCGGAGGCGCGGAAACGGGGCTATCTGCGATTGAGTCTGGAAACGGGCTCCGGTTCGGAATTCGAAGCTGCGCTAGGCCTCTATCGCAAACGGGGTTTCACCAACGGCGAGCGGTTCGGTGACTATGAGCCTACCGAATTCAACCAGTTTTTGCATTTGGGTTTGATCGGCTAGCTCAGTTAGCAGCGATAGTCTTTCTCCCTTGAGGGAGAAGGAGCGTTTCCCTCAATCCAGATCCCACGCCCGTTCGCCATGGTTGGAAATATCCAGACCATCGCGTTCGTCGTCTTCGCTGACCCGCATCGGTAGAATGAAGCTGATACCAAAGCCGAGGATCGCCGTGGCAACCGCTGACCAGATGGCGACCGCGCCGACACCGATGAGCTGGGCAACAAACTGGCTGCCAAAAGCCATGCCTTCGCCGTATCCGATCCCGCCAAAACTCTCCGAGATGAACAGCGCAAGCATTAGGCTACCAAGGATTCCGCCGACGCCGTGGACCGCGAAAACATCGAGGCTATCGTCGATCTTGAAACCGTTTTTCACTAAGCCGACTGCCATGAAGCAAACGATTGAAGCCACAACGCCGATGATGATCGACGCGCCTGGGCCGACATAGCCGGCTGCAGGGGTGATCGTCGCCAAGCCTGCAATCGCTCCGGTAGCGACGCCAACCGCAGTTGGCTTCCCAACTTTGAATTTCTCAATCAATATCCAGACCAGAGCGGCAGTGGATGCGGCTATATGGGTGTTGATGATTGCAGCCGATGCATCGTCGGTCGCGGTTAAAGCGGAACCGCCATTAAAGCCGAACCAGCCGACCCAGAGCATCGCAGCGCCAGCAACCGTCAGGGCAGGGCTGTGCGGCAACATCAAGGTTCTGGGCCATCCCATGCGCTTGCCGAGCATGATCGCGACAACCAAAGCGGAAACGCCTGCTGTAGTGTGCACAACGATACCACCAGCAAAGTCGAGCACGCCAAGATTGCTGAGCCATCCGCCACCCCATATCCAGTGGGTCACCGGAGCGTATACGACGAGCAGCCAGAGTGCTGAAAAGGCGACCACCCAGCCGAAGCGGGCGCGCTCAACCCACGCGCCGATCATCAGCGCAGGGGTGATCACCGCAAAGGTCATCTGGAACAGGGCAAAGGTGGATTCAGGGATCGCTGTGCCTTCCCGGACATTCCCGAGATTTCCGAACATCCAGTTGAGGCCGTTACCCAGAAACCCGTTGGTTACCTGACCGAAAGCCAGCGTGTAACCGACGACAATCCAAAGAACGGAGCAGATTCCCGCTACCGCCATGCACTGGATCAGCACCGAGAGGAAATTCTTGGAACGAACAAGGCCGCCATAAAATAGCGCCAGACCTGGGAGGGTCATGAACAGGACCAGAGCGCTGGAAGTCAATATCCAGGCGGTGTCGCCGCTATTGGCGACATCGGTGGTGGCAGGATCGATAGCTTGCTGTGCGTAAAGCGGGGAAGCAGCCCAACCGGCCGCCAGTAAAACACCCAACGATTTAACCAGATATTTCATGATATTCCCCGTCGCCATAATCTTTTTACGCCCGCTCGCTGTTGCGAATCAGAATTGTACAAAAGTCCTAGTCGAGACCTGTAAGGGACTCAACGGAAAGCTTAAACCCAGCCGTCCAACACCTGATCCGGTGGACGGTGGCCGTCGGCCCAGACGCGGATATTGGTAATCACCCGTTCACCCGATGCCTCTCGGCCCTCGAATGTTGCGCTGCCCATATGGGGAAGCAGCACGGTATTTTTCAGTTGCAGAAAACGCGGATCGACATCCGGTTCCCTCTGATAGACATCAAGTCCGGCACCACCGATTTTTTCGTTTTCCAGTGCTTTGATCAACGCGTCCTCATCGATAAGATCACCACGCGCAGTGTTGATCAGATATGTGGAGGGCTTCATCTGACCGATCCGCTCGGCGTTGATCATTTCATGAGTTTCCGCCGTATGCGGGCAGTGGAGCGAGATGATGTCGCATTCGCGGATCAGATCCTCGAGATCGGCGACGAAACTGGCGCGCAGCGATTCTTCTACAGCTGGCGGGAGTTGCCGGCGATTATGATAGACGATCGACATGCCAAACCCGGATGCACGGCGGGCAACGGCCTGGCCGATACGGCCCATGCCGATGATGCCCAGCTTCTTGCCGCCGATGCAATGGCCGAGCATGCCGGATGGTTTCCAGCCCTCCCATTGGCCCGAACGCATCAGCTTCTGACCCTCGGACAGACGGCGCGGCACCGATAATATCAGCGCCATGGTCATGTCCGCAGTGTCTTCGGTGAACACCCCCGGCGTATTCGTGACGATGATCTTCTTTGCCCGCGCGGCTGCGAGGTCAATATGATCGACTCCGGCGCCAAAACTGGCAATCATGCGCAACCGGTCGGGTGCATTCGCAATCATTTCCGCATCGATATGGTCGGTCACGGTGGGGACCAACACATCGCAATCGGCCATCGCGGCAATCAGGTCGTCGCGGGAAAAAGGCGTGTCTGCGCGATTGGGCACGGCATCAAACAGTTCGCACATGCGATCCTGATTGGCATCCGCCAATTCGCGAGTGATGATGACACGGGGATTAGCTGGGCGTGATGAGTCTGGCATAGGCAATCGCTATGCCCTAATTTTGCTACAGGTCAAGCAGGCGGCGCTTGAAGCGGACCTTGGTTTCGGGCTATGCAGGGACCAATCGGGGAATGAGTAACCTATCATCATGCGTATTCTGGCTTTCATTCTTGTTGCGGCTTCGGGCCTATCTCTTTCTGCACCCGCTGCAGCTCAGCAAGAACCACCTTATTGGGCTTCGATCGACGAACCGGAAGCGCGGATGCGAACGGGACCGAGCACGGAATATCCCACCATGTGGATCTACAAGCGCGAGAAGCTGCCGGTGAAAGTGCTTGCCCGCTACAAATCATGGCGGAAAGTCGAAGATCATGAAGGTACGCAAGGCTGGATGCACGCGCGTCTGCTCAGCGCATCAAGATCGGGCCTGGTGCTCGCGACCAGCGGAAAGCCGGTCGCGATGCGCGCATTACCAGATGCCAATGCCAAGGTAATCTGGCTGGCCGAACCCGGTGTGGTTGGCAGCCTGACCTTGTGCGAAAAAAGCTGGTGTCTGTTCGATGTCACCGGTCGTCAGGGTTATATAAATATCACCGACGTCTGGGGCGATGAACCGCTGAAATAGATCAGTCGATCAGTTCCAGCGCTACCGCTGTCGCTTCGCCGCCGCCGATGCACAATGCGGCGACGCCTTTTTTCAGACCGCGCTTTTTCAATGCCGCTATCAAGGTCACCATGATTCGCGCGCCGCTGGCGCCGATCGGGTGGCCCAACGCAGTTGCTCCGCCATTGACGTTCAACTTGTCGCGGCTGATGCCCAGATCCTGCATCGCGAACATGGCGACGCAAGCGAAGGCTTCGTTGACTTCCCAGAGGTCGACATCGGCAACCGACCATCCAGCCTTGTCGAGCAGTTTCTTGATCGCGCTAACCGGCGCGGTTGTAAATTTGGAGGGAGCGTGGGCATGGGCGGCATGGGCCACAATCCGTGCAACTGGTTTCAGACCCTTTGCATCTGCAACGCTGGCCCGGGTAAGGACCATGGCGGCCGCGCCGTCGGAAATGGAGGAAGCGTTTGCCGCGGTGATCGTCCCATCTTTGGCGAAGGCAGCGCGGAGCTGTGGGATTTTGTCCGGATTGCCCTTGAGCGGCTGTTCGTCCTTATCGACCGTGACGTTCCCCTTGCGGGTTTTGACTTCCACGGCGACGACTTCGTCATCAAAGGCGTCGCCTTCGACTGCGGCCTTGGCGCGGGCGAGGGACTCGATCGAATATTCGTCCTGGGCTTCACGGGTTAGCTGATATTCGCCGACGGTTTCTTCGGCAAAGCTGCCCATAGCCCGTCCGGGTTCATAGGCATCTTCCAGGCCATCGAGAAACATATGATCCTTGGCTTCGGCGTGACCGAGCCGCGCGCCGCTGCGCATCTTGGGCAGCAAATAAGGCGCATTGGTCATGCTTTCCATGCCGCCGGTAACGATGATGTCGATCGAACCCGCCGCGAGGGCTTCGGCGCCCATGATCGCAGCCTGCATACCGGACCCGCACATTTTATTGACCGTGGTTGCCTCGACCGATTGCGGCAAGCCGGCAAAAATCGCTGCCTGACGGGCAGGGGCCTGGCCTTGGCCGGCGGACAGGACGTTGCCCATATAGATACGTTCGACATCTCCACCGGAAACTCCAGCGCGTTCGACGGCGGCTTTCACTGCGACAGCACCGAGATCAGCGGCGCTGACTTCGCCTAACGCGCCTTGCATGCCACCCATTGGTGTGCGGGCATAAGAGAGTATGACGATCGGATCGGAATTGGACATGGATTGGCCTTTCTGTGTCTGTTGCGCAGCTCCGAGCGTACGCGAATCTTGACAAGCACATAGGCGCGGCATCCGGCTTTTTCAATTGCGCCATTGAATAGCAGGGCCGGTCGTGGCAATCGAAAGCTGAAATCTTCATTGGAGCGCTTGTTGCCCGCTTTTCTCTTGCCGATAGCCGGTATCCTTCTGGGCCTGATCATCGGGAGCTTTCTCGCTACTCTAATCGTCAGATGGCCCGAAGGCCGTTCGGTCATCGCCGGTCGTTCTTCTTGCGACGATTGCGGGCACCTGTTGCAAGTCTGGGAGCTGATCCCCTTGGTCAGCTTCCTTCTCCAATCGGGCAAATGCCGGCAATGTGGTGCGCCCATTGCCAAAGACCATATCGCGATAGAGCTGGCGGCCGGGTTGATTGGCGGCCTTGCCCTGTCCGCTGCACCGAGCGCAACAGGGTTGGCGGGCGCGGTTTTCGGTTGGCTTTTACTTGCACTCGCCGCTCTCGACGTAAAGCACCACTGGTTGCCGGACCGGTTGACCGCGATGCTTGCGATTTCGGGGCTTCTGGCGTGTTTTTTGCTGGTGCCTCCACCAATATATGATCGACTTGTCGGCGGGCTGGCAGGATTTGTCTCGCTGACCGTTGTAGCGAGGATATATAAAATGGTCCGGGGACGAGAAGGCCTTGGCGGCGGTGATCCGAGAATGCTGGGCGCGATCGGCTGCTGGCTGGGCTGGTCGGCGCTGCCACTGGTCATGCTGGGTGCCAGTCTGGCGGGTATCCTTGTGGCGGTTTCATGGAGATTACGCGGTGAAAATGTTGCAGCGGACAGCATCCTGCCGCTCGGTAGCCTGATGGCGTTAGCTGCCTTCCCGCTATGGCTTTATCAGACCGCGAGTGGTGGCTTGGCATACTGATTTTCCGATGCTTGCGCTTTCACCCGAAAAAGCCGTTGCCAGCGCATGGCCTCTTCGCTAACAGAGCCTCGATTTCGCTGATCGTCGATTGACGCAGCCAAAGAGCCCCTGTGGTGGAATTGGTAGACGCGCTGCACT
>NZ_JBALUT010000098.1:0-7228 GCF_036963705.1 Parasphingorhabdus sp. | reverse complement strand
GCGATTTCTTCGAAGTCCAGCCGGCCCATGCCGGCAATATCATCTGCGGCTTTGGCCGGATGGAAGGCTCCACCGTCGGTGTCGTCGCCAACCAGCCGATGGTGCTCGCCGGATGCCTCGATATCAATGCGTCCAAGAAAGCGGCGCGCTTTGTCCGCTATTGCGATGCATTCAACATTCCGATCATTACTCTGGTCGACGTTCCCGGTTTCCTGCCCGGCACCAGCCAGGAGCATAACGGCATCATCAAGCATGGTGCAAAGCTGCTTTTCGCTTATGCCGAAGCAACAGTCCCGAAAATCACCATAATCACCCGCAAAGCCTATGGTGGCGCTTATGACGTGATGGCCTCCAAACATCTGCGCGGCGATCTCAACTATGCCTGGCCGACCGCGGAAATCGCCGTGATGGGCGCAAAAGGCGCGGTCGAAATCATCTTCCGCGGCAAGACGCCGGAAGAAATCGCCGAGCATACCGCGGAATATGAAGCCCGCTTCGCCAACCCGTTTATTGCGGCGCAAAAGGGCTTTATCGATGAAGTAATCAAGCCGCATGCAACTCGGCGTCGGGTGGCTCTGGGGTTACGGAAACTGCGCAACAAGCAGTTGGAGAACCCGTGGAAGAAGCATGACAATATCCCGTTGTGATGCTTTCGATCTCAAAGCAAAATAAGATGTCACACTCGCTCTGCATTCGTGAACTTTATACGGAGGCATCATGCCAACAGGACTAGTAGCCCTTCTCGACGACGTCGCAGCCATTGCGAAAGTTGCTGCCGCGTCGGTTGACGATATCGGCGCCGCTGCGGCGCGCGCCGGCACGAAATCCGCAGGCGTGGTGATCGACGATGCGGCGGTTACGCCGACCTATGTAACCGGTTTCGATCCATCGCGCGAATTGCCGATGATCTGGAAAATCACCAAGGGATCGTTCAAGAACAAGCTGGTCTTTTTATTACCCGCAGCGGTCCTTTTGGGACAATTTGCGCCCTTTTTGATACCGATCATCCTCATTTTCGGCGGCTTGTTCCTCTGTTACGAAGCGGCCGAGAAGGTGCTGGAATTTTTCCACGTCGACGAATCCACCAAGCATGAGCAGCCCGCGATTATCGAGGGGCCGGGGCGCGAGAAGGAGATGGTCTCGGGCGCGATCCGCACCGACCTGATCCTGTCCGGCGAGATCATGGCGATTGCCCTGTCCGAACTGACCGACCAGGTCTGGTGGGAACAGGCAATCATCCTCGCGATCATCGGCATAGCGATTACCGTGGCGGTCTATGGCGCAGTCGCGCTGATTGTGAAGATGGACGATATTGGCCTGCATATCGCACAAAATAACGAGGGCGCCTTGCGGTCCTTTGGCTGCAGTCTTGTCCGGTTGATGCCGAAACTGCTCGCCGCCTTGTCGATCATCGGGACTTTGGCCATGGCCTGGGTCGGTGGCGGATTGCTGGTGCATAATATTGCAGCCATTGGCTGGCATGGTCCCGAACATCTGATCGACTGGCTGTCGCATCCTTTGCTGGGCCTGTTCCCGGCCTCGGCCAAGCTGATGGTCGGTGGTATCGCCTTTGCGCTCTTGTCGGGCATATTGGGCGTTCTTGTGGGCGCGGGAATAGCGCCGCTGGTACATAAATTCATTCCGCACGGAGAGGGACATTAAATGAAACTTGGCCGCCTCAACCATATCGGCGTCGTGACGCCATCCATTCCCGACAGCATTTCCCATTGGCGTGACGTCATGGGCGCCACTTCGATTGGCGAGTCGTTTGATCTGCCCGCACAAGGCGTGAAAGTCTGTTTTGTCGACACGCCAGCCGAGGGTCCAACCAACGGCACCCAGATCGAACTGATCGAGCCGCTCGGCGAAGACAGTCCGATATTCGGCTTCCTCACCAAAAACCCGCTAGGTGGCCAGCATCATATCTGTTTCGAGGTGCCGGACATTCATGCCGCCAAGGCGGAGTTCGAAGCAATGGGCAAACGTGTCCTCGGCGAACCGCGGATCGGCGCGCACGGGACGCTGATCTTTTTCGTCCACCCCAAGGATATGGGCGGGATGCTGACCGAAATTATGGAAACGCCAAAAGGGCATTGAACAAATGTCGTCAGGGGTAAACCTGTCAAACCCTAGCTGTCGTGGACAAGCATCCTTCGACAAGCTCAGGACCAACGGATAAATGGAGATGAAATCAAATGACCTATGAAACGATCAAGCTGGATATTGCAGACAATATTGCCACCATCACGCTGAACCGGCCCGAGCGTTTGAACGCCATGGCACCGCAAATGGCGGACGAGATTGGCGACGCTCTGGACCAGCTGGATGGTGCACGTTGCGTGCTGATCACCGGTGAAGGAAGAGCCTTTTGTTCAGGCGCCGATCTTGCCGCGCGAGGTGCCGGCGCATCCATTTCCGGCGGGCAGGGCGCCCACCGCGCGCTGACCCGTTCCTATAATCCGCTGATGATGAAGCTGGCCAAGCTGGAGGTGCCAGTGATTACTGCGGTCAATGGCCCCGCAGCCGGTGTCGGATGCAGTCTCGCTCTGGCCAGCGACTTTGCCATCGCGGGCAAGTCAGCTTACTTCCTTCAGGCTTTCGTAAACATCGGCCTGGTGCCGGATGGCGGAGCGTCGTGGATGCTGACTCGTCTTGTCGGCAAGGCGCGGGCGACAGAAATGATGATGCTGGGAGAGAAAATTCCCGGCGAAAAAGCCGCTGACTGGGGGTTGATCTATAAATGTGTCGAGGATGATATGTTGATCGAGGAAGCCCGCACACTGGCGGCTCGCCTAGCCAATGGCCCGACCGTTTCGCTGGGACTGATGCGCCAGGGACTGGCCGCAGCGCTGGAGGCAGATTATGCTTCCGCTTTGCGGACAGAGGCTGAAAATCAGCGGATTGCCGGTGACAGTGCCGATGCGAGGGAAGGCGGAATTTCCTTCCTCCAGAAACGCAAACCGGAATTTAAAGGCCAGTGATTTTCTACGATAGCGCCAATCCTGCACCAAATCCTCGCCGGGTCCGCATTTTTGCCGCCGAGAAGGGGATAGATCTGCCGATCGAAAATATCTCGATCATGGCAGGGGAACAGAAATCTACAGAGTTTCTGAAGATCAATTCGCGCGGCCAGACGCCTGCGTTGAAGCTGGACGATGGAACAGTGATCAGCGAAAGCGTGGCGATCTGTCGCTATCTGGAAGCCCTGCATCCCGAGAACCCGCTGTTCGGCGATAGCCCGGAAGAAATCGGCGCGATCGAAATGTGGTTGCGCCGCGTGGAAATGCTGGTGATGGAGCCGGTCGGCAAGCTTTGGGTGCACGCGCATCCTTATACGGCAAAGCTGCCGATCAAGCGATTCCCCGAATATGGGGAAAGCAATCGCGCCCGCGCTGTCGATGGATTTTCGATGTGCAACGACGCGCTGGCCGATCGGGAGTTTCTGGCCGGCTCGCAGTTCAGTGCGGCCGACATTATCTTGCTCTGCACGGTGGATTTTGCGGAATTCGTCGGCATAAATATTCCCGAAACGCACGTGCATTTGCTAGACTGGCATGCGCGCGTTTCTGAGCGGCCAAGCGCCACGGCGTGAAAGACGAAGATATGACAAAAAAGACTCTCGATGACTGGAAAGCCTTAGCCGACAAAGAGGTCAAGGGCCGCGATCTGACCTGGCAAACCCCTGAAGGCATTGCCGTCAAGCCGTTATATACTGCAGAAGACGCGACCGATCCGGGACTGCCCGGCTTTGGTCCGTTCACCCGTGGCGTCAAGGCGTCAATGTACGCCGGTCGTCCGTGGACAATCCGCCAATATGCTGGCTTTTCGACTGCTGAAGAATCCAACGCTTTCTATCGTCGCAATCTGGCAGCGGGGCAGAAGGGGCTCTCGGTAGCCTTCGATCTTGCAACCCATCGTGGTTATGACAGCGATCATCCGCGAGTGGTCGGAGATGTCGGCAAGGCCGGCGTGGCGATCGACAGTATCGAGGATATGAAAATCCTCTTCGACCAGATTCCGCTCGACGAAATGTCGGTATCGATGACGATGAACGGCGCGGTGATCCCGTGTCTGGCTTTCTATATCGTCGCGGCGGAAGAGCAGGGGGTTTCGCAGGAGAAGCTCTCCGGCACGATCCAGAACGACATTCTTAAAGAGTTCATGGTCCGCAATACATACATCTATCCGCCAGCGCCGAGCATGCGGATCATTTCCGACATCATCACCTATACGTCTGAACATATGCCGAAATTCAACAGCATCTCGATCTCCGGCTATCATATGCACGAAGCGGGCGCGACGGCTGTCCAGGAACTCGCCTTCACCATCGCTGACGGTAAGGAATATGCCAAGTCGGCGATGGAAACCGGCCTGGATATTGACGCTTTTGCAGGACGTTTGAGCTTTTTCTTTGGCATAGGCATGAACTTCTTCATGGAGATCGCCAAGCTGCGCGCTGCGCGGACGCTCTGGTATCGGGTGATGGACGAGCTGGGCGCGAAAGAAGAGCGTTCCAAAATGCTGCGCACCCACTGCCAGACCTCCGGAGTGTCGCTGACCGAGCAGGACCCGTATAATAATGTGATCCGTACGACGATCGAGGCGATGGCTGCGACGCTGGGCGGGACCCAGTCGCTCCATACCAACGCGCTCGATGAAGCGATCGCGTTGCCGACCGATTTCTCTGCGCGGATTGCCCGCAACACCCAGATCGTGTTGCAGGAAGAGGCGGGAATTACCAAGGTCGTCGATCCGCTGGGCGGCAGCTATTATGTCGAGGCCCTGACCGACGAACTGGTCGAAAAGGCCTGGGAGATTATAGAGCGGGTCAACGCCGAAGGTGGCATGGCCAAGGCGGTTGCCGATGGCTGGCCCAAGGCGATGATCGAGGAAGCCGCTGCCGGTCGTCAGGCCGCCGTGGATAAGGGCGAGGCCGTGATCGTCGGCGTGAACAAATATCGCCTGGCCGAAGAAGCTGCGATGGAAACGCTCGACATCGACAATGCCAAGGTCCGCGAGGGCCAAATTGCCCGGCTCGAGAAAATGCGCGCCGAGCGCGACGAAGCGGCCTGTCAGGCTGCGCTCAAGGCGCTGACCGCTGGCGCAAGGGCCGACGGCAATGTGTTGGCGCTCGCTGTCGATGCTGCCCGCAAACGGGCTTCGCTCGGTGAAATATCTGACGCTATGGAAGCGGTTTTCGGCCGCTACGAAACCCGACCAACCCCGGTCAAAGGCATTTACGGCAAGGCTTATGAAGGCAATGCCCGCTATGCGATGGTGGTCGAGGGCGTCGACGCGGTTTCGCAACGGCTTGGCCGCAAGCCGAAGATATTGGTCGCGAAAATGGGGCAGGACGGCCATGATCGCGGTGCCAATGTCGTATCCAGCGCTTTCGCCGATATGGGCTTTGACGTGATTTCCGGACCGTTGTTCCAGACTCCGGGAGAAACGCGCGATCTGGCTTTGTCCGAGAATGTCGACGCCGTTGGCGCGTCCAGCCTTGCGGCGGGCCACAAGACGCTGATCCCCGAACTGATCAACCTGCTGAGAGAGTCGGGACGCAGCGATATCAAGATTTTTGCTGGCGGCGTTATCCCTGCCAAGGATTATGAATTCCTGCGGAAATCCGGTGTTGTCGGAATCTATGGACCGGGCAGCAATATTGTGGAATGTGCGGCCGATATTTTGAGATTGCTGGGCCATAATATGCCCCCCGAAGAGGAAATTGCCGAATGACTATCGTGACAGAAGCCGAAGAAACTGACGTTCGCAACGACTGGACCCGCGAGGAAATAGCGGCCTTGTTCGATCTTCCGTTTGACGATCTGGTATTCCAGGCCGCCACCGTCCACCGCGCTAACCACACCCCGGGCCAGGTCCAGCTATCGACTCTGCTCTCGATCAAAACCGGCGGCTGCCCGGAAGATTGCGGCTATTGCAACCAGTCCGCTGGCGCAAAGTCCGGTTTAAAGGCTGAGAAGCTGCTCGACGTTCGCACCGTGCTGCAATCGGCAGCGCAGGCGAAGGATCGCGGCTCTTCGCGCTTCTGCATGGGCGCTGCCTGGCGCAACCCCAAGGACCGCGACATGCCGGCGATCATCGAAATGGTGCAGGGCGTCCGCCAGATGGGCATGGAAACCTGCATGACTTTGGGCATGCTGACCAAGGAACAGTCAGAGATGCTGTCCGAAGCGGGCCTCGATTATTATAATCACAATATCGATACCTCGCCGGAACATTATGAGAAGGTGATCACCACGCGCACCTTTGGCGACCGTCTCGAAACGCTCGAAAATGTCCGCAACAGCGGCATCAACGTCTGTTCCGGCGGCATCGTCGGCATGGGCGAGACCCGCGCAGACCGGGTCGGCTTTGTCCACGCTCTGGCGACCTTGCCACGGCATCCGGAAAGCGTTCCGGTGAACGCGCTGGTTCCTGTCAAAGGCACAGTGCTCGGCGATATGCTCGCCGATACGCCGCTGGCGAAAATCGACGACATCGAATTTGTCCGCACGATCGCGGTGGCACGGATAACCATGCCCGCCTCGATGGTCCGCCTGTCCGCTGGCCGCGAGAGCATGAGCGAAAGCACGCAGGCTTTGTGCTTCCTTGCCGGTGCCAACAGCATCTTCACCGGCGACAAATTGCTGACCACCGGCAATGCCGGTGATGATGCGGATGAAACTTTGTTTGCAAAGCTCGGCCTGGTTCCAATGGAAGCAGAGCAGCGAGATGTTCAACTAGAGGCAGCTGAATAAACCATGTTTAAAAAAATCCTGATCGCAAACCGTGGCGAAATCGCTTGCCGTGTCATCCGCACTGCCCAGAAAATGGGGATCAAGACGGTCGCCGTCTATTCCGACGCCGACGCGCGCTCGCCACATGTCAAAATGGCGGATGAAGCCGTGCACATCGGTCCATCGCCTGCCGGTGAATCCTATCTGCTTGCGGACAAGATTATTGCGGCCTGCAAGGAAACCGGAGCCGAAGCGGTGCATCCCGGCTACGGCTTTCTGTCGGAACGGACCAGCTTTGCCCAGCAACTGGCTGACAATGACATTGCCTTCATCGGCCCGCCGATCAACGCGATCGCAGCGATGGGCGACAAGATCGAGTCTAAGAAACTGGCCGAGAAGGCAGGGGTCAGCGTCGTTCCCGGTCATATTGGCGAGATTGACGACACCGAGCATGCGGTAAAAATCTCCGGCGAAATCGGCTATCCTGTGAT
>NZ_JBALUT010000097.1:0-7392 GCF_036963705.1 Parasphingorhabdus sp. | reverse complement strand
GTCGAATCCTTGGCGTCAAAACCGGCCATCGATCCGAGCATGATCGCGCAATCGCGGACATCATGGGCCATCGGGCCTGCCTGATCGAGCGAACTGGCAAAGGCAATCGTGCCCCAGCGCGAGCAGCGGCCATAAGTCGGCTTGAAACCGGTAATGCCGGTGAAAGCGGCTGGCTGGCGAATCGATCCGCCGGTATCGGTGCCGGTTGCCGCCGGAGCGATGCGTCCGGAAACCACCGTCGCGCTTCCGCCGGAAGAGCCGCCCGGGGTCAGATCGCTGTTGCCGCCGTCATTGCGCCGCCATGGCGAGATGACGTTGCCGAACGCGCTGGTCTCGTTGGACGAGCCCATGGCGAACTGGTCCATGTTGAGCTTGCCGAGCATGCCGGCGCCGGCCTTGAACAGATTGGCCGAAACGGTCGATTCATATTGTGGAACAAAGCCTTCCAATATTAGGCTGGCCGCCGTGGTCGCTACACCTTCGGTGCAGAACAGGTCTTTCATGCCGATCGGAACACCGGCCATCTTGCCGAGGGTTTCACCGGCCGCCTTGGCCTTGTCGGTTGCTTCTGCCGCCGCCAGAGCATGTTCCGGCGTTTCCACCAGAAATGCATTCAATGGCTTGGCTGCACTGACCCGGGCGATGAAAGTCTCTGCGACTTCCTTTGCAGTGAATTCGCCGCCGACGATCCCGCTGCGGATATCTGCGATACCCAATTCAAATATTGCGGTCATTATTCAATCACCTTGGGAACTGCAAAAAAGCCATGTTCGGCAATTGGCGCGTTGGCCAATATCTTGTCGCTGATTTTGCCATCAGTGACGACATCCTCGCGCAGCCGCAATTTGTTCGGGATCACCGCCGTCATCGGCTCTACCTTTGAACAATCCACTTCGCCCAGTTGCTCGACCCAACCCAATATCTGGTTGAGTTCGGGCACGAAGGCATCTGCTTCGGCTTCGGTAATCGCGATCCTCGAGAGGCTGGCGATCTTTTTGACGGTTTCCTTATCGATTGACATGACTCATTCTTTTTCAGTTCATCTTTTTTCGGGTAATGCGGATATATATTGTGTACCGAGCGCCGCTAGCACTGGCGCGAAGCGGCTTCAAGCGGATTGAGGCGGCATCATATTGGTTGGAGTATATTTTGGCCCGTAAATTTCTCTATTTTGTCGCAGGCATGGTCATATTGGTGCTGGCCGGCGCGTTTGTTTTTCAGGTCTATGGCGAAGAGCTTATGGAAGTGGCCTTCGTGCCGGACACCGAGTTTACCGCGCAAGAAGTGCTTGAAAACAATGTCTATGCCGACACCGGTATGTGGCTGGCGCGTCCCGAACTGGTGAAGGGCAACCCTGCCCTGTGGTTGCCAACAGGCTATGAGGACACGGACGAAGTGTTCCCGGATAGCAATAAAGCCGCGGTCTTTTTCATTCACCCTACGTCCTTTCTGACGAAAGACCGCTGGAATGCTCCGCTGAACGACAAGGAATCGCAAGCCCGTGCGAGGATTTTTCTGCGCGGTCAGGCAAGTGCCTTCAACGCAATCGGGGAAGTCTGGGCGCCGCGCTATCGACAGGCGACTCTGGGCGCGTTTCTCACCACAAAGCCCGAAGGCCAGCAAGCACTGGATGCAGCCTATCAGGACGTGTTGGCGGCGTTCGACTATTTTGTTGCGGAAATCCCTAGTGATCAGCCGATCATATTGGCGGGGCACAGCCAGGGGAGCCTGCATCTGACCAATTTGCTCAAGGACCGGGTCGCCGGAACGCCGCTCGCCAATCGCATTGTCGCCGCCTATGTTGTGGGCTGGCCGGTGTCGGCGGATACCGATATACCGGAAATGGGTCTCGATATCTGCGAAGGTCCCGACCAGACGCGCTGTATATTGAGCTGGCAGAGCTTTGCGGAGCCCGCTGATTACAAGCGGATTGTCAAAGTATATGACACGACAATCGGCTTCAATGGCGAGCCCCGCAAGGATAGCGCACTGCTGTGCACCAACCCGATCAATGGCGATATCAATTCATCTGCTCCTGCAACCGCCAATCTTGGAACATTGGTTCCCAATGATGATCTAAGCGATGCATCGCTGGTTGCTGGCTCGGTCCCGGCAAAATGTGATAACCGGGGTTTTCTTCTGATCGGCGATCCCCCGGAAATCGGCCCCTATGCTCTGCCCGGCAATAATTACCACGTCTACGATTACAGCCTGTTCTGGGCCAATATACGCGCCGATGCGCGCCGGAGGATGACAGCATTTCTGGCTCGCTAATCTCGGATGATGTCGCGGCATTCAGTTTGGCGCTACCGGATTGCGGCCGCCTGCTCGGTCTCGATATCGGCACAAAAACGGTCGGCATGGCTTTGTGCGATTCAAACTGGACCTTCGCTACGGCCGCAGAGACGATCGAGCGCCGGAAATTCTCCAAGGATCTCGACCGCATCAAAGCGGTGATTGCCGAACAAAATATAGTCGGACTTGTCGCCGGCCTGCCGCTCAATCTCGATGGCAGCCAGAGCCAGCAAACCCAGGCAGCACGGTCCTTTGCGCAAAATCTAAAACCGCTCGGCCTGCCGATATTATTGTGGGACGAGCGATGGAGCACGCAGGCGGTCACCCGTGATCTCATCGCATCGGATGTCAGCCGGAAAAAACGGGCGAAGGTGGTCGACAAGATGGCCGCAGCCTATATTTTGCAAGGAGCCATCGACAGGCTTGCCGCGCTGTCATGATGACTCTATAGAACCCGCTTTAATGACATCGATAAAAACCGCATCGTCGCATTCCTTTCCAGCCGGATCGGATGCTTTCCCTCATCGTCATCTATTGGGTATCGCCGGGCTCCATCCCTGGGAGATATTATTTCTGCTCGAGGAGGCCAAGCAATGGGTCGATCTCAACAAAAAATCGAGCAAACATGCGAATCGACTGGATGGCCTGACCGTCATCAATGCCTTTTTCGAAAATAGCACCAGAACCCTGCTGTCCTTTGAAATTGCCGGAAAACGGATGGGCGCGGATGTCGTCAATATGCACGCGGCGCAGTCGAGTATCAAAAAAGGTGAAACGCTGATTGATACGGCGGTTACTCTCAACGCGATGAAGGCCGACGCAATCGTCATCCGCCACGGCAGTTCCGGCGCGGTACAGCTGATCGCCGACAAGGTCGATTGTCCGGTGCTCAACGCAGGCGATGGCAGCCACGAACATCCGACACAGGCTTTGCTCGATGCCCTTACCATCCAGAGGCGCAAGGGCGAGATCAGCGGACTGACGGTTACCATTTGTGGCGATGTGATGCACAGCCGGGTGGCGCGGTCCAATATCTATTGTCTGACGACATTGGGCGCAAAAGTGAGGGTCTGCGGCCCTCCTTCCCTGCTCCCGGCCGCGCTTGACCGGTTCAATGTCGAGGTCTTCAGCAATTTTGACGAAGCTCTCGAAGGCAGCGATGTCGTGATGATGCTGCGGCTCCAGAACGAGCGCATGAATGGTGATTTCATTCCCAGTCCGCGCGAATATCATTATCTTTACGGGCTGACCCGGGAACGACTGATGCTCGCCAACAAGGACGCGCTGGTGATGCACCCCGGACCGATGAACCGCGGCGTCGAGATTGACAGCGATGTTGCTGATGATCTGGGCCATTCCGCGATAACCGAACAGGTCGAGATGGGGGTTGCTGTGCGGATGGCCTGTCTCGATATCCTGACCCGCAAATCCCGCGGCGTGGAGGGCTGGTCATGAAACAGATTTTCACCAACGCGCGTTTGATCTTGCCGAACGAGGAACAGCCGAAAGAGGGTTGCCTGATTGTCGACGGCGACCGAATTGCCTCGGTCGGACAGGGAACCACCGGCGCAACAGATGAGCAGATTGATTGCAAAGGCAGAATATTGGCCCCGGGAATCGTCGATCTTGGCGTGTTTGCCATCGACAAGCCGGCTTCCCATTTCGGTGGAATTACTCGCGCCGCATTGATGCCCGACCAATCCCCGGTTCTCGATCTGCCGGCGATGATCAAACATAATGCCGTCGATGGCAAACCGGATTTCTGGTCGCATCCGATTGCCGCGGCGACCAAAGGGCTTGCGGGCAAACAGCTTGCGGAAATCGGCCTGATGAAACGGTCGGGCGCAAAGGCTGTTGCCACTGGCCGGCAATGGATCTCGGACAGCGGTCTCATGCTCAAGCTGCTGCAATATTGCCGTTCGCTGGACCTGCCGTTGATCGTCCACAGCGAGGATGCCGGACTGACCGCTGACGCTGTCGCAACCAACGGCGAAACCGCAACCCGGCTAGGCCTGGCAAGTGCCACTGCTGCCGCAGAGGCCGTTTCCATAGCGAGGGATATTGCTCTGGTCCGCGAAACCGGCGCTCATGTCCATTTTCGTCAGGTAACCACCGAAGCCGGCCTCAACCTGATCCGGGCTGCAAAATCCGAAAAGCTGCCGGTAACCTGTGGCATCACCCCTGCCCATCTTCTTCTGTCCGACATTGCGATCCATGATTTCCGCACTTTCACGCGGCTGTCTCCGCCATTGCGAAGCGATGATGATCGTCTTGCCTGCATTGCTGCGGTGAAAGATGGCACAATCGACGTCATCGCCTCCGGTCATGATCCCCACGGAGCAGAGGCCAAAAGGCTGCCTTATGCGGAAGCCGCTCCGGGAATGGCCGGTGCGGAAACCCTGCTGGCACTCTCGCTGACACTGGTTCGCGACGGCACGATTTCAATCGGCAGACTGTTTGAACTTTTATCCGCCAATCCGGCAAAGATTCTGGGGGTAGAAGCAGGCTTGTTACAAGCGGGCTATGAAGCCGATTTCATCATGATCGACGAAGATAGTCCGTGGCAGGTCAACACCCGCAAGATGGCAGCCGCTGCGGACAATACGCCATTTGGCGGCTTACCCGTGCAGGGTCGGGTCACCGCAATATATAAGGGCGGTAGAGCTTATTAGCTCGCCGCCCTTATTGCATTTTCAATTTCGTTGAAGGACTAGCGTGATGCCAGTTTCTTCGGTGCCTTGCTGGCCATACGGGTTGGCGCGCCTTTGCTGACGCCTGGCGCATTGCGAACGATGCAATTGCCGCCTTTGGCCTTGATACCATTACACATAGCATCGGCGGTTTGAGCATTGCCAAATCCGATCGCCGCCAGACGATAAAGCGTCTTACCCTTCACGTTGATCCGTGAGCTGGCATATTCGAAAGACTTGAGATCGCTATTCTGAGCGGACAATATCCCCCAGGCGCGTTTGGCGCCTTCGGCTGACGAAAAGGCACCCAATTGGACCAAATGGGTCCCCGCATTAGAAACGGCAGGTTTCGCGACCGACTGGAAAGCCGTCTTTTGCAGAACCGGCTTTACCTCTGGAACGGTCTGGAAAGCGGCTGCTTTCGACGCAGCCGGTTTGTCGCTCTCTATAACGAATTTTGTCGCCGCAACCCGAGCCGGTTTACTATCGGCCTTGATCAGCGGCGTTTTGGCCGGTGATTTTGCTACCGCCAGGCTAGCAGGGATGGCGACACTCGCCACTTTGACATTATTTTCCTTGGCCATGAAATCGACATCATCATCGGCTCTGGGAGCCGGTCCGATGGCCGGAAGCGGGCTATTGCGATCAAAGCTCGCAACTTCGCGTTCATAATCCTGCTCGGACGACGCAGCTACACCTACTGGTGCCTGTGTCTGTTGCAGAGCCAGTCGAACGGGTTGACCCGGGTCATTCGCGACCGGAGTCACATTCAGAACCGTTGCAACGCGTGTTTCATAAGCGCCGGGCCGCGCCATTTGGGCCCATTGCATCACGCGCTCGTTGACCTTTGCCGGGGTCACGTCCTGCAGTGCCATCAATTTGGCTTCCTGCCAGCGACCGTCCAGTGCATAAGCGAGGCCGAGATTCTGCCGAGTGCGCCCGGTGACATTGGACTCGCGAATGGCCTGCTCAAGAACCTCGACAGCTGTTTTGCTATCACCGGTCAGCGCCAGAGCGAGACCGTAATCTTCGGCTGGAATATATTGGCGGTTGTTGACGACGAGCGCCTTAGCCTTGTCCACTTTGCCCTGACCCAGTTGAGCGAGGCTCAGGCTGAGAATCGTGCGGGCATCGGATTTTCCGAGTTCCATGGCATCGAGGAAGCTGCGTTCCGCGGAAGCCAAGCGACCAGCGGACAAATAAGCCTGCCCGAGAAGAGCGCGTGTTTCAGCATTGGTACCGACTCCGGCGACCGAACGTTCGGCATAGGCAATCGCTTTTTCGATTTCGCCCTTGGCCAGCGCTTTTTCTGCTTTCTTGGCATATTTGGCGCCATCTTTGACCGTTGCCGGTTTGCTCGACATGGATGCGACCGAGCCGCCGCCAAAGGGGCCGCAGCCGGTCAACACGGTGGCAAACACCATGGACGAAGCAGCCATTTTCAAAATCAGATCGCGTTTCATTTCTATGCCCTCGCAATAAAAGTCAGTCGTTTTCGTTCAAGACCCACATCAAGGCTGGTTTAAGCAGCCCCTCGAGACGGGATCCGTTCGGCCAGTCCTTCCAACTCGGGGATAGACCTCAAATATTCGTCCACAGCTTTGGTTACCAATTGCTGCGCCGAGATGTTTTTCACCGCTGTCGCCAACCGCAATTTCAAATGCCGTTCAGGGTCCATGCGGAGCGTGAACGCCGTCTTTGCATTCCGGGTCCGGGACTTTGTCGCCGGACGGGATTTCTTCGGTTGACGCTTTAAACTTCTGGCGGCCGCCAATACTGCGGAACCTTCTGCCAATGGCTGAACTTCACGGGAAATCGACAGTGGAACCGGAGCAGCAACTGGTTCTGGTTCAACCTTTTTCGCCGTTGGTGCTTCAACTTCCTGGACGGGCTTATTCCCCAATTTGGCTGCAATTTCTTCCTGCTGATGTCTTACGACGGAACCAGGATTCGGAATCGCTCCCGCCAAAGGATTATGGTGAATATGCTCGATCGGATGCGCCTCGTGATCGGGGTCAACATCATATCCCATGTCATTCCAGCCCAGATCCTCATGCACATCACTATTGTGATCGGATGAATTGTCTGGAAAACTCGACAGGCCCTGGCGACGCATCGCCGGTTTCGCTCCGCCTTTTCGCGCCAGCAACGTGGACGAAAGAGATGCTTGGGGTTTTGGTTCGCTCATTTTCTCAGCCTCTGCCATCACGACCCAACCACTCTGCGACCAAAATTGCCGCCTGGTCGTTGCGCGCCGGGATTGACATTTTGGGCCATCGCGGGAGCGCTGAAAATTGTCCGACGGAAATTCTTCTCGAGACGATCAGAAATATAGTCCCACAGATGGATGACTTCCTGCGCGGATCGTCCTTTTGGATCGACCTCCATTACCGTACGACCATCGATC
>NZ_JBALUT010000096.1:0-7413 GCF_036963705.1 Parasphingorhabdus sp. | reverse complement strand
ATATGAGGGAAAACTGATCAAGGCGGAAACCGCCTGTCGCCATTTTCTGCAAACCAATCCCCACAATGTCGAAGCCATGCGATTGCTGGCCGATATCGGTTCGCGGTTGGGTATATTGGAAGATGCTGATTTTCTGCTGGAGAGCGCGCTGGAATTCGAACCGGACAATATTCAGGTGCGGATCGATTATATTCAAACTCTCCGCAAGCGCCAGAAATTTGCAGAGGCTCTAAACCAAAGCGAGTTTTTGTACCGGCGAGACCCTGATAATCCGGTTTTCCAATCGCTCTACGCCATCGAGTCCATGCAGACCGGAGACTATGAACAGGCGCTGGAACTATTCGAAAAGGTCTTGCAGCGGCTGCCGGATGATCCGGTAACGCTGACCTCTCGCGGCCACGCACTGAAAACTTTTGGTCGCCATGAAGAAGCAGTCCTGTCCTATCAAAATGCTATCGAATCAGACCCCGGCCATGGCGATGCCTATTACGGTCTGGCCAACCTCAAAACCTATAGCTTCGGCGACGAAGAATTGCGTCAGATGGAGGTGCAGGAACAAGGCAACCGGTTGAGTTATCAAAACCGCATCCATATCTGTTTCGCGCTCGGCAAGGCCTACGAAGACCGCAAGGATTATGACAGGTCCTTTGCTCATTATGATCGGGGCAACCAGTTGAAACGCGTGCAGTCACGCTATGATGCCAATCAGATGACCGGGGAACTCGATAGCCAGATAACGGCATGCACGGCAGCGCTGTTTGAAAAGCAGTCTGACAAGGGGTGCGATGCTCCGGATCCGATCTTCATCCTCGGGCTGCCGCGCGCAGGCTCGACCCTGCTGGAACAGATATTGGCTTCACACAGCCAGATTGATGGCACGCTGGAATTGCCAAATATATTGTCGCTCGCACACCGGCTCCGGCGGGCAAAACAGGCGAGCAATGACTCGCTTTATCCTGAAAACCTATATGACCTCGAGGCAGACCAGTTGCAGGCAATTGGGCAGGAATATATCGAGAGCACACGGATCCACCGCAAGGGCGCACCGTTCTTCATCGATAAAATGCCCAATAATTTCCGCCATATCGGTTTAATCAAACTCATTCTGCCCAATGCCAAAATCATCGATGCACGGCGGGAACCGATGGCCTGCTGTTTTTCCGGGTTCAAGCAACTGTTCGCAGAAGGACAGGAGTTCACCTATGGATTGGAGGAAATCGGCCAATATTACGGGGACTATGTACGGCTGATGGAACATTGGGACAGCGTGTTGCCCGGCGCTGTCTTGCGGGTACAGCATGAAGATGTGCTCGACGATCTCGACGGGCAGGTTCACCGCATGCTCGATTATCTCGGCTTGCCCTTCGAGCAGGCCTGTATCGATTTCCACCAGACCGAACGCGCTGTTCGCACTGCCAGTTCGGAGCAGGTGCGCCAGCCGATTACCAAAGCGAGCGTCGATCTGTGGCGCCATTATCAATCACATCTGCAACCGCTGAAAGATGCGTTGGGAAATATAATATTGGAGTCTCGACAGTGAGCGGAACGGAAACAGCAGCGGCGGACGTTGTCGATATCGACTATGAGACCGATTATGAAGCGGGCCAGGACAATGTAAATACATTCGGTCTGGAAATGCACAATCCAGTGTTTTTTATAAGCGCTATCCTGATTATCGCATTTGTGCTCCTGTCATTGATATTCCCGCATATCTCGCAAGACGGGCTCGAGGCGACCAAGGCCTGGACGCTGCAATATTTTGACTGGTTCTTTGTCATCGCCACGAACTTCGTGTTGTTTTTCTGCTTTGCTGTCGCGATTTCACCCTTGGGTAAAATTCGTCTGGGAGGCGCCGATGCCAAACCAGAATTCGGCATCGCCTCGTGGATTGCGATGCTGTTTTCTGCCGGTGTCGGTATCGGCATGCTATTCTACGGCGCAGCCGAACCAATGGCTTATTACACCGATTGGGGCGGAACACCGCTCAATGTCGAAGCCCTGACGCCGGAAGCCGAACGACTGGCGCTTGGCGCGACCGTGTTCCACTGGGGGCTTACCCCCTGGGCTGTTTATGCCGTCATTGGTCTGGCGCTGGCTTTCTTCTCCTTCAACAAAGGTCTGCCGCTGACCATCCGCTCGGCTTTCTATCCCATTCTGGGTGATCGGATCTGGGGATGGCCCGGGCATCTTATCGACATTCTGGCCGTGATCGCGACGCTGTTCGGTCTCGCAACGTCATTGGGCTTTGGCGCGCAACAGGCGGCGACCGGAATCTCGTTTCTGTTCGGGGTCGAAGCGAGCCTGACGTCCCAGCTATTGCTGATCGTTGTCATTTCGGGGCTGGCAATCATTTCGGTGATCCGCGGTATGGACGGCGGCATCAAGCTGTTGAGCAATGTCAATATGGTTCTGGCTGCATTGCTGCTTGCATTTGTTTTTGTGGCCGGGCCTACGCTGCAGATATTCAAAGGCTTTGGCACCGCGATCGTCAGCTATGCTGAATATGCCATTCCATTGAGTGACTGGAACGACCGCGACGACAAAATCTGGTATCATGGCTGGACGATATTTTACTGGGCTTGGTGGATCAGCTGGTCGCCATTTGTCGGTATGTTTATCGCCCGCATTTCCAAAGGTCGTACCATCCGTCAATTTTTGACCGTCGTACTGATTGTGCCGGTGATCGTCGCGATCATTTGGTTCACAACATTCGGCGTGACGGCGATCGAACAGGTCAAGGACGGCGTTGGCCAATTGCCTGCCGGCATAAGCGAAGTGCCGCTGGTGCTATTCCAGATGCTGGAAAATATGCCGTTTCCCTATATCGCATCATCCCTGGCCATCCTCCTGTTGATCGTATTTTTTGTTACTTCGTCCGATTCCGGATCACTGGTGATTGATGCTATCACAGCAGGTGGCCGGACCGATGCACCTGTCGCACAGCGCATTTTCTGGGCAGTATTGCAAGGTCTGGTTGCGGCGGCATTGCTGGTAGGCGGTGGTGCGGCGGCACTAGGGACGCTGCAGGCAGGGACAATTGCCAGCGGTCTCCCATTTACCGTGGTGTTGCTGGTCTGCTGTTACAGCCTGTTCAAAGGCCTGATGTCGGAATATCGTATTCTGAAAGCACGGAATCTGGAGGATTGATATTCGGTCCGCTCGTTTTTGTAGCCTGACAAGTACAGCCATATAGACAAGGGAATTTTTGCAGGGCCTCACTAAGCCCGATGCTTTTGCATGCGGTGTCGATCAATGCGGGATTATACGCAGATCATCATCAATCCAATTTTCTGTTTAAGCTTTTTAAGATAACTGTTATCTATCGCGAATGCGGCTGGATAATTTCGATCTCAATCTGCTGGTGGCGTTTGATGTGCTGTTGCAAGAACGCAATGTCACCCGTGCTGCCAATCGTCTCAACGTGACGCAGGCTGCCATGAGCGCTGCATTGAAGCGATTGAGGGAATCTTTTCAGGATGATATCCTGAAACAGCATGGCAAGAAGATGATTCCGACTGCGCGGGCGATTGCGCTTGCGCCGGAGATATCCAACGCAATACTCCACCTGCGAAGTCTGATTTCAAGCGGGAAGGGGTTCGATCCCAAAACGTCGGATCGCTGCTTCAAGATCGCGGCGTCCGATTATATCACTACGGTTCTTATTGTTCCGCTGCTTGACGTCTTGCAGCGTGAGGCACCGAGTTTGAGGCTCGATATATCTCTTCCCAATCAGGATACGCTCGACCAGTTGACCAACGGAGAGCTGGATCTGTTCCTGACTCCGGAAGAATTTGTGCAGCCCGACCATCCGCGAGATTTACTGTTTGAGGAGCGGTATGTGGTTGTCGGCTGGTCAGGCAATCCGATCATGCAAAAGCCCCTGACAACGGAAGGCTTCTTTGATTGTGGTCATATTGCTGTGCAAATCGGCCACCGGAATACGTTCATCGAACGCGCTCTCGAAATTCATGGGTTGGAAAGGCGGATCGAAATTACGGCTCCCTCCTTCATTCAGGCGCCGTGGCTGATCCCGGGTACCATGCGTCTTTCCCTGATGCATGAAAGACTGGCAAAAATTGTCGCGCCCGCAGCCTCCCTGATCATTGCCGAGGCACCGATCAGCTTGCCGGTTATGCACGAGATGATGCAATTTCATGCCAGCCGAGAAACCGATGAAGCTTTGATATGGTTGCGCCAGAAATTGAAGCAGGTCATTGAAAGCCCGGCGAAGCCATAAGAGAATTGGCAATTATATTCGCTTACTCGGTAGTCATCTGTATCTGATGTTATCGTTATCCGGGAGCCGGGATCGCCGCTTTGCGCCGTATACGCAGGGAAGATGAAACCAGTCTCATGGGGCTTCACTCCTAAGAATGACGACGACTATCCTGTCATTTTTGAAATCGTCCAAAAAAATCAGCGTCTTGTAGCAATTTCCATATATAAATATAATTTGTCGTAGCTCACATAATCTAATGATTTTTCCTATCTGTAAAAATGATTATTGCTATTGTTGAAAGTGATTTTCGCAATTTGTGAATCTGGCTTATCCACGAAATGGTATCAAGCCGCGGCGTACACGCGGCAAAAACCAGGATTAAAGGGGAGGAAAATAATGAAATTCCATATGAACAATGCGTCTGTGTCCAAGGCTGCGCTTTCGTTCGCGCTGGCTTCGACAATGTTTGCAGCGCCCGCTGCGGCCCAGGATTCCGCTAACATCGACAACGAAACTGCACAGAGGTCCGGTGGACTGGATGTGATCGTTGTGACCGCGCAACGCAAGGAAGAGTCCCTTCAGGACGCGGCTATCCCGATCAATGCGGCAACCGGCGAAGAGCTCGCCATGGCCGGGGTCACTGATGCCACCGCGTTGAATAAAATCGCGCCAGCGCTTTACACCACCGCTGGTGGTGGTGCCAATGCGGGTTATTTTATTCGCGGCGTCGGCAACTTCACCAATAACGGTTACACAAACCCTGCCGTGGCATTCAATATCGATGGCGTCTATATTGGTCGTCCGTCTTCGACGATTGCTTCGTTCCTTGACGTTGCGGTTGTGGAAGTTCTCAAAGGACCACAGGGTACCTTATACGGTCGCAACGCAACCGGCGGTGCTATCAACGTCATCCCCACGAAACCGCAGCTTGGCGAGTTTAGCGGTAATGTGTCTGCGGGTTACGGTAATTATGACGCCTTCAACATCGAAGGCGCGATAAACGTTCCGATCTCGGACTCAGGGGCGCTCCGCCTGGCTGCAACCGTCAATCAGCATGATGGTTATAATAGTGATGGCACTTTTGATGCCAAGGATTTTGCAATTCGCGGACAATTTTATGCGGAGCCGAGCGACAATTTCAACTTCCGCATGTCTATGGACTATTCGACGCAAAAGGGTGTCGGGGCTGGCACCAATATCCAGGGCGTTTATAATATCATTCCACCCGTCCCGGCACTGAGGGCCAATCAGCCAGTCAACGGTTGGAGATTTGACGCTGCACCAGCTGGCGTGTCGGATCCATATTCGGGACTACATACTCCAGCGGCCGACGCCTACACTTCCACCATTGCCGGCGCACCGCTGCATTCACCTTATAATGGCGATTATGCCTATCCGTTCCGCAATGACGCATATTTCGGCGTGAACGTCGAGATGAACTTTGACCTCGGCGGTGTCGATCTGGCGATTATACCAGCTTATCGGCATTCAAAGCTGGACAACCAGTTTAACGGCCCTCCATTCAAAGCTGCAATCAATCAGGATACGGCTGAACAGTTTAGCGTCGAGGCGCGACTGTCCGGTTCAACCGGTCCTCTCGACTGGATTTTGGGCGGCTACTATTTTGATGAGACGGTCGAGGGCATGAACTCCTTCAACCAATTCGCCACCTTGGGTGCTAATAGTTTTACATCCAAATCAGAATCAGCAGCGGTCTTTGCAAGAGCTACATATAATGTGACGGACAGTCTGCGTATCGTTGGCGGTATCCGCTATACCGACGAAAACCGGGACTTTGACGCCAATGCCGTTGCCGTAGCAGGCATCTGTCTTGAAGAGCCGGTCGGTCGCGCACCTTTCTGCCCACAAGTGCCGACAATTCCAGTGGGCCTGACGCTGCAGGATTCGCTGGACCAGTTTGATCCCGCACTGTTTCCTGCCCGGCCGATAAGCACATATGATCCGAATGGACCAAACGGCGTCGGGCAGGTCTTCCCTTATGGTCCCTTCAATGTCGGCGGTGATTTCCCGCCAGGACCGGGTGCTCTTCTCATAATCACGCCGAACAAGATCCAGAGGTCAGGTGGTGATGGCGAGGTAACTTTCCGAGCAGCCGTCGAATATGACATCACGCCCGATAATCTGCTTTATGCCAGCTTTGAAAACGGGTTCCGTGCCGGTGGATTTAACGCTTCTCGCGGGAATGAAGAATTTGATCCGGAATTCATCGACGCATTCACGATCGGTTCGAAAAACCGCTTCTTTGACAATCGTCTGGAGATGAATGTCGAGCTGTTCTATTGGAAATATGAAGGACAGCAATTGGCTGCGCTTGGCGTCGACGTCGATGGCAATAATTCCTTCTACACCCGCAATGTCGGCGAATCTTCGATCAAGGGCGCTGATATTGACTTCCAGTTTCTTGCGACCGAAACGACGAAAATTCGCGGCGGCGTGCAATATCTGGATGCGACATATGATAGCTATATGTTCAATCAGACCGATTTGGCCGATCCAACTGATCCACCTGAACTCTTGAGGCCGGTTACGACCTGTGACGCGACACAGGATCTGGCAACCGACTCCTATGACATCGATTGTTCTGGCAAGTCGGCTTTGAATTCGCCGAAATGGTCTGCCAATATCGGTATCGAGCAAACGGTTGAATTTGGTAATCTGAAGCTGGTCGGTTCGGTTGACGGGCGTTATCGCGGTGCCAGAGAAATCGGATTTAACTATATCCCCGAGAGCCGCATCGGCAGCGATTTCACGATGGATGCTGCTCTGACCTTGGGCGATATCGATAATGGCTGGTCCTTGACCGGTTATGTTCGCAATTTGACCAATGAAGCTGTGCTGTCAGTCGTGCAGCTTGGTGCCGGTAACGTTGTCGGCGCCAATTACCAGCCACCACGGACCTATGGTGTGCGGGCGAAATTCAACTTCTAGGGAGAATTGGCCATGCGCCTGATGCAAATATTGTTGGCCAGTGCAGTTGCACTGGCCGCCATCCCGGCCCACTCGCAGGAGCGGTCAAACGCTCCGGCGGAAACGGCCGAGCAGGCCGATAAAGGGCTTTGGGTCACGCTCGGAACGCGCGGAGGGCCGGTTGCCAGCCCGACACGATCCCAGCCAGCAAATCTGTTGGTCGTCGCGGGCAAAAATTATCTTGTTGATGCGGGCGACGGGTCGGC
>NZ_JBALUT010000095.1:0-7551 GCF_036963705.1 Parasphingorhabdus sp. | reverse complement strand
ACGCCGCGAGCAGGCGCTGGCGGCGTTCGAGGAAGTCGACCAGCATTTCCAGCGGCTGTTCGCGACCCTGTTCGACGGCGGCAAGGCGCATCTCGAGCTGATCAACAGCGATGATCCGCTGGAGGCCGGCCTCGAGATCATGGCCCAGCCGCCGGGCAAGAAGCTGACTTCGCTGACCCTGTTATCAGGCGGCGAACAGGCATTGACCGCCGTTGCGCTTATCTTCGGCCTGTTCCTGACCAATCCTGCGCCCATCTGCGTACTTGACGAGGTCGACGCGCCGCTCGACGACGCCAATATCGAGCGTTTCTGCGACCTGCTCGACAAAATGGTCGCCGAAACCAGCACCCGCTATCTGATCGTCACTCACAATGCCGTTACCATGAGCCGGATGCACCGATTGTTCGGCGTAACCATGGTCGAGCGCGGGATCAGCCAGCTGGTGTCGGTTGATCTGAACGCGGCGGAAGAGTTGCTGGCGGCGGAGTAGCCGTTGACATTTGCAATAAATGTAACTACATAAATTAATGAATTTGGCAGATTAGGCCAGACCTATAGCCATCGCGGGTTCTTTGGATGATAAATCTTCCGGGGATCCCGTATGAAAATAACATTCGACCCGGCGAAGCGTCAGTGGACCCTGGAAAACCGGGGCCTGGATTTTATCGATGCAGCGCTGGTCTTTGCAGATGATTTTGTCGAGTTGCTCGATGACCGGAAAGATTATGGTGAAGCCCGCTATCGGGTTTTTGGCCAGCTGAATGGCCGCTATGTTGTGATTATCTGGACTCCTCGCGGAAGTTCCAGACGTATTATTTCAATGAGGTACGCCCATGAAGAAGAAATCGAAAGAAATCGTTGAACCATGGCTGGATCCGGAGGATTTATCCGAATGGACGGAAGACCAGTTCCGCCGCGCGGCAGTATATGAAAAAGGAAAACTGGTCCGCCCCGCCGATGGCACGCTTACAAAACCCGGCCGACCAAAATTGGCCAATCCGAAACAGCAGGTCACCCTGCGTCTGGACAAGATCGTTCTGGAGACATTCAAGGCCTCGGGTGCCGGATGGCAGACCCGGATCAACGAGGCATTGCGCAAGGCGTTGAAACTCTAGTCCCCCAGCACCAGCCGCGGCCCCGGCCCTTTCAGCCCCGCCCGGTCCTCCGGATTATAAAGCGCGCATTTCTTCAGGCTCAGGCAGCCGCAGCCGATACAGCCGTCGAGCCGGTCTCGCGTGCGTTCCAGCTCCGCGATCCGCGCGTCGATCACCCCGCGCATCGCCTTGCTGATCCGCGTCCAGTCGGCCTGAGTCGGCGTGCGGCCGTGGGGTAGATTGGTGAGCAGACGCGCGATCTCGCCGATGCTCAGGCCCAGTTGCTGGGCGATCAGGACGAAACTGAGCCGGCGGATATCCGAACGCAGAAAGCGCCGCTGGCCGCCGCTGGAGCGAAAGGGTTCGACCAGCCCCTTTTCCTCGTAGAAGCGGATCGCCGAGACCGACAGACCGGTGCGGGCGGCGAGGTCGCCGATGGTCAGGGCTTTGGTTTCGGGCATATGCGTCTCCTTACTTTCCTCCCTGTGCGCAGCATAGGGAGGGGGACCGCGCGAAGCGTGGTGGAGGGGCATGTGCCATCCTCACTGCGTTCGGCCCCTCCGTCATCCGCCTTCGCCAAGGCTTCGGCGGGTGCCACCTCCCCGTTGCTCCGCAATGGGGAGGAAAAAATAATAGCTTGACCTCAACTTAACTTGAGATTGTACGAATCGCAAGCATGGAGATTTGGCGGGCTCCGGGAGCCAATCGCGAGACGGTAAACATGCTTCCAAGTCTTCCATTCAAGTGTCGTTAGCAATGCGAGGAAGACAGTATATGAAACTCAATCAGGTCACCGTCGGATGTCTCGATTACGACCGGTCAGTGGCATTTTACCGCCAGCTCGGCCTCACCCAGATCGTCGACTCCCCTCCCCGCTATGCGCGGTTCGAGACACCGTTGGGCGAAACCTTCTCGATCCATGCGGTGGAGAAGATCGGAGCGCCAACCACCATGGTCTACTTCGAATGTGACAATCTCGACGAGGTCGTCGCGGATCTGCAATCGAAAGACATCGCGTTCGATTCGCAGCCCATCAACCAAAGCTGGGGCTGGCGCGAAGCAAGGCTCCGCGATCCTGCCGGCAACCCGATCTGCCTGTTTTACGCCGGCGACAATCGCCGCTTCCCGCCGTGGCGGATCGACAATTCAACCAAGGAGAAAGGAAATGAAAAATGACCAACGGAAAACTCGAGCACGTCAACATCACGGTCAGCGACCCGCAAAGGAGCGCCGACCTGCTGCGCGATCTCTTTGGCTGGCATATCCGGTGGGAGGGGCCATCAATGTCGGATGGCCACACGATCCACGTCGGCTCCGATGACGACTATATCGCGCTCTATACCAATCCGGATGTTCGGGCGGCTGACCCCACGTTCAACAAGGGTGAGCCGATGAACCATATCGGCGTGACCGTCGATGATCTGGACGCGATCGAGATCAAGGTCGTGGCAGCGGGGCTGGAGCCGTTCGGACATGACGATTATGAACCCGGGCGGCGTTTCTACTTTTTCGACTGGAACAGGATTGAATTTGAGGTGGTGAGCTATGGCCCCAGGCAAGGATAGACTTGCCGGACCGCCTGTGGCAGCAACTTGCAATCTCTGTATATAACGGATCGGGACCATCATGCTCAAATATCAGAAATATTGCGCGATTCTGCTGGTCGCGAACTCTCCATCTGCATCGCTTGCGACTGATGAAGGGATCGACTTGCGCGATCACCCTTTTTGGCAATTTGATCTGGAAGAGAACCGAACCGCAGATGTAACCCTCGCCGATGTCGATGGCGACGGGGACCTTGATATATTGACGGCCAATGGTCGACATTGGGCGGAACAGGATTTCGTCTATCTGAATAGCGGAGACGGGCGGATGCTGGAGGCCAATTACCTCGGCAACGCCAAATCCGCCAGTTACACCATTCAGGCCGGTGATGTTGACGGAAACGGGACAATAGATGCCGTTGTCGTGCGCGATAAGCTGGATGCGGTTGTTTACCTGAACGACGGCACCGGCAGATATGTATTTTCCGCAGCAATCAAAGATAGCAAGGGGAACGCCCTATCGGCCGCGATGTTTGATACTGATAGCGACGATATTCTGGATCTCGTAATCGCTACCCGGCGCGGACAGGACATCATCTATAAGGGTGACGGCCATGGCGGGTTCCATGTCGGAACACCCTTGCCGGATACGGGCTTTGGTTCGACGGGGCTGGCAACAGGGGACCTCGATGATGATGGCGACATAGACATAGTGATCGCAAGACGTGATGATGCCGAAAGCGTTATCATGTTCAATCAGGCCGGAAGCTTCCGGCCCTTCCCCCTAGCTGAAAGCAAAGGCGACCACAGACAGGTCGTTATCGCCGAACTCACCGGAGACAAATATCCGGATATTGTATTGGCCGATACAGATGGCAGTTTTCTGTTCTATCAAGGCTCACCGAAAGGAGCATTCCAGAAACCGCGGACATTTGGGACTGTCGGCGATAATGTCCAAGCGCTAACATCGATCGACTTTGATGGGGATGGGGATCTCGACTTGTTCGCTGGCTGCGATGGAAGAAACATCATTTTTCAGAATAATGGCAAGGGAATTTTCAACCGTCAGGAGATTGGCGAAGAAGCCGATAGCTATGGTGTCGCGGCTGGCGACATGAATGGCGATGGACTGTCAGACATTGTTGTCGCCAATTCCGGAAGTGCGAACCAAGTGCTTCTTAACCGATCCGTCAAGAAATAGAAAAACTAGGATATGACCGCGCCAAAGTCTCAACCAGTGAGACAATGGCGCGGCTGATAATTTAGAGACTAGGATTAACCAGCACCTTCTCGCCAGTAGCCTTCTTCTCGTAGCCCTTGGCGATTTCGGGGTCGATCATGTCCATCAGGCTGATCTCGCTCGAATATTCGCTGTTGAAGATGCCGTTGCGCTCTTCGACGGTATACATGCGCATTTCCATCATCCGGTCGCGGCCGACTTTTTCGAGATGCGGGGTGAGCAACCAGCCGGCAACACCCCAGTAGAGGCCTAGACCGCCGCCGAGGATGGTCTCGCTGGTGTCGAGACGGCCATAAATATAGACCTGCTTATTGACGGTGGAGCCGTAGACGCTGAATTCCGCGCCGCGCACTGCCGCTGCTTTTTCCATCGCGGTGAGGATGTAGCTGGCCATCTTGCCACCACCGATTGCATCAAAGCCAAGCGTCGCGCCGGTTTCTGCCAGAGCTGCAATCAGCTGCTCCATGAAATCGCCTTTGCTGCTGTCGATGACATGGGTCAGGCCGAGGTCGGTGAGGATCTTCTTCTGCGCGTCGCTACGGACAATGGCGACCAGCGGGATATTGTCCTTGAGGCAAAGCTTGGCCAGCATCTGGCCGAGATTGGAAGCCGCAGCGGTGTGGACCAGTCCGGTATGTCCTTCCGCATGCATTGTGTTGATGAAGCCCTGGGCTGTCATCGGGTTTACGAACAGCGATGCGCCTTCCCGGGCTGCTGCGCCTTCGGGGAGTGGCACGCACGCCGCGGCTGGCATCACGCGATGGGTGCGATACATTTCGCCGCCGACGATGGTGACGGTCTTGCCCATCAACCCCTGGGCTGCTTCGGATGCACCGGCTGCGACAACTGTGCCAGCGCCTTCATTACCGGCAGCAAGCTTCTTGCCTGCACGGCCTTTAAAGAATGGCTGCATCGCAGGTTCGACGTCGGCAACCAATGCCGGGTTGCCGTCAACGGTTTCGCTGCGCACGGTGTCCATGTTGGCAGCAGCGGTCAGCAAGCCGAGATCGGATGGGTTGATCGGAACCGCTTCCATTTGAACGACGACTTCATGGTCCTTCAATTCCGGCACTTCATACGGCTCGATCGACAGGATCGATTTGCCATCCTCGGTGACGGTTGTGAACAGTTGCTTGGCGTCGGGAAATTTACTCATTGGATATTCCTCTCTCTTGTGTTGCTATAAAACTTCTGGCGGCGGCGAGACCGCCCCATCATGTGGCATTGTCGGAAAATTCGATCACCGTTTCATCGATAATCTGTTTGGCAGTCTTAACCTCGTCATTCAAACCTCGTGAATCAACCCATCGGATACATGATTTCCCGGCTGATCTTGTAGATCCGCTTCATCATCTCGGGGCTGAGCTCGAGATCAGCGGCGGCAAAAATCTCCGGCAGCTGATCGGTATGAGTAGCGCCGACAATCGTGGAAGCGACAAAATCATGCTGCTTCGACCATGCGGTTGCCAGCGTCACCGGCGCAACGCCCAGCTCCTCGGCAATTGCCATGAAGCGTTTGGTCGACTCCTCCGACTTGGGATTGACGAAACGCTCCGCCATTTTCTTTTGCCGGCCGCCAAGACTGAGATAGGCCGAAAAACGCGCACCCTCTGGCGTCGCGCCATCATTATATTTGCCCGACAGGGCCCCGCCAGCGAGTGGCGAATAAGGAATCAGGCTGACCCCTTCCTGACGGCAGACCTGCGCCAGTTCATCCTCGAACCGGCGGTTGTTCATGCTGAAATTATTCTGGATCGTGCAATAGCGGGTGACGCCCAGCCGCTCTGAAGCTTCCAGCGATTTCATCAGACCCCAGCTGGTTTCGTTAGAGCAACCGATAGTGCGGATCTTTCCCTTGCGAACTTCTTCGTCGAGCACTTCCATGGTCTCGTCATAGGCAGTGCCATGATCGGGCCAGTGGGTCTGGTAAAGGTCGATATAATCGGTCTGGAGCCGCTTGAGGCTATCATCCAGCGCTTTGACGATATTGTGACGATCCATCGCCGTCATACCTGCGCGTTGCGCGGATTCTATCCATCCGTGACTAGGTCCGGAGACCTTGGTCGCGATGATCAGACTGTCGCGATCCTTGTCCTTCATCCAGCGGCCGACAATATTCTCGGTCTCTCCTGCCCATTCACGTTTGGGCGGCACCGGATAATTTTCTGCGGTATCGAAGAAGTTGATCCCGGCTTCGACCGATTCATCCATGATCCTGCGTGACATCGCTTCGTCGGCGCTGCTGCCAAAGGTCATCGTGCCCATGCAGATTTCGGATACAAATATCGGGCTTCGGCCCAGACGGCGTTTCTTCATGCAATTGTCTCCGGGAGATTGGGGTTCGAATTAACTGTGCGGTTAAGGACCTTAGCCCGCATCGGTTGCGAAACGCAATCCAATTTCTCGGAAGTCTAGCCGGCCTGCCCGAGAACCACGCAAGCGAGAAACATCAACAGGCCGGCAAAACGGTTGGACCGGAACTTGGCAAGCGCATCATCACCGTCGTCGCTTTTCAGCGTCACCGCTTGCCACATCAGGTGCAGCGCAATCGGAACCAGAGCCGCCAAAGCAAGCCATTGGGGCCGAAGCATCCAGAATGCCGCCGCCCAGCTCGCCAACGCGATCAGGTAGAACAGCAAGACGCCGGATCGCACATTCTCCCCCAGACGCAGCGCGCTCGACCGTATACCAACCAAGGCGTCATCTTCTTTATCCTGCAATGCGTAAATCGTATCATATCCGATCACCAAGAAAATCGAACCGAGATAAAGCAGCGCCATTGCCCAGTGGAACGCAGGGTCAATCGCCAGCCAACCGACCAGCGCGCCCCAGCTGAATACCATCCCCAGCCAGGCCTGTGGCCACCAGGTGATTCGTTTCATGAACGGATAGGCGGCAACCAGAGCCAGACTGCCCAGCGCCACCAGTTTTGCGGTCCCGTTGATCTGGAGCCAGACCAGCAGTCCAATCAGGCATAATATTATCAACCAGATCCACGCTGCTTTCAGCGATGTCACGCCACTGGCCAACGGCCGCGAGCTGGTTCGCTCGACTTGGCGGTCGAGATCACGATCGACGATATCATTATAAACACAGCCTGCTCCGCGCATTACAATCGACCCGAGCAATAGCCAGAGCAGTAAATCCCATCGTTCCACCGCACCACCGGCCAACGCGATGCCCCAGGCGCACGGCCAGAACAGCAACCACCAGCCGATCGGGCGGTCAAAGCGGGCGAGCAAGGCAAAGGGTCGGGCTGCGGCCGGCAGCAAGCCGACAATGCCCTTATGTTCGGAATCGGGGACGAGATGATCAGATGGCAAGGACATGACAGCCGTTTATCGGTATTTCTTCAACTCGTCATCCTGAACTAAGGACGGTAGTTCTGTATTATGTTGATATTGCATAATAAATATCGACATAATTTGCCTGTGCAGGAACTGTGTAGATAAAATACGGTTTCAATTCGCTGCTCCTGATATAATGGTGGCTGATGGCATACTCGTTGTTTGCAGTCCATTGGAAATATGTGCGGTCCAAAACCGGCCCGATCTGCCCTTCGGTCTCATCAGCCATTAGTAAGCGTGAGGATAACTTCACGCCAGTTTTCTAAATAGTCAGAAGATGTGAGTTGTGCCTATCTCAGTTTAGTCAGACGATTTGATTGCTTCAT
>NZ_JBALUT010000094.1:0-7579 GCF_036963705.1 Parasphingorhabdus sp. | reverse complement strand
TCGTTCCATCGCCGATACTAGGGCGCTGTTATCTGATTGAATTGTATAAAATAGACTCATGGGTAACCACCCAGTTTCGGTCATTCCACCTGATTGGGTGGGAAATAAAAGCTGCTGGTCCGCTAGCGCCCCAATACCGGAAGTACGAAGACTAAGCTGAGTTTTCTGAAAGCGGCCGTTCATTTTTACCTGTTTCCGCTCTTTGGCCTGTGATCAAATAATTAATCCATCGCCATCGGCTCAGCGAGCGTGAATCTTTTGAGGTATTGGACCGCTGGTCGGCACCCTGAAAGCGCCAGCCTGGATTTTGAATTTTTCATGTGCTCGACTGAAGTCCGTGAATGGATTGGGCAATATTCTCCGCGTGATTCTCTCGCTCCCATATCGTGAAAAGCTAGATTCGGCGCAAATGGCTTACCGCGATGGGTTCCCGTCGAGATATTCTTATACCCTCTTCTGCTGTTGTGACGCCTTGCTGGACCATATTGCGGGCGGCCGATGCCAAGCCGGGTTGTTTGTAAAAGGCATGAGCTGATATGCGCGCTTCATCGCCTCCACCATTGATAAGCCTGCGGGTCGTCTCGTCAATGCGGATCGCCTCGAACACACCGATATGCCCCTGGAATCCCGTCTGGTTGCAAAGATTGCAGCCCGTTTCCCGAAAGACCACCGTGCCACGATCAAAGCCCAGAAGGGAAGCAAGTGAACCTTCTGCCTGTATCGGAATTCGGCAATGCTCGCAGAGCTTGAGAACCGTCCGCTGACCGATGATAGCCCGAAGCGAGGACGCCATAAGGAACGGATCCACGTGCAAATCGCGCAATCGCGCAATCGCGCTAACAGCATCATTGGTGTTTATAGCCGATAGGACCAGATGGCCGTTGAGAGACGCCTCCACTGCTACTGCGGCGGTCTCGCGATCAGCTATCTCGCCAACCATGACAACATCGGGATCCTGTCGGAGGATCGCCCTCAGACCATTTGCAAAATTCAGGCCGCGTTCGGTATTGATTTGGGTCTGTCCCGTGCCTTCGACGGCATATTCTATCGGGTTTTCGACCGTCAATATATTGCGGGTGCCGTCATTCAGTTGCTTCATTCCGGCATAGAGCGTGGCCGTCTTGCCCGAACCGGCAGGGCCGCAAACCAGTATCAGGCCATCAGGCTGAGCGAGTGCATCTGTCAAAATCTGTCGGATATGCTCTGACATGCCAAGCAGCTGGAGCGCGCTTGATGTGATTTGTTCGTCAAGAATACGCAGTACGATCCGTTCACTCGTTCTGTTGGCGCTCGTGTTGGGAAGGGTCGAGATGCCGACGTTCCGTATCTTCCCCCCAAGATTCAGGCTCACCAATCCGTCTTGTGGTAAATCTTGATCAACGAAATCCAGGCGTGACATCTGCTTTACAAGTCTGATCACAACAGTTGCCAACTGCGGCGGTAAACGAAGTTTCTCGACGAGCGCGCCGTCGACGCGCGTACGGATGACCAATCCAGACCCATTCGATTCCAGATGAACAGCCGAAGCACCCTGTCGCGCAGCTTCTGCTATGATTCCGTATATTAGGCGAAGTGGAAGCGAGTCTTCACTTCCTGTCACGATACCCGGCGCATTGTAAAAATCCGCTGCAAGATCATCAATGACGTCACCTGTTCGCATCATTTCACTGGCAATCACGGCAGTTTTGACCGGTTTTCGCAGCCGCCGCAAAATGTTCGTTGAACAGCTTTTCAAAACCGGCCTCATCGACGATTTCGAGATCAATCGGCATGGCAAGATAACGTTGTATCTCGAACAATGACAGAGGATCGGAACCATGCCGCAATGCAATTTTTATGCGCTTGCTATCACCCGCTACGAACAAAATCCCGTGGTCGCGCGAATAATTGTAAGGCAGATCGAGCAAGGGCCGGTCGAGAGCCGGCACTTCGCGACGACCATCCGCTTTTCCGTTCGGAGAGGTCTGTTCTGCAAAATCTTCAGTCACGATAGCCCCCGTAAAATCTTCACGCTATCTTTCGCACGGCAAGGTGACGGATCGGGGACTCATCGGTGACAGTAAGATTACAGTGAAATCGATGGAAACCCGTCAAAAGTTCAGACCGATGCTCATCGAAAAACGCGTACCCACTTCATAGGCATTGTTAAGAATGGTCGAGCTGCCCAGCGTCTGGGATTCACTGTAATCTGTGCCAAGAACATTGCGGGCTTCAAATTTCAATTCGAAATCCTGACCAGCGATGTTCATTTCCTCGCGCAATACAAGGTCGAGCCGCCAGCCTGTCTTCTCGATCAGATCCGGCTGATCCTGCGGTCCGCGCGCGGTCACCCTTGGGCTGTTATAGGTCAGCAGAACGGTTTGTTGCGACAATAGTCCGTCCTCCCGTTCCATCCCGAATTGCAGATTGCCAACATGGCTGGATTGGCCGGTCAAACGATCACCATCATCGAACAGATTGGCCGCGTCGGTTGGCTGAAGCGTGACCGGGTTGATTGCCTGATCACCTGCGTCCACCTTTATTTCAGACTTGGTGTAAGTGTAGTTTGCAGCAAGCATTAGGCGGCGATCTTCAAAGAAACTGCCTCCCAGATCATATAGCGGGAAATATTTCACCAGTTCGACTTCTGCACCATATAGCGTTGCGGTTGGCGCGTTGGAAAAGCCGGTAAACAGCGTGCCGCCGCCTTGAACAAAGGCTACATTTTCAATAGGATTATCGATCTTCTTGTAGAAGCCGGCAAGGGTAATGCGTTCACCGCGGCCGATATAATATTCATACCTGCCTTCAATATTGATCAACTCGCTATCGCTCAGCAAGGGGTTGCCGATAAAAGTGCGGTCGGTTTCCAGATCAAGAAATTGCTGGGGTGCCAGTTCACGAAACTGTGGGCGGGCAACGGTTTTGGAAGCAGCTAGCCGAAACTGCATATCGTCGGCAAAATTCCAGGTCAGCGTTCCGGCGGGCAGCCAATAGTCATTGCTTATGCCGGATGCGAGAGAGGCGGTTCCCCCTTGCAGCAGAATAGGTGTCACCGATTGCTGCGCGTCCTCGTAACGGACACCGAGGTTCAAACGCAGACCATCGGCAAGTTCTGCGTCAATCTGGCCGTAGCCGGCATGGATTTCAAGTTGCGCTTCATAGGCTGGTACAGAGGATTGTGCCGCCACCTCGCGCAATTCAATTTCATGGGTGAAAATATTGAAATCCGACAGGAGAAAGTCGATCCGCTCCTGTTCAATGGGATTGGGAAGACCATTGGCCGGAACAAACCTGAAGTCTCGGCGCTGCGCCTGACGATCATTGAGATAATAGCTATAACCGACGTTGAGATTGACGGGTATGCCGATGTTGGTTTCATATCCCAGATCCGCGCCACCGCCATAAACATCATCATTCAGATCGCTGAACTGGATGCGTGCAGACTGGCCAGGTGAGGTCAGGTCGTTGACAAAATCATTGGCGGTCTGATCATCAAAGGCATAGCTGTATGACCGTTGATAAGGTGCGTCGCGTTTGGAATTGGCATAGGCTCCGCGCAGATCAACGGAAAATGCGCCAAACTTGAATTCGCCGACAAACTGGGTCGTGAAGAGTTGCCGCTCGAACCAGCTTGTGCGTCCCTGGTTAAGCAATGTTTCTTCATCAACATTTATCGCGTCGATACCGGCCTTGATCGATGCTTCTTTCGAAGTGTCATGGATATACAGATTGGTGAAACGCAACTTATGCTCGCCGATCTCTGCCGACAATCCAAGCAGCCCATTGACGATAATGCGATTCTCGGTGGTGACAAAATTGAAATTCTGATCGGGAAGCAGGCCTGCTTCGCCATTGATATTGACGATTCCCTGCGAAGTCTGCTGCAATCCGGCCCGGGTGCGCCAGCCATTTTCAAACCCTGCTGTCGCGACAATGCCGATGAAGGCATCACCGACGTCTAATGTGGTGCCGCCGGTGATTTCTGCCGAAAAGTTCGCTGGAATATCGTTGTTAGTCTGGATCAGGTTCGTATTTGCATTGTTGAGGCTAGCGCCGAAACTTTGCAAATCGAGGCTGGAAAACTCGGTGCCGACCGAAATGGGAATATTGCGCGCAAGAGCCTCTGCGAGCCCGCTTGGAATGTTCCGCAAACCATTGTCGTAGCCGACAATGTCAGTGTCAGAGCCATCATATACATAGCCCAGTTTACCGGTTGTCTCGCTATTGCCGCTAATACCGAACTTCATTTCCAGAAAGGGCTCTTCTGGCGTTGATTTGGTCGTGAGGTTGATCACCCCGCCGCCAAATTCTCCGGGGTAATTCACGGAATAGCTCTTCTGGACAACCGTTGAAGCGATGACGCTGGTCGGAAACAGGTCGAGTGGAACCACGCGTCGCAATGGTTCCGGGGATGGCAAAGGCAACCCGTTCAGAAGCGCAAGAGAATAGCGCTCGCCCAAGCCGCGGACGAACACGAACCTTCCGCCAACGACACTCAGACCGGTAACGCGCTGCAACGAGCCAGCAATATCTCCATCGGCGGCGCGCGCGATTTCTGCTTCGCCGAGCACCGAAACAACTTCGGATGTGGCGCGAATCGGATTGGGCATAAATTTACCGCGAACGATAATATCGCCACTGAAATTACCGCCCGGCGCAGAAATATCCACATCGTCATCGGGTGCCAGATCATCGGCCGGTGCTTCTTCTTCGGTCGGCTCGCTTGCTGGCATTGTCTGCGCAAAAGCCGAAGGGGACAAAAGCGCCGTGGTGAGCATAAGGCTGGAGATAAATGAGGCCCGCTTCTTCATCGGAATTTTTCCTTGTCACATATATAAAATGGGATGGCGGCCAGTTTGACCGCCATCCCGCAAGTCTTCTCGGGGTTAACCAATGGTCGGAGCGGTCGCGCAATCATTGGCATAAAGACCGCAAGTCCAGCCTTGGAAACGCGTGTCGTTCGCGTCTCTGACAGCGCCGATGTAATTTACATCTTCAAAGAAGCTGTTCACGCTGCTTACCGCAAATGGGGTTATGCCGCTTTCGTTGGCTCCGTTCAGGAAGGGGAATGCAGCCGCGACATTGGCAAGGGTTGATGTGCCGTTTGCAGTGTTATTCGCCCCGGCGTTGAACAAAGTCTGTATTTGAGCGACCGTGATGTTGCCATCGTCGACAAAGGCTGTCGGACAACTCAGGAATACCGATTGAAATACGGGAGGTCCGTTCTCGTCAGGACCTGCGCCCGCTGCTTGAACAGTGGTAGCACTATCAATATCGATACAGGCTCCGCCATTCCGGCTTGTGAAAACGCTATTATAGAATGCATAATCGCCACCGCCACGAAGCAGGATCACGTGATCGCCGCCGCTGGATACGAAGGTCACATTGGCCAGTTTGTGATCCTGACGTGGTTCGGCGTCTTCATCGCCGTTGGAGTCCGCTTCCATCACATGGTCGCCGCCGCCAACGCGCTGGACTGCCAAAACAAACTGGTTGTGCCCTTTGTAGCCGGAGTCAGAATCCACCGAGTCATCATCAATACCGGTCATCACAAGATTTTTGCCATTGACCCGGCCACCGAACCATTCAACCCCGTCATCCGAGCTGTTGTGAACCTGGATATTCTGGAAAAATGTTCCGCTTCCGACGCCAGCCATGGTGATGCCGTTCAATTCGTTGCCAGGAGAAACTTCAAAGCCGGGATAGCGGACCTGGACGTAGGATAGACGTCCACTGGAATCGGCTGGAAGCGTGCCGCCATAAACCGCGTTGGAGGGGCCTTCGACGATTGCTTCGCAGTCGGCTCGTGCGCCGCCGGGGTTGGAGGCACCACCGGTTGCACAATCGGAAATCGGTGCCCGTCCGAGGATAACAATGCCACCCCATTGACCGATACTGTCAACGCCAGTCTGACCCAATATATTCTGGCGCGACGTAAAGATTATCGGTGCGGTAGCCGATCCTTCGGCAAATATCTGTGATCCGCGGTTAACAAGCAGGAAGTCGCCGCCAGAGGAACCAAATATGGTGACGCCCGGTTCAATGGTCAGGATACCGGTTGTTCCGCCGTCAACGCCGACTTCCACGCCGCCGGACAGGGAGTAAACGGTGTTTGCGGTACTGGGTCGCTTGGGCAGAACAAGGTTACCCTGGACAATACCTGACACCTGGCAATTGCGAGCCTGTTCTCCGTTTCCGGTGGTGATCACACCAACATTGGCCGTGCCAACCGGACAATCAGCGGCAGGAGTGCCTGCAGTGGGTGTCGGTGTAGGCGTGGGTGCGGGCGTAGGGGCAGGAGTTGGCAACACAACAATATTACCTTCACCGGGTGAAGCGACACTATCCGCGCCGCAGCCAGTGACGATAAACGCTGCCGCACTGGCAAAAAGGATAGAATGGAACTTTTGCTTATTCATCGAAATGGTCTCCGCAGAACTGGTTTGAAACATGATGTTCAAACGATGCGGTTCCGAACCGGCTTAACCCCATCGCCTTCGGGTCAGGCCAATAGGCATAGATAAAGACTCGTCAGTGCGATTCGAATGACGCTTCAGAGACAAAATTATTTCAGAATTATTGCAGTCGGCGGTGAGAGCGCAGATCGTCGGCATTTATAATGCTGCACCGCAATGTCGACAATTTTCTACAGGCAAAAAAAGGGCGGCTAAACATCAGCCGCCGTTTCTTAAAAATGGGTTCGCTTGGTTAGCGTGCAGCAAGCATATTGTTCATTCTATGCAGAGCCACTTTTGCTGCCTTGCGCGAATTGATCACCGTGCCATCGGCAAGAACCAGATCAAAGCTGCGATTGCTATTCATCGCTGCCGTGAACATTCTGGCTGCCTCGCCGGTGCGGCCAGTACGTTTATAGGCTTGGCCCAGATTAATAAGCCACGCCGGATCTTTGGCACTCACACCGTCAGCGGCTTCTAGTTGGGCAATTGCGGTGTGAACATCACCAGCAACCAGTGCATCATAGCCCAGCGCGCCTTTGGCATAGCCAATTTCACCCTCTGGAGCTTCCGCCAAAACGGGCGTGACTGTCATAAAAAAACCAGCTGCAATTCCTAGCATTTTTGCCGTTTTCATCGCATCATCTCCTGTTGTCAGCAATAAATATTACACTTTTGTGACTCAAACTGCAACAGAACTGCAATTTTTGCTCCACTGTTTCGAGAAGCGCAGAGGCAAGACGGACCATAGATAAACCACATCCTTCGGTTCCATCAGGTTGCTGACCGGCAATCGATTTTCAAACAACCAATGTTTACTGTGCGACCAGTGTCAGAATTTTTGGTCTGCTACCGAAAAGCGGACTGTCGCAAATCCAGCCAATTACAGCCATTAGAACTGATTGTATGGAAATCAAAAGGGGCTGGACTGAAAACGCCCCGCAAGCGGACATTTTATAAAGCCGCGTTTGACGATTGACCGTTGTTAATCAAGGTTTTGCGGCAGTCGCAGCAAGAGCCTCCAAATTCCCAGATATTTTCGCTAGAAGGTCATCTTTTCCTGTTATACCATAGGATTGAGCAGTTGACGTAATTTGGGCGTAAGTGATTTGAACGGGCTCATTCGCTGGAGCCGTTATGAG
>NZ_JBALUT010000093.1:0-7726 GCF_036963705.1 Parasphingorhabdus sp. | reverse complement strand
CGATGTGCCGAGCAGGTAGAGACCCTCATAGAGCGCATTGGCGCGCATCATCGGGAAAACGAAATCCTTGACGAATTCTTCGCGGAGATCGTCGATAAAAATATGTTCCGGTTTGACACCGAGCGTTTCGGCAACACGGCGCGCGGGTCCCAATTCTTCGCCCTGCCCCAGATCAGCGGTAAAGGTCACGACCTCGCACTGATATTCCTGCTGCAACCATTTCAGAATGACGCTGGTATCGAGGCCACCGGAAAAGGCCAAAACCACACGCTTAACGGAATCGCTCATTATATCGTCTTTCCATGAATGAAGGCCAGATGAGACTGGCCGCCTAACAGGCTCCAATTTGCGGCGCAATATGATATGTCGGGACTGTTAGGAGAGTCTGATGGCAAAAGCAGAACTGAAAACCAAAGCGACCGATGCCGATGTCACCGCTTTTATCGAAAGTGCAGAGCCCGAGCGCCGAAAGGCGGAGGCGCATCAACTGATTGATCTGTTTCGTGAAATCACGGGTGAAGAACCCAGGATGTGGGGCCAAAGCATCATCGGGTTCGGCAGCTATGATTATAGATATGACAGCGGACGCGAGGGAAGCTCGTGCCGGACCGGATTCTCGCCGCGCAAGGCAAAGCTGTCTCTGTATTTGATGGGAGCTTATTGCACGCCGGAAGCGCAAGCGGAGCAAGACCGGCTATTTGGACTACTCGGCAAGCACAGCGTGGGAAAATCCTGCCTTTATATCAACCGGCTCGAGCAAGTGGATATGAGCGTGCTCGAGCAGCTTATCCGCAACAACTGGGATTTGATGAACGAGCGCTATCCGAAATAATCCGAAACGCCGAACAACCTAGGCCGTCAAATTCTTCTCTGCCTCTGCGATGTAATTGCGTGTGATTGGCAAAGTCCTCCGGTTGCGGCTAAACTGGATCTGGTAATTGCACATACCGCCGTTTTCAAACGCCGCCGTCGCGCCAGCCAGATAGAATATCCACATTCGGTAGAAACGTTCGTCGTAGAGAGCGACAATCTTGTCCCGGTTGTCCACCGTCCGTTTGTACCATTCGCGCAGAGTGAATGCATAATGCAGCCGCAAATTCTCGACATCGGTCGCGATCATGCGAAATTGCTCGCTAGCTTCCAGTGTTTCGCTCAGCGCCGGAATATAGCCGCCGGGAAAGATATATTTACGGGTGAAGGCGTCGGTCGTACCGGGACCACCCATCCGGCCGATCGTATGCAACAGCATCACGCCGTCATCGGTCATCAGGTTGGCGCAACTGCGAAAAAAAGTGCGAAACTGCGGCGTGCCAACATGTTCGAACATCCCGACCGAGACGATCCGGTCAAACGCACCCGCATCGCGCTGCGCGAGATCACGATAGTCGATCAGTTCGAACTTCACCTTGTCGGCGACACCTTCCTTCTCCGCACGTTCCCGCGCTTTCTTGAGTTGCTCTTTGCTAAGCGTGATGCCCACCACCTCGACCCCGGTCGTGCGATGGAGATAAAGCGCCATACCGCCCCAACCACAGCCGATATCGAGCACCCGCTGTCCGGGCCGCAAATCCAGCTTGGCGACGATATGCGCCTTCTTGTCCGCCTGCGCCTGTTCCAGCGTCATATCCGGCCCGCGTCGTTCGAAGTCCCAATAGGCGCAGCTATATTGCAGGTCGTCATCCAGAAACAGGTCGTAGAGATCGTTGCCGATATCATAGTGGTGAGCGACGTTGCTTTTCGACCGACCCAGGAAATTTATCCGGTCAAGACTGCCCGCCACATGGTCGCGGAATTTCTTGAATGCGCTCGGGTCTTTCAGTTTGCCGCCACGTTCAAAGGGCTTGTTGGCGCGCAAAAGCTGCACCAGTCCCATGATATCACCCTGTTCGACGATCAATCGTCCGTCCATGAACGTCTCAGCCGCACCGAGGCGCGGATCAAGCAGGATCTGCCGCACCACATTTTTATCTGCCAGCCGGATGCTGATATCGGGATAACCGGCGGTTGGGGCTCCATAAGTTTCGCTCGTACCGTCAGGGTGCGTGACTTGTAGAGAACCTTTCTCAACTACGCTCTGCAGAAACCGGCCAATAATCGACATTCACTCGCTCCTGATAAAACTCGACACGCCCGCGAAAATCAAATTCCCGCGTACCATTCATAATTGGCTACATCTTGCCAATAACCACCCTTGCCTTCGCCGATACCAGCCAAGGATGCGACAGCTTCGATCCCGGTCACATATTTGGCATGTTTATAGCCCAGTTGCCGCTCGACCCTGAGACGCAACGGCGCACCGTTTTCGATCGGCAACGGCTCTCCGTTCAAGCGATGCGCCAGGATCGTCTGCGGGTGGAAGCCGTCGAGCAAGTCGATGCTTTCATAATATGGCCTGCCACCCAGCCGGTCGGCACAATGGAAGACCAGAAATTGTGCGCTGTTTTTGAGCTGCGCAAGATCAAGCAGGATTTTGAGCGGGACGCCGGTCCACTGCCCGATCGCGCTCCAGCCCTCGACGCAGTCATGACGGGTAATCTGGGTACGTTGCGGCAGAGAACCTATCGCTTCGAGGCCAAATTGCTGAGGCTTTTCGAATAATCCCGTTAGCCGGAGCCGCCAATTGGCGAAGCCTTGAGCCGCGCTTGCGGCATATTCAGCATCCCCCGGGGCGCGGGTGCCATTGGCCCGGAATTTGGGTGAAAGATCAGCAACATCATATTCTCTGGCGAGTTGCATCCGGTCACCAAGCGCATGCTGCACCGTAAAATTCGCCGTTTCAGCGCTAGCTAGAATATCTTGAAAAGCAGGATTTCGGTTCAACGCATCGCAACCGGACAACAGACTGCCAGCACCAATTGCAGCGCCGGTGATCAGCTTTCGGCGGGTGATAATCGTCATTCTGCAGGCCCCTCCTTTTTCCCGCCTGAAATCATGGACCAGGTTTGCCGAAAAGGACCGGAAAGCAGGACCATGACTATGTGGACGAGAAAGAATAGCAGCAGCAGGAATGCCGCGATGAAATGGAGCGAACGGGCCGACTGGCGGCCACCCAATATCTCCGTCAGAAACGGCCAATTGGCATCCATTCCCGGGGACATCGCAAGACCTGTGAAAATCATCAGCGGCAGCAGGATGAAGGTCACGCCAATATAGCTCAATTTCTGGATGCTGTTATAATCTTCGCCCGCCGATTGCCGGATCGCACGGAGGTCTAGATGGTTGCGAAACGAGCGCCATATATTCGATGGTCGCCACTGCTCGCGAGGCATGTGCAGGTCTCGCTGGATGTGCCGGTTCCAAAGCGACGCGACCATGAACAGCGCCAGACCGACACTGAATATCCAGGCAAAAAAGAAATGCCAGCGCCGACCGTCCGCCAGGCTGTAAGTCGAAGGAATGGTAGCCCAGCCGGGAAAGGCCCATGTCCGGGTCTTGCCATCACTATCCTGCCAGTTTCCCAATGTTCCGGTGGTCTCGATACGCAGTTCCCCCAAGCGCAGATAGCCCATGGCCTGCGAAGACCCCACTGCCATCCAGGCATAGTCATCGTTCGCACCATATTCACCCCAATAGAGCCGAGGATGGGCGTTGAATATGGTCAAACCGCTCATCAGCAGCACAATCAGGCAGAGCGCATTGATCCAATGCCACAGCCTAGTGACCATATGATGGCGAGGTTTCGTGAGAATGATAGCGTCCTTCAGCATGATGGCACTCTAACCGCTGGTTCGGCGTTGCCAAGCGGATCGTTACTACCATCCACTGTTGCACATCCACAACACACTCTGAAACAATGCGATTTATAACGGTTCTGAATAAACCGTGCAGTTGTTATTCACATTTGTAAACTTATATGCACTTTCGTGACTACGAAGAAGGCTATAAAAGTCAAAATAAAGTAGTGGTTACAAAATAATAAAACCAAGGAAAAGAAACTAATGAAAAAGGTATCTATAACACTTGCAATCGCATTATCTGCGATGGCATCCCCCGTGTTGGCTCAAGAAACAGGTGATTTTTCGGGCGTAAAAGGTACGGCAATCGCCGGATATGACAATACTGACTTCGGCATCGGCGGCGCAGGTAGCACGGACAATGCAGACGGTTTCCTATACGGAGCATCGCTCGGCTACGACATTCAGTCGAACAACATCGTTTATGGTGTCGAAGCTGAAATCACTGAATCGACCGGAGAACTCTCCGGCGGCGGTGCTAGCGTCGACGCAAGTCGCGATCTCTATGCCGGAGCTCGTTTGGGCTTCGTCGTAGGTGATAGCGCGTTGCTCTATGCGAAAGCTGGCTATACCAATGCACGCTATACCGCTTCAGGCACCGGATTTGGAGGCGTTGCCGGCAATGCTGACGGTGTTCGTGTTGGCGCCGGTATCGAGTATAAGCTGAGCGACAACGCATTCGTGCGCGGCGAATATCGTTACAGCAACTATGAAGCAGGCGTCTCTCGCAACCAGGTAGTTGGCGGCGTTGGCTTCCGCTTCTAAACGATAAACACAAGAAAAGAATATGCGGGGCGGGCAGAAATGCTCGCCCCTTTTTTATTGCTTCCAAAATTGATCAATATTCTTAAGATTATGAAATCATATTTGGAGGGACTGGATATTATGGGCGCTTATAAACAGGTTACCAAACTACACCCTGATCCGCTTGCCGCTTTCGCCATATCACCGGCATGGCAGGTCGGTGACTTGATATTTCTATCCGGTCAGGCAGCGATTGACGAACAAGGACAGATCGTTGGCGTCGACGACTTTGATGCCCAGTTGAAGCAGGTTTTTGCCAATATCGACCGTGTCATTCGCGCGGCAGGCAGCAGTAGAGACCAGATTATCAAGGTAACGATCTACCTGACGGACATGGCAAATTTCCCGAAGATTGTTGCTGCTCGAAAATCCTATTTTGCGCCGCCCTATCCCGCCGACACCACGGTTGAAGTCAAGGCTCTCGCACTGCCGGAATTAATGGTCGAGATTGACGTTATCGCGGCGGCTTAGCCTAGCGCAGCTTGCTTCTCTTCGGCCAACCGGTCCAGTTCTGCGCGACTTTTCTTCTCGCTCGCCGATTTCAGCTGCCCGCAGGCGGCCATGATATCCCGACCGCGTGGGGTCCGGATCGGCGCGCTGATACCCGCATCAAAAATGATCTTCGAGAATGACTTGATCCGTTCCGGAGTGGAACATTCATAATCCGAACCGGGCCATGGATTGAACGGGATCAGGTTGACCTTGGCAGGCAAATCGTAATTGCGCAGAAGGTTAACCAGCTCGCGTGCATCCTGATCGCTATCATTCTTGTCCTTGAGCATCACATATTCAAAAGTGATCCGGCGGGCATTGTTGGCGCCGGGATAATCGGCGCAAGCCTGCAGCAGTTCCTCGATCGAATATTTGCGGTTGAGCGGGACAATTTCGTCTCTCGTTTCCTTGTTCACTGCGTGCAGCGATATCGCAAGATTGACGTTAATCTCCGCCCCTGCCCGGGCGATCATCGGCACAACACCGCTGGTCGACAGGGTGATCCGGCGGCGTGAAAGCGCGAGGCCGTCTCCATCCATCACGATCTTCATCGCATCGCGGACATTTTCGAAATTATACAATGGCTCACCCATGCCCATAAGCACGATGTTGGTCAGCAAACGGCCGTCAGACTTATAAGCCTGATTATATTCCTTGGTATTTTCCGCTTCGCCTTCTTCGGCAAAGTCCATAACGCCCTTCGGCCATTCGCCAAGCGCATCACGGGCGAGCATCACCTGACCGACTATTTCGCCGGGGGTCAGGTTGCGTACCAGCCGCATCGTGCCAGTATGACAGAAACGACAATTGAGCGTGCAGCCAACCTGACTGGAAATGCACAATGTTCCGCGATCTTCATCGGGAATGAAGACCATTTCATAATCTTGGCTGTCAGCCGAGCGCAGCAACCATTTGCGGGTCCCGTCTTCCGATAAATGCGCTTCGACGATTTCCGGACGGCCGATGACAAAACGCTCTGCCAGCCACGGCCGCAGGCTCTTGCTCATGTCGGTCATCAAGCCGAAATCATTGATCCCGCGATGATATATCCAGTGAAACAGCTGCTTGGAGCGCAGTTTTCCTTGCTTTTCTTCAAGTCCCGCAGTGATCAGCACGTCGCGGATCTGCGAAACGCTGAGACCTATCAGGTCAACGCGGCCATCGGCACGCGGGGTGACCTTGGCGGGCAAGGGAACGGGATCTATATGGCCGGGTATCTGCATGGCAGCGCATATAGTGCGTGTTTTCAGTAAAATCTACCGCAACCGCGAACAACCGAGCGATGCCGCATCAATTGCGGTCGCCGCCCCGCGCAACCGGTAGGCATCAACGATCGACTTGCCGTCGCGACCGACGCTTTCCACGGTCATGCTGGTAGACGAACGGATCGCGGCGATGATCGCGGCATCCATTCGTTTGTCCTGAGACCAGCCATCATAGCGATTGGCGGTAAGCTGGAACCGACGACCGGCGATGCTGACAATCACCCGGCTGTTGGACGACCGGTCGCGGCTCAGGCGAACGTGGAATTGTCGCCTGATCTTTCGATCGGGCCAAAATCCGATGCTGGCAAAGGATTTGCGCTCCGCCTTGCCGTGAATATCTTCCGATTCTGCAATCGCATAGCAGCGGGGGACTTCAGGATCGCGAAATGCCCCCCAGCTGTTGAATATGCCAAGAGAATCTTTCGCGATCAGCGGAGTCGAAAATACAGACAGCGTGAGCCCCAGAAGAACAAGCCGCTTTTTCAAGCCTTCTCCCCTTCTCCGCCGCCGAGATGGATGACATCCTCGCGGCCGTCGCAAATCTGTACAATCGACCCTTGCGGCAGTCCTTCTGCGATCGGCGCACCGAAACGCGGATGGGCATCCGCGCCGACGAGCAGACCGCGCAAAACCCGGCTGGTCATGCCGTGACTGATCAAAATGGTATCCTGAGTGAAATTCTGTTCATCGAGCCAGTGCTTCAATCGTTTTTCAATGTCGCGATAATCTTCACCGCCGGGCGCAACCGTAACGAACAGCCGTTCGTCGTGGTCGATCTCCAGCTTGCCATCTAGATCGCGATACATGACCCCGCCCCATTCGCCCATATCGATTTCGCGGAGCCGCGCGTCGCTGCGCGCCTGATGCCAGTCGGCACCGACATGCTCGGCAACCACCGACAGGGTTTGCAGAGCCCGGTCGGTATCCGACGCGATCAGGTCCAGCGCCGGAATATCTGGCTCCAGATGCGACGCGAGTGCTCTGCCCATAGCATCGGCCTGGGCAAAGCCGGCTCGGGTCAGCGGCGTGTGGACATGCTCACCCTGGATCCGGCCAGCGAGATTGAAGATTGTTTCACCGTGCCGCGCGATAAACAGGCGTTTGCCATTGGTGTTGATGCCGCTCATAATCACTCTATCCTGTTCCGAAATGGCTAAAACCATCCGCTGAAACTGCGGCTTTACCCGCCTCACTAGTTTTTTCCACAGTTTTTCACGGCATTATCGGACATCGGGCGGCGATCAGGCTTGCCCTGCGGCACATTATTGTTAATGAAGCGGGTAACTATCCGTGAACCCGTGCGGAGTCATTCGCACAGCTATTTTCACGGTTGATCGGGAACAAGAAGGACGGTTTATGAAAGCGACCATTGAACGCGCGGCATTGCTAAAGAGCCTGGGGCATGTCCAGTCCGTGGTTGAGCGGCGCAAC
>NZ_JBALUT010000092.1:0-7802 GCF_036963705.1 Parasphingorhabdus sp. | reverse complement strand
CGCTGACCTTGCAATGGTGTTCGCAGCAGCAATGCTACTTAGCACATTGCTATTGACGGTTTTATTCGAACGCGCCGGTTGGACCGCTTCGGCGATGGCAACGATCTTGCTCACAGCATCGGCGGTCATCATGGGCCTATGGATAACCGGCATAGAACTCAATATTTCGGCGCTCCTTGGACTAACAATGGTGGTTGGCATGGTTGCCGAATTGATCATTTTCTTTCTCGCCGAGATCGACAAGAGTCAGCCCGTTTCGGCAGCCTTGCTTCATGAAGCGGGCAAAAAGCGCTTGCGTCCGATCCTGATGTCGGCCTTGATCGCCATCCTGACATTAAGCCCACTGGCGCTGGGCCTCAGCCGTGGCGCCGGCTTGCAGCAGCCGCTGGCGACTGCCATCATCTTCGGCTTGATCGCTGCCGTGCCGCTGGTGCTGCTTTTCCTCCCTGCATGTCTGATCATGTTTGAGAAACGGAACAAGAGCGAGCCAGCCTGAGGATGAAAGAAACGGGCAACCATATGACGTCACTTATTGATCGCCTATCCATGCAGTTTCGCTCGGAACGAAAGTTGCCGTTCCGGCTGATACTTCTCTTTGGCAGCGTATCGCTTACAGCACTTCTATTCCTCTGGCTTTGGTCTGAAATCGCGGAAGGCGAGTTAGCCACAATTGATCAAACTATCTTATTTGCATTTAGGCGATCCGGTGACTTGCGGACAATGGCCGGACCAACATGGTTACGCCAGACAATGCTCGATTTTACGACAATTGGCGGCACTACGGTTCTCATCCTCGTGATCGCCGGGTCAGCAGCATTTGTATATTTGAAAGGAGCGCACCGAATGGCGCTCGTCATTCTCGGAGCTACGCTCAGCGGCAGCGCAATGGTAACCCTGCTCAAGGGGTTCTTTCAGCGCCCTCGACCTAACGTTGGTTGACCATCTGGTGATCGAGCATAGTGCAAGCTATCCCAGTGGTCATGCGGCCAATTCCGCCATCGTATTTTTGACAATTGCAGTTCTGTTTTCAAGGGTCGAGGACAGTTCTCGAACACGGCTGTTCGTGCTTTCGGTAGCTCTAATGCTGACGTTAGCCGTTGGCATCTCGCGCGTTGCTTTGGGCGTCCATTGGCCGAGTGATGTTTTGGCTGGCTGGATGTTCGGAACGAGCTGGGCATGTTTGTGGGCTTTACTCGTGAAATTGCCGAAGGTTGAAGAGAAGCTTTCTAAATAGCCAACGCTCTTCATTTTGGGCACATTGGGATATTGTATATTCCTTGAAATAGCGGTGTAATGTCGCTTCGACTAAACCGTTTCCATAGCAGCCGCCCCAATCTGGAGTCGGCAAACACGGGAAACAGGTTATGCGTAACTGGCGTTCAAATGTCCTTCACATTGGATCACCGCTTCTGGCAATCGCCGCCTTGTCGGGTTGTGGTTCATCTCAGTCGCCCAACGACAGTTCAAACAGCTCTGTTCAAACGGTAGCCGTCCCGCAAAATGAAGCAGTATCATCGGCTATCGCATTGGCGGCCGCTGCAGAAAATTTCGAAGCTCTGACCGAACAGGCGTTTACCGCCAAACCGGACGAGCTGGCTTTACTTTTTGCCATAGCCCAAGAATCCGCAACCGGTATCGCCGGTCAACTTGATCCCGCAGCTGCCAAAGCCCTCGATGGCCGTGTGAAGGATGCCAAGACAGCAATCGATGCCGGAAATCCGCCCGATATCGCATTGGCTGCTGTTGAAGGCTATAGGTTGATCGTCAGTGCGTTCTCCCCTGATGCCAAGATACCGGTTGCGGTCAGTTTGCTGGATTATGCCGGATTTCGCATTCAAGCAGATCTCAAATCTGATCCAAAACGCTGGTCTGACGCTAGGGAAGCTGGAAAATTTGCGCAAGAGCAGTGGGGTCTAATCAAGGATAGCGTAACCGATACGGAACTGAACAAACGTTTTTCAGACTCACTGGCCAAGCTCGACGAATATTTGTCCGTCAAGGACGAAAAAATGGCAGCGCAAGCTACTGTAACAGAGCTCGAACTTGTCGATGAACTGGAAGGCTATTTCCAGCCCACTTCAGCAATAAATTCTCCCAACAATCCAAAGAAAGGGACCTGACATGTTTAGAAAATCCCTCTTAGCCTTGATGGCAATTTCGGTGCTAGCGCTTCCCGCCTGCAACACAGTGCGCGGGGTTGGTGAGGACATTGAGTCTGCTGGCGATGCGGTGAGCGATACTGCTGAGTAATCCGGATACTGAAGTCTGGCGGAAAATAGAAATCAAAAAAAGGCAACCAGATGAGCATAGCAGGTTTAACAAGTGCACTGTTACTAGCTAGCGCACCGGTATATTCTGGCAGCACTCCGGCTTTGGTAGCGACACCGCACAATGCCGCCTCAGACAGACCATCGTTGACCGCGCAGGCTGTTCCAGAAAGTGCGGTGCCAGTCGTAAACACCGATCCTTTATTGCAAGCTCAGACAGTCAATACAGCCGTTGAATTGGCTCAGCCGCTGGCAATCCCCAAAGATGGAACAAAGCCTGTGCCAGCGGAAGCGATGTTTGTAACGGAACAACCGTCGGAGCAGAGCGATCGGGCCGACGGGATAGACCAAAATGAAGGTGCGATCGTTGTAACCGGGCGAATACGAACGCCTGGCGATCCATTGCAAAGGGTCAACGCTCAATCATATGCTATCACCCAAACTATCGACGAGGCTGTGGTTGCGCCGTCCGCGCATGCTTATGAAAAAAGAGTTCCAGAACCTCTCCGCAACGGCCTGCGGAACTTTGCAAACAACCTTCATGAACCAGCGGTTTTTGCAAACTTCCTGTTACAACTCAAACCCGGCAAGGCTGCTGAAACCGCAGGTCGTTTTTTGGTAAACTCGACATTCGGCGTCGCCGGACTGTTCGATATTGCTAAGCGGAAACCTATCAATTTGCCACGACGTAAAAACGGATTTGCCGACACGTTGGGATGTTATGGTGTCAAACCGGGGCCGTTTCTCTTTTTGCCGATAGTCGGACCGACAACAATCCGTGATTTGATCGGCGGCGGAGTGGACGCCTTTGCTATACCTATACCGAGTCCTGCCGGTAGGTCGCTCAGCAAGCCGGTGGTTGCCATTCCAACAAGCATAGCCCGCGAACTCGACAAGCGCGTTGAGTTTGATGAAGAATTGGAAATAATCCACAATTCAAATGATCCGTATGTCGCAGCGCGCGAATACTATCTGCAAAAACGTCAGGCCCAAATCGATGGGCTGTGCAGCAAAAGCGATTTGAATGCTGACAGTGATAAGCGTCCGCTTTAGGCTCCGTCAGAATTGGAGTTGAACGATGGAAAATGGGCGCATTTCAGACCGGCGACAATTGGGCCGATAGCGAACTGGCCGGTTCTGGGCAGCCGGTCCATCTAGCGGACATTAAACGCGGAGCGATTGCAATGTCAGTTTCCGCCCCAGTTTCAGTCAATCAGCAGAGGAAAATGCTGTATGATAGCTAACGAACCAATTGCAAACTCTGACTATCAGAGTCGTAGCCCGCGGAACTCTGGTATACTACGTCCAATCCAATTGTTCTTGAGGCTCGATATATGAAATCTGAAAACAAGGCTCCGATTATACGAATTCAGGAAAACGTCTTGGCGCGCAGCGAGCGTAAGCTTCTCATTTGGATGTGCGGGCGAATGCCCCGCTGGTTGACTCCCGACATGTTAACGTTTGTGGGAATGCTTGGAGCCGGCATGGTATTTGTTGGCTACGTTTGCAGCAACATCTCCGAGAATTGGCTGTGGCTCGCTATAATTGGCTACATAGTGCAGTGGGTTGGGGATTCCACCGATGGTAGCCTGGCTCGGTATCGCAAGATCGAACGGCCACGCTACGGTTATTTTCTCGATCATAGCTGCGATGGTCTTGCAACGACGGCGATCGTGGTGGGAATTGGCCTCAGCCCTTACGTCTCATTGGAAGTCGCGTTAGTCGCGTTGGCGGGATACCTTCTGCTGTCTATCCATGCGTTTTTATCGGTTCGCGTCTTGGGCGAACTGAAGCTTTCCTATTTGAATCTCGGACCGACTGAATTGCGGTTTATTCTCATCGCTCTGACAATTGCAATGTTGTCCTTTGGTGCTGGCCCTGGAAGGTTTGGCCAAATAAGCGGCTTCGACGTTTTTGTAGGGTCGGTTGGCATTTTGCTTATAGCCCTATTTGCTTTGCAGACCTTCCAGACCGCAGCGCGTTTGGCAAAGGAAGAACCAGCGCGGAACGACGAATGGCGGAACCCGAAGTAAACTACCTCTGATGTCCGATTACCACCAACCCGTGCCGTTCTGGCGCTAGAGAAGTGTGTGCGCGGAGATGGCCGCTTTCGGGGACGAGCGTCGACGTTCGGAATGACGACAATTGGGCGCGAAGCGGACATAAAGCCGGGCAGCTGCGAATGTCTCCAAAAAGGGGCGTTTGCCGACCAGCCGCTTTTATGTTCCATCCAATCAATTCTAATGACCGAAACTGGGGCGGAAGCTGACATTGCAATCGCTCTGCGTTTTTGTCCGCTAGTCGGACCAGCTGCACAGAACCGGACCGTCGGCAATCGGCCCAATCGCAGACGATCTGAAATGCGCCCAAGAACATACCTTTACTCAAAAATTCATTTTGACCAAAAGCCGATATTCAACTGCCATGCCCTCCATGCGTGTCGGCGTCGGTCAAACTTCGCTTGTTTGACAAATAATATTTCTCGAACCCGATGATGATAACGATGCCGACAAATGCGATGACAATAATCCACGGGTCAATGTTGGCTTTCATCATCAGGAAAGCGCCGAGCACGACGACATCGAAAAATATCGCGCTCAGCAATACCCATCCTTGGGCTCCTACATCCTTACGCAAATATCTGAAGACACCCCAGTGGATGACGATGTCCATCACCAGATAAAAAATCGCGCCAAGCGATGCGATGCGGCCCAGATCAAAAAATGCGGCGAGCAAGCCTGCTGCAATGACGGTGTAAACCAATGTATGCGTCTGAATGTCGCCGGGCATGCCAAAGTGACGGTGCGGGATGAGCTCCATATCGGTCAGCATCGCAAGCATGCGGGAGACCGCAAAAACACTGGCAAGAAGTCCCGATGCGGTTGCAATAATGGCAATGGCAACGGTAAACCAGACGCCATAATCACCAAAGGCCGGGCGGGCTGCTTCAGCGAGGGCATAGTCCTTCGCCGCGGAAATTTCATCTATGCCCAGCGTTGAACCGACCGCAAACGCGACCGACATATAGACGAGTAAACAGATCGCCAGCGAGATCATGATCGCACGGCCTACGTTTTTCTCAGGATGGACAACTTCTCCGCCGCTGTTGGTGATTGTTGTAAAGCCCTTGAACGCAAGAATGGCGAGGGCAATCCCGGCAATAAATCCGGTCGGAGAGGCCGCGCTTTCTGGCGCACTCTGTGTAAATTCAAAGGTGAATCCGGCTGCCCACAATATCGCGAGAGAGAATATCAATATGCCGCCGATTTTGAGTATCGCAGTGACCGACGAAATTGATCCGATGATCTTGTTGCTTGCGATATTGACGAGAAAGGCAAAAATGATCAGCCCGATAGCCAATATCGGCACCAGGATGGAATCGCGGCCAACGTCGAAGAGTTGCAATGTGTAAGTCCCGAACGTCCTAGCGACGAGGCTTTCATTGATGATCATCGAGAAGGCCATCATCAGTGCAGCGGCTCCCGTCACTGTCGCGGGTCCATAGGCCTTTTGCAGGATCATGGCGATGCCGCCAGCGGAAGGATATTTATTGGATACCTTGATATAGGTATAAGCGCTAAATCCGCTGATCACGGCGGCAATAAGGAAAGCCAGCGGGAATAACGGGCCGGATAATTCCGCAACCTGCCCGGTCAGAGCAAATATCCCCGCACCGATCATAACACCGGTGCCCATTGCCACTGTTCCCGCCAATGTCAGGCTGCCCGCTTTGTAGGACGAGGTTTTTTTACCGGTTTTCACAGCGCTCCCGTGGTCGTTCATCGCCATTCACTTCTAAATCGCGCTGCCCGGTCCGCAAAGCGGTTCATATGCGATACCGCTTCCGTTGTCAGAGGATGTTGTGTCGCATCCTCCCTGGGTGAAATAAGTTCTGCCAATGCACGAACTTTTTCATGGGTTTTATCTGGGCTTTCCGAAAGCAGAGCCAACACGATATTCTCCAGTGCAATAACGCGAACTCTAAGCTGGACGAGTTCGGCGTTACCTATGTGCGGATATTCCGATGTCCGGTTATCCTCTTCGGTTTGTGCGCCACCTTCATTGTCCCAGCGGGAAAGCGCACGATAAGGGTCCCGATATAGCTCGGCGTCTTTTTTATCAGTCATGGATCTTTCCTGTCTACTTGGGGCTGCCTTCTCGCGAACCAGAGTGTGATCGAAGATATAACGATCCACATCACAATAGGGACCAGGCCGACATCTACAAACGGTATGACCGGCATAAGGTCGCTATAGCGCCAACCCCAATCCCAGTCGCGCGGCACCTTCGTCGCGAATATTTCGATGACTAGCGTGATTGTCAGACCCGTTCCCAAATAGACCCCCAACATCCAGATCTTTGGATCGAACATCCAGTATCTATTTCGTTTGAGCAAAGAGACGAGCGAATAGGCGACGAGCAGGATCCCGGCATCGCCGAAACTTGCTTGCGTGCAGCCCAATGTCCTCTCCCAATAGGTTGCCTGTCCGACATCAAAAAAGGGCATCTGCAGAAACTCCCAGATGAAGGAGGTCATAAAGCCGAAAATCGCGACGTGCACTTCAGGTTGCTTGTCAAAGTTCATGATACGACAACTCCGGTTTTGAATAGCGAAACAGGACCCGCTGCGGTCGGGAAACTGTGCAATGTAGGAAGTTGGGCCAAAATCATTTCAGCTTTTCCGCCTCGCGTCTGCGAAGCAGATAATATGCTGCGGGCACAACAAATAGCGAAAGCAAAGGCGCGCTCAGCATGCCGCCGACCATCGGAGCTGCAATCCGGCGCATAATTTCCGACCCGGCGCCTTCGCCGATGAGGATCGGGAAAAGGCCTGCCAAGATCACCGCTACGGTCATCGCCTTTGGCCGTATCCGCAGCAATGCGCCTTCACGCACTGCCTGTTTAACCTGCTCTGCGTCCGGCTTTTCGCCGCGCGCTTCCAGTGCCTGTTTCAGATAGATCAGCATCACCACGCCAAATTCAGCTGACACGCCGGCAAGCGCGATAAAACCAACCGCAGTTGCAATCGACTGGTTGAGGCCCATCCAATAGAGGAGCCATAGTCCGCCGGTGAATGCGAATGGCAATGTAGCCATGATGAGCAACGCTTCATCGAAACGGCGGAAAGTCAGATATAGCAGGAAGAAGATGATCGCCAACGTAGCAGGCACGACCACCATCAGCCTATTGGTTGCGCGCTGCAGATACTCGAATTGCCCCGTATACGCCACGCTAACGCCGGGCGGTAGATCAACCTCTTTGCCAATTGCCGCTTGCAAGTCTGCAACCACCGATACCAGATCACGGCCCCTGGTATCGACATAGATCCAGGTTGATGGCCGGCCATTTTCACTGCGTAGCATCGGAGGACCGGAACTGATATCAATGTCGGCAACCGTGCCCAAGGTAATCTGCTGCAAGGATGGCGTGAGAACCGGAAGATTTCGCAGATTTTCTAAGCTATCACGTATCTCTCGCGGATAGCGGACGCTGATCGGATAGCGTGCCAGCCCTTCGACGGTTTCGCCGATATTC
>NZ_JBALUT010000091.1:0-8092 GCF_036963705.1 Parasphingorhabdus sp. | reverse complement strand
CGGCCATGAAGCCGGCGCCTTGTTCGTGACGGGTCAGGATCAACTTGATTTTCTTCGACCGCGACAGGCTGTCGAGCATGTCGAGATTTTCTTCGCCGGGGACCCCGAACAAATATTCGACGCCTTCGTTTTCCAGACATTCTACAAATAGATCGGATGCTTTGGTCATGTGGGTCCTTCCCTGGCCGTGCGGACCAGTGCTATTGTGAGTAAATGGTAACGACCCCAGATGACCCTCAATCCCCTCAGAATGAAGTTCATCCTACCCCTATGATCTTGTCTGATAAGTCAAAAGAGCCGTCAAGTCACCCCCCTCAATATCCGCGATCGAAGTCGGCGACGGCTATCATCTCTTCGCCATTCCGGTAGCGTTTCAGATTTTCAACAAAGCGGGCAGCTGCGCGCTGGAACATCAGGGTTTGTGCTTGCCCGGACAAATGCATGGTGATGATGCAATTGGGCGCGTCCCACAGCGGGTGGTCGGCTGGCAGCGGTTCGGGATCGGCTACGTCGAGCGCGGCGCCGCCGATGGTCTTGTCTTTGAGGGCCGCAAGCAACGCGTCCTGATCGACCAAAGAACCGCGCGCGACGTTGACCAGCCAGGCAGAGCATTTCATCGCGGCAAATTCGTCGGCGCCAAACATATGTTTCGTATCGCTCGTTGCGGGGGCTGAAACAAAGACCCAGTCAAATTCGCCGAGCCGGTCTCGCCAGTCGTCGAGTCCGATCACATTGGGCTCACCGGTCGCGGTGCGGCGGACTGCGGTAATCTCGACGTCAAAGCCGGACAGCTTTTTGGCGATCTGCTGGCCGATCCCGCCATATCCGATGATCAGCGCCTTGCTGCCGTCGATCTCGACTGTTCCGGGTGGGACTTCGAGCCAATTATGCTGGCGCTGGTTGTCGTTGATGATATCGCTGCGCTTGGCGGCGGAGAGCATCATCATGATCGCAAATTCGGCGATCGGAGCGCTGTTCAGACCGGCGCCGTTGGTCAGCTTCGTGCCTTGTGCCTTGAGCTGCTCGAGCGGAAAATGCTCGACTCCGGCATAGATGCTGTTGAGCCATTTGAGACCGGTCGCTGCGGTGATGATCTTTGCCATTTTGTCTTTGTCATACATGTCGAACCAGCCGATCTCGGCATGCGGCGCGATTTCCATCGCTTCCTCGGTGCTGGTGAACCATGTGACATCGAGATCGCCGCAAAAGGGCTCGACCAGCGGACGAACAAGCGAAGCCATCGCGGCTTTTGGTTTGGTGGTCATCGAGACAGTCTCCTAATATTATCATTCTTCGAAAGATGAGAATGTTGTTTCGTGCTCGCGTGGCGCAACCGATGTTAGCCTTTACGAGCATAGCCCGGATCGAGGATTTATATCACTATTTTCCAGTCCCAGCGCAAAGGATCGCCGTCCATCAGTTCCACGCCCTGGCTGGTCAGCTCGTCTCGAATGACGTCGGCGGTTGCAAAGTCCTTTTCCGACTTGGCCTTCTGGCGCTGGTCCAGTTTCGCATCGATCTCTGTTTCGTTCAAAGCTGCATCTACCGGCCGGACCCGCAAATCATCGCGGGTCAGATTCGTCAGTTGCAGGCCCAGGACAGCGTCCATTTCCGCAAGCAACGTGAGTCTTTGTCCGGCAGGCAGTTTTTTGAGCGTCAGCAATTCTTCGAGCAGCGGCAGGCATTTCGAACTGTTCAAATCTTCACTCAAGGCCGCATCGAATTTTTCGCGCAATTGCTGGAGAGCGGGATGCTCGACCAGTTCAGCCTTTGCCTCGGCTTTTTCCACCAGCCGCTCCACGCCCATCAATATCCGTTTCAACCGCGTCAGCGCCGCGACCAGATTTTCCCAGCTGAATTCCAGCTCGCTGCGATAATGGGCCTGCAGGCACATCAGGCGATAGGCGAGGGGATGGAAGCCCCGGTCGATCAGCACCTGCAACCGCAGGAAATCGCCGCTCGACTTGGACATTTTGCCAGCGCGGTCGATCAGGAAATTATTGTGCATCCAGATATTGGCGCCGCTGTGTTCCGAACAATTATGCGCCTGGTTCTGGGCGATCTCGTTCGGATGGTGAATCTCGCGATGGTCGATCCCGCCGGTGTGGATGTCGAAGGTCTTGCCAAGATATTTGTTGCTCATCTGCGAACATTCGAGATGCCAACCAGGCGCGCCTTTACCCCATGGGCTATCCCATTCCATCTGACGGGTCTCGCCTTCGGGCGTCTTGCGCCAGATCGCGAAATCCTGCGGGTGGCGCTTGCCTTCAACCGCGTCGATCCGCCCTTCAATGTCATCGCTTTGCGCACCGGAGAGGCGGCCATAATCGGGCACGGTGCTGACGTCAAAATAGAGACCGCTTTCCAGCTCGTAGCAATGTTTGTCAGCAATGCTGTTTGCAAAAGCGATCATCTCTTCGACATGGTCGGTGGCGATTGCCCATTTTGCCGGCTGGCGGATGTTGAGCCGGTCGATATCGAGCCAATATGCATCGGTATAATATTTGGCGATATCCCAAGCCGATTTGCCTGATTGCGCGGCAGCCTTCTCCATCTTGTCGTCGCCGACATCGGCATCCGAGGTCAGATGGCCGACATCGGTAATGTTGATGACATGGGTAAGCTTATAACCCTTCCAACTCAGCGTGCGGCCCAGTAGATCGGCAAAAATATAGGCGCGCATATTGCCGATATGCTGGTAATTATAGACCGTAGGGCCACAGGTATAAACACGCGCTTCACCGGCGTGGACCGGCGCGAACGCCTCCATCTGGCGGGTCAGGCTGTTGAATAGTTTTAGCGGATATGTGGCATTGTCATTCATCACCCATCGCCTAATGGTTTTCCGCGCAAAAGGTCAACAGGTCAATTAATCTCCGCGATCATTCTGCAGGCTGAAGCTCTTCCTCGTCTTCATCGTCATCGACCAGGCATTTGCCGTCATTATCGAGCTCGCAATCGAGGCCGCTCACCCAAAGATCGTCATTGCCCGCGCCTGTTACTGGTTCGTTGATCAGGGGATCATCGGCAACGTCATCATTTTTCTTGATCTCGATCAGATTGGTCGCAAACGGATCCGCTTCGTATTCCTCCGGTGTAACCTCTTCTTCGATCACATCTTGAACAGGGTTATCCGGCGTTGGCGTATCTTGGCCGGGCGTTGGGGTCGGTGTCGGGGTAGGTGTTACCGGTGCACAACTCGCCGGATTGTTAATCACACAGCCATTGATGGTGGACGCCGCATTGAAGCCGGATCCCGTAATCGTTGTGGCCGGAATGGCTGGGATACCCGCTGCGCCATTGACCGTACCATTGATGACGATCGGTGTGATACCGCTGGGACCAGCATTGATGGACAGTCCGCCAGCGCCGGCAACAAAGCCCCGCCGGGCATCGAAGGCGGTGCCGCTGCCGGTATTCTGGACATAGAACTGGCTGGCAAGCAGTGTGACGCTGATAGCGTCCGCCCGGATAAACCCGTTGTCCCGGACATTGCCGTCATTTTCTGCAAGGCGCGCATCAATTTCAGCGGTGCTCATGCCTTGAATATCGGTGAAAGCCTGGTCCGACATGGCGTATATATTGCGCGCGGTGAGGGAAAGATTACCCGACAGACTAGCGTCATTGGCCATCGTGATTGAACCGGTTGCGGCGTTTACAAACAGATCATCGCCGACGGCGAGGTTCAGATTCGTGTTTGAGTCGCCCTGGACGGACAGGTCTCCGATCACAGTAATCGATTGATCTGCGAAAATATTGAAGTTTCCATCCGATCCGAAATTGCCGTCGGAAAAGGCGCTCGCCGTCAGGGTTTGGATCGTTAGATCAAATCCGCTGAGCCCCGTCTCGGCAACGTTGATTGTCAAATCACCGCCCGAATGGATCCGGCTGAATTCATCGTTTGTGAGAGAGAATGTCCCGCCCAGATCCGTCTCGTCGCCGAGTCTCATCTGCCTGGTGCCGTCGGTGGAAATCCGGATGTCGCTGGTTGAAGCGTTCTGGCCCAGACTGCCGGCAGATCCGATATTCATATCGGCGCTGACCGTCTGGATAGTGCCGCCTATTGCATCCGCCTGGATGTCGATTGCACGGCCAGCAGTGATCTGCAGGCCATTCGACGCGCTTACCAGGCCGTTGATCGAAACATTGTCGTCGGCGCTCAAGGTGATGTCACCTGTGGCTTGCGCGCCGTCGACTTCCAAGCCTGCCGCCGAGGACAGATTGATATCGCCATTGGTAGCTTCGGCGCGGACCCTCATTTGTTGTTGCGTGACAATCGAGACAGCTTCGCCCGAAGCGACAATGCTATTGGACACATCGACATTATTGGTGACGTTGACCAGACCGGCTGCAGCGGTCAAAAATATGTTGTTGCCCGAGACATTGGCTATCTCGATCCCGTTCTCGGCGCTGATGTCGACTTCGTTTTCGCCCTGGCTTGTTGTAGCCGCATTCACTTCGTTAGCAGCAAAGGCACCTTGCAATTGGGCTCGGACATTTGCGCCGCTGTCGACGGTTCCCAGATCGGCGTCACCGCCGCCATTGATCGCAATATCGCCATCGGAAGTCAGATCGTCTCCGGCGATGTCGCCCCCCGCGTTCAGGGTCGTGCCACTGCTGCTGGCTGCGCTGGCGAAGTTGATATTGCCGCCGGCGTCAACCGTGAACGTGCCGCCCTGAGCATCGAGATCGCCAAACCCGACATCGCCGGTTGCATCGAGGTCGATGTCGCCGCCTACGGTAACTGTGCCATTGCCATCGATATTTCCCGCGAGTGCATTGAGCGTCAGATTGCCGCCGATGGTGCCGTTATTCAACGCTACCGACGCGCCGGTAATATTGGTGTCGCCACCGCTGATCGCATTGGCGACGGTCGGTGTTCCGGTCGCGGTGACATTAATATCATCAACTGCGTCGAGCGCACCGGTGGCCGTGATATCGCTGCCGCTATCCAGCTGGATGTTCGAGCCAGTCAGCGTTTCACTAGCAAAGGCGATCGATCCGGCCTGGCCGGCGTTGGCAGTGTCGAACGACAATGCAAACAGGTCAATTCCGGTGCCGCTGGCTGTCGCACTGGCCAGACTGATCGCGCCGTCTGCGTCAATCGCAACGTCATCGCCGGCCGATACCGTCGTCAGGCTGACGTCGCCCAGCGCACGGATCGCTACGTCTTCACCGGCGTCGAGAGTTCCGTTTGAGACAATGTCGTTGCCTGCCAGCAAGCCGATCGACCCGGCCGTCGGCGTGCCGGCACTGGTGGCAGCGGAACCGAGCGCGATATCCTGCGCTGCCGACACCAGGATGTCGCCGCTATTTGTGGTGAGCGCACTCGCTGTCACATCATTGGCGGACAGGTTGATGCTCTGGCCGAGACCGGTTGCGGTGATATCGCCTGCGCCCGTGTTCGCGCCAATAGTTCCGTTGCTTGCGGTCAGAGTGGTCGATCCGGTCGAAGTCAGGGCATCGAACAGGATATCCGATCCGCTGGTCATTGTGATTGCGTCGCCGGCGGCGTCGCCGACAGCAATATTGCCGCCGTCCAGGCCGATGTCACTGGCGGCGTCAAGATCGCCACCATTGATGCTTCCGCCTGCCGTGATAGTGATTGCGCCGGTCTGTGTGAGGAGATCGGCAAATCCTGCATCTCCTGTCGCGTCCAGATCAATTGCGTTGCCGACGACCACAGTGCCATTGCTGTCTATATTGCCGGCGAGTGCATTGAGCGTCAGATTGCCGCCGATGGTGCCGTTATTCAACGCTACCGACGCGCCGGTAATATTGGTGTCGCCACCGCTGATCGCATTGGCGACGGTCGGTGTTCCGGTCGCGGTGACATTAATATCATCAACTGCGTCGAGCGCACCGGTGGCCGTGATATCGCTGCCGCTATCCAGCTGGATGTTCGAGCCAGTCAGCGTTTCACTAGCAAAGGCGATCGATCCGGCCTGGCCGGCGTTGGCAGTGTCGAACGACAATGCAAACAGGTCAATTCCGGTGCCGCTGGCTGTCGCACTGGCCAGACTGATCGCGCCGTCTGCGTCAATCGCAACGTCATCGCCGGCCGATACCGTCGTCAGGCTGACGTCGCCCAGCGCACGGATCGCTACGTCTTCACCGGCGTCGAGAGTTCCGTTTGAGACAATGTCGTTGCCTGCCAGCAAGCCGATCGACCCGGCCGTCGGCGTGCCGGCACTGGTGGCAGCGGAACCGAGCGCGATATCCTGCGCTGCCGACACCAGGATGTCGCCGCTATTTGTGGTGAGCGCACTCGCTGTCACATCATTGGCGGACAGGTTAATGCCTTGTCCAAGGCCTGTGTTGGTAGCGTTGCCGATGTCGATAGTATTCGCAGCTTGGAGATTGATGCTGCCGCCTGCCGTCAGATCACCGGGACCGGTGCCGGTCAGGTCACCGTTCGTGGCATCGAGTGTGATGCCGCCAGATGACAGCAAGTCATTGAAGCCGACATTATTGCCCAGAACCGAGATTGATGTCGCGCTGCTGTTGCTACCGAGAAAGGCGTCTCCGGTAGCGGCGGTCAGCGTGATCGAACGGTTGGCGGGCAGGTCGATTTGGTCAAAGCTGACGTCGCCGCCGGCGCTGATGTCGATATCGATATCGGCGCTTTGCGACAGGGTACCGACAATGATGCTGCCCGGCACCGTAAAGCTGGCTTCAAGAGGAGCGCCGACTTGCGCAACGGTCGTCAATTGGCCGCCGGTGGTAATCGATGCTGCGTTGATGTCCGCGCCGACCGTGATTCCGATATCGCTGGCGCTGTCGAGATCTGCCGTGCCCAGCAAGCTGCCGGCCGCATCAATGGTGATAGAGTTACTGGTCACGGAAACGTCGGTCAGATCAATATCGCCTTCGGTACTTTGCAATGCCAACTGATTGACCGCGTCGAGCGTGGTTGCGATGCCCGTCGTTCCCATCACGATATCGCGACGGTTGGTAACCAATATGTCGTTGGCGGAAACTGTCCCGCTTTCGACGATGGCCTGGATCACATCATTGTTGCTCGCCTGACCGATGTAAACCAGGTTGTCGGCGTTGAGCGTGCCGAGACAGACATTGCCCTCCAGGCATTGTGCGCTCAGCAAGCCGTTATCATCGCTCTGGGTGACGCCATTGGCAGGTGCATTGTTTACGTCCACGCTGATCGAACTGGCAGTGATCGTACCGCCGAGGCCATCGACTGCATTTGCAGTCATGACGACGGCAAAATTGTTGGCATTAATGTCGCCTGCCGCCACGATCGATGCGATCGGTGTCGGCGGAGTTGTAAATATGTCCGTGATGCCGCCGGCCTGCAAACGCAGATTGTTCAAATTCGTAAACGGAGTGGCTGCACTTGGCGTCGTCGCAGGATTGTTCGCGGCGGTAACGCTCGCTCCCGATTCTATGATGATGTCATCGCCGGTCTGAACGGTCAGACCATTGTCCGAAATTGTCGAACTTCCTCCGAGGAAGGTAGCAGTTCCGCCTGCGCGGACCCGTATAAAGCCGGTCGAAGTGACAAGACCTGAGACATTGGCATTGTAATTCGGATCATATGCGCCACTGGTCAGGAAGGGGTCAAAACCTGCCGTAATCGTCAATTCAGGGCCGCCTACTTGAGGCGCGCCGGATGTAAATACCACGGGAATCCCGGTGACGGCTGCGTTGGTCACATTGGCATCGAATAGTGCAGAAATACTGACAAGATCGACACCGGCTATATCGGCCACAGTGGCATTTTGTTCTGCGCGTACCGTGGCTGTATCTGCCGCATTGATTCGCGAACCTTCTGTGCTGACGAAATTGCCCAGCGCTGTTGCAGCGAAGGTGCCCGACACGTCGATTGAGTTGACCGGATTTAGATTATTGGTGTGATTGATTAGGATGCCCTGACCGCTGTTGAGCGTAGCATTGCCGCCGACCGTCATTTGTGCGTCGCCGTCGAAGTCATATTCGATATTGCCTACGACATTGACGGTTAGATCGCCGAGAACAGACACGGCTCCGCTGTCACCGGTGACATAGAATCCACTCGACGGATTGCTGTTCGAGAATGTGAGCGAGCCGCTAACGGCGTCAAAGGCGTCTGCGG
>NZ_JBALUT010000090.1:0-8248 GCF_036963705.1 Parasphingorhabdus sp. | reverse complement strand
AGCCGTTCCTGCACAAATCTTTTTTACGTATATGGATACATATAAAGGACATGTTCGGTAACATGAGAAAACCGAAGCCTCCTCACGAAACCTATGGAACGACTTAACTTACCAGAGCACCGGAACCTTGAAGTTCCCGGGTCTGGGGCCGCCGCCCACATGTCCCTTCATCTATTATTACAATGTCAAAGAGCCCATCAAAACGCAGACAACGATTTTTCCCGCTATTGCTACCGGGGAGAACCGTTGTTTTACTAATTTTGACGACCAACACCGTGGGGCCCATGTGAGCCGCGTCGTGCTGATGAAAGGACCACTAGATGGATGACCCGATTCCGTCAACATAGTTTTTGCACTTTTGTTTCAAAAATATTCGTATTTGACCGCTATGGCAGATTCTCCGGCGATAAAGAGGCACCAAGACAGTAGATAATGTTGAACGAAACCGATCCATTGGTGGGCGATAGCAACTTCGGAAATCGCGTAAGAAGCGCCGTTTTCTGGCGTTCCGGAACCCAGATTCTGTCCCAGATCATAGCCTGGGGCTCGACGCTGGCGGTGATCCGCATCCTCAACCCGGAAGATTACGGCATATTCGCCATGACCCAGGTTGTTCTGGTTTTTCTGAGCTTCATGAACGGATATGGCCTCGCCAGTTCGATCATTCAGGCCGAGAAAGTCGAACCGGTCCAGATTCGGCAGGCCTTCGGGATGCTGTTGTTACTCAATGCCGGGATCGCGATTCTCCAATTGGTCCTCGCCTCCTTCGCTGCCGAATATTATCGCCAGCCGATCATCGCGGATCTGCTGAGGGTGCAGGCGCTCATCTTTCTGGCGACTCCTTTCATGGTCTTGCCCGAGGCTCTGATGACGCGGGACCTGCAATTCAAGAAGCCAGCGATCATCAATCTTATCTCGGCGGTGGTCGGCGCGAGCACAGCTCTCTATTTTGCTTACAATGGCTATGGCGTCTGGACTTTGGTCTATGCGCCGCTGGCAATTTTCTGGACCAGAGCCATCTGCCTAGTGATAGCGGTAAAATTCTATATATTGCCGACATTCAACTTCAAGGGCGCCGGCCCGATGTTCGGCTTTGGCGCGACCTTGCTCGCCAGCCATTTATTCTGGACCATCCAGAGTCAGTCCGACATTTTTATCGCCGGTCGCTTTCTCGATCCCCACGAACTCGGCCTCTATGCCGAAGCCTTGTTCCTGACGACAATCTTCGCTGCAAAATTTGTCCCGCCATTGAACGAAGTCGCCTTCCCCGCTTACTCCCGCTTGCAATCGGATCCGCGGGCATTGGCATGGTCATTTCTCAAGGCCATCCGGCTGATCATGCTGATCTCCTGCCCGCTATATCTGGGCATGGCGGTTACCGCCTATCCGCTGGTCGAGACATTGTTCGGGCCCAAGTGGACCGAAATGTCTCCCTTTGTCGCGATACTCGCTCTGGCGATGCCGGTGATGACGCTGCAAATCCTGTTCACGCCCGCCAATAATGCCCTGGGCCGCCCGCAGATTACGGCCCGGACCAACATGTTCGGCGCGGTCCTGATGCCTATAACATTTTTGATCGGCATACAATTCGGGATATACGGCCTCGCCTGGGGCTGGGTCATCGCCTTCCCGCTGCTGACGATTTTCACTTATTCGCAATCGCATCGCCATATCGGCATCAACGGTTGGGAAATTGCCAAGGCCGTATGGCCCGGCCTTTCGGCCTCTGTCGCGATGGCGATCATAGTCTATCTCGCAGATCAGATGCTGCCGGAGATGATCGTTTATGCCAAATTGGCAATATTGGTCGCGATCGGCGGCTTCTCCTATCTTGCTTTGCTCTATATATTGGCCAAGCCGACGCTGATGGAGGTCATAAACCTGATCGTCCGCCGCAAGCCGCCGAAACCGTCACCCGCAGAATTGGGGCCGGAAACTCTGTAGAGCGATTACGGTCCACATCACCGTCGCTCTTGCTGCCCGCGCTTCATGCCGACTGGATATAGTCTCGCATCGCCGCCGCTTCGCTTTCGATTTTATCGATCCTATATTTGACCAGATCACCAATCGAGACAAAGCCGACCAGTTCGCCATCTTCGACCACTGGCAAGTGGCGAATCCTTCTTTTGGTCATCAGCGACAGCGCGCCGATCGCGCTCTTTTTGCGATCTACGAAAATTACATCGGCGGTCATCACGTCGCGCACCACATGTTCCATCGCCGCTGCGCCGTACTTCCGGATGCAATGGAGAACATCGCGTTCGGAGAAAATGCCGACAATAGCTGCTCCATCGAGCACAGGAAGAGCACCGATGCGCTTCTCTCCCAATATTTCTACCGCCTGCGAAACCGACATATCTGCCGTGCAGCTATATATATCGCCGCTACGTCCCTGCAAAATAGAATGAATGGTCATCGTGCATCTCCTCCGCTCTGATTCTGTTTATTGCATCTCTATAGCATATTTTTGAAAGTCATTGGACTTGATGGTAACAGGATTAACGTCCAATGCACTGAAAACCAACGGAGTGTAGTTTGCCCCAGCCTTCCCGCCTTGATGACCCCCTCTACGCCAGCATTGCCTGGTCGCACTATTGGCGATTGATGCGAGGCATGGCGCTGTTCACGCTGATATGCACCGCGGCCACGTTGTCGGTGCTCTATTACTTACATGGCTGGGTCTCAATTCACTTATATATAGCCACTGCAGCGGGCATCGCCTTCGCGTTGATGCTGACGGCAGCGTTGATGGGACTGGTGTTCCTCTCGAGCGGCACCGGACATGACGAATCGATCGACGATCCGTTCTCACCGAACGGATATGATGATGAGTGATGATGATCTGGTCGCGCTGGCGAAGATGCAGCCGGTGTTGCGAGTCGCGCCGCAACCGCGTGACCTGAATAATAACGGCCATATATTCGGCGGCTGGGTATTGTCACAAATGGATATCGCCGGCGGAATCATGGCGGCCAGAGTCGCGCGCGGATCGACCGCAACGGTCGCCATTGAGGCGATGGAATTTATCGCACCGATCCTGTCTCGCGACCTGATTTCGGTTTATGCCCGGGTGGAACGGATAGGACGGACCTCGGTCGCGATCCGGCTCGACGTTATCGCTTCGCGCAATCTGGCAGAAGAGCAGGTGCCGGTCACCAGCGGATTGTTCACCTTTGTGGCTCTCGACGAGAACCATCACCCCAGAATCATACCGGAAGAATCGAAACAGAAATATCTAAAATAATAGCCTGATCGCTATTCGCGCAATTTAATCGCGTAGGAGAGTTTCGCTTCATCATTGGCCGGAACCGTCACCCGCCAGGTGGGGACGCCGTCAATTACGTCGATAGCTTTGACCCGACCGGAAATATCATAGGGAATTTCCATTTCAAAGCTGACCGGATGATCGCGCGCGTTGGTCACGACCGCCTGCCAGCTTGACTTGCGCTTGGATCGACGTGTCTCGATCACCGACAAGCGCACGTCGGACGAGCTGCCCACTTCGACCTCGATTTCGTTATTTATCGCCCGGTCGGGCAAGGCCCCTTCCCCCGCCAGTAGCGGCCCTACAAAACTATTCTCGAAAACCGCGACCCTGCCAGCCGGAAGCGGTACCCCCAGTCCATTGTCCGCATCGTTTTTGCTTCGCAGAATATAGCTGATCGCACCGCTATTTTCATTATAATTGCCGGCATTAGCAACATAGATACGTTCATAAGTAACGCCGGGCTGGACGATCATCGCTACCTGCTTCTGGCCCTTGGCGCTAACCGCAACCCGCTCGGGAACCCGATATAGTTTGAGATCGCCAAGATCCTCCTGCTCCGCGACCACAACCGCGACTGGCGACGCCATGTCCATCATTTTTTCACTCCGCCGCGTCGCAGTGACCATGATCTCTGCTCCCTCGTCGTGGTACATCATCGGCGCCGGAGCGGGCGGAGGCATCGGCGGGCGGGACAGGATATATCCCGGATTATAGGGAACCTGATCCGTGCGTTGCATCGGCCAGCAGCGGATGATCAGCGCGCCTCCGGTGGGACGCACCTGATCAGCCCGCCGTTCGCGATTGGGTTCTCCGGCAACCACCATCATATTGGCATTTTCAAAACTCTGGTTGCCGCCATTGGCCACCGTCAGCCAGGCGAACAGATCCATTTTGGCCTTCTCGCCCGCTTCGCGCTGCTTGACCGTCGCGATATAATTGGCCTGCCAGTCAAAACCGGAAGCCAGATAGGTCAGTGTCAGCTTGGCGGCCACCGCCTGCTGTGAGGTGGTCAGTATCGACAAGGTCGGCTTGGCAGACAGATCTGCAGGGATTTTCGAGAAGGTCATCCTTTCCGGCAGGCCTGTACAGCGCAGAGCCTCGAACCCCTCGTCGCTCTCGAAAATCACGCCGCCAGCCGGCCCTGCGGTGATGAACACATCTTGCGTGCGCGACACGCCGGTCGCTTTGTCGGTGCGGGTAATCGAGACCTCGCGTTTGAGATAGGCGTCCACAAGACCTTGGGGCGACAATAGACGCGCGTCGCGGTTCTTTTCCCGGACGCCATTGGGCAAGCCGGTCACCATTGCGCTTTCAGGGAACATTCCTTCGGACACGCCTTCGAAACGCACCGTTGCGTCTCCGGCGGGCAGATGCACCGTTCGGGTCTCGGTGATCAGCGCATAGCCTTGCGGCCAATTGGCATTAATCGCTCCATCCCCTCTTCCGGGCGCACGGTAGATGGTGATCGACACATCTGTGGGCTCAGCGGAGATGACAAGCTGCTGCGCCGCAAGCGGGCTGGCCTGCGAGCATAACGCCAATGCCAGTAAGGCCAGGAGCCGGGAGACGGTCATACCGCTCGAACCGATCAGTAACGGCTGTCGAAAGTCGCGGTCACCGTCACGCTGCCGTTGGCAGGTACATTGAGTCGCCATTCCACCTTGTCGGCCGACACCCGTTCGCTGGCCTGGCTTTCCTGTTCGATGCGGACGTCACCCCACAGTCCGGACTGGGCGAGGTCGACCGTGACCGCTTCAGGACGCGCATTGGTAACCTCGTAGCGCATTTTGCTCCGCCAGCGAGTGGACGAGCGGCGGGTGCGCTCCTCGACGACAGTCTTGACCTTCACGTCAAAGGCTTCGCCCGTGCGGATCGACATTGCCGAACCCATGGGCGTCGCCTCGATCTGGCTTTCGCCGATAAATTGCGGATCACCGCGCTTGTCGCGCATATAGACGCGCATGATCCCGGAAGGCAGCTGGTCACCCAGACCACCGGCTCGCGACGTCGAGAATTTGAGTACCGAATTGGCGCTGGCGGCATCGCGGGTACCCAGCCAGCTGTTCGTGAACTCGTAGACTTTGCGCGCGGGCGCTGCCGTCACATCGAGAAAACTGACCTGCTTCTGCTGGGCATTGGCGATCGTGGTCCGCTCGGGGAGCGGATAGAGATAATAATCGCCCAGCCGCTCACGATCATTGGATTCGGTTCCGGCGCTGTCAATTGTACCGGTCGGCCATTGCGGATAGCTGTTCCGCCCTCCGCCGCTGTTGGGACTGCCTGCGACCAAAAGAGTGTTGGCATTGCGATAATCGGTACCGCTATTATTGGTCAGCGTAATCCAGCCCTGGACATCGATTGTCTGCTTGGCATCGTCAAACAGGGTAACATAATCCGCCTTCCAGCCGAGCCCCGGAGTCAGGTAACTCAGCGTTGTCGGCACCTGCCCGCCCTCCGATTCCAAAGTTATCGAAAGGGTCGGACGCGCTCTCAGATTGGGTGGCACGCGATCAAAAATCACCCGCACCGGCAGACCGTCGTCGCGCAGCACTTCAATCGTATTCCCGATTTTCATCACCACGCCGCCATTGGCCGCGAGTATTTCTGCGCGCACCCTGGTTTCAGCACCTGTTGCCGGATTGGTGCGGATCAGAGTCACCGTCTGCCCCACCGCTTTCTCCATCAGCTTGGCGGGGGTCAGCAGATCAAAATCGAAATTCTGTTCAACAATGCCGATACCGGGACCGGACAGGGTTACTGTTTCCGCACGGATCTGCGCAGAAACATCGGGGAATTGCTGCTTGCTGCGGCCCTTGGGCAGGCTCAGATTACGAACATCCTGCACCAGTGCCTGATTATTATTGTAAATGGTAACCGAGACGGCACCCTGGGCCGATTCATCCGGTGAGGACTGGCTGATGGCTGGTGTTGCAACGCTCGCCAACAAAAGTCCGGTGAACATGAAATGCCGCATAGTCTGTCTCCCCTATCGAGAATATAAGCTAACCTATTGAAAATTAACCTCAGCTAAACGCCTGTCACTGCGCACCGACATTCTCTGTCGGGGCCAGCCACCGCAGCCTCACCCCGCCGTCTGGAATGACGATATCGGATTCTTCAGCGACGGTGATATTTTTGGCCGCCAGGGCTTGCTTCGCTACTTCCCTATTCGTAGCCGTCCCGTTCATACCCAGTGGCAGATTTAAACGTTGGGACGCCCATATTATCAGATCGAGATTGCGAGCCGATCCTTCTGTTAAACCACCATCGCTGATCGTCAGTTCCGGCAAAGCGACGGCTGGCGGCTGCAACTTTATTGTCCAGTTTTTGGCACCCGCGGCAACCCGCTGTTCAAGCGCGTAATAAGATGCAAGCGACGCACCCGGCAGTGGATTTGCGATGACCACGGCACGTCGTTTGGTCGTATCCAGCGTCACATCGTCCATCGGGACACCGGCGATCAGCGCGAGATTTTCTCTCAGCCTTGTGACCTGGATTTCCGCTTGCTGAGCCTGCGCCTGGGCCCTCGCCGCGGCCAATTCAGCGGACTGGGCATCATCCCCCGATTCCACCTTGAACTGGGTTATCTTCACCGCAATCAACTGGCCCAACGTACGACTTATCACCCTCGAGCTCTGTTCATTCGCGCCGGCCAGAATTTTGGGCGTGAAGACGGTTGCGTTCACAACGATCGGATCTGCATCAAAATCTATTTCGATCTTCGAAACGCTGGCGCGGTCGCCAAATTGATCCTTTATATAGCCGTTAGCAGACCGGGAGACATTCGCTTCCCAGGCAATCTGCTTGAGCGAGAAACCCAGCGGTATCGCAAGCGCAACAAATATGACTGTCATGATCGCGACTTGGACCTGTGATTGCCTTTCGGACAGAACCGAACGGAAGCCATAAAGACGCGCCATCCCGGTCGCAGTCAGGGCGATCGTCATCAAGTTGGTAAAAAACAGAAGCAGCGAACCGCCGAAGACCGACCAGTTGAATGTTGCTAGGCCAAAGCCGACCACTGCGAGAGGCGGCATCAAGGCCGTCGCGATCGCAACACCGACAATTGTGCCCATCCTCCCCCGGATCATCGCATAGGCACCTGCTAATGCCGAAAAGAGGGCGACTGCGAGGTCGAAGAGATTGGGTCGCGTGCGGGCAGCAATCTCGGCGGTGACCGTCTGGATAGGTGACATCGTCACCACCAGAGCGGCAAACAGGATGGAAATTATCGTTCCCAGCAGGATCGCCTTGCCGCTTTCCTTCAGCCAAGCTGAATCGCCAACAGCGAGCGCAAAGCCGGCCCCCATGATTGGCCCCATCAACGGTGAAAGCAGCATGGCACCGATAACGACGGCCGGGGAAGAAAGTAGTAATCCGAGTATCGCGATACCCGCGGACATTGACGTCATGAATGCGAAATGCGGAGTGAAGCTACTATCCTCGCGGACTTTGTCGATCACTGTCTGCTGATCGACTCCTGCGCGGACGGCAAGTCGCCACCAGCGACGAAACAATCGAATGCTGCCGGTAATCGGAGCCAGAGGACCGGAGGGTTTTTTTGTCCTGGTTTTTTTCGGACTGGCCGGATCAGCCTGATCGTTTGTCATAACAGTCTCTTAGCGTCCTGAAACCAACGCGAATAGAAAAACATTACCTGCGGCGTAATTGATAAATGAAGAATTTCGTCTTTTATCATGAAACCGTATCGCCTATATAAGGCACGGCAGCTATTTCGCCGAGCCAAGGAGCCTTTGCAGGAGCCAACCTATGCCCCGTCCCGAAACCGATATCGAAGCCACTCGCATCAGAATCATGGATGCTGCTGACCGGATAATCCAGGATAAAGGAGCGATCAGTTTCACGATGACCGACCTAGCGACAGCAGTCGGCATGTCGCCCTCCAACCTATACCGCTTTTTCGAAAGCAAGGACGCACTGGCCGAAGCGATGGCGGGAGAATGGTTTGCGGAACTGCTG
>NZ_JBALUT010000089.1:0-8343 GCF_036963705.1 Parasphingorhabdus sp. | reverse complement strand
TGCTGAAGTCGGAGTGAATGTCGGCGGCAATGGTAACGGCAATAACGGCAACTCCAAGGGCAATGTCGAAACCATTGTCGGTTCATTGTTCAACTAGAACGTTGGAGAATCGCCAATTTTCTGGCGTTAACGCAAAATAGAGTGGTCTTCGGTTAGATGTTCTCCAGGTATTCCTTGGAGCTGTAATTGAAGGCCATTTTTTCCTCTCTAGACGCAGATGCGTTTTTCCAGTTTTTGGCGGCGTGGATATTGGCCTTGCTAGCGGCGCTGACGTTGAGTCTTGCAGGCGTAGGCAATGAGGTCGAGCGCCAGCTGGGCAATTTGCGTGCCACTATGCTGGAAAAGCCGGCATCCGGTGATCTCGTAATTGTCGAGATTGATGCCAAATCGCTGCAAGCCGTCGACAATTGGCCGTGGCCTCGCGAATATTATGCCAAAGCGATCGATATTCTGAACGAAGCGGGCGCGACCCAGATTGCCTTTGATGTAGATTTTTCCTCTCGTTCGACCGAAACCCAAGACCGGATCCTGGCGGATGCAATTGCGCGGTCTGATGCAACGGTCATATTGCCGACGATGCGGCAACAGGCGTCGACGGTAAATTCAAAATTTGTTGAAAGCCTGCCAATCGACATATTGCGGGAAAATGCTTTTCTGGCATCGGTCAACGTTCATCCGGACAGCCTCGGGCAATTGAACGAATATAGCTTCGGGACCACAACTGGCGGTATGGCGCGTCCATCGCTTGCCAGCATGATCGCCGAAGTGTCCGGCGATATTGACCAAAATTTTGCGATCGATCAATCGATTGATCCGGAAACCATTCCCCGTCTTAGCTTTGCCGACTTGATCGGGGCAAGCGGTCCACCGATAGATCTGGCGGGCAAGAAAGTCTTGATCGGCGCGACCGCGATCGAACTGGGCGACCGATATCCGATCAGCCGCTTTGGTATCGTTCCCGGCGTAGTCATCCAGGCGATGGCCAGCGAAACCCTTATTCAGGGGACCAATTTGAATAGCCTTGGGGACCTGCCATCCTTGTTGTTCGCGGGAATAGTTGTGCTCGGCTGCATCCTCACGCAAAAAGTGTCGGCGGCCGGGATGATCAGGGTTGCAGTGGGAACGGGCGTTGTTCTGATAGGGTTGGTGTTTCTCGCCGAATATCTGAATGTCCTCACCTTTTTGAACGTCAAGGCCATGTTCTTTCTGGTGTCCTATATTCTGCTTCAGAAATTCCTGACGACTACGAAGGCTTTGAATACCAGTCGATATGTCAACGAGGCAAGCAACCTACCCAATGAAGCGGCCTTGTTGAAAGCCATTGGCAACAAAGATTTCGGCTATATCGCAACGGCCCGAATTTCAGATTTCCGCGAGTTGCTGGTCGTGACCGACAAGGAATCACGGCGCGATCTTTTCCGGAATTTCGCGAGCCGGCTGAGCTTTCTTGCCATGGACGAGCAAATCTACCATCTTGAATCCGATTTGTTTGCCTGGGTTGTAAAGAGCGAATATCAAAGCGATATTCTGGGTCATTTCGATACCGCTAACGCTCTTTTACAGGCCCCGGTCATGGCCGAAGAAACCAAAATCAAGATAGCTGCAACTTTGGGTATCAGCGGAGAATCTGTCGACAAGGCGAGAATTGCGTCGGGACAGGCTTTTGCCGCCGGCAAAAAATGGGCGTGGCATAACGAAGAAGTCGACCATGCGATCGGCCAAAAGCACAATCTTCTGATCGAACTGGATCGGTCGATCGAGGACGGAGATTTGGACGTTGTCTATCAACCCAAATGGAACCTGTCGGCGAACCGCCTTGACGGCGCAGAGGCTCTGGTCCGCTGGAGCCATCCGGAACGCGGTTTGATCAGCCCCGAAATATTCATTCCTCTGCTCGAACAAGCGGGACGCATTGACCAGTTGACCTTCCTGGTGCTGCGGCGGGCATTGGATGATATAACCAGTTGGGAAAAACAACGTCCGGGATTGACTTGCTCGGTCAATATTTCAGCGAAGCTTCTGGGCGAAAGCAGCTTTGTCGACGAGGCCATCGCGATGGTCAAAGCTGCCAATATTTCCAATCGACAGATTGTGTTTGAAGTCACGGAGACCGCCACCCTGGCTGATCCTGATGCGGCTCTATTGGCGCTGAAGCTTATCCAGAAATCCGGAATAAGAGTATCCATCGATGACTATGGAACCGGCCAGTCGACGATCAGCTATTTGCAGCGTCTACCGATTAGCGAGATCAAACTCGACAAGAGCTTCGTCCAGACGATGGTGACTGAAAATGCTAATCAGGTGATCGTGAAATCCACCATCGCCATGGCCCATGACCTGGGATTGAAGATTGTCGCTGAAGGGATCGAGGACCAGCAATGTATGGATATGCTGACCAAATACGGATGCGACATTGGTCAGGGCTGGCATATCTCCAAGCCGATTTCCAGCGAGGTGTTTACGGCGGTCTGGCTGGATAATAATTTCGAAGAAGAAAGATTGTCTGCCTGATTCCGAAATGGCCTCCGGAGGTGGGGCACAATGCTCGTTTCAATCAGGAACAGTCGCTGCGACCACGCTATTTGGCGAGCGCAAATGCAACGATATTGTCACCCAGTTTTGTTCCGATGCGCGCATGTCCACCAGCGGCGATGACGACATATTGCCGGCCTTCCCAGACATAGCTCATGGGCGTTGCCTGTCCGCCAGCGGGGAGCCTGCCTTTCCAGAGTTCCTTGCCGGTCTCGACATCAATCGCCCGGAGATAGTCGTCCATGGTCGCGCCGATGAATATCAGCCCGCCCGCGGTGACCATAGGTCCGCCGAATGCGGGCGTTCCCAGTTTCAAAGCCAGTCCGCCAGGAGCGAGATCTTCAGTCGTACCCAAAGTCTGCCGCCAGACAATTTTCCCGCTGTCGAGATCTACACCAGCTAGCACGCCCCACGGCGGAGCGGAGCAGGGCAGGCCGAGGGGTGAAAGGATTTCGGCTCTGGTCATGCTGTAAGGCGAGCGTTCCATTGGCGAGAAATCATCGCCATCGTCTATTTGATCGATCTGCTCGCGCTCGGTGATATTCGGATGCATGGCCATATAGGATGCCATATTGTTCATGTTGATCACTAATAAATTGCGGGTCGGATCATAAGCCGCGCTTCCCCAATTTGCGCCGCCGCCGGTAAATGGAAGCGACAGGGTTCCTGCAATTGTTGGTGGCGTGAACAGGCCGTCTCCGCGCAGCTTCTCGAGCTTTGATTTGCAGGCCCATCGGTCCCACAAGGTTACACCAAACGCATCGGCAGGGTTCAGCCGGTCGGGCACAATCGCAGGTGTTTTAACCGGAAAGGGCTGGGTAGGAGAGAGGATTTCACCTTCAACCCCGCCTTGCGGCACCGCCCTTTCCTCGATCGGGAGAAACGGCTTGCCGGTGTCGCGATCGAGCACGAAAACCAGACCGGTCTTGGTGACCTGAGCCACGACATCATGCGCCTTGCCTTCGCGCCATACCTGATAGAGCCCGGGCTGGGCAGGGAGATCATAGTCCCAGACATCGTGATGGACCGTTTGAAAATGCCATGCGACCGTACCGCTATCGCCGTTGAGAGCCACCACGCTATTGGCGTAGAGATTATCGCCGGGCCGGTTGCCTCCGTAATAATCCGGGCTGGCGCTGGAGGTCGGCAAGATGACAAGCCCGCGTTCCTCGTCAACAGCGATGCTGCTCCAGACATTGCTGTGGCCGCCGCGAACATTCGGCGACCCACTCAACGGGTCAAACACCCACTTCGTTTCGCCGGTCCGCGCGTCAAAGGCGAATACGGTTCCTCTGGGCGCATCGGTGCGCAGATTGTCTCCGATCGCCGTTCCGGTTACAACAATATCGCCGACAATCGCCGGTGCCGAGGTTACCTGAAATTCGCCCGGCCAACGCAGCGAAATCGACGGCTGAATGCGTTTGGTTCCACCCTCGCCAAAATCCGTGCAGAGCTGACCGGTCCTAGCGTCCAGCGCAATCATCCTCGCATCGACGGTCGCGGTGAACAGGCGCGAGGCGCATTTCGCGCCCGGTGTCGCAGCGCTATCCTGCCAGTAGGAAACCCCGCGGCAAGTATATTGATTGGCAGGTCGGCTGTCGGTTGGCACCTCGGGATCAAAGCGCCATTTTTCAGCCCCCGTACCGGGGTCGAGCGCGATGACCTGGTTGAACTGGGTGCAGTAGACCAGTATATCCTCAACCAATATCGGAGTGGCCTGCAGGGCCACGCGGGAAAGCGCCTCTTCACTTCGGTCATTTAACGCGCCGCTTTGATGGACCCATGCAATTTCAAGGCTGCTGACATTGTCCCTGTCAATTTCGCGGGCGGTCACATAGCGATTGCCTCCGGCGTCACCTCCATAGGCTTTCCAATCCGTGCCCAGGCCACCGCTGTCTGGACGGACGATCCCGGCCTTGCCTTCAATGGTGAGATCATCGGCGAGACCAAGCACTGACCAGATGGCCGACCCGCCAAGAACGCTGATCGCCAGAAACAGGCCCAGCAAGGCCAATGTAGCGCGAACCGGTGAAATGTTCATGGCCGAAGTGTAACGAAATTATACCGCTTGGGAAAGGCGCACTTCCGGAAGACTGCCATCGATCAGCTAATCGAAAGTGATAAAGTCCCTGATCTCTGCCGAGTTCGGACCGAGCGTGATCGGGTTGCGCACGCCGGGAAGAACGCAGACGTCGAAAAGTTCGGTGATCGCTCCATCAAAGCGCAACCAATGGGCGACGTCACCCGATTGCAAATTCAGTATCTGTAAGCCGCACCAGGCATCGGCATCTTTTTCCTTCAGCTTGTCGTCAAGCGCGAGCCCGTCAAACCGCTTGTTGCGCGGCTTTGACAAAGTCGTGATCGCATGATTGCCGTGAAACGCGAGACCGCGCAAAAAGCCGGGGAAGAAGGCTACTGGGTGAAAACTTTTATCTTTCGGATCGATCCAGCCCAGTTCGCCGCTACCGGAATTGAGTACCCATAATTTTCCGTCAAACCAGCGAGGGCTGTGCGGCATCGACAGGCCCTCGGCCATGATTTCATTTGTATCGATATCGATGATCACGCCGCCATCGTGGCGCCGGTCGCGCCAGCCATCGATAACATCGCTGCGGCAGACGGCGGAGACATATTTCGGTTCACCGTCTACCATCGCCAGCCCGTTGAGATGACAACGGTCTTCCGGTGCCAGTTTGGAGATGAATTCCGGCTTCCAGATCGGCTTGAAACTATGTTTGATATCGGGTTCGCACAAACAGCTATAGCGGGTGTTGATATAGACCAGTCGCCCGTTGTTGCGGATGCCGAGCTCGTGAATATCGATATTGCCAGTGGTCTGCATATTGCGCGGGACATAGACTTTGTCGTGCACGTTGTTCGCGGTCTGGCCCGGCGCCAGTACATTTTCCATCCGGACAACCTGGGTCAGCGTCCCGAGATAGATGCGCTCGTTGTCGCCCGCCACGCCCATCGCCTGGGGATATTGCGCCTCGTGCAGGGCGAGCTTGCCCTCTGGACCCGAGCCTATGAGATACAGTCTGCCGGTCTGATAGGATGTAAAACCGAGCGAAATGTTGCTGGCTGCCAGAAACCCGGCAAGGCCAGCTGAAAAATCGATGTCGGTTTTGCCCGCGTCGGCCTGAGCAGGAGGGGAAGCCTCGGTCGGCTTGTTGGTATGTTCCGGTTCGGCCATATCGGTCTTGTCTGCTTTATAGCAACCTCACCGCGGCAACAAGCTTTGACCCATGAGTTGCAAGTCGACGGCCCGCGCGCACTGACGCCCTTCGCGAATGGCCCATACAACGAGACTTTGGCCCCGACGCATGTCTCCGCAGGCAAAAATACCGCTTTTGCTGGTCGTGTAGCTGCTCACATTGGCTGCGACATTGCCACGCGCGTCCAGTTCGACTTCCGATTGATCGACCAGCCCCATTTTGCGGGGTCCTACAAAGCCCATCGCCAGGAGGATAAGGTCGGCTTTGATGGTGAATTCGCTGCCCTCGACTTCCTGCATCTGGCCGTCGACCCATTCGAGACGAATACATTCCAGACCTTCGACCTCGCCGTTTGTCCCGACAACCCGTTTTGCCATGATCGACCAGTCCCGTTCGCAGCCTTCCAGATGGCTGGATGAGGTGCGAAGTTTCAACGGCCAATCGGGCCAGGAGAAAGTCTTGTCTTCCATTTTTGGCGGCTTGGGCATGATCTCGATCTGGGTAACCGAAGCGGCGCCTTGGCGGTTGGATGTGCCGACACAGTCCGATCCGGTATCACCACCGCCAATGACGATGACATGCTTGCCTTCGGCGGTAATCGATCCGCGCGGAGCGGCCCGCATTTCGTCGTCGCCAGCGTTGCGCTTATTTTGCTGGGTCAGAAATTCCATCGCCATACGGACGCCGGACATTTCATATCCGGGGATGTCGAGCGCACGCGGTTTTTCCGCGCCGCCGGACATTACCACGGCATCGTAATTGTCGCGTAGCGATTGAACCGAAACGGTGACCCCGACTTCGGCGCTCGTGCGCAATTCAACGCCTTCTGCCTCCATTTGCACCAGGCGCCGGTTGATCAGATGTTTTTCCATCTTGAAATCGGGAATACCGTAACGCAGCAACCCGCCCATACGGTCATTTTTCTCGAAAAGGGTGACGCTATGTCCGGCACGGGCAAGCTGCTGGGCGCAAGCCAGTCCAGCAGGGCCGGAGCCGACGACCGCGACAGATTTTCCGGTTTTATGCTCGGCGATCTGAGGGGTAATCCAGCCTTCTTCCCATCCGCGATCGACAATCGCGCATTCGATGGATTTGATGTTCACCGGCGCGTCATCGATGTTCAACGTGCAACTGGCTTCGCAAGGGGCAGGGCAGATGCGACCCGTGAATTCGGGGAAATTATTGGTCGACTGGAGCGTTTCCAGAGCCGTCTTCCAGTCGCCTTCGTAGACCAGATTATTCCAGTCCGGGATGATGTTGTTCACCGGGCAACCGTTGTGGCAATAGGGAATGCCGCAATCCATGCAGCGTGCAGCCTGATCCTTGATTTCGGATTCCGGCAATGGAATCGTGAATTCCCTATAATGAGTCAGCCGCTCCTTTGGATCAGCATAAGTCGCTTCTTTGCGATCAATCTCGAGAAAGCCTGTTACGTTACCCACGGTCTACTCCAATATCTTCAATTATTCTGCAGCGACGATCGCGTCGAGGCGTTCGGCTTCCAGTTGTTTAAGCGCCGCGGCATAGTCACTCGGCATGACCTTTACGAAACGACCAAGGGCCTCTTCCCAATTGTCGAGGATTTCACTTGCTTGCCTGCTGCCGGTATAAAGTTTGTGACGTTCCAGCAAAATCCGCAGTCGTGCTGCGTCATGATAGAGCATGTCACCCATGCCATAGTCATTTACATCGACCGGAAGCTGCTGCGGCGGTGTGGTGCCTTCACCATCTTCTTCATCAGCGTTGATCGGCTCGACGCCCACCATCGCCATATTGCAGCGCTTGCGGAACAGACCGTCCTCGTCATAGACGTAGGCCACGCCACCCGACATGCCGGCTGCAAAATTGCGTCCTGTTTTGCCCAGTACAACAACCACGCCGCCCGTCATATATTCACAGCCGTGATCGCCTGTGCCTTCAACGACGGTGACCGCGCCCGAGTTGCGGACAGCGAAACGCTCTCCGGCAACGCCGTTGAAATAGGCTTCGCCAGCGACCGCGCCATAGAGCACGGTATTGCCGACGATGATATTCTCGGTCGGATTGCGGTCGACATGGGCGGGTTGCTTGACGATGACGCGGCCGCCTGAAAGGCCTTTACCGACATAGTCATTGGCATCGCCGATCAATTCAGCAGTTATACCATGGGCCAGAAATGCACCGAAGCTTTGTCCCGCCACGCCTTCGAAGGACAATTGGATGGTGTTGTTCGGCAGACCAGCATGGCCATAGCGTTTTGCAACTTCGCCCGACAGCATCGCGCCGACGGTCCGGTTGACGTTCTTCACCTTGCGTTCGATCTTGACGGTCTGCCCGTTTTCAAGAGCCGGCGTCGCTGCAGCTATCAAATCCTTATCCAGCGCGGCGTCAAGACCGTGGTCCTGGGTGATGGTCTGATGAAGCGGCTCCCCTTCGGCGAGAACAACCTGATGCAATATACGCGACAGATCGACGCCTTCGGCTTTCCAGTGGTGCAGCGCCTTGCTCATGTTGATCCGGTCAACCCGTCCGACCATTTCCTCGATCGTCCGGAAGCCCATATCGGCCATGATCTGGCGCAGCTCTTCGGCGACGAAGAAGAAATAGTTGATCACAT
>NZ_JBALUT010000088.1:0-8396 GCF_036963705.1 Parasphingorhabdus sp. | reverse complement strand
ATCGCGATTATCCCATCCGCGAAGCGGCCCAACAAAGACGGCACCCTTGTATGGCGCGACGCAGCGCGGTGGTCTGCGCGCGCAAAGTGCGCCAGCGCCCACCGGGCAAGGAGAGAGGCAAGAGTGCCTGCGGATCAGAACAAAAAAGCCGCACCCTCAAGGAGCGCAGCGGGAAAGAGTGCGACCCTAAAAAATCCCGCTCATCACCAGCGGTCCGCCAGGACTGCCCTTCCTCTTGCGCCATGCGATCGTCACCGGCAGGCCGAGACGCCAAAGGCGGCTCGGTGGAGTGAGCCCGCGAAGGCGGGATCGTGGAATAGAGCGCGGTGCGGACTTGTCCGCAGGCGTTCAATCTAGGCTAAAATAACTCTTGCCTGAAATACCAGCGCGATCAAAAAACGCCTGATTGCGCGCTCGCGCGTCGCCCAAAAGTGCGTCCCATCCGATCAGCTCTATCGAACCCTGAAACCCGCTTTGCGGCTGATATAGACGCCCGCGCCCATCCGCTGTGCGTTGCCAAGTATATGTCCATTCATCAATTTTACCGACAATATCTGCAACGATGAAACAATGGAAAACGGTGCGATCATCAAGCTTGATCGGTCGCCCTTTCACATCACTTAATTTTCCCTCTTGCAACCGCCGCACATAACGCTCGACTTGCGACTGAGGATTTTCATTGTCACCGTAGCTTGACCGGCCCGGCCGTTTGAATTCGACCAAAAGAACTTTGGACGGTTCTTCGGTTTGTCGCAAACCGTGAACATAATCAAAGATTAGGACATCAGGGCGTTCGTCGCTTTCGATAGCCTGCGACAACGTTGAAAACTCGACGTCAGAGCTGAAATATTGCGCAAAGGTTAGCCGTTCATCGATGATCCAGAGATCGTGAGATGATGCAGATTCAACTTTTTTCGTGCCATCTTCAATTGTATTTATGCGTAGCGGGCAAATGAACGAGTGAAGGATGTCCTCGCGCTGATACGAACTGTCCCGTGTATCATCACGCACTTTTTCCAGAAGTATTTCGATAAAATCGAGAACGACCTTCCGGCGCACGATATACTCTGCAAGGCTGCGTTGCTCTGCATCCTCAATCGCTGAACCGGCTTCCGAAATGGCATCGGCAAAGGAAGCGGCGTCAGCTTCACCACCTCTCAATCGGCTGAGGACGGATTTAATTTTATCAGCCTGCCGCTGGTCTCTGCGAAAGCGCTCACGAGCCAAATGCCCGTAAATGGCATCCTCTTTCAGTTCACCCGAAGGGATTTTGGTCTGAAGTTCTTCGGTGTTACCGAAGGCAACAGATGGATAGCTTTCTGTTATCTGTTCAATCTTCTCGCGCTGCTCGCCACCAAGTTTCTCAAGGGGTTCCTTGAGAAACTCCTCAATATACGAACTGCAAACATCATTGATGATGCGGTCGAGAACAACATCTTCGAACATGAAAGCCGTCCGCTCCTGATTCACATTCGTGTCGAGATATTCGCCTGTTAAAATAGCGTGGAATACACGGTCATTGTCGCTGCCAAAATATTTCAGACCTAGCTTACCGTCGATGCTTTGAGACTGGACCGTCCGGTCGTGAGCAATAAAATGGACAAAATGGTGTCCTTTGAGGTCCGCGCTGGCAACTTTATCGCATTCCATAAGGGTTAACAGCAGTAGGCCATATTCTTCGGTCTCAAGCTGTATGTCAGCTTGCTTGCGGTGAACGATGTTGTCGATCTCGGCAGGATAATGACGGGTCTCATCGCCAACATAGACCGAAATTTGGGGGCATTTCTTGCCGATGAATGTCGGCAAGAAATGCGAAGTCAAATGTTGAAAAACAAAGCTGTCTCGGCCCGGAAAATTCGAAAGATACCCGTTATCACGCAATCCATCGAAACGAACGAAGAAAGACGGGCTCTGGGTCGATCCGACTGCCTCTATTTTCTCGTTCTGAATTTGGTCATTCCGCTTCAACATGAAGTCAAAGGATCGTGTTTCCATGCCGTCTTTGGATTTGAACGTGCTGACGACGCTAATCTTCTGGAAGCAATCCAGCCATAAGAGCCGCCCGACGCCTTTACCACCAATCGAAATTTTGTTGTCCGTGTCGGTTTCGGTAAAAGCGTCCCAATTCTTCTCGTCTAGTCCAAAGCCGTTATCTTCGACAGTCGCCCACACTTTATCCTTGTTACGATTGGTGTTCACGGTGACGTGAATCTGCCCTTGCTTGCTGACAGTCTCCCCAAACCGGTTTTGAACTGAATGAATGGCATTCGAAATGGCCTCAAAAAGTGGTTGCATCGCAGCAGTCACATTTTTGGGCTTTGGCAAACGCTCAATGCGTTTGACGATATTTGGCCTAAGTGAAGTCATAATCGGACTTTCTCTGATATTTTAATTTCACGCCGCATACCGTCCATCTGCAAGCCGCCGCGCCTGTCCGATCGCGGTTAGGGCGTCCAGCACGGGGGTTATGCCCTTGGCGTTTGTGCCTTTGATAGCGCGGGCGATGTCGCGGGGGTGTTGGGGTAATGGCGATGCGGCAAGAATATTGGCGACAGCGCTGACTTGTTCGGCAAGTGTTTTTGGCCACGGGATGATTGTTGCAACAACCGGCAAAGCGGGGGCATCGCCCAGATCGAGATCGCGGTTCACCGGCTTGGCGGTTTCGCCCGGCGATTGATATTCAGGGCGCAGCCAACGGACGACGCCCTTGGCTTCTTCAGCGGCCCGTTCCCTGTTGAGCGCCACCAAGCGGGTAAGGATTTCATCATCCGACAAACCAGCAGGCCAGCCGTAAGCTTCGGCAACGGCGGCATCGATTGCATCGTGATGCTGTTTGATGAGCGAGACTTGCCCGCGTGTTGCGATGTCTTTCAGCTTCGGTTCTATCGCGGTCTTTTCCTGTTCAGCGACGCGAATGGCTTCCAGCGCATTGTATAGCCCGGTCAGCGTTATATCCGAATGTTCAGCCAACACTTTCTTACGCAACGCATCCAGTTTTTCAGCTTCCTCACGGATACGGGCTTTTAGAGTATCAGCAACGTCCGCTGGGAATGGAAACGGATCAAAACAAGCTGATTTGGCATATACTGGATCGTCCCCCATTCCAAGGCGACCGCCCGCCGCTAGCGCCCATGCGCCATGTATTGCACTCGACAACACGCCAAGATGCCACGCATCATCTAGTGCAGAACAAATCAGCTTATTATCCGGGACAATGCCTATTGGCAGAAATTGGAACACCCGGTGCTTGGCGGTTTCAATGGTTGCGATATAGCGATCAATTCCGGCCATAGCCTTCCGCATCTCGCTGCGCGCTTCGCCATAAATCCACCAGTTTTCGCGGTAACTGGCGCGGTTGTTCTGGGCGCGGTGCGGTTTCACATTTGAAAGAACGTGCTGATATACCGCCGGATGCTGGTCCCGCGCTTCGGCCTCGGTCAGGCCATAAAGGTCGATGACTTTTACATCGCGCGAGCGTGATGCCAGGTCGCGGCCATTGCGATAATCAAATATCACATTGGCATCGCCGGGATTGCCTGAGCGAAAGCGCGGCTTATCGTTTGAGGTTGTAAATCCAAGTTTTTCGGCCTCTTCCGGCGAAAGAATAAAGCCGCTCCCCATCAGCTGAACTCCGCGCGAAGCGAGCTTGTCATTGGATTTGAGCGGGACTGCTGCTGTGACATCCGCACCGATACGGAGATCGCTGTTTATCATTCCCTGCTTGCTATCAAGGCTGATGCTATCAGGGGCGGCGCCTTCGTCCGTGACGGTTCGCAGCAAGCCTTCTGCTTTACCAGGTTGCGCCACGGTCATTGCAATACGCACCGCTGCGCCATCGCTGGAATCAACCCAAGGGTGATTGGGAATGGCGAAGGTCAAACTGATCCGGTCTTTGTTTTCCAGATATTTGGCGACGACACGGCGGCTGAATGTTTGTGGCAGCGAATTGGTCGTGATGAAACCAAAGCGTCGTACCGTTTTCTTTCTTGTTGCAAGCGCCGCCTTATCCCACCAGTGCATAACGAAATCAGCGGATTCGGGAACATCAGTGGTTTTGAACAGCGCATCAAAATAGCCGCCCCCCAATCGTTCCCGAACATCCTTGCCGCCGATAAACGGCGGATTACCGACAATGAAATCCGCTTTGGGCCATTTTGCTGACTTTGCACCGACATAGCGTTCAACCTCGACGCGCGCATCCTCATCGGGAACCTTCTTTCCGGTCACGGGATGCAGCTTCATCGTCTCGCCGTCCCAACGGGTGAGCGGCTTGCCATGTTCGTCGCGTTCAAGGATTTTCTTATCCCACGAGATAAGGGCATCACGATTTTCGATGGTCTTTACGTCGCGCAGCACGGGTTCGGGCGGCATTCGTCCTTCGCCAGAAACCCGGAAATGCCATTGCAGGTAGCCGATCCACAAAACCAATTGTGCAATCGCCGCCGCGCGCGGGTTTATCTCGATACCAAGGAAATTTTCGGGAGTAATCGTGTGGCCGCTCATTTCCGCCACATATTGCTTGTCGCCCAGTTCGATCAGCAGCGAGACGACTTCGCCTTCAAGCTCTTTCATCCGCGCCAGCGCAACATAGAGGAAATTGCCCGTGCCGCAGGCAGGGTCAAGAACTTTGGTTTGCGCTAGCGTTCCATGAAACTTTTCGACAACCGCGCGCGCCTCATTGGCCTTGTCGGCCTCAATCAGGCTTGTCGCCGCCGCCTGCACACCCGCCCAATCAGCACGCAGTGGTTCGATGACGGTGGGCAATACCAACCGTTCGACATAGGCACGCGGGGTATAATGCGCGCCCAGCTTGGCGCGTTCTTTGCCGTCGAGCGCGCGTTCGAGCAAGGTGCCGAAAATCGCTGGCTCAACATCGTTCCATTTCTTTTCCGACGACTGGATTAAAAGCCCGATCTCATCTGCATCGAGAGGAATGACAGTCTGATCTTTGAACAGATAGCCATTGAATTTTCGGACGGTCTCTCCGGCATCACCCAGCGCGCCGACAAAACCGCCAGCGTCCATCTTCGCCCATAGATCGGTCAGTGCGGGTGTGAGATTATCCGGTCGCATCTGCATCTTTTTAAGGAGTGCGGTAAAACTGCCGTCCGGAATAAGGCCGACATCTTCGGCAAACATCGTGAAAAGGCAGCGCATCAGGAAATCAGCAACGCGTGTCGGGTTTTGCTCACGCGCCTCTAGCCGTTTGGACAATGCGGCAAGCCGGTCGGCAATTTCCCGCGTGACCTTGGCCGCTTCCTTGGAGGGGTCAAGGCTGAGTGGGGCAGTCCAGATGGTTGCCAAGCGGGCGCGGACATCCTCATGCCGTAGATCATCCAGTTTGATGCGGAAACGAGCCGCGTCGGGAAACTGGGTATATTGCTTTCCGGTTCCGCTGAAATCGGCATAGACATCAATGCAATGGCCAACATCGGTAATTAGCAGAAATGGCGGCCAGCCATGTTCGAGCGGCAATGCCTTGGCATAGCGTTCGGCCTGTCCTTTGGCTTTCAGCATCGCCGCAGCCCAGCCTGGAGTGCCGCGCTTGGCGGTGCCTTGCTTCAGCTTTTCGGCTGCGGGTTTGCCGAAAAAGTCAGCTTCTCCGCGTTTCGCAGCTTCACGGTCCGCATCCGTGCCTTGCTTTGCCTCCAGCACGAAACAATTACGCTTATAGGCGTCCAAGCGACCAAAGCTGGTTGTGCCGTCACCATTGTCCTGAAACACGCGGCGTTCAAAGACATAATCATTGTGAGCGTCATCAGGCTGGCTGCCATTGGGAGAATCAACTCCAATGAGAGCGCAAAGTCCGTTCACGAAGCTCTGCGTATTGGCAAGCTCCGAACCGCCGGTAATAGCCCAGTCCGCAATGAATGAATTTATCTGATTATTATTCTGCACGGATTATCTTTAGACGCCGGGGCACATTACTCGCAATCAACAAACGAAGGGTCGCTGTCATTTGTTATCGCCCCCAATATCCACCGCCAGTCGGTAGCGCGCATAGCGACGCTCACCGGTGCGGATCAGCGCATTTTTTGCAATCAAGTCATTCAAATCGCGCGTCGAAGTCGCTGTGGTTGCACCGGTAATCGTCCGATAGTTTCCAGCGCTTAACCCGCCTTCAAATCCATCTGGCCCTTCGCGGAACATTCGGATCAAGGCCTTTTCCTGCCTCTCGTTGAGTTCGCCGCGAAGGCGATCAAACAGGCGCGTCTTTTCAATCAGGAACCGTATGCGGGTAATCGTGCGAGCCTGCGCCTTGATGACAATATCGGCAAACCATGTCAGCCACGCATCGATGTCGTTGCTCTGGCTTCCGAGATGAAGCGCGGCATAATAGGCTTTGCGGTGGCGATGAATCGTCTCTGCAAGCGCGGTCAGCGTCGGGGTTGCGAGACTTTGTGCTAAAGCTTTTTCAGCAATCGCGCGCCCAATCCGGCCATTGCCGTCTTCAAAGGGATGAATGCTTTCAAACCAAAGGTGAGCGATAGCCGCCCGCGTGATCGCAGGAACTTGATTTGGTGATGACGGGGCGCTTTCGTTGAACCATGCAATAAAGCGAGACATCTCCATCGGCACATCTGTTGACGGCGGCGCTTCAAAATGCACGCGCGGTGCCTGGAGTGCGCCCGACACAATCTGCATCGGATCTTCGTGTGTCCGGTAGCGCCCGACATCAGCAATGTCGCGGCGACCATTCATTAGCATCGCGTGCCACGCAAACAGCGTCTGATCGTCAAGCGGCGCGGCATGGCTGCGATAGACATCGGCCATAAGCTCGGCAGCACCGGCCTCAGCGGCGCTTGCCCGGCGCTGGTCGGCAGCAAAGCCCAGATGCCGTGCCAGTGATGATTGGACGCTATCGCGGTCAAGGATTTCGCCTTCTATGGCAGAGCTATCGACAATTTCTTGGGAGATAAGTTCGATGGTCAAGCCATTGCGTTCATCGTCGCCAAGATGATGCAACGCCCCGATTACAACACCGGAGCCTTTTAAGAATTGTGCTTCTGACATGCGGATAGATTCCGCGTCGAAGCGAAAGTCAGGCCAGTCAGGAAGTTGCCAGTTCCAGCGCATGATCGATAAGAACCCTTTCTATCAATCATGATATAACAGTATTGTGATTGATAAAGCGAGTGCCAATCAATCATCAAAGGCAAAAATGTCGCTTCGCGTCGTTAAGTTGTGGCGATGGCCGAATCCCGTTCAGGATTCTGGTGGCCAGCATGACAATATCCTTCGATTGTCATTTCGCGAAAAGTTGAGGCGCTTCCCCTTTGGTCAGCTCGCCTCATTGGACATGGGAACACTGCTGTTCAGCGGTCTGTTCCATCCATGCCCGTAACAAGCCTATTCATCGTCAAGATCAACCTCGGCGCGAGGTGACGATTTCGAGGCTCTAAGGGGTTTGGGCCTACGGACGTTGATGGAGGCCGCATCAAGAGTGCTCTTGATGTGCGCGGCATAGAATTTCTCAATCATCTCGACGCTGGTGCGGCAGTTTTTGGCGATCTGGTAGATGTCGGCCCCCTCCATCAACCGCATACAAATATAGGTGTGACGCAGACTATAGGCAGTGCGGGGCTTCTCATCCCGGTCGCGCTTGAGGTTGGCCCGCTCCAAAATACCGTTGAATAATCTCACATGATTACCGGGAAACACAGAGTCCCGTAGTTCTGGATATTCCGGTTCCGGCGGGTCTTCTGACAATGGCGGCAGGCCTTCTTTACGCCGTCGCTGCTTCTCACGGCGGCTTTCCGCCTGAACAGGTTTTGGCCGATTGAGTAATCGTTCATACGGTCTGACCGCGCTCGGCATCGACTTACAATAGCCAACGCCGCGTTTACCTCGCACCTCAATTTCGAGGAGCGTCTCACCAGTTGCCTCGTCTTCGACAATAGCAACATCGCGATGCTGGAGATTTTTTGCCTCATCGGGCCGCAGGCCAGTGTTGGCTAGAAATAGGACATAATCATGGACCTGTTCGGCATTCCACCTGTCACGCTCATGGAAGGGATCACGCGCATAGGCGCGCGTGGCTTCATAGAGCTGTTTGTATTCGGCTGGACTGAACCAAGGACGGTGGACGATCTTGCCCTGCGTTCTGTAAGGCGGTGATAGGTCAGGCAAATGCTCAAGCCACCCGTTGCGGATGGCTGTCTTCAGAACCATTCGTAAAGTGACGATTTCATTATGTAGAGTGCTGCGCGCTGGCGGTTTGTCCACCAACGGTCGATTGCTTCGCGATGCCGGATTAGGTTCAAGCCTCGATGTCATACGATGAACCCGGTAATCTTGCACTTTGGCTGGATTAACCTTCGAGACGCCTAGCTCACCGAAGAATGGCAAAAGATGTAATCGAAGACGGATTTCGTGGCCCTCGGTCCATTTTTGGC
>NZ_JBALUT010000087.1:0-8470 GCF_036963705.1 Parasphingorhabdus sp. | reverse complement strand
CGCGGCATTGTCGTTGCTGATCTGGTCGAGCAGGATGAACAGGTCGGTCGAGCGCGCCGCCATCAGCCCGCTGTTGCACAGGTTTACCCCGCGCTCAGCATCACTGGCGTCCTTATACTCGACCATTTTCTCGATCTCGCCCTGATCATCGGCGATGATCCGGCCATAGGCGCCTGCGTCATCGGGGCGAAAGCCGAGCACGACCGCGCGTGGCTCAGAGCCGTTGTTCAACCGGTAGATCATGTCGCGCATGGTATCTGCGTTGACCATCGGCACATCCCCGTAAAGGATCAGCACATCGCCCGCGAAGCCTTTGAGCGCGTCATGGGCTTGCGCCACCGCATGGCCGGTGCCGAGCTGGTCTTCCTGCACCGCAATCGCGACATTGCGGCCCTCGACGCTGGCTTCAATCTGCTCACGCCGCGCGCCGACGACAATCACCGTGCGCTCGACGCCAATGGAATCGACGGTATCGAGCAGATGGTGGAGCATCGGCTTGCCGGCAATCGGGTGCAGCACCTTGTGCTTTTCCGATTTCATGCGCGTGCCTTGTCCGGCGGCCAAAATGATTGCGGCTAGCGGGCGATCGGTCATCACATTACTCCGGAGAAGATTGACTGGTGGCGGCCTTATCCGGCCCATTTGCAGCGGCTAATGCCATGCAAGGCGCGCATAATCCAGCATGTTTATAGCTATTCGGACGGGGTCATTTCGGTTGTTGTCCGCCTTTGCGCCATTTGGTCCACAAATGGCGGGCCAGCATCAGCGGCGGCATCCGCAGCCAGTGCGAGCGGACGTAGAAAGCGAAGCGGGTGAGCTTGCGGGTTTCCCGGCCATATCCGTCGCGAGCGAGCAGACGCCGAACGTAGAGATTATCGGAGATTGCCGTTTCGACTGAGCCAATATTATCGAGCGATGCTCCATATATCCGGGCTGCCAAACGTAACGCCCTTGCCAACTCAACGCGCAGTCCGTGAATTTGCGCGCGACTTTGCAATTCGGCCAAGAAATTCTCATCCGCTTCAGAAAAATGCCGCAGCAATAGGTTGATATCCCATAGGTTCCTTAGTCCGCCCGCAAGATCGCCATCGGCAAATAAATGGGCAATGGAATGCAGCACCATGTCGGCAGGCGCCATGACATAGAGCCCGTTGTCCAGACGGACCGCATCGTCGAGGATCGCTTTTGCATCCGGTTTGGGTGCGGCGGTCAGCGGCAATATCGTGTGGTGGACATCAATCATCCGGTCGCGCTCGCGGTGGATCAGCGGCGGCAGTTCGTGCATATGTTCGCGATAATATTGGTCGTCATAGGGATCGGGTTTGACCCATTCCCATCCCGCATCGAGCAGGGCAGCTTCGACCACCGGAAGATCTTCGCGGGCCACCATGATATCGAGATCGCCGATGCTACGTCCTACGCCCGCATCGAGATTGGCCGCGACATAAGCAGTGCCTTTCATCAGCACAATCTTGCTGGGATACTCAGCCAGCGCTCTTCGCGCGCAATCGGCTTCCCACAAAGCCTGCTGGCGCGCGAGATCATGCGCCTCGATCGCGTCTTGCAGAACAGCGCGCACCCGATCCGGCACGGCAACATCCTTCACCCGGTGGGCAAGCGAACCGATCAGCGATTCCGCCCGGGCTATGCTGATCAATTCGGTCCACTGGCCACTGTCGAGCATTTCGACACTTGCCGGATTGCGCAGCGCATCAACCAAAAGGCGAGCATCGCGCATCATGGCAATTGACCCCACAAGTCGTGGATCATCTCTTCCGCCTGATCGGTCGATTGATAGTCCATTGCCTTGACCGGGACCTGATCGACAAAACGGGTGAGCGCATTAAATCCCCCCTCGCCCAGCGCGACATAATTGGTCGAAGCCTGGGTCAGGCGAACGAAAACTTCCGATTTGCCCATTTCCCGCAATTCGGGCGCATGGCCGAAACGAGGAAAGAGCAGCAGCGCCGGCTTGGCTGGCTCATCCATCCGTTCAATCGCCGCCTTGGGCGGGACCAGATGGCGAATATCGCCTTTCGGCGTGGCCTTCATTTCCGGACCGAAACGGGTGTCGGCGACAACCTTCTGCATCGCACCAATAGCCTCGTTTTTGAGACTGATCAGGCGCGGAAATGGGAAGATTTGTCCAGAATCGAGCGACAACAGAGCAAATTCGTCGCCCATGAAGCGCCAGCCTCTTTCGGCCAGCATCGCCGATAATGTCGATTTTCCCGATCCCGAAAGACCGGTCATGATCAGCGCCTTGCCGTCCTTTTCGACGCTGCTGGCATGGAGCAGCAAATGCCGTCTCCAACCGAGCGCCATTTGCAGATTCATCCCCATTTCGGCTGCCAGCAATCCCTGTGTCAAAGGCAATGGCGCAGCATCAGGCAACCAGAAATCGCCGCCGATATGAACCGACGGCCGCAAGAGTCGCCGCCAAGGTTTTTCCGGTTCAAGACGGACTGTAAAATCCACGCTTTGGTCGACCAGCAGGGGATAGTCGCTATATAAAGCAACCAATTGATCCAGAGGCTGCCGCCACGCCGAAGCGATGCGGAATGCAGCGGGCCCGATTTTGAGCAAGATCTGATGCATCTCGCCCATCAACCCGAAACCCGCGCGACCAGGCCCAGTCCGGACAGTTCTTCCAGTCGGGCAATAACAATATTCTCCGCATCAATGTCAGATTCAATATCGAATCTGGCGGTCAATTGCGCCGCTATTTCAGCAGCGGTCAGCGAAAGTCCTTCCATGACTTCCAGTATCGCCGGAGCGGGATCGGCCAGCATGTGGGTAATCCCGGACGTTCGATGATAGAGCAAAGTCATGCTGTCCAGCTCATGCCAGATCAGATCATCTTGCGCCGCAGCCCGATATTTCTGGGTCATGATGATTTACCTGCGGTTCCGGGACGACATGTCGGCCCCATAGCAGGCAAATGTTAAAATTGGGAATATCAGCGCGGCATTTGCAGAGAAGCATAGCAGGTAAATCCGCTTTGGCCGGATTGCAGCCTGCGGATGTAATTTACATAAGCCTCTGACTGGTCGCGAGACGTGCCGGGCAGCGAGCGCCCGTTCATCGCGCGACGCACTTCTTCACCGGTAAAATTGCGGCCCGCTGGCGGATATGCGCCCGGGGTGTCGGACGGGACAACCTTGCCATCTGCAGCGATATAGCCGCCCGAAGCATGATTGCCTGGTACCGGAATTTCACAATTGAGTACCGAACCCGCAGTTTGCGCCAAGGCAGGCTTGATACTGACCACAGCTGAAGCGGTAACCGCGCCCATCATCAGAGCGCGGCGGCGGGTTACGATACCTTTGTTCAGATCGCTTTCGGCCGACGGTCCGGATGGAAGGTCATCATTCATCGAATTTCTATCCATATTCTCTCTTGCTCCAGATAAGAGCCCATTATCAGAAATCAGGTAAAAAGCGAGTAAACAGTCCTGGGTGGCATAGCCCGTCTATAATCGGGACATTGACTCTGGAATCATTAACATCACCGGATTTGCAGTGGTCCAGTCAACAACCCTAAAAATTCTCATTGCCGATGTCACGCTGCGCAGCCTAAATGAATGCCATGACCATGAAAGATTTAGCCCGATGACCTCGGTATCTCCCATACGCGTGCTTGTCGCTTTGTCGTTTATCGTCGGCGGTGCGATATTGGCAAGCCTGTTGTCGCAATCCGGGCAACAGCTGATGGTTGTTATCGGAACCGGAGCCATAGCCCTGTTTACAATATTGCAGGACCCACCGGCTGCCCCACTGCCCGACCCAGCCTCGATCGACCGACAACGCAAGCAGATTCTCGACCAAGGCAGATGGGAAGCCTATCGCGAAATGATAGACCCGATCACCGATCCAATTTTGCTGGTGCAAAACGCCAGGGTTGCCGCGGCCAATCCGGCAGCGGTGAAAGTTCTGGGCACTCACATCCTGGGCGAGGATGTGCGGATTGCCATTCGTCATCCCGCCGCTGCCGATCGCCTCGCCAACCCCGACGCAATACATAGCGGTGAGCCTATATTGTTAGTCGGTGTCGGAAGCACTGATCAAAGATGGGAATTGCGCATCCATGCCCTGCAAGACGGCCTGAAACTGGTCCAGCTGTCCGATCGCAGCAGCCATCATGCGGCCGAGCGTATGCGGACCGATTTTGTTGCCAACGCTAGCCACGAACTGCGCACGCCGCTTGCTGCGATAAAGGGGTTTCTGGAAACGCTGGAAGACCCCAAGGCCGGCAAAGACGATGCTACCCGCACCCGGTTTCTGAAAATAATGTATGATGAAGCCGATCGCATGCAGCGCTTGATCGAGGACTTGATGTCACTGTCGCGGATCGAAGCGGAAAAATTCGAATTGCCTTCCGACGAAATCGACCTCCGCGACTTGGTCAGCGAAGCACGCGATTTTTACATCAACAGCCGCGGCAAAAAGGAAATGGACATACAGGTCACACTTCCGACCGACATTCCCCGCATCTATGGCGATCGCGCGCAATTGGCCCAGGTCGTAAACAATTTGCTCAGCAATGCTTTCAAATATGGCAAAAAGGGAGCCCCGGTTCGGATAACTGTCGCGCCCAATCGAACCGGAACGATGCTATATCTTTCGGTTAGTGATGAGGGTGACGGCATCGCCCCGGAACATATTCCTCGACTCACCGAACGATTCTATCGCGTCGACAAAGGACGCAGTAAATCAATAGGGGGAACCGGACTCGGCCTTGCGATCGTCAAACATATTTCGGAACGGCACGGCGGACGGATGGAGATAACCAGCGAAGTCGGAAAAGGCACGACAGTATCCGTGCAATTGCCGATCGCCAGCAAAACGCCCAGCGGCAAGGATATCGCAAGCATATCCGGATGATGCGACGGGGTGATTGAAAGCCGTTCCAGAATAAGCGACATTTGGTCGCTGTCACATATCCGTAATATATCTGTCATACCCAAGACATTGCTCCCGCCTAGAGGCCTCTTCAACAAGCCTGTTAATCCGATGTTTGGCAAGGTTCAGTCATCGGTCGAACATCAATGAAATTGGAGATATGTTTATGTTAAGAAAACTCACTTTCCTGACCATCGCCTCTCTTGCAGCAACCGGATGCCAGGATCAGGCTTCCGGAGGCCAAGGCGGCACCCGGAGCGAAATTCGAATCGTCGGTTCATCGACCGTTTTCCCATTTGCAAAGGCAGTAGCCGAGCAATTCAGCATCAACGGAGCGAACCCGTCTCCCATTCTTGAATCCACCGGTACCGGCGGCGGTATGAGCCTTTTCTGCGCCGGCGTTGGCGCGGGCACTCCCGATATCGAGAATGCATCTCGCCGGATCAAGGCTTCCGAACTGGAATTATGTGAGAGCAATGGCGTCACCGATGTTGTTGAAGTAAAAATCGGCATCGACGGTATCGCTATTGCCCAGGCCAATGACGGCACCGCTTTTTCGCTTACCCCGGTCCAGATTTACAAGGCCATAGCGGAACGCCCGTTCGGAAAGAAAAATACCGCAAAAACATGGTCGGACATCGATTCGTCCCTGCCCAAATTTGCGATCAGCGTATACGGTCCGCCATCAACCTCTGGAACGCGCGATGCGCTCACCGAATTGATCATGGAAGTTGGCTGCGCCACTGATCCGGCGACAAAGGCGCTCAAGGACAGTGATAAAACCGAATATGAAGCGGTTTGCCATGAGATTAGAGCGGATGGCGCTTATGTCGACGCGGGCGAGAATGACAATCTTATCGTTCAGAAGCTGAAGGCCAATCCGAATAGCGTAGGTATTTTTGGCTATAGCTTTCTCGAAGCCAATCTAGACAGCGTCCGCGGCATTCCGGTCTCAGGTGTTAACCCGACTTATGAAGCCATTGCTTCTGGGGAATATCCCGGTGCCCGTCCGCTCTATATTTACGTGAAAAAGCAGCATGTTGGCGTGATACCGGGCCTTGGGGAATATGTGCTTGAATTCATCAATGCCGGAGCGCGTGACGGATATCTGGTAAAAGCCGGATTGATTGCTTCTCCCGATGCGGTAAGAGCAAAGATGAGCGAAGTGGTCCGCGATATGACTCCGCTCAAACTTAGCGAGCTCAAATAAGCGTTCGTAAGTGAGTATAGTTTTTAGACGATTTTGAACCAGGGGCGGAACCAGATATTGTGACAAGTGCGACGCTCCTGTTTCTCGTGATCGGCTTGGGCCTTGTCGCGTGGTTTTTTGGACGGCTGAAAGCAGCCGGACTGCAAACACGCGGCAAGGGCTCACGGTCAATACTCCATTCCCTGCCCAACTATCATGGCTGGTATGTCGCTTTATGGGCGATCGTACCGGCAACCATTTTCATGATGGTCTGGAGCTTCGTCAGTCCAGCTCTGATAACCGATGCAGCGCTGAACAGCCCCGCTGCAGCTCAATTGCCCCAAGGCGGTTTTGCCCGCGCCGCCATTTTGTCCGAAGCCCGCGCGATCGCATTTGGCAATCAGGTCAACGCGTTCAACCCTTTATCCCAGTCCATGGTCACACCTTATCGGGAGGCCATTTCCTATTACCAGATGATCGGCGCGATCGCGGCGCTCCTGATGGTCTTCGCTTGCGGTGTCTACGCATGGCTGAAGATCAAGCCGGATCTCAGGGCTCGTACAAAAATCGAGCGGGTGACCATGATGATCCTGCTGTTCGCATCGCTGATCGCCATTGTCACCACCGTCGGAATTTTCCTCTCGCTGGTTTTCGAAACCGCCCGGTTTTTCTCCATGGTATCGCCGATTGATTTTCTTTTCGGTACCCAATGGAATCCAAAAGCGGTCGCCGGACCGCGCGGCGAAACCGGTTTTGGCGCGATCCCGCTTTTCTGGGGTACGGTGTTTATCGGCGCCATTATCGCGATGATCGTGGCTATTCCACTGGGGCTGATGAGCGCCATTTACCTGACCCAATATGCACCAGCGAAATTCCGGACCTGGATGAAACCGATTCTCGAGGTGCTCGCTGGAGTACCGACGGTGGTCTATGGCTATTTCGCTGCGTTGACAGTCGCCCCCGCGCTGCGCGATTTTGCAGTTTCTATCGGTATCTCGGGCGCGTCTTCGGAATCCGCTCTTGCTGCCGGTGTGGTGATGGGCATCATGATCATTCCGTTCGTTTCTTCGATGGCTGACGACAGCATTGCCGCTGTACCCAGTTCGATGCGGGATGGATCTCTGGCAATGGGTGCAACTCATAGCGAGACCATCAAGAAGGTTCTGATCCCTGCCGCTTTGCCCGGTGTCGTTGGCGGCGTTCTACTAGCCGTCAGTCGTGCGATTGGTGAAACGATGATCGTTGTGATGGCTGCCGGACTTGCTGCCAATATGACCGCCAATCCATTTTCCAGTGTGACCACCGTCACCACCCAGATCGTTCAATTGTTAACCGGTGATCAGGAGTTTGACAGCCCAAAGACACTGGCTGCCTTTGCTCTTGGACTCGTCCTTTTCATCGTTACCTTGCTGCTTAATCTCATCGCCTTGCGGGTGGTCAAAAAATACCGGGAAGCTTATGAATAGTCTCACCGATACCAAGCGCCGCCCGACCGACTGGCAAGGCGCAGACATGCAAAAGCGCATCGCACGCCGCTATGCAGCAGAACGCCGGTTCAAGGCGATCGGCATGGGAGCAATCATGCTTTCCGCCGGCTTCCTGGCATTCCTGCTGGTGGTAATGGTCGGCAACGGGTTCCGCGGCTTCACCCAAACGGAATTGCCGGTAGAGATCGACTTTCCCGCCGTAACGGGCGGTATATCTGCAAGTCAGTTTGAAGGCCCCAATGCCAGCGCCAATATACAGTCCATGGGATTGCCCGAGATTGTCAACGGCAGCATCGAGCTTCAATATGGCCAGGACGGTAACAGCCTGTTTTCAACCAGCGGCTGGACTTCGGTAAGCGCGAAAATTCTCGCCGATCCGAAAATCGTCGAGCAGAAAGCGACGGTCTATCTGCCGGTCACTTCGGACATAGATGTCGCCTACAAGGATGCCGGCAATCCGGAAGCCGAGCGGACGGTCAGCAAATATTCTGATCAGCTGTCGACCGGGTTCAACTGGAATTTCCTCAGCAACTCCGATGCGACGGACCCGATGCAAGTGGGCATTTGGGGCGCGTTTAAAGGCTCGCTGATCACCATGATCGTGACCTTACTGCTGGCCTTCCCGGTTGGCGTGCTGGCCGCGCTTTACCTGGAAGAATATGCTCCCAAGAACCGTTTGACCGATCTCATCGAGGTTTCGATCAACAATCTCGCGGCCGTGCCGTCGATCATCTTTGGTCTGCTTGGCCTTGCAGTATTCCTGAACTTTTTCGGTATGCCGCGTTCCGGCGCGCTGGTTGGCGGTCTGACTCTCGCCTTGATGACAATGCCGGTCATCGTCATCTCGGGCCGCAATGCGGTCAAGGCAGTACCGCCGTCGATCCGCGAAGCCG
>NZ_JBALUT010000086.1:0-9125 GCF_036963705.1 Parasphingorhabdus sp. | reverse complement strand
GTGAAAAACGGTTGATCGTTAGCGCGGATGGCAAGGAACAGGCGATCGCCTTTGACGCCTTGGTCATCGCCGTCGGTCGTTCGGCACGGATGTCGGGTTTCGGATTGGAAGAACTGGGCATCGAGACCGGACGGACCATCGTCACCGATGATATTCTCGCCACGTCTTATCCCAATATATTTGCCGCAGGCGATGTCGCTGGCCCCTATCAATTCACCCATGTCGCATCGCATCAGGCCTGGTACGCGTCGGTCAACGCCCTGTTCGGCCAGTTCCGTACCTTCAAGGCTGACTATCGGGTCATTCCGTGGACGACCTTCATCGATCCGGAAATTGCCCGGGTTGGTCTGAACGAACAGGAAGCCAAAGAACAGGATATCGCCCATGAGGTGACCATCTATCAGATGCACGAACTGGATCGGGCGATCGCCGAAAGCGCAACCCAGGGCTTTGTCAAAGTGCTGACCCCTCCGGGCAAGGACAAGATTCTCGGCGTCACCATCGTCGGTGACCATGCCGGAGAATTGCTGGCAGAATATGTTCTGGCGATGAAATATAAACTCGGCCTCAACAAGATATTGGGCACGATCCACACTTATCCGACCATGGCGGAAGCCAATAAATATGCCGCGGGCGAGTGGAAGCGCGCGCATGCACCGGAAGGCCTGCTTCGCTGGGTCGAGCGCTATCACAGCTGGATGCGCGGATGATCGCCATCTTGCAGCAGGGACAGGGACTGATCGGTCTGACGCTGATCCTGTTGTTCGTCTGGGCTATATCGGAAAACCGCAAGGACCGGCCAAGCTGGAAATGGATCGGCGGAGCGCTGTTGCTCCAGCTGACCATCGCACTGGTTATCGTCCGGGTGCCCTTTGTCTGGGACATCATCGGCCTCGCCAATCAGGGCGTGATGGCGATTGAAAAAGCGAGTCTGGTCGGGTCATCCTATATGTTCGGCTATGCTGGCGGCGCGGAATTGCCCTTCGTGCTGAAAGAAGGCGCACAGCCACCGCTGATCATCGCCTTTCAGATACTGCCTCTGGTAATCGTGTTCTCGGCATTGTCGGCCTTGCTGTGGCACTGGGGCGTGCTCGCGTGGATCGTCCGCGGTCTGTCCTGGGCGCTGCGCAAGACGATGGGCGTGAGCGGCGTGGTTGGTCTCAGTGGCGGCGCGAATATCTTTCTCGGCGTGGTCGAATCGCCTCTGGTATTACGGGCCTATTTCGAGAAGATGAGCCGGGGCGAATTGTTCATGGTGATGGTGCTGCCGATGGCGACCATCTCGGGCGCGATCCTGATCCTCTATGCTTCGACCCTGTCGGAGGCGGTTCCCAATGCGGTCGGTCATATGATCTCTGCATCGCTGATCTCGCTGCCAGCCGCGATACTGGTCGCCCGGCTGATGGTGCCGGGCAACGGCAAGACCGAGACCAGCGACAAGCAGCCGGGGCTGAAATATGACGGCAGCATCGACGCACTCGTGCGCGGAACGATGGAAGGCGTGCAGGTTTTTCTGGCGGTTATCGGGATCATCCTGGTGGTGTTCGCGCTGGTCGCTCTGGTCGACCAGATATTGACGATCGTGCCTTATGTCGACGGACAGGCGGTGACCATCAAACGTGCCTTCGGCTGGCTGTTCGCGCCACTGATGTGGACGCTGGGCGTGCCGTGGGACCAGGCACCTGCTGCTGGCGCTTTGATGGGGACCAAGACGATCCTCAACGAATATGTTGCCTATCTCGATCTCGCCGCGATCCCCGAAGGGACATTTGATCCGCGCAGCCAGTTGATTGTCGTCTACGCGCTTTGCGGCTTCGCCAATCTTGCCAGCGTCGGCTTGCTGGTCTCGACCATCGGAACGCTCGCGCCGTCGCGCCGGGCAGAGGTGGCCGGACTGGGCGTGAAAAGCTGGATCGCTGGCAATTGCGCCACCGCGATGACCGGAGCGGTGATTGGACTGGTGAGCTTTGGGTGAGGGGGAACTATGCTTGATTCCCGGATAAGACCGCTGATTGATCCGCCGCTCAATGCCATCGGCAAGGCGCTGGCCCGATCCGGTATCACCGCCAATCAGGTCACCCTGGCTGGCGCGATGATCGGCATCGGGGCAGGTGTGGCAATCGGTTTCCGCTATTATCTTCTCGGTCTGGCGCTGGTGCTGCTGAGCCGGGTGCTTGACGGACTCGATGGCGCAGTCGCGCGCGCGACGAAGCAGTCAGATTTCGGCGGCTATCTTGATATCGTCGCCGATTTTGCCTTTTACGTCGCTGTCCCGATCGGTTTCGGTTTTGCCGCGCCCGCCAATCTTCCCTTCGCGATGATATTGATCGCCAGCTTCACCCTGACCGGTATCAGCTTTCTCGCTTATGCTGTAATGGCGGCCAAAGCGGGCCGTGAAACCGAAGCCCACGGCAAGAAGAGCTTCTTCTATAATACCGGCCTCGCCGAAGGCACCGAGACTATCACCGCTTTTGTCCTGATGTGCCTGTTTCCCCAATATTTTTCCGTCATCGCCGCGATCTACTCGGCGATGTGCGTGATCACCGTGATCCAGCGAACCATAGCCGCGAAAGTTGACTTTCCTTGATCGGCCTGTGAAGCATCCACACTGACGAAATGCAGGAGCGCAGATCGCGCCGGGAACAGAGCAGGGGTTGATATGGCAGACGGTAAATGGGCGAAGCGGCTGAGCAAATCGGCGCTGATATTGGGAATTGCTGCACCGGTCGTTGCCGTGGTCGGCGTCACGCTTGCTCGCTATGACATGATCGGAAAGCTTGCCGGCTTTTCAGGCATATTGGCCGGAGCGCTGATCGCGGCTGTTGCCATATTGGCCGGTATCATCGCGCTTACGTTGGCCTTCAAAAATGGCGGCAGCAAGAAAGCGGCCTTTGTCGGATTGCTCATCGCGATAATCTATATCAGCTTTCTCGGCTCCCGCGCGGCGGCTGGTGGCGATGTTCCTGCCATTCACGATATAACGACCGACCTCGCCAACCCGCCGCAATTTGCCTCGCTATCGCTCCGCGCCGATAATCTTGCCGGTGTCGAGACGGTCGAGAACTGGCGTGCAATCCACAGCCAGGGCTATCCTGATCTGCAATCGGTCACAATCGCGAAGCCGGTAGCCGAAGTGATCGCGCGTGCTGAGGCCATCGCCGGTGACTTAGGCTGGGAGGTGGCAGTAGCTGATCCTCAGGCAGGCCATTTCGAAGCAACCGCGAGCGTGTCCTATATCCGCTTCAAGGATGATGTCGTCCTGCGGGTGGTCCCGACGGAAGACGGCGCAGGCAGCACAGTGGATATGCGGTCGGTCAGCCGGATCGGCGTCAGCGATCTCGGCGTCAATGCCAAGCGGGTCCGGTCATTTCTGGATGCGCTGTCCAAGGATTCCTAATGGCAGCTCAGTCCTGCCGCTGACTTTGATATCGTATCTCGATGGTTGCGCACGGGCGACCTGCCTGTTGAACGGTCATCGACACAATATTTTTTGAACTGTCATGGCGCGCCAGTTCGACTTCAAACGGGCGGCCCAATTCGACATATCGCAGGAATTCCATCTTGCCGCCGGTGATCATCAACGGCTCTCCTCCCAGCAAGAGACTGGTAAATTGCCTCCCGACATCTGCGAGTTGCGTCGAATTCACGTGATCGCCCGAACCGCTGAGATAGGGGTGAGCGGGCGGAAACCCATTTTTCTTCGTGATCAGCGCCAGTGCTGATGGCCTATTGTCGTTTCTGATGGCCGAGAGAAAACTCTCGGCCTGGGTCGCAACTCCTACGGCTTTCGCGGAGGCATATGGAAAGTCAGGCTGGGCAGGTTGCGCCGCCATTTTCTCCTTGGCCTGCTCGCGCCATGCTTCGAAGTCCCGGTTGTGGAAAATAACACCGGTGCCGCTCATCCGGTAGACGAGGGAATTCTCTTGGTCGAAAAACGTCAGTCCGAAGCCGGGCCCGCCGGCCTCGCCAATCGGCTCTGCAAAGCCGTGGGTAGCATGACCGACCCCGGGCTCGCCGCAAACCCATTCGGTCTGGGTCAAGGCGGACCATTTTGTCGGGTCAAATGTCCCCCGCGCGGTGCCGGTCTCTACCGAAGCCCAGTAGTTGACGGTCTGCACCACGATCGGGTCAAACGGGTGCAAGGCCAGCCACGGCCATTTGTCTTCGTCATACGAGCAATGGAACGTGACGGAACCGTCGTTCGAAACGATATGCGAGTGGGTGAACTGGCTGGCGGGCGCTTTTGACATTTGCCGATGATTGCAGAAGTTAGCCGCCGTGACAAATATTGGGGGTCTTGGCCCTGTCAGCCTGCGATTTTCGCAGGTGTCGATGTCCTTAATAATATATCCACCGCCATAGTGACAATGATATTGTTGCGGTTTCGGGCCCTTAGCCATCTTGACGCGCCAGAAGCTCTAAGCCATGCGCTGCAAATGCGATTTTTCTCTGATAATGCCGCGTCGGTGCACCCCAAGGTGCTGGAATCGCTGGTCGAAGCCAATGTGCAGGATACCGCCTACGACGGCGATAGCCTGAGCGCGCGGCTCAACGGCGCTTTTTCCGACCTGTTCGAAACCGAGGTTGAAGCCTTGTGGGTGGCGACCGGCACGGCGGCCAATTCGCTGGCGCTCGCCGCGATGTGCCAGCCGCATCAGGGCGTGATCTGCCACCGCGAAGCCCATATCGAGCAGGACGAAGCCGGAGCGCCCGGTTTCTTCACCGGCGGTGCCAAGCTGATGCTGCTGGACGGGGAGGGCGCAAAACTCTCTCCGGAAAGCGTAGAGGCATATTGTGCGGCGATCCGCGACGATGTCCATCAGGTCCAGCCTGCTGCCGTTTCAATCACCAATGCCAGCGAATGTGGCATGGTCTATCGCCCCGATGAAGTCGCGGGCCTCGCCGAAGTCTGCAAGGCACGCGGTCTCGGTCTGCACATGGACGGTGCGCGCTTTGCCAATGCGGTGGCGACGCTCGGTTGCTCGCCCGCCGATCTGACGTGGAAAGCGGGTGTTGATGCGCTCAGTTTCGGCTTTGTGAAAAATGGCGGGATGAGCGCCGAGGCTTTGATATTCTTTGATCGTGATCTGGCCGCCGACACCCATTATCGCCGCAAACGGGCTGGCCATTTGCAGTCCAAGGGCCGTTATCTCGCAGCGCAGATACTGGCGATGCTCGACAAAGACCTGTGGCTCGACAATGCCAGCGCTGCCAATGAAGGCGCGCAGATCATTGCCAAGGCGGCTGGCGACCGATTGATCTATCCGGTCGAAGCGAACGAGGTCTTCATCAGACTCTCGGCAGACGAAGCGGCGCATTTGCGCAGCATCGGTTTTGACTTCTACGACTGGGGCGCAGGGCAGGCGCGGCTGGTGACCAGCTGGAACCAGAGCGCCGAGGATATCCGTCCGCTAGCCGAGGCGATTGCATCCTTATGAACGCCGGCGACGAGAGTGAGCCAAGCCTCCTCAACCCGCGCATCCTGATCCCGTTTCTGCTGGTCTCGCTGATCTGGGGATCGACCTGGCTGGTGATCAAGGACCAGATTTCGCAAGTGCCGCCCAGCTGGTCGGTCAGCTACCGGTTCATCATTGCCGCCGCCGCCATGTTCGTACTGGTGGCCTATAAGCGGCTGTCGTTCCGGCTCGACCGCACCGGCTATCTGTTCGCTCTCATTCTCGGGCTGTTCCAGTTCAGCTTCAATTTCAACTTTGTCTATAATGCCGAGCTGTTCATTACTTCGGGACTGGTCGCCGTGCTGTTCGCGCTGTTGATGGTGCCCAACGCGATAATGGGCCGTGTCTTTCTCGGCCAAAAGATATCCGGCGCGTTTCTGGGCGGCTCTGCCATAGCTGCGGTCGGGATCGCGATGCTGTTCTGGCACGAATATCGCGCATCTCCGGCCAGTCTCGAACAGGTGCTGATCGGTGCCGCGCTGGCGTTAGGCGGAATCATGTCGGCCTCGATTGCCAATGTCATGCAGGCGGGCGAGCGGCTCAAATCCTATCCGATCATCACCGTCCTCGCCTGGGCGATGCTGTTCGGCGCCCTCATCAATGTCGCGTTGTCGTGGATTACCGTCGGCCCGCCGGTATACGAAATGCGCGCTGCCTATTGGGGCGGGATCGTCTATCTCGGTGTCATCGGCTCGGTCGTCACCTTCCCGCTCTATTTTTCGATGATCCGCGAAATAGGACCAGGCAAGGCGGCCTATTCCAGCGTATTGGTACCGGTGGTAGCGATGATATTGTCGACGATTTTCGAGGATTATGTCTGGACCTGGTTGCCGGCTGGCGGCGCGGTTCTGGCGATGCTCGGACTGCTGGTGGCACTGCGTGCGCGCAAGCCGAAGACTCCCCGCATTCCCGCCTGAGCATTAGTCGAGCAGCGACTGAAGTCCCGCCTTGAAGTCCGGAAACTGCGGCTGCCAATTGAGTAGCCGCTTGGCCTTGCCATTGGCCACGCGGCGGTTCTCTTCATAAAAGCCCAGCGCAGCTTGCGACAGATTGGCTTCCTCCAGCGACAGCAATGGCGGCACATCCATGCCCAATAGGCGCGCAGCATGGGCGACGACTTCATGCTGTGGCGCGGGCCGATCATCCGATACATTATAAACGCCCGCCGGACCGTCGAACGATGCGATTACCGCCGACACAATATCGTCGACATGGATCCGGCTAAACACCTGTCCAGGCATGTCGACGCGCCTGGCCTTGCCGTCGCGCACGCGGGTTAGGGGGTTGCGGCCCGGACCATATATGCCGGGCAGGCGGAAGACATGGATATCGCTGCGCAAATGCTGCCAGTTCTGATCGGCATCGCTACGCGCCTTGCGGCGGCCCGAACCGATGGGCGCGCTCTCGTCGACCCATGCACCATCGACGTCGCCATAGACGCCGGTCGCGGAGAGATAGCCGCACCATCGCAGCGAGGCTGACGCAAGCGCCTCGCCATAATGATCGAGCGCCGGATCACCGTCGTCACTGGCCGGTGGAACCGACGACAGGACATGCGTTGCCTCTGCCAATGCCGCCAGGACCGATGCGCGATCATCAAAGGCAATCGCACCCTCGCTCGCTTCGCGGCGTGTACCAGTCACGGTCCAGCCATCGCTGCGCAGCCGTTCAGCTAGCCGCGAGGCAGTATAGCCCATCCCGAAGATCAGCATGTGGCGCGTCACGGCCTATTCTTTCTCCAGCTTGCCGGGTTTCAGCATCACCGGATTTTCAACATGGTCAGCTTTCCATTGCATCGACATGCGGACTCTCGTGGCACCCGACGGATGGTCAAAGAACAGCATTTCCTCGACGGGGCCCGGTTCGATCTTGCGATATTCCGACAGGCGCATGGCGACCTTGGCAAAGCCGTCCGGTTCCTTCGCGGTGTCAAGGCCGAACTGGTCAGCATCGCTTTCATTGACCCGGATCAACGTGTTGAACGCCGGCGTCGCTGCCAAGAAATATAGTATCAGGATGATACTGAACACCGGGATAGCGGCCGGGTCGGAAATGCTGCGCACGCCCCATTTCTCGCCATGGCGTTCGATCAGCCGGGGCGCGAACCGGGCGGTGATGAACAATCCGACAGCCATGATCAGCGCCAGGATGAATATGGATCGCCAGGTATGGCCGAGAACATAGTGGCCGAGCTCGTGGCCCATGACGGCCGCGACTTCTTCGGGATCGGTACGCTCGAGCAGATTGTCGTTCAGCGAAATCCGGATCGTCGGTCCAAGACCGGAGACATTGGCCGATATACGTTTATGCTGTTTGGACTGGTCAAAAACATAGATATTCTCTGCCGGAATATCATATTCCGCTGCCATTGCGACGATCTTGTCCCGCATCGGACCGGCTTCCATGTCGTTATAGTCGTTGAACAGAGGCGAAATGAATACCGGCCCGAGCATCATTCCGATGAACAGAAAGATCGTGATAACGCCGGTTCCCCAAAGCCACCACGTTTTGGGCGCCCGGCGGATCACCGCAAAAATCGCCATGATCAGCAGCGGGAAGATGACCAGCGAGATAGCCAGGCCTATCACTTGTTCGCCGAACCAGCTGCCGAAATCCTGACTCATCAGACCATATTGCTGTTCCCGGAAAAAGGCGGTGTAGATGGTCCATGGCAGGGTGATCAGAAAGCCGGCAATGACATAAGGGAATGTATAGAGCGCGGGTTGCAGCCATTTTCTGCTGGTCACCCGTTCGGCCCAGTCCCGGAAGCGAGCCGACAGGCGCGACTGCAGGATCAGGAAATCGACCAATATGCCGACCAGTGCGCCCCACAGGATCAGCCAGTAGCCACCCTCGAAATAGCTGTTGGATTTTTCGAGATCGGCGCCTTGCAGCGTGTCGATATAGGCACGGCTGGCCTGCTCTACGTCAAACGCCGCGCTGCCGGATTGTGCAAAAAGCATATCTATCGGCAAGCCGACGATCAGCATGGCGGCGAAAACCAACATCAATAGTCTGGACATGACCCACTCCCTTTTGCCCAAGCCATAAACGCAATTGCGCGGGGTGCAAATGGCTCTTATGGCAAGCCCATGCTTGATATTCAAAAAACCGCCAATTCCGAAATGGCTGACGCCGCTCCGGCCCCCAAAGATCCGGCCACCATCCGCCGCGAGGATTACCGGCCACCGGCCTGGTTCATTCCGGAAGTCGAACTCGATTTTCAGCTTGATCTGGAGCGGACCGTGGTGCGCTCGAAGCTGGATGTCCGGCGGTCAAAAAGCGCTAAGCCCGACGAACCCCTTGTCCTGCAGGGCGATGATATCAGCCCGACATCGGTGAAAGTCGACGGCGAAGCGCGCACCGACTGGACGCTGGTCGACGGCGATCTGATCCTGCCACTGAGCGGTGCGGCGCATATCGTCGAGATCGAGGTCGAACTCGATCCCTCGACCAACACCCAGCTGATGGGGCTCTACGGTTCCAACGGAATGCTGTGCACGCAATGCGAAGCGGAAGGTTTCCGCCGGATCACCTTCGCACCCGACCGGCCCGATGTGCTCAGCCGTTATCAGGTGCGGATGGAAGCCGACAAGGCGAAATTCCCCGTATTGTTGTGCAATGGCGACAAGATTGCCGAAGGCGATGGCGAAAATGGCCGTCACTGGG
>NZ_JBALUT010000085.1:0-9225 GCF_036963705.1 Parasphingorhabdus sp. | reverse complement strand
CACGCTTACGGCGTGCAATTAAAATAAAGGACTTGCATTATGACCCTCGATTAGACGACCGGCGTCAGCCGGTTAGTGGTTCAGTAAAGGCATTTATCGTTTTGGTAGTGGGTTAATATCCGATGCCAGGTCTGGGTCTTGGCCTTTGATATCATCTCATGCGTCTTCGACATCTCCTGCAGATCATTGATGCCAGCTGCCAGAGGATCAACGTAGCGCTGGGTGGCTCCAATTTGCAGCATGTGCAGGATCACTTGGGCATCTTTGGAATCGTTCTTGTCCCAGCCATTGTGCAGCGCTTCACGGGTGCGGGCCAATGCGACCGATGAGATCAGGCGTAGCTCGAAACCTGCGCTCAACAAGCGGTGTGCCAATGTCCGATGATAGTTGCCTGTAGCCTCAAAGCCGACGACAATCGGACGACCTATTGCAGAGAGATCGTCGGTTAGGCGGTCGTAGTCTGCCTTCGTCGACATCACGGTCAAACGATGCCGACGACCGCCCTCCGGGCGTTCGATCAACACCTCTTGGCGATGCTTGGACATATCAATGGCTACCAGAACGGCACTATCGGGGGTAGGATTAAGCTTGGTCATGATCGGTCAGTCTCCAAAATGTTGAGTCGATAACTTCATTTTAGAGACCTGCTGACCGATTGTGGCCACCTTGATGAAGTCTGCGGAAGCTACGCGCCCGCAGACTTCATCAAAGTAATACGGCCCTTCCTGATGATGCTTCCCAATGTGCTATGGTATCCAGTTCACCTTCCCGCCGCGCTACGCTGACGGTCCGACCGCCACCTACATGACCCACATGTTCGATATGCGCTACGAAGAAAACGGGATCGAGCACCGGCTCACCAAGATCAAGCATCCCTGGACCAACGGGCAGGTCGAACGGATGAACCGAACAATCAAGGAGGCGACCGTCAAACGGTATCATTATGACAGCCATGCGCAGCTGACTGCACATCTCCACGACTTCATCGATGCCTACAATTATGGTCGGCGGCTGAAGACCCTCAAGAGACTCACACCCTTCGAATACATCTGCAAAATGTGGACAACCGAACCAAACAGATTTACGCTCAATCCAACCCATCAAATACCGGGACTAAACAACTAGCAAACGACGATCGGTGCTTATATTAAGATAGTTGTCGGCAATATTACGGTTCATGTTGCGCCTGCGAAGAAAACCGCGTTACACAACGTCAGAAGTTTCTCCCTGCACCGGAGTCGCCATTGCGCATTGCTGTTATTGATGAAAACCCCGTTCGCGCGGCCATAATGGAAGACGGACTTGCCGAAGTCGGTGAACGGGACGTTTTTGTCATTTCCGAACGCAATGGCATGGCCCGGGCCATTGAAATAATCGACCCCGATGTCATCCTTATCGATCTCGGCAATCCGTCTCGCGACATGCTGGAGGAGTATTTTGTCGTCAGCCGTGCGATTTCACGTCCGATAGCGATGTTTGTAGAGCAATCCGATGACGATGCAATCGCAGCGGCGATTGATGCAGGGGTTTCTGCCTATATCGTCGATGGTCTGTCACAACACCGATTGAAACCGATACTGGACTTGGCGGTACGCCGGTTTCAGGCCTTTTCGCGGTTGCAAACCGAACTCAAAGAGGCGCGAGACGCGCTGTCCGAACGAAAAATCGTCGATAGAGCGAAGAGAATCCTTATTCGAAAGCGCCATTTGAGCGAACCGGAAGCCCACAAAATGCTGCGCGATCATGCCATGAACAGCAACAAACGCATGGCCGAAGTGGCGGAGTCCATCGTCACGGCAGAAATATTATTAGGGGGCGATCTGTGACGATTGATCAAATGAATATCGGCTTTCTGCCGCTGGTCGATGCGGCTTTGCCGATTTTGGCCCAGGAACACGGCTTTGCCGAAGAACAGGGACTGCATTTAAACTTTATTCGGGACGTTAGCTGGGCTTCGGTACTAGACAGGCTGCTCTATGGCCATACAGACGCTGCGCATTTGCTCGCCCCCCTGGCGATAGCCACCACGCTGGGCCGGGGGCGACCGGCCAAGCCGCTGGCCGTGCCGTTCATCCTGGGGCTGAATGGCAATGCGATTACCATGTCCCATGCGCTGGCGGACAAAGTGGCGCCAGCCGGCACGCTCGGCGATCCGGTTGCCGTTGGAGAAAAGCTGCGGGCCGAAATTGCAGAACGTGCAGCAGCAGGCGCCCGCGTTCGACTCGGTGTTGTGCATCGCTATTCCGGTCACAATTACAAGCTGCGATATTGGCTGGCACAATGCGGTATCGAGCCTGACACCGATGTCGATATTGTGACCATTGCACCGCCGTTTGCAGCCGACGCTCTGGCGAATGCCGAGGTGGATGGAATATGTGTGGGTGAGCCATGGAACAGCGTTGCCGTGGAGCGCGGCGTCGGCCGAATCGTTCTGGTCACGGCGCAAATCTGGCGGCGCGGCGTCGAAAAAGTGCTGGCCATGTCGGCCGAGAAACTCGACGATGATCGCGACAAGATTGAACGTCTGGTGCGGGCGCTGCATTTTGCCGGAAAACATTTTATCGATCCGGAAAATTGGGACGCCAATGCCGCAATACTCGCGCGCAGAGAATATCTGGATGGCTCGGCGAAGCTGATAAACCGGGCCATATCAGACCGGATCATGCTGACCGCTGGCTCTCAGCCGATCGATGTGCCCGATTTCATGTTCCAATATCGGGAGGCGGCAAACTTCCCCTGGAACAGTCAGGCGGCATGGCTCTATTCACAAATGCTGCGGTGGGATCATCTGGAATATAGTGCGGAGGACCAGTTGCGCGCGGAACAGGTTTTTCGGCCCAATGTCTACAGGACGGCACTAAAGGGGCTGGACACGCCGATGCCCGGCGCCAATGCCAAGCTGGAAGGCAGCGTGACCGGCAGTCTGCCGGTCGGTTCGACCCAAGGCCGTCTGACACTAGGTGCCAACCCGTTTTTCGATGGCCGTGTTTTCGATCCGACCGAAGTCGAGAAATATCTGGATTCATTACCAAAATCCTGAAATTTGCTGCACCGCAATATTTTCACTTGCCTTTTCAAGCAGGCTGATGTTATTTGATTTGGGACGGGAAAATTTCCCGACAGCATATTTACCGGTTTGTCCAATGGCGGGCGAACGCACGGTAGAACGATATACAATCGAATAGGCAATGTCGCCGCCCAAGCCAGTCTGAACGACTGCTGCTTGAGGCGGTTTTTTTGCGTGTTTTTTCGTTCCACCCTGACGTTGCCCGGCAAAGAAAAAGGGATTGAGTAATGAAATCTGACCGCCGCAATTTTCTTCTCATGGCTGTATGCGCAGTGTCTTTATCGGCTTGCGGAAGTGGAGGCGACAGCACGTCAAAAAGCAGCGAGACGGTTAAGGCCGATGCCGTGGACGGCGCGATTGAAAAGCCGGCCCTGAAGCTCGGATTCATCAAGCTCACCGATATGGCCCCTCTGGCGATTGCCAAAGAAAAGGGATTTTTCGCCGAAGAAGGGCTGAACGTTACACTCGAACCGCAAGCAAACTGGAAAGTGCTGCTCGACGGCGTGATCGGTGGTCAGCTGGACGGCGCACACATGCTGGCCGGGCAACCGCTTGCTGCAACGATTGGCTATGGCACCAAGGCGGATCTGATCGCCCCTCTCTCGCTCGACCTCAATGGCAATGCGATCACCCTGTCGAACAAAGTCTGGGCCCAGATTGAACCGGACCTCAAGAAAAATGCGGACGGGAAACCGCAGCATCCGATCAGCGCTTCGGTCCTGAAGCCGGTCATCGCGAGCTACAAGGAGCAGGGAAAGCAGTTCAAAATGGGAATGGTCTTCCCGGTTTCCACGCATAATTACGAATTACGCTACTGGCTTGCAGCGGGCGGGATCGAGCCGGGCTATTATACAGAGGGAGACGTGGCCGGAACGGTCGGCGCGGAGGCGGCCTTGTCCGTGACGCCGCCGCCACAAATGCCCGCAACGATGGAAGCCGGCACGATTGATGGCTATTGCGTCGGCGAGCCATGGAATCAGGCGGCCGTGCAAAAGAAAATCGGCGTTCCAGTGATTACTGATGATGAAATCTGGAAAAAGAACCCGGAAAAAGTTCTCGGCCTGCGTAAGGATTTTGCCGAGAAATATCCTGCGACCACTGCCGCCATTCTGCGGGCGATTATCAGGGCACAGCAATGGCTGGACGTCGATGGTGGCAAGAACCGTGCAGAGGCTGTAAAAATTCTCGCACGATCCAATTATGTTGGCGCGGACGAGGCTGTGATCGGCGCCTCGATGACCGGTCAGTTTACCTTCCAGGCCGGCGACACGCGGCCGGCACCGGACTTCAATATCTTCTTCAACGATTATGCGGGTTACCCCTTTTACTCGGATGCGATCTGGTATCTCACCCAGATGCGGCGCTGGGGACAGATTGCCGAAGACCGGACGGATCAATGGTATTTCGACACCGCGAAGGCGGTCTATCGGCCCGATCTCTACCTCACCGCCGCCAGAAAGCTGGCAGACGAGGGAGCCATTCCTGCCGAAAGTATTCCCGACACCGATGGTTACAAGAGCGAACAAGCAGGTTTTATCGATGGGATCACCTATGACGGAACAGCCCCCAATGCCTATCTCGCGAAATTCCCGATCGGCTTGAAGAACGGTCAGAAAGTGACCGCTTCTGGCGTCAATTAAGCTTCTGATGAATAAAGGAAACAAAGACATGGCGACCGTCGTTGTAGATACATTTCACAGCAATAAAGGCGATCAGCCCACCGCAGAGGCGGACGCTGGTGGCCCTGGCCTTCCGGTTGAAGCGCTTCCGACGGTAAAGCCGGCTCCCAAGACAGCAAAAAGCTGGCCAATTGATCCCAAGAAACCAATAGCGTCGTTCAAGGGCCTCGCCGCGCCGACCGTCGGCATTCTGGCCTTTCTCTCTCTCTGGGCTGTTCTTGCCCCACAGGTGGACACATCGCTCGGCAGCCTGCCGGGACCGGTTGAAGTCTCCGCCCAAGGGGTTGCGCTGTTTGAAGAATGGTCCGTCGCCCAAGATCAGAAGGCGGAATTTTATGCTGCTCAGGACGCTCGCAATGATGCGGCAATTGCCAGTGGCGGCGAAACACGGGATTTCAAATATAGCGGTCCTCCGACTTTTCTGGATCAGATCTGGACGTCCTTGGCGACGGTTGCTTTGGGCTTTTTCCTGGCCACAATTGTCGCTGTTCCGATCGGCCTCATCTGCGGCCTATCGAAAACATTCAACGCCGCGATAAATCCGATCGTGCAGATCATGAAGCCGGTCAGTCCGCTCGCCTGGCTGCCCATTGTTACGATGGTGATTTCGGCCACCATGACCGATCCCGAACCGAGCCTGCCAAAAAGCTTTGTTATTTCCGCGATCGTCGTGATGCTCTGCTCGCTCTGGTCGACTCTCATCAACACCGCGATTGGCGCAGCATCCATCGACAAGGATCTGCTGAACGTCGGCAAAGTGCTTCGCCTTGGCTGGTTCGCCAAGCTGACCCGCCTGGTACTGCCCTCGGCGCTTCCCTATATTTTTACCGGCATGCGTCTGTCCTTAGGTGTTGGCTGGATGGTCTTGATCGCCGCGGAAATGCTCGCGCAGAATCCGGGTTTGGGAAAATTCGTCTGGGATGAGTTCCAGAATGGATCCAGCCAGTCTCTCGCCCGGATCATGTTCGCGGTTATCGTGATCGGCCTGATCGGCTTCATGCTGGACCGGATCATGATGCTGCTGCAAAATTTCGCCAGCCGCAATCGCACGGTTTGAAGGGAAAATCATGACCAAATCCCCTCCCGTCCTGTCGCTCAAGAACGTCAGCAAATCATATGTTGATGGTTCGGGAACCAGAGCCAATGTGCTCGACAAAATCAGCCTTGATGTCGCCGATGGTGAGTTTATCGCCATTCTCGGTTTTTCGGGAGCCGGCAAGACCACATTGATAAATTGCATCGCTGGATTGGCCGAAGCCGATAGCGGTGAAGTGCTGGTCAAAGGCGAGCCGTGCAAAGGTCCGGGTAAGGATCGCGGCCTCGTTTTCCAAAGCTATTCGCTTTTTCCGTGGCTGACCGTGCAGGCCAATGTCGCGCTGGCGGTCGATGCTGTTCATCAGGACAAATCGAAAGAAGAACGCGCAGCGCTGGTGACGCAGAAGATCGAACTGGTGGGTCTGGACCATGCAATGGACCGCAAACCGGCTCAGCTATCGGGTGGTATGCGCCAGCGCGTGGCCGTCGCCCGCGCTCTGGCGATGGAACCGGAAATCCTGCTGATGGACGAGCCGCTATCGGCACTCGATGCCTTGACCCGGGCCAAATTGCAGGATGAGATCGAGCGCATCCGCAAGCACGAAAAGCGCACCATCGTTCTGGTGACCAATGACGTTGATGAAGCGCTGCTTCTGGCCGACCGCGTCGCCATCCTGACCCCGGCGCCCTCGGCAACCATCGGAAAGTTATTCGATGTGAATATCCCGCGCCCCCGTGAACGTGAGGCGATGAATGAAGACTCTGCCTATAGAAGGCTGCGCAACAGCATTGTCGGTTATCTGGATCTTTTGAGCCACGATCAGAAGGCCGCTGCCACCGAAACGATCAATTTGCCCGATGTGACGCCGCTGGACCTGTCGGCAGCACGGGAAGGCAAGGACGCAGCATTGCCGCAGGCCTATCTGGATGCGGCAAAAAGCCCGATTATCAGCCGCTACCTCGAATTTTTCAAGCTCAAGAAAATTTACCCGACACCCAAGGGTCCACTCACCGTTGTCGAAGATGTGAATCTCCTGATGAACAGGGGCGAGTTTATCTCGCTGATCGGTCACTCGGGCTGCGGAAAATCGACCGTGCTTACGATGGCGGCCGGGCTGAATGAAATCAGCGATGGCGGAATTGTACTGGACGGGCGGGAAATCGACGTCGCCGGGCCTGACAAGGCCGTTGTGTTCCAGGCACCCTCGCTCATGCCCTGGCTGACCGCCAGACAAAATGTCAGCCTGGGTGTGGAGCGCGTCTATCCCCACACAAAGCCCTCCGAGCGGGCTGATATTGTCGAATATTATCTTGATCGTGTCGGCCTCGGTGATGCGATGGACAAGGTGGCCGCCGATATGTCCAACGGGATGCGTCAGCGGGTCGGCATTGCCCGCGCCTTCGCCCTGTCTCCCAAATTACTGTTGCTCGATGAACCTTTCGGGATGCTCGACAGCCTGACCCGCTGGGATTTGCAGGACGTGCTGATCGAAGTCTGGAACCGGACAAAGGTGACCACCGTCATGGTCACGCACGACGTAGACGAAGCAATCCTGCTCGCCGACCGGGTCGTGATGATGACCAACGGCCCGCACGCCACCATCGGCAAGATACTGGAAGTGGATCTGCCGCGTCCGCGAGACCGCAAGGCACTGCTCGAGCATCCGAAATTTTACGCCTACCGGCAGCAGGTGCTGCAATTTTTGGCGGAATATGAACATGGAAATAACAAGGGCTCGTCCGCAGAGGCGGCCTGAACAGGAAGGATGCCCGAAAGAAGAAATTCAGTTTTCAAGGGATTAATGATGAACAAAAAAAGCATAATCAGATATTTCACATTGTCATCAGTACTGCTTTTTACGCCGACTGTGGTGCATGCAAAAACCGGCGATCCTGTCGCCATCGCAGAGGGCCTGACACTGGACCCTGTTTTCGACGCACGGCTGGCTTATGAATATGTTGATCAGCCCCTGACGGATGCAGATGCCCTGACGTTAAGGACAAGGGCCGGAATCGAACTGGCCAGCGATATGGGCATTTCCTTTCTGGTCGAAAGCGAAGCAACGCTGGGCATCATCAATGATTTCAACGATACCAATTCAGGCAATGGTATCGAACCGTTTTCGGTCGTTGCCGATCCTGAAAATATCGAACTCAACCGCATTCAGCTGCAATTCGCCAAAGAGGGCAAAGGCAGTATCACCGTTGGTCGCCAGAGGATCAACATTGACGACCAGCGTTTCGTGGGCAGCGTCGGCTGGCGCCAGAATGAGCAGACATTCGACGCTGTCAGTGCGTCGGTGACGGCCTTAAAACCGCTGACACTGGAAGCCACTTATGCAATATCCCAGCGCACGATATTTGGCGCGGATGCCGGTGCGCGAGAAGCTTTTGACGGAGATCTGATATTTTTGGGCGCAGGGGTAAAGGCTGGCCCGGCCAATCTGAAGGGCTTTGCCTATCTGCTCGATTTTGATGCCGGGCAACCGGTCTCGCTGAGTTCAAGTGCAACCTATGGTCTGCGCGCGACGGCAAAGCTTCCAGTCGCTGAAGGTTTCTCACTGGACTTGGCCGGCAGCTATGCTGTGCAAAAAGATTATAAGGCCAACCCTGGCAATTACTCCGTCGATTATATTGCCGGGTCTGTTGGCACATCCTTTTCCGGTTTAGGACTGGTGCTGGGATACGAGAGCCTGGGCAGCGACGGCGCGGGCAATCGGTTCCAGACCCCGCTTGCCACCCTCCACAAGTTCAACGGTTGGGCCGATGTTTTTCTCAGCACGCCGCCGGGGGGTCTTGAAGACAAGTATGTCAGCGTGAGCAAGAAGGTCAACCTGCTTGGCGGCGTCACCGCGAGCGCGGCTTATCACGACTTTAGCAGTGATAGCGGCAACATTGATTACGGCACGGAATTTGATGCGGCTCTTAACTTCAAAATCAATGTCATCAGCGTCGGCCTCAACTACGCCAATTACAATGCCGAAAGCTTCGCTGTCGATACCGAGAAATTCTGGCTGCGGCTGGGATATAGTTTTTAACAACTGGAATTTGTCAATGAACGCACCGGTTATAATGGATGATAAGCAGGACAATGCTTCCCGACAGGCCCGCGAACGGCTTGTCGTCATCGGCAATGGCATGGCGGGTTGTCGCGCGGTGGAAGAAATTCTGTCCCGCGATGCAAGCCGCTATGCCATCACCATTTTTGGAGCGGAGCCCCGGGTCAATTATGACCGGATAATGCTTTCACCGGTTTTGGCCGGCGACAAGAGCTTTGAAGAAATCATCATCAACGATCAAGGCTGGTATGACGATAATGGCATAGAATTGGTCAGCGGCGACGCGATTATTGCAATCAAGCGCGAAGCCATGGAGGTGGTCAGTGCTTCCGGCCGTGTGACACCTTATGATCGCCTGCTGATCGCCACGGGGTCTGATCCGTTC
>NZ_JBALUT010000084.1:0-9413 GCF_036963705.1 Parasphingorhabdus sp. | reverse complement strand
TTGAATATGGAAGTGTCATGGCCGGACAGTCGGTCGGCATGGTCAAAGCGGAAGAATCCGTGGCCGAAATTATCAAGTCTTTGATCGATCAGGCCGAAACTGCTCTGGCCCGCTAGTCGTCAACCGTCTTGCCTAAACAATACAGCTTGGGCATAGCGAGACCATGACCGAACATGCTTCCAACTCTTCCATTTCCCAACAGTCTCCGGCGTTGGAACCAGACCTGCAACCCACCTATAATCAGGGCCTGACACCGCTCCATCCGCCGCAGAAAAGCCTGATCCGGGTCAATATGATCCTGCGGGCGCTGATCCTGCTGATACTGGCATCGGTCGCCGAATTGTTGCTCTATATGCATCACCAGGTGCAGCCCGCTTTGGTCCTCGGTCCCGTCACGGTTTTTGCCATCTTGCTGGTATTCGTCCTGCCCCATCGCATCTATCGCCGCTGGGGCTATGACATGGGCGACGAGCAATTGCGGGTGCTCCGCGGTTTTCTCTGGCGCACCGACACAATCGTCCCGTTCAACCGCATCCAGCATATCGATGTTGCGCAAGGCCCGCTGCAGCGACTGTTCGATCTATCGACCCTGATCGTCCACACCGCCGGAACCCACAACAGCATCGTCACCCTGCCCGGACTCGCCACCATTGATGCCGAAGCCATGCGCGAGACGATCAAGGGTCATATCCGCCAAGACATGATATGATCGACGAAGCGGCTCCATCGCTGACTCAGGACGAGGCCCCTTTCCAGCGGCTGCACCCGCTGAGCATCATCCTGAAATCTTTTTCGATGCTCGGCCAGAATATCGTCGCGATCATCGTCCTCCATTTCAGCCTGTTCGATCAGAATTTCAACTATAGTCTGCTCGCCGCGACGGCGCTGGTTGCTATGGTCGTCGGAGTCACGACCCTGATCTGGTCACGCTTCACCTATCAGGTCACTGAACGGGAAATCCGCATCAAGAGCGGCCTGCTCAACCGCAACAACCGCTCGATCCCGTTCGACCGTATCCAGGATGTCAGCCTCGAGCAAAAGCTAATCAGCCGCTTGCTTGGTCTTGCCACAGTCGCGCTGGAGACCGGTTCCGGCGGCGGAGAAGATGGACAGCTCAACGCACTGGCCCGGCCGGATGCGGAAAATCTCCGCGACAAGATACGGGACTATAAAGCCGGTTTGAAGGCGGATAATCCTCCGGCAGAGGACCAGCCGGTCACTACAGATACCCCGCCGCTATTTGCGATGGACAACCGCCGTATCTTCATTGCCGGTCTGTTCAACTTCTCATTCGTCCTGCTCGCCATTCTCGGTGCTCTCGCCCAGAATCTGGACTTCCTGCTCCCCGACGGTTTCTTCGATCCCCGCACGTGGATAGATGCCCTGCCGGAACAGGAGACGATCAACGGCCTCAGTTCGGCGGTACGGATTGGCGGAGCGCTGGCCGCAATCTTGTCGTTGGTCATCATCGGTTTTACCACCGGCATCATCCGGACGTTCGTCCGCGAATATGCATTCCGCCTCGACCGCGTCGATAGCGGGCAGCCGGGATTCCGGAGGCGACGCGGACTGTTCACCCTGACCGACATGGTGATGCCGATCCATCGCGTTCAGGCCGCGATATTGCAAACCGGTCCGGTGCGCGCGCGGTTCGGCTGGTATCACCTCAAATTCACTTCACTGGCGGGAGACGCCAGCGGAGAGACCGACCATAGCGCGGCCCCTTGTGCGCGCCTGCCCGAGATAGACCCGATACTGATAGAGTGCGCGGTCCGGCCGGCTTCTCCTGATCTCCCGTTTCACTCGGTCAACCCGGCTTTCTGGTGGCGCCGTGCAGTCATCGCCTGGCTGGCATTGGCGGTCGCTGCTCTCGGCACCGGATATTTCATCCATGACGGCTTGTTCGCGATCATCCTGCTTGCGGTCCCGGCCACTGTGGTCTTGTTCCTCAACTGGCTGCATCACCAATATGCGCTCGAAGATGGCCAGTTATATGTCCGGTCAGGCTGGTGGCGCCGCCGGCTGACTATCCTGCTGGTCCGAAAAGTGCAGAGCGTTGATGTCAGCCAATCGCCGCTCGACCATCCGCTGGATCTCGCCACTGTCACCATCGGCATAGCCGGCGGCTCGACAATCGCTCCGCTAAGCATCGCCGATATTCCGGTGAAAACCGCGATCGCGCTGCGCGAGCGGCTGTTTGCTTGGCAAAATCAAGCTTGACTAAGGCTTCCAATCATTCACGATAGTTGCCAGAGATATTATAAAATCATTGGGAGAGAATAAGATGCGCAGAACGAGTTTAGCCATGCTGGCACCGCTAGCAATGCTGATAAGCGCACCAGTCTTTGCTCAAGCGGACACCAGGCAGAAATCCGGCGAGCTGCATGCGATCATTGATGCCTATTGGGACTATCAGCTGGGACAATATCCTGAATTCGCATCATCGCTGGGAGTAGACGATCCTACCGGTCGGGTTAGCGACGCTAGCCTCGAGGCAGAGGACGCCCGGGTGGAAAAGGCCAAAGCCTGGCTTTCGCAACTGGACGCGATCGACAGCGCTTCCCTGAGCGAGGATGACAAGACCAACTATGGCATATTGCGCCGTTCTCTCGCCGAACAGATTGAAGCGAACACGTTCGGCCAGCGCACGATCAACTTCACCAACCGCGGCGGCTGGCACCAGAATTTTGCCAGCATGCAAAACAATCTGCCGTTCCGCAACGCGCAGGATTATCAGACCTACATCAACCGGCTCAAACAATATGCCACGGTCAATGACCAGTCGATTGCAGTTGCTAACCAGGCGCTCGCCGGCGGCTATGTCCAGCCTTGCGTGTCGATGGAGGGTTATGAAACCAGCATTTCCGGTCTGGTCACCGACAGCCCCGAAGCATCGCGCTTCTATCAGCCGTTCTTGCGCAAACGGCCTGAGACGATCGACGAGGTGACGTTCAACGCGCTGGCTGCGGAGGCCGCTGGAACGATCACCAATATCATCAACCCCGCAGTGCAAAAGCATCTCGACTGGTACACTAGCGATTATGCCCCGAACTGCGCGACAGCACCAGGTGTCTCGGCCCAACCGGGCGGATCGGAATATTATGATTTCCGTATCCGGCAGATGACCACGACGACCAAGACTGCCGACGAAATCCATAACATTGGTGTCAGCGAAGTAGCCCGAATTCGCGCCGAAATGGTCGAGGTTGCCAAGGAGGCCGGCTATGATACACGCGAGACGTTTATCGAGCATCTGCGGACCGATCCGAAATATTATGCAAAAACGCCGGAAGAGCTGATGGAAAAGGTTGCCCGGGTGACCAAGATCATCGATGGCAAAATGCCTTCGATCATCGGCAAGCTCGCGCGGCTTCCTTATGGCATCAAGGAAATTCCGGCGGAGACCGCCGAAGGTACGACCACCGCATATTATAACCCCGGATCGCCGGATGTCGGCATTGCCGGCTTCTATTATGTCAACACATCCAAGCTCGACCAGCGTCCGTTCTGGGAAATTCCGGCGCTGAGTGTTCACGAAGCGGTGCCCGGCCATCATCAGCAGATCGCGTTGCAGCAAGAACTCGACATGCCGGATTTCCGCAAACATGGCGCGTTTTTCACAGCCTTTGTCGAAGGCTGGGGACTCTATTCGGAGCGACTCGGTATCGAGATGGATTTATATGATACGCCCGCCAAGAACATGGGGCGGCTGTCCTACGAAATGTGGCGCGCGTGCCGACTGGTGGTCGATACCGGTATCCACAGCAAAGGCTGGAGCAAGCAGCGGGCGATCGATTTCATGACCGACAATACCGCGCTCAGCGAAGCCAATATCGAGGCAGAAGTGAACCGCTATATCAGCTGGCCTGGTCAGGCTCTGGCTTATAAAATGGGCGAACTGAAAATCCGCGAATTACGCGGCAAAGCGACGCGCGAACTGGGCGACAAATTTGACCTGCGCGGGTTTCATGACGTGGTGCTGGGACAAGGTGCAGTGCCGCTCGATATGCTCGAAGATCAGGTTAACCGTTGGATCAAAACCAGGAAGGCTGGCTAGTCATTCGTCGTCGGGACCGGGGACTTCGTCCGCCCCCGGCGGCACGGTTAGATCATCGCTGGCTTGCAGCGCAGCGGCATCCTTTACCTCGAGCCGTTCGCGAGCCGCTTCTGCTGCCGCGTTGCGCGCTTCGCGCTGGGCTTCGATTTCCAGCAACCGCTCTTCGACGGCATCCGATTCCGCGTCAATCCGGGAAAGTCGAAGCTGCCGCTCCTCTTCGATCAGCTGGCCCCAGTTGACCGTGTCATCAATGCCCTTTTCGGCATAGGCCTGCTTCAACAACTTTTGCGTGCAACCCGTGAACCCGCCTGCTCCGGTGGGAGAACAGCTGTTGGTTCCAGACGCTCCGACATATTCGTAGGATCTGACACGTTCCGACCAGGCCTGATTCTTGGCATCGCCCAGACTGCCGCTTCTCAAGGTTTCGGGAATGCGGTAACGATCGCTCTCGTCCTTGCGCGCGCAAACAACGATCTCTTCTTCACTGCTCCGCGGACAGGGATCATCACCATATACAACCAGCTGGTTGACCCGGTCGCCGGCCTTATCCTGCGCCAACGCGGGAGCAGCCATCATGCCAGCGCCCGAAAGGATCGCAGCGGAGAATAAAAGTTTCTGTATCATGATATTTCCTTTGTAGCCTCCGTCCTGAACCGACGCTGAAGCGAATACCGCTTGCTAGATGCGTTTCGACAGTCCGATAGCGAACTTGCAACCTAGCCTGATCACGGCGCTCAACGCCGGATAGCCCGGTGCATCCTCCGCTCCCATAGCGATTGCCGTAGCCTTATGCTCCAATTCCTCTTCGCGAAACTCCGCAATTATACGGGTCAGCTCGGGATCATTTTCCGATTCAAGCGCATCAAGCTGTTCTTGATAATGCTGATCAATTTCGGTTTCCACAGCAGCCGTGCAGGCCATCGCCGCCCGCGGCCCCATCGCTGCGGTTGTCGCGCCAAGCGCATAGCCCGCTATTTTCCAGAAAGGCTGCAAAGCGGTTGGCCGGACGCCACGCTCCGCGATCATCTTGTCAAAGGCATCCAGATGACGCTGCTCCTGCTCCGCCATATGGTGGATCGCACTGCTGTTCGGCGCATTGTCGCCCATCACCGCCAGCTGACCCTTGTAGATTTGCGCCGCGCCATATTCGCCCGCATGATTGACCCGGATCATCGAAGCAATATCAGCCGCTGATTTCCCCAATTTTGTCTCAGACATAGTCAGAATCCTTTCGTCCGGTCATTAGCATGACCAAGATGAGGATGGCACCGCTCACCGACAAGAGAAAATTATAACCAGCCAGCGAAATACCGAACAAAGACCACGGGGCAACATCACAACGCACCAACGGCGCGTTCATGATCGAGTCGAGTATATCACCACCCGCCGGGATAGAGGTGGCGCAGGAGGTTAATCCTTCCCACCAGTCATATTCCACGCCAGCATGAAAACCGCCAATCAGGCCGCTGACCAATATCGCCAAGGCTGCGGCGACCACCAATAGCTTCGACCAACTTTTGGAACCAAGCAGCAGCGCAGGCAGAGCCAGAATGATAGCGGCCAAATGCGGCCATCTCTGCCACATGCACATTTCGCAGGGGTATAGGCCAAAGCCATATTGACTGATCAAGGCACCGCCGAGCAAACCCGCAGGCATAAGGAAAGCCAGCCAATTGGCTTTGCGCACAGATGCCATCAGACGGTCCTAGTTCTTCGCCACCACGGTTTTCTTGCTGGCTTTTTTAGCTGCCTTGTTCATCGCTATTTTCAGGCCATCAGGGCCCAGGCGACCGATCGTCTGTAGCGCATAATGGAGCTGAAAATCGCTAATGCCCTGCTCTTTCAATTCTTCCGCTGTCTGGGTGAAGCGCGGATCAACCTTGCCATCTTCTTCGAGCACTTCGTCCTTCAGCTTGACCTCGTTGATCAGATGTTTCCGCAAATCGGACTCGCGGAACCGGGGACGGGTCTTATAATCCGGATCAGACAATTGGGGCACATTGATGTCGGGTTCGATCCCGCCCTCCTGCACCGACTTGCCAGCAGGCGTATAATAGCGTGCAGTGGTCAACCGCAGCGCGCTGTCATTGGAAAGTGGCAGCAAGGTCTGCACGGACCCCTTGCCGAAACTGCGCTCACCCATGATCAGGCCGCGGTGATGATCTTGCAAAGCACCGGCAACAATTTCGGAAGCCGAAGCCGAGCCCGCATCTATCAGAACGATGATCGGCAGCCCGCCAGCAGCATCGCCGCTCTTGGCAAAATAGCGCTCAATATCGGATTTTGAGCGTCCGCGCTGCGAAACGATTTCACCGCGCGACAGGAACACATCGGATACCGAAACGGCTTCATCGAGCAAACCGCCGGGATTGGATCGCAAATCGAGCACATAGCCGAGCGGCTTCTTGCCGAGCGACTTGTCGATACCGACGATCGCGGCAGCAACATCGGCACCTGTGTCACTAGAGAAACTGTTGATGCTGATCACACCGATCTGATCCTTGATTTCCCAGGTTACTGGTTTGAGATCGATAATCGCACGGTCCATGGTCACGTCGAAAGGCTTGTCGCGGCCAGGACGAACGATGGTGATGCTGATCGGCGTACCGGGCTTGCCGCGCATTTCCTCAACCGCTTCATCCAGCGTACCGCCGTAGATCAATTCGCCATTGATATGGGTGATATAATCGCCGGCCTTCACGCCGGCCTTGTCGGCAGGCGTATCCTTGAACGGAGCAATGACTTTTACCGCACCATCTTCCAGGGTTACCGAGAGGCCGAGCCCACCGTAATTGCCATCGGTCTGGGTCCGCAAATTGTCAAAATCCCGAGCGTCGAGAAAACTGCTATGAGGGTCAAGGCTACCGAGCATGCCTTCGATGGCACCCTTGATCAGATCCGCATCGTCCACCTGATCGACATAATCATTCCGCACCCGGTCGAAGACGGCCATGAACTGCTCCATCTCGCGATAGGTATTTGCGTCCACAGCGGAAATTGCCGACGTCGTAGCGGGCAAAAGCGCCACGGTCAGAACAAGGGCGGCGGCTTGCAATACGGGCTTTTTCATCAATGCTGTCCTGTATGTCTAGATTAGGATCAAATATAGGCTGGAATCACCCCTAAAGCCAAGCAGCTTAACCAAAAATGACGGAAGCGTTCGATGAACGACTATTTTCCGCATTTTTTGCCGGTTTTCAACCAATTAGGGCGGCAATATCAATTGCCCTGCCATTGCGGCGCAGTTCGACGGTGACTTTGGGATCATCCGACCCGGACCGCCCGACCGGAGAGCCCTGCACAATTTGATCTCCAACAGCGACACGAATTGTCGCCATATCAGTGATCAGACTGGTCCAGCCGGCGTCATGTTCGATGATCAGAATATTTCCATAGCCCCGATAGCGCCCGGCATAAGCTACTCTTCCTGCAGCCGGAGCAACAATTTGCGCGCCGGAAGCGACGGCGATGGTGAGACCGCGCGAGCGATAGCCGCTATCCGAAATCTCTCCGAGTCCCGTGACAATCACGCCGTTCACCGGCAAGCGATAGGCATTTGCGACATCCCGTTTTTGTGGCGGGGTCTGAGCCGCTGCGTCGCGCCCTTGGCTGGGTCGTAGCATCGGTCCGTCCAGTTGTGCCAGCGCTTCGCGGACTGCCCCGCTCTCGCGAATCTGGTCCATCAAGTCGACGATATCCCTCGCTTCCTCACCTAGAGCGAGCGCCCGGTCCTGCTCGATCCCGGCATCATCTGAGAATCGGGCGGATTCGATCCGTTCACTCGCTTCGAGACTGGCTAGCTGTCGTCGCCGCTCGGTCAGACGCCGCTGGCTTTCGTCGAGCGAAGCAATGGCCCGCGCAGATTGCAGCCGAAGCCGTTCGCCTTGCTTGACTTCATTGCGGAGGCCAGCGGTTCGCCGTTCGATTTCCGGCATCACTGCCGACATGATCGAACGCATATAGATAAGTTCATTGAGCGAGCGCGGTTCCACCAAGGCAAGTGCGGTTGGCTTGCGGGTCATCATCTGGAGAGCGGCGGTCAACCGGATCATTGGCCCCTGCTTCTGCGCCAGCCGGGCGCGCTGGCTCTGTTGCAACCGGGTGACGATGGCAATCCGGGTCCGGGCCGCGTCGATATCCGCTTCCGCCGACTGGATACGGGCGGCCAGCGCGGCAGCTTCGCTGGCGAGCCGGTCGGCATCATTGCTCGCCGCCTCGGCCTGACGGCGCAAGGCATCACTGCGCTGGCGGGCACGCTCGGATTGTTCGCGGGCCGACTTCAGGCTCCGTTGCTGTTCGGAAAGACTCGGTCCGGGGGTCTGCGCCGAGATCAGAGCGGCGCCGCTCAGCGCAACGCCAGTCGCGACGATTATCAAGAGGGTGGAGCGCAGCATAATGCTCACCCTTCCCTGTGATAAGGATGGCCGGCGATTATTGATGTCGCCCGAAACAATTGTTCGGCCAGCATCGCCCGCGCCATCATATGGGGCCAGGTGGCTTTGCCAAAGGAAAAGAAATGATCCGCGCTGGCCCGTTCTTCGGCGCTTAACCCATCGGCAGCACCGATCAGGAAACGCGTCTCGCGCGCGCCGTCATCGCGCCAGGCGGAGAGCAAATTCGCAAATTTTTTCGAAGTCCAGTTTTCGCCCGCTTCGTCCATCGCGATGATTTTGGTGATTCCGTCCAGCTTCGGCGATTTGCCACCCTGATCGGGTAGCTCGCTGATCTTCACATCCCAGGCAATCCGCTTCACATACCGGCTCACAAGTTCCGCTTCCGGGCTGCGGCCAATCTTCCCACGAGCGACGATATGCAGTCTCATCGCCTATGAAATTCAGGCTTCGACGGCGTCTGCCGCGTCACCTTCCTCTTCAACCGCCCACATCCGTTCCAGATTGTAGAAGCTGCGCACTTCGGGCCGGAACAAGTGGATGATCACATCGCCGGCATCGACCAATACCCAGTCGGCATTGGCGAGACCTTCGATTCGCGCGGTGCCGCCCGACTGTTTGATGCGCTCGGCCAGCTTCTGGGCAATAGACGCGACCTGTCTGGTCGAACGCCCTTCGGCGATCACCATATGGTCGGCGATATTGCTTTTTCCTTCCAGCGGGATGGAAACAACGTCCTGTGCCTGATCATCGTCGAGCGATTTCATCACCAACGCGTGGAGTGCATCCGACTCAGCCTTGCCTTCCTTGGAAGTGGCAGATTTCAGAGCTTTTACCTTCGGTTTCGTCAACTTAAATCCTAATCTTCTGGGCCAATCAACCGGTGTGTCACCGCGTCTCGAACGCGGCGATCATCATATTGCTGATGCCAATGGGGCCGAGCCATCCGGATCGCGGTGGCCGAG
>NZ_JBALUT010000083.1:0-9451 GCF_036963705.1 Parasphingorhabdus sp. | reverse complement strand
GTATGACTGCTCGCTGATCCCGAACCCATGTCGTCCATAATCGCCGCTCCCAAATAAGCAGCCTTCAACCCTTCAATGGCACAACGCGCAAGGCGGCCTACAGCTCTCGCTTACGGGCTAAGGGAGATACCGGATGCTTCATGCGAGGACGTGAGCCGGATCGCCCAAGATCAACTTGTCGCGGTCAACGACCGGATTTCACGGCTCCTTGGATTGAGGCAGGAACTTTCCCGTATGATCGGCTCGTGTGCCAACGGAAAAATCGCTGATTGCCGGATCATCGAAGTCTTGGCCGATCATAACTCGCCGACAGATTTAGCTGAACAAAAATCTACATAGGGACTTATTAACTGCTTGAAAGCACATCTGTAATTCAGTCCGTCAGCGCCGGGTTCCAGTTCTTGCGTAGGCAAATAAAACTTCAGTTCAGATGCCGATCAACTTGGGCGATCCGAATAGTTTGAATCGACAGTTTCAAGAGCGAACCAGGTGATACAGCAGTTACTCCAGACGAAACGTCACCGGGAACGAAAAACTTGTTGCTTCTGTAGTGGCTACAGAATGTAATAAGGGTGCCGCTTGGCGGAATTTGTTCGCTCCAATTTGAAATATGGTGGTAAACTCATGACCAAAACAATCAGTCCTCCAGGCTCATTGCGCTTTAAAGTTGATGGCCTGGCCTACCAGAGCGAGGTTCGCGCGCTCCGCGCTGCACTGGGTCCACTCGTCGGCGGTGAAGATGCGCTAGCCTTCGACACTGAGCGTGGTTTCATGACCATACATACACCCAATCAAGTTGCTGCAGCAGAGATCGAGGCAGCGGTAGCTAAAACGGGCTTGCACGCAAAGCTTTGGCAGACATCTGAAGTTTCGCCGCATATGTCGGATTTTGTTGAAGTATCCGAAGACGCGGCGTGCTGCGGGTCACTAGTGCGCGAAGCGCTCGGTCCGCCAAGTCCAACACCTATGTCTGGCCAAATTCTATTGCGCATTCACGGCATGGATTGCGCCGACGAAATCGCAGCGCTGAAGCGCGAAGTCGGTCCACTGGTCGGGGGAGATAAGCTCGCTTTCGACCTGCTCAATGGCCGCATGTCGATCGATATGAAGCCCAACGTTACTCTTGAAGCCAGCATTCTAGAGGCTGTTACCCGCGCTGGATTAAGAGCGGAGCCGTGGACCGAGGGTGAGACGAGCGAAGAAGCGCAAACCGAGGTCCGCCGTAAGCGGGTTCAGTCTTGGCTGACGACAGCGAGCGGCTTGTTTACGGCGCTAGGGTTTGCAGTCCATGCTTGGCTGGCTGGAGGTGTGTTAGCGGCTTTCGAGGCAGGAGAACATGGATTAGGCTCGACTCCCTTGCCGAGCATTCTGCTCTACACAATCGCGGTGCTCAGCGCGGCGCGCTACGTTGCACCAAAGGCTTGGCTCGCAGCCAAGCGCCTTCGCCCAGATATGAATTTGCTGATGATGGTCGCAGTCGCGGGCGCGATCGGCATCGGTGCCTGGTTCGAGGCTGCTACGGTGTCCTTCTTTTTCGCATTGGCCCTAGCACTTGAGGCGTGGAGCCTCGGCCGCGCACGTCGCGCTGTAGCAGCCCTCATGGAACTGGCTCCACCGACAGCACGCATCAAGCTTGAAGATGGCTCCGAACGCGACGTCCCGGCAGGCGAAGTCCCGGTCGGTGCGCATATCATCGTTCGCCCAGGAGACAAGATGCCGCTCGACGGGCGAGTAGTCACTGGTGAGAGCGAGATAAACCAAGCGCCGATCACGGGAGAAAGCGTGCCCGTATTCAAAGCCCCGGGGGACGAGGTCTTTGCCGGGACGATCAACGGAGAGGGCGCGCTCGAAGTTTTGATCACCAAGGCGGCGAATGATACGACACTTGCCCAGATCATCCGCATGGTGGGTTCGGCGCAGAGCCGACGCGCGCCCAGCGAACAATGGGTCGAGAAATTCGCACGTGTCTACACCCCTCTCGTGATGATCCTTGCCGTCGTGATCTTTCTTGTTCCGCCTCTGCTTTTCGGGGGAGCCTGGGGCGTTTGGTTCTACCGGGCCCTCGTGCTTCTCGTTATCGCCTGTCCCTGCGCTCTTGTGATTTCAACGCCGGTGACGATCGTGGCCGCGCTCGCGGGAGCCGCGAAGCAGGGCGTTCTTGTGAAAGGGGGGACACATCTTGAAACGCCCGCGCGCCTTAAAGCCATCGCGATGGACAAGACTGGTACGCTGACGGAAGGCCGGCCAAAGGTCGTCGAGATCTTACCGTTCTCAGGCCGCAGCATCCATGAAATCATCAAGGTGGCGGCCGCATTGGAGGCACGCAGTGCGCATCCAATCGCAAGCGCCATTTTGGCAAAGGCGGATGAGTTGAATATCGTTGCCGCGCCCGCCGAAGCTGTTCAGGCCATCATCGGTCGAGGCGTCACCGGACAAGTGGCTGGCCGCACCATGTGGCTCGGCTCACGCCGCTATGTTGAAGAACAGGGTGTCATCTCTGGCGCGATCCCGCTGCATATTGACGCGCTTACGGCAGCTGGCCACACGCTCGTCGCGATCGGCGAGGGTCAGGAGGTTTGGGGCCTTGTGGGCGTTTCCGACGCCGTCAGGCTGGAAGCAAGAAGTATTGTCACTGCGCTGCATCAAGCTGGAATCGAGCATGTCGTGATGCTCACGGGTGATAACCAGGCCACGGCGGAATTAATTGCGAAGCAAACCGGTATCGACGAGGTTCGCGCTGAGTTGCTGCCCGCCGACAAGGTAGCCGCCGTGGAGGATCTCGTACGACGCTACGGATCGGTTGCTATGGTCGGCGATGGGGTTAACGACGCGCCGGCCATGGGGTGCGCCAATATCGGGGTCGCAATGGGCGCGATGGGTAGCGACGCTGCCATCGAAACGGCAGATGTGGCGCTCATGTCGGACGATCTTTCAAAACTTCCCTGGTTGGTCCGGCATTCGCGCGCCACGCTTTTTGTAGTTCATCAGAACGTCGCATTCTCAATCGCCGTCAAACTTGTCTTCACAGCTCTGACTATTGTCGGCCTTGCTTCGCTGTGGGGCGCTATTGCGGCCGATGTTGGCGCGTCGCTGCTGGTCGTTCTTAACGGGCTTCGTTTGCTCAATCGGGGTCAGACCGATGGACGCACTCCGAAGGCCGGTCCTCGCACTGACGGGAACGTCTCAAGCATCGCCGAACCAGAGTGAGCCTACTCCGTTTCAAACTGAGCACATTTGCGCCTTTGGCCGTGCACTGCAAACCAATGAGGACCATCCGATCGTGAGCTATTCGAATTTGACCAAGAAGATATTTCTGACAGTAACTGCGGCCACTACTGCGTTTGCTATAGATTTCGTCACAAAATGGCTGACCGTCAATACAGTGATGAAGCCACCGCGGGTAATCGAGATTGCGCCATTTCTTAATTTCAGACTGGGTTACAACACGGGGGTCAGTTTCGGCATGTTCCAAGATATATTCTCGGCCTATCCGTTGGTGCTTGCCGGATTATCAATGGCCATCGTGATCGGCATCCTCGTTTGGGCGGTGCGAACGACAAAATTGACCGAGACGTTTGCACTCGGGCTCGTCGCCGGAGGCGCCATCGGGAACATCGTGGACAGAGTACTTCACGGTGCTGTGACCGATTTCCTCGACATCTACGTTGGCGCTTGGCACTGGCCGACTTTCAATTTGGCCGACGTTATGATCATCAGCGGCGTAGGGCTGCTGCTTCTAAGCTCCATACTGCCATTCCGCTTGGCAAGCTCAGCACCGCAGGAGCCGGACAGCAAGTGCCCCGAAGCATGAACTGATAATAGGCTGGTTTGATCGCGTGAGCAATTTCCGGGCGACCCTTCTGCCAGATAGTCGTAGTATGGCAACTAAAGAGGATCATGAGAATCAATATGCAATCCAAACGACGGGCGCTTTTGTTTTTGAATGCGCAAAGTCGTAACGGCCATGGTAATATGGCCAATGGGGTAGCCCGGCAACTTCAGAGCGGTGGCATCACCCTGATCGAAAGTTTGAGCAAACGCGCTGACGATATGAGCCAAGAAATTGTACGGCGTGCTGACGAGGTCGACCTTGTCATCGTCGGCGGCGGCGATGGCACAGTGAACGCGGCTCTCAAAGGTATTGTCGAGACGGGATTGCCCCTTGGCGTTCTGCCACTCGGGACGGCAAACGACCTTGCTCGAACGCTCGGCATTCCTATTAACCCCGAAGCTGCAGTAGCGGTTATTGTCGCTGGATGCACAAGGCGGATTGACGTTGGAACGGTTAATGATCAGCTTTTCGCTAATGTCGCGAGTATGGGTATGAGTGTTGAGCTGGCGCGTCGACTGACTGGCAATTTGAAGCGGCGTTGGGGACGTCTAAGCTACCCGCTGGCAGCCCTTAAAACAATGCTGGCCATGAAACCATTCGCGGCGGAAGTGGTCACTAAAGACCGGAAAATTCAGCTGAAAAGTCTTCAGATAGCAGTCGGCAACGGCTTATATTATGGCGGCGGCATGTCCGTGTATGAAGTAGCGAGCATTGATGATCAATCCTTGGACTTTTACAGTGTGGAGCCCCGGCAATCCTGGCAATGGCCACTCTTTTTGTCAGCCTTTCGACGCGGACGTCATCGAAATTTGCGCAAAATGCAAGCATTTTGCAGTCCCGGTCCTCTCGACATCCGAACTGACCCGCCACTTTCGATCAATACCGATGGCGAAATCACGACCACGACCCCAGCCCGATTCGACCTCTTGCCGCTAGCACTGTCAGTCTTTGTACCTACGGATCGAGTTGAAGGGTGACCTGGATTCGGGTCGATGGCGCTGTGGGATTTTTCGCGGCGGGGATGGTATCGTCATCCTTTCCATAGCTTCGGTCAGCATGCCATTATTGCTACCATCTCCCTGCCAGCAATGGTTAAACCGATAACGACAACGATAGCCGAAAAAAGCAGCTTTAACGCGCCTTTGCGCTGTTCGAGACGCTGCGACGCCAGTGTACCGATGATGCAGCAGCGGCACCGCGAGGATCGATCCACCGCCGCCGATCAGCCCCAGCGTGAACGCGACCAATATTCCCGATACAAGCGAGAGCAATTCCTGGAGCAATGCAGCATTCATTAACGATTCTGCCCGAAATCACAGTTTGTCGTCCTGCGCGACTTCGCCTGGCTCTCCCTTTGCACCGGACGCGCAATAGATTTCGTATAGCGTCTCCAACAAACGGCGCGAGGCATCACCGGCCAGCGAATAATGAATCGTGCGGCCATCGCGGCGCGGCTTCACCAAACCATCTTTGCGCAACAGCGCCAGTTGCTGCGAAACCGCCGCCTCGCGTATGCCAAGCAATTCGGCAAGCTCGCCGACGCTTCGTTCGCGTTCGACGAGCTGGCAGGCGATCATCAGGCGGTTATGACTGCCCAGCGCCTTGAGCAGGGACAGAGCCTTTTCGGCCTGTCTGCGGATTTCTTCAGGTTTCACACTTATATATATGCGGAGATGTGCATATTAAATCAATTAAAAATATGCCTTCGCGTCTTTTTCGAAAGGCGTGTGACACTCGGACATTCAAGGAACTTAGCTATGACCAATATGAAAGCTATGGCCAATATGAAAAAAATCGACGACCGCTTCACCATTGGAATGGCGCCGCCTTCCGCTGATGATCTGCGCGAGCTGGCGCAAGCGGACTACAAATCGGTGGTCAATCTGCGCTGCGAGGCAGAACCGGATCAGCCTTTCAAGCCCCCCCGCGAAGGCAAAGAAGTCCGCACTCTTGGCCTAGTCTATAGCCATGTCCCGGTAGCGGGTGATGCGATGACGGAAGCACTGGTCGAGCAATTCCGCACCGCAGTCAAAACGCTACCCGGTCCGGTGTTCGTGCATTGCGCATCTGGCAAGCGGGCCGGAGCATTAACCGTCATGCACCTTGCCGCCGAAAACGGTATGAGCGGGGACGCGACGCTGAAACAGGCCGAAGCCATGGGTTTCGCGTGCGACGAACCGGCGCTCAAGCGGTTCGTGCGCGATTATGTCGATGGGCAAAGTGGCTGATTGCCGCTGCGCCGCCAACTTATCATCCCTCCTACTGTGAGACACATCCATGACCCCCAACGTTCAATCTTTCTTTGACGATGATACCAACACGATAAGCTATGTTGTATCAGATCCCGCAACCGGCGCGTGCGCCATTATTGATCCCGTACTGAATTATGACGCAGCAGCGGCGCGAACGGCGACGATTTCAGCTGATCGCGTGATCGACCACGTTCGGCGCGAGGGGCTGAACTGCGAATGGGTTTTGGAAACCCATGTCCATGCCGATCATCTCTCGGCTGCGCCTTATGTTCAGGGAAAGCTGGGCGGAAAGCTGGCGATCGGCGATCACATCACCATCACGCAGTCGGTGTTCGGAGAGATTTTCAACGCCGGGCCGGACTTACCGCGTGATGGCAGCCAGTTTGACCAGCTTTTTCATGACGGCGACAGTTTCCCCTTAGGCAAAATGACAGCGCACGCTCTGCACACACCGGGCCATACGCCGGCCTGCATGACATATGTGATTGGCGACGCCGCCTTTGTCGGCGACACCATGTTCATGCCCGACTATGGAACCGCCCGCGCCGATTTCCCTGGCGGTGATGCTCGCATATTGTACCGCTCGATCCGCAAAATATTTACGCTTCCGGGTGAGACGCGGCTGTTCATGTGCCATGATTATCTGCCCGAAGGCCGCTCAGAGCATCGCTGGGAAACGACCGTGGCCGAGCAGAAAGCCGCCAATATCCATATCCATGATGGCGTGAGCGAGGATGAATTTGTCACCATGCGAGAGGCGCGCGATGCCCAGCTAGGCATGCCGAAGCTGATTCTGCCGTCGATCCAAGTCAACATCCGCGCCGGCTATATGCCTCCAGCTGAGGACAATGGCACGGTCTATCTGAAGCTGCCAGTCAACATAGTGGGCGAACCACAAACCCCGCCCGATGAAACTAGGCCGGGTACGCAGTAAACGTCTGCTGACAGGGACACGTTTATAAGACACTGACATTCTGAGGGGGATAGAAAAAGGCTGGCCGCTTCTGCTTCAACTGCGCTTTTGGGGGATCCCATATTGCGAATGTCGCTAAGCCTTATATTCGCAATTGGCGGCTTGGGCCATTTCTGTGCGCATGAATATAGCTTCATAGCACAATCCTTCTTCTAGAAACTAGGTGACGGGTAAGCATCCAATGCTCCCGAAAAATTAGAAATTTGTCAGACCGAGCCGCCGCGCGCAGGCTCAAAACTTGTTTAGCTAATCTATCGAGCTGTCACAGATCGCATGAATTAGAGCATTGCGAGCTTGGCTGCCAAAGCTAAAAGTCAACGCGAGTAGGCGACTTGAATTCTGCAATGGCGCTCCAGCAATATTATATTAGTTTGACATTTGGTATGACACATGTCATTTATCTCGCGCCATCTGTCATATTCTGGAAAGCAAAGAAATTGGAAACGGAAGAAGTATTGAGCCGGGAATTTGATCGGGTCATTGCTCTATTAGGCGGTGATGCAACTTTCAAATATCCTTTGAAAACCGCGCTCGATGCTCATGAAGTGATCTCCAAGGGTTTCCCCAGTACGGTTTTGACAGAACTGGTCGCCAATGTCGCGTTGATCCAGCATTCCGATGCACTCGAAAAAGCAGTCGGCATCAGCATGCGCACATTCCAGCGCCGCAAGGGCGAGACAACCGCAAAACTGCTCAGCCCGGAGCAAAGTGGCCGCGCTTGGAAGTTTGCTGAGATTCTGGCAGAGACGACAGATATTTTTGGTTCGCAGGAAGAAGCCGAACAATGGCTGGAACGCCCCGCAATCGGTCTCAATCAAAAACGACCCATTGATCTTCTATCGACACCTGCTGGTTCCCAACTGGTCGTACAACTTCTCGAGCGAATTGAATTTGGCGTCTACACATGACACCCTTGCCTACGCCTCTTGGCGGATCGGATATCATCGGTTGGCGGCTTGATGATCAGAGATTTACCAAAACATGGGATAGCGGAGAGGGAGCGTTCCGCCAAGGTGGTCGCTGGAACAGCAAGAATATAAGGGCCGTTTACGGTGCCGTCGATCCTGCAACTGCGATTTTGGAAGTGGCTGTGCATAAAACCTTCCGGGTTCTTGATACGGTCCCGCATGTTCTGTCATCATTCAAGATACTAAAACCCTCTGCTATCTATATGGTCGAACCTGGTGATATCCCGAACCCCAACTGGTTGACGCCAGGGATTCCCAGTGCCGGTCAGCAGCAGTTCGGCGACCAGTTGCTCGCCGATAACCTGTTCATCCTCATTCCGAGCGCTGTCTCTATCCATAGCTGGAGTATCATATTTGATTCCGTGCGCGCTTCTGGAACATATGCCTTGGAAACACAGGAACGGTTTGCTCTTGATGGGCGGTTACATCCGCCTGTAACCTGACTCGATGGAATCGAACACAATTGCCAATCTCGCCCGATGGCAAGATTATCGCGAATACCAGCATCCCCAACAATGACTACTGCAGCAGCGCACTTGACGGCAGAGCCGCAACTGAAAGAATTTTTGCTCACAATTTTCCGAGCCAGATAAACAAACCCTACGCTGCGGTGTCCAATCGAAGTCTCCGGATGCGGTCAGGGGGCCGCACCCGAAGTTTCGATTGCGGCACTTTCACTTCACTTGGAAGGCGTATTTGCCGCTGATTACTTCGTTATCGTCGCCCGATGCCATTGAGCGCAGTTCATAACCTCCGGACGTCAGGGGCTTTGTCATCATCACCATAACCGACTTGCCGTCTTTGCCCATCATCACAGAAATTGGCATTTTCATCGGGGCGTGACAGGCCATACCCGGCATTGATGTCATCATTAGTTGCGTGCGGGTGTTTGCAGGCATGATCTTCTCATCAAAGACCAGATCAATTCTCTTCGTCGGTGTAATCGTCGCATTGGCCGCTGGCTTGGCTGTAACTAGACTCAGGTGAGCAAAATCGCCGCGAGCGTTGTGGGGCAACGGCGAGGGTTAGGCGAAACAATCCGGTGCTGCGCATTTCCGGTTCCTTGGCTGTGTCTAATCATCAATACGCGGCGATATTGCCCACCCCTCAAAAATAATTTTGAGGGCCAAGCGGTGCAGCTTGCGTATTAGTAGGCAGATCACTCAAACAGGATCGTGATTACCTGCGGCCGTTCTGCACGAAATCAAGAATGATGCTATTTTGGGGCACATGTTTTTCCTCACAAATCGGCCTCTGGAATAGCTGGGAAGCACCTTTTAATCATGCGTCATTATACCAGAATATATTATACTCTTTTATCGGTTCTGGCTTTGGCGGCCATTTGCTCACCTATTTCCGCGCAGGCGAAGGAGGGTGATGTTGAAACGTTATGGCGTCTGCTGGATTATATTGCGGTCGATTATCC
>NZ_JBALUT010000082.1:0-9791 GCF_036963705.1 Parasphingorhabdus sp. | reverse complement strand
CCTTCGTACCCTCTTATGTCAGTGCCGAAAACCGCGACTGGGACGCTGGACAGAAGGCCGAAACAGCGCGCGCGGCAGCACTCTATCCCGGAGACGAGGCCGCACGTGCAGCCCATCTGGCGAAATGGAATGAAGCCAATCCTATGCCTCCGGTGACAGCAAAGGATATCGCCGACCATATCGATCACATCCGCGATGTCGCCGGTATCGACCATATCGGTCTGGGTGGTGACTATGACGGGATCCCGTTTACCCCGGACGATCTGTCCGATGTCTCGACCTATCCCGTGCTGTTTGCCGAGTTGGCAAAACGCGGATATAGCGCCGCTGACCTTGCAAAAATCGCTCGCGGCAACATATTACGCGTAATGCGAGGAACAGAAACCACCGCCGCTGCCATGGCAAAAAGCAAGAAATAGATATGACCCAATTTTCCCTGACCGAAGACCAGCTTGCCATTCAGGAAATGGCGCAGAAATTCACCGCCGATGCGATCACACCGCATGCGGCTGAATGGGATGAAAAACATATCTTCCCGCGCGATGTGATCAAGCAAAGCGCCGATCTCGGTTTCGGCGGTATCTATATTAGCGAGGAATCGGGCGGAATCGGGCTCGGCCGGCTCGAGAGTGCGATTATCATGGAAGCCATGGCTTATGGCTGTCCGGCGACCAGCAGCTTCATTTCAATCCACAATATGGCAAGCTGGATGATCGACTGCTTCGGATCGCAGGTAGTGAAAGACAAATTTCTGCCTGACCTGATCCCGATGGAGAAGATTTCCAGCTATTGCCTGACCGAACCGGGCAGCGGTTCTGACGCCGCGGCGCTGAAAACCAGCGCCAAGCGGGACGGCGATTATTATATCGTCAATGGCGGCAAGCAGTTCATCTCCGGCGCTGGCGTCAACGACCTTTATGTAACGATGGTGCGTACCAGCGACGACGGCGCGAAAGGTGTGACCTGCCTGGTTATCGAAAAGGATATGGAGGGAGTCAGCTTCGGTGCGCCCGAACGCAAGCTGGGTTGGAACGCTTCTCCTACTGCGCAGGTGCATTTCGACAATGTCCGCGTGCCGGTCGAGAACGGGGTCGGTGACGAAGGCGAAGGTTTTCGCATCGCCATGGCGGGGCTCGACGGCGGACGTCTGAACATCGGGGCCTGCTCGCTCGGCGGCGCGCAGCGCTGTCTCGACGAAGCGGTTGCTTATACCAAGGAACGCAAGCAATTCGGCAAGGCGATCAGCGACTTCCAGAACACACAGTTCATGCTCGCCGATATGGCGACCGATCTTGAGGCATCGCGAGCATTGCTTTATCTGGCGGCTGCCAAAGTGACCGAAGGCGCGCCGGATAAAACGAAATTTGCTGCGATGGCCAAAAGGCTGGCGACCGATAATGGCAGCAAGATTGCCAATGACGCGCTGCAGCTTTTCGGCGGTTACGGCTATTTGCAGGATTACCCGATCGAGCGCTTCTGGCGCGACTTGCGGGTCCACAGCATTCTGGAAGGCACCAATCAGGTGATGCGGATGATCGTGTCGCGTGAAATGCTTCGGCAATAGGAAATTTATGACAGAAGATCTCATCATTAGAAAATCCGGACGGGTCGGACATATCAGCCTGAACCGGCCGAAGGTGATTCATTCGCTCAACCTCGACATGTGTCTGGCGATGACCGACGCGCTGCTCGAATGGCGCGACGACGACAGCGTGGAAGCGGTTATGCTCGACCACAGCGAAGGCAGAGGTTTCTGCGCCGGCGGTGACATCAGCATGTTGCGAGAATCCGGCATGACCGATGGCAAGCAAGGGCGCGAGTTTTTCTATCACGAATATCAGCTCAACCATCTGCTGTTCGAATATCCCAAGCCGATCGTTGCCTTCATGGATGGCATTACCATGGGCGGCGGCGTCGGAATTTCGCAACCGGCCAAATATCGCGTAGCGACAGAGCACACACGTTTTGCCATGCCGGAAACCGGTATTGGACTATTTCCCGATGTTGGCGGCGGTTGGTTCCTGTCGCGGCTTGAAGGTCGGCTGGGACAGTTTCTGGCGCTGACAGGCGCGAGGCTGGATGGTGCCGAGTGCAAGGAAGTGGGCATCGCTACCCATTATCTGCCGTCGGAAGCTCTCGAAGAAGCCAAGCAGCGGATTGCCGACAAACCCGACCGCATAGAAGGCATATTAGGGCAGCTTTCGGCGCATGTCCCCGAAGCGCGGATCACCAAGAATCTCGACAAGATCGACAAGTTTTTTGCCTCCGACCGGTTCGAAGATATCCTGGCGGCGCTCGAAGCCGACGACAGTGACTGGGCCGCAAAGGAGCGCGACACGCTGGGCACCAAAAGCCCCCAGACCTGCAAGGTCGCTCTGCGCCAGCTCAAGGAAGGCGCCACGATGGAGAGCTTTGCCGACGAAATGCGCAACGAATATCGGATCGGCTATCATGTTCTGATGATGCACGATTTTCTCGAAGGTGTGCGGGCGTTGATTGTCGATAAGGATAATGACCCGAAATGGAATCCTGCGACTCCGGAACAAGTCAGCGCTGAATGGATCGATAATATATTCGCGCCGTTACCGGCAGATGAAGAATGGAACCCCCTATGACCTACGAAACAATTCTCACGGAAAAGCGCGGCCAGGTTACCCTGATCACGCTTAATCGTCCCAAGTCACTGAACGCGCTCAACAGCCAGGTGCTCGACGAACTGATCGACGCATTCGCGGCGTTTCAGGCTGACGAGACACAAAACTGCGCGGTTATTACCGGCTCTGGTGACAAGGCCTTTGCTGCAGGCGCCGATATCAAGGAAATGTACGACAAGTCCGCCGCCGATTTCTATCTCGAGGATTTCTTCGCCAAATGGACCAGCCATATCGTCAAGTCGACCCGCAAGCCGTGGATCGCTGCAGTGAACGGTTTCGCTCTCGGCGGCGGCTGTGAACTCGCGATGATGGCAGATATCATCATCGCCAGCGACAAGGCGAAATTCGGCCAGCCGGAGATCAAGCTCGGCGTAGCTCCTGGCATGGGGGGCTCGCAACGCCTGACCCGCGCGGTCGGCAAAGCCAAAGCGATGGACATGTGTCTGACCGGCCGGATGATGGGTGCTGAAGAAGCCGAGCGTTCCGGACTGGTGGCGCGCGTCGTGCCGCATGAAGAATTGCTCGACGAGGCGCTCAAATCGGCCGCTACTATCGCATCGATGCCGCCGATGGCCGCGCAGGTGAACAAGGAAATGGTCAATGCAGCGTTCGAGAACAATCTCGACCAGGGCTTGCTCCACGAACGCCGACTATTCCAGATTTTGACCGCCACGGAAGACAAGAAAGAGGGCATGGCTGCGTTTATTGAGAAACGTGAAGGTAGTTGGAAGGGGCGGTAAATCATCGTGCTGACCCGCCTCGGCGACTTGCGTTGCTTCTCTGACAATCACTGGAGACTATAATGAAAATCGGATTTATCGGCCTTGGCAATATGGGCGGCGGCATGGCCGCCAATCTCGCAAAAGCGGGGCATGAAGTCTATGCTTTTGATCTGTCGGGGGAAGCACTGGCGCGCGCGGGAGAAGCCGGTTGTCATCCGGTCAGCGACGCGGCGCTAGCGGTCAACAATATGGACGCCGTGGTGACTATGCTCCCCGCCGGCTCCCATGTCCGAAAAGTCTATGAATATGAGATCATCATCAACGGCGATCCCGGGACTTTGGTGATCGACTGTTCGACCATCGACGTCGACAGCGCCAAGGACGTCGCCATCATGGCGGAAGCCAAGGGCCTTGTACCAGTCGATGCTCCGGTGTCGGGCGGCATTGCAGCAGCCAATGGCGGTACGCTGACTTTCATGGTCGGTGGCAGCGACGAAGGTTTCAAACGCGCAGAACCGATCCTGTCCGACATGGGCAAGGCGGTGATCCACGCCGGTGGCAATGGCGCGGGGCAGGCGGCGAAAATCTGCAACAACATGCTACTCGGCGCGTCGATGATTGCGACCTGCGAGACGTTCAAAATGGCGGAGAAGCTCGGCCTCGACCTTCAGACATTCTACGACATCTCTTCGAAAGCGTCGGGACAAAACTGGTCGATGACCAGCTATTGCCCGGTACCCGGTGTCGGACCGCAAAGCCCGGCTGACAATGGCTATGAAGGTGGCTTTGCTGCTGCCTTGATGCTGAAAGATCTGCGTCTGGCGATGGAAGCCGCACAAAGCGCCGGAGCGGACGTGCCAATGGGTGCAGAAGCCGCGAAACTCTACGAGCGATATGCCGAAACAGAGGGGCAGGGCGGCAAGGATTTTTCCGGCATCATCAATATGCTGGCCAAGGGCTAGACACGCATGCCGCCGTTATGGATTATAATGTGCGGTCTGTCGGGAACAGCCGCCGTGATCGCGGAAGTCGGCAACCGGCGACGCAACAATCGCAATGACATCGAAGATGTCGGCTTCATGCCATGGTCGACAATTACGGCCGTGTCCTTGTTGACCTTCGGAATATCGATCGCTTTCGGGCTGGGTTTTATCTCGGCCGAATAAACGCGCGACTACAGGCAGGCTTCGAGCAACGGTTGGTTGAACCCATATTGCCGTGCCTTATCAAGCGTATAGGGCCGCAGGCCGGCTGACTGATATTCACCGATGATCTTGCCGTCGGCATCCTCGTCAATATATTGATATTTGAACAGTTCCTGGGTCACGATAACGTCGCCTTCCATCCCGATCACTTCGGTGATGTTGGTCGTACGACGCGAACCGTCACGCAGACGTTTCACCTGGACGATTAGATCGACCGATTCCGCGATCTGGCGGGAAATGGCTTCTTTCGGAATCTTGATGTCGCCCATCAAGATCATGTTTTCCATACGGCCAAGACATTCGCGCGGGCTGTTGGCGTGAAGCGTACACATGGAGCCGTCATGGCCGGTGTTCATGGCGGCGAGAAGGTCGAAACATTCCGCGCCACGAATTTCGCCGAGGATGATCCGGTCAGGACGCATACGCAGGGCGTTCTTCACGAGATCGCCGATGGTGATTGCGCCTTGGCCTTCAAGGTTTGGCGGACGGGTTTCGAGCGGTAGCCAGTGCGGTTGCTGCAAGCGAAGCTCGGCAGCATCCTCGATGGTCAGCACGCGTTCGCCTGGATCGATCATCTTCGACATCGCGTTGAGCATGGTCGTTTTACCCGAACCGGTACCGCCGGAGATAACCACGTTAAAACGGCAGGCGCCGGCAATCTTGAGCACGGTGCACATTTCTTCGGACATCGATCCGAAGTTTTTCATCATGTCGAGGGTGATCGGCTTCTCGGAGAACTTACGAATCGAGATCGCAGTGCCCTTCAGGCTCAGCGGCGGCACGATAACGTTCACACGAGAACCGTCCTTGAGACGGGCATCGGCAAGCGGTGTGGTCTGATCGACACGACGACCAACCTGGTTCACGATTCTTTGGGCGATCTGGAACAGATGCTCCTCGTCGCGGAACTGGATCGGCGCGATTTCGAGCTTACCCTTGATTTCGATATATGTCTGTTCGGGGCCGTTGACCATGATATCCGAGATGTCCGGATTACCGAGCAGTTCTTCGAGCGGGCCAAAGCCGAGCAGCTCGTCGACCAGCACTTTTTCAAGCGCGAATTGCTCGCGCCGGTTGAGGGTCAGTTTCAGTTCGGTCAGCACTTCCATGATGATCGGACGGAATTCTTCGGTCAATTCTTCCTTGTTCAGTGTCGCGGCCGCTTCCGGATCAACACGTTCGAGCAGGCGCGGGAGCACCTGTTCCTTGATTTTGTGAACCGAGGCACCGAAACCTTCTTCCTTGCCACCACCGTCAGCCAAAGGCTGCGAGCGTTCGGAAAGCCGCGCCATCGCATCTCCCGGATCGGAGCCAGCCGCGGGTGCTGCGCCTTCGCCTGGGAGCGGAATGGATTCGATCGGCGGAAATTGTCCGCCTGAATCTTCTTCGGAATTGTCAGGCTTGGCGTTCTTCGGGCCACTGCCAGTCATCGGCTTGGCGACACCAAAGGATGACTTACCGCCACCCAGTCCATTTTTCTTGCCAAATGCGCTCATTATGTTCTGTCCGATTTATCTAATGTCACAAGATACATGCCCTCTTTCCCCGAAAATGGTTAATAAACTGGAAAACTTCATCAATTGGCTGGAGATGGTCGTGATTATTCTTTTGTCACTTGTGCCAGAGGTAGCAGTGAGTAAGCCGTCCCAATGAACAAAGGACAGAATTCTGAACGTTAGTCTTTCTCGAGGACCAAAGGCAGCGGCGGGCGGGATTACGCTGGCTCTAGTCGCATTCGCCGGCTTTCCGTTGGGCGATGCTGTCATCAAGTCGATGGCCGGTGATTGGCCCGCTCAGGCGGTCGCGGCCTTGCGTTTCTCCATTGGCGCACTGGCATTGGCAGTCATTCTGTTCGTTCGCGAGGGGCGCAGCGGTTTTCACGTCAATCGGCCATGGCTGCACGTAGCCCGTGGTTTCACTCTGTTCGTCGGCACAATCACCTTCTTTTCCGCCATTTACATCATGCCCTTGGCAGACGCGGTGGCGATATCATTCATCAATCCGATCCTCACTGCATTATTTTCTGGCTGGTTCCTCAAAGAGAAGATGCGGCCCGGCACCTGGGTCGCGACGATCATCGCTTTCGGCGGAGTGCTGATCATGCTCCGCCCCAATGTCGCTGCCTTCGGCTGGGTCGCGATTTTGCCGCTGATATCCGCGTTTTCTGTGTCGGCAATGCTGATTCTCAACCGGACGGTGTCGGCCGGCCGATCGATATTTGCAGCGCAATTTTACATAGCATTCTGGGCTGCGATATTCCTGATCATAGCAACAGTTGTCGGACATTGGTTTGTCCCGTTCATGACCATTCCCGGGACCCCCGATTGGAATGTTGTCTGGCGCTGTGTGCTGGTGGCAATAACCGCCACCGGCTGTCATTTTCTGCTCTATATGGCGACGATGCGGACGACGGCGGCCGCAATTGCCCCGATCGTCTACATCCAGCTACTGATCGCCACGGTAATCAGTATTTTCGTGTTTGGCGATCCGATCGACAGGACAGCGATGATGGGCGGATTGTTGATAATGTTCAGCGGGCTGCTGCTATGGCGGAGCGAACGCAAGCTAGCATCGGTGATTGAAGCCTAAATGCTGGCCAGAGACTGTTCCAGCCGCTCGATATGACGATCGACGCTGGCTTCAATAGAAAAGCCGTGAGCGCAGGCTTTTAGAGGTGCGATAGCCTGAGGGGTATCAATAGCCTCTGCTATTGCAGTGGCCAATGCTTGGGCATTCTGGACAGGGACAGTGTCATGGCCGGCTTGACGCAATAACCGGGTCAATCCTTCCGAACAGTCTGTAGCAACTATGGCGCAGCCGGTAGCCATGGCTTCCAGCGGAACTGCTGGCAGTCCTTCCCATTGTGACGACAGGACAAGAATATCCGACTGCGCATAATAAGGCGTCGGATCGGAGATAAAGCCCTTAAATTTTATCCGGTCCGCTATCCCGAGTGCCTTTGCTCGTTGTTTCATTTCCTCACGCATGCTGCCGTCGCCCAATATGGTCATTGACCATGGGTGATCGGCAATCAGGGCGAGAGCCGAGATCAGCGTCGGATAGTCTTTCTGCGCAGTAATTCGGCCCACTGCCAGCAGCTTTGCCGGAGCCTTCTGTGTGCGGACTTGCCGATGCTCGCCCAAATCCAGCATATCATCCGTTACATAGGGGTTGGGAACGCAGTGGAACTTGCCCGCTGCGTGCGGATAGATTTTGGCGTAATGTTCGGCATCCGCATCGCTGAGCGTCAGGCACAAGTCGGCAAATCTTGCGGTGAACCCGAAACGCCAGGTCCTGGAAATCTTCGCCCAGCGACTGAGGCCGGGACGCAAAATCGGGTTGGTGATTTTCTGGATGAAAGTTGTTTGATCAGAACCGGCAAGCTCTCGGGCAATTGCAACGCTGAGATTTGTCTGGTTACCGGCAGAAAATATAGCCTTGGGCCGATGTTTGCGGATCATCCGGGCGACGGCGGGAATTTGCAACAGTAACTGGGTTCCACGGCCGCCAAGTTTCGGAGTGGGCACTATCCGCACAGTTACATTCGGAGCAATCATATCGGCGACCGAGCCATTGGCCCTGGTCAGCCACAATTCGGTTTCTATCCCGCGCCTGGCCATGCCATTGGCCAGCAGGATAGCAACCCGGTCAAGCCCGCCATCGCCGGGTTCGTAAAGAAAATGGACGATCGCGGCGCTTTTGGCCGGCGAACTGGTCATCGATCGCTCGGATCATGCTGATCGGAGACCTGAACTGTCAGCAGTGCTGAATGATATAGGGCCAAGGTCATTTTTTCAGCCTGACATCAGGCTTCAAATGCGAGAAAGTAAGCGAGTTATGCTCGGATAGAATATCCTGCAAAATCACCGGGTCGGTTTTAGCTAACCGCTTCGGCGAGGACGGTCAGGCCCTTGTCATTCACTTCGACAAAGCCGCCCTGAACCGATATCGTTTCCGGTGTTCCGCCTTCGGTCGCGTAGATAACCAGATCGGCATCGCGGATCGTCGACATGACCGGCGCATGATTGGCGAGGACGCCAAAATCACCCTCGGTACCGGGCACAACCACCATGAAAACATCATCCGACCGGACGAGCTTTTCTGGGGTTACGAGTTCGAAATGTAGGTTTGCCATTATAGTACCTTTATACCGTTGGTCCTGAGCTCGCCGGAGCGCGTCTGTCGAGCATTCGCGCTGTTCGGCGGCTCAGTGCCAATGGATGTAGCTTAGGCCGCTTCAGCAGCCATTTTTTTGCCTTTTTCGATCGCTTCTTCGATGCCGCCGACCATGTAGAAAGCGTTCTCGGGAAGGTGATCATATTCGCCTTCGACAACAGCCTTGAACGATTTGATCGTGTCTTCGAGATCAACGAACTTGCCCTTGATGCCGGTGAAGACTTCAGCAACGTGGAACGGCTGTGACAGGAACTTCTGGATCTTGCGGGCACGTTGAACGACCAGCTTATCTTCTTCGGAAAGCTCGTCCATGCCGAGAATGGCGATGATGTCCTGCAAAGACTTATATTTTTGCAGGGTTTCCTGAACAGCGCGGGCCGTATCATAATGTTCCTGGCCAACAACGCGTGGTTCGAGAACGCGCGAGGTTGAATCGAGCGGATCAACAGCAGGGTAGATGCCCAGCTCCGAAATCGCACGGTTCAAAACGGTGGTAGCGTCCAAGTGGGCAAAAGAGGTTGCCGGTGCAGGGTCGGTCAAGTCATCGGCAGGAACATAAATTGCCTGAACCGATGTAATCGAGCCCTTGTTGGTGGAAGTAATACGTTCTTGCAACGCACCCATGTCGGTCGACAGGGTAGGCTGATAGCCCACAGCCGAAGGAATACGGCCAAGAAGTGCGGACACTTCCGAACCAGCCTGGGTGAAGCGGAAGATGTTGTCGATGAAGAACAGAACGTCCTGGCCTTCTACGTCGCGGAAATATTCCGCCTGGGTCAGACCGGACAGAGCCACACGAGCACGCGCTCCTGGAGGTTCGTTCATCTGCCCGAATACGAGAGCCACTTTCGAGCCTTCCGACTTCGGATTGCCGTCGGCATCCTTGGCGATAACGCCAGCGTCGAGAAATTCGTGATAGAGATCGTTACCTTCGCGGGTACGCTCACCAACACCGGCGAAAACGGATGTACCGCCATGGCCTTTTGCGATGTTGTTGATCAGTTCCTGAATAAGAACGGTCTTGCCCACGCCGG
>NZ_JBALUT010000081.1:0-10168 GCF_036963705.1 Parasphingorhabdus sp. | reverse complement strand
GGCCGCATGCCGAAAATGGCGCTTATGCGATCTATCCGGTCGAAAGCAGCAATGTGCTGGTCGACAGCGTGGTCACGATCGGCTCTTCCGATGCCGGCATTTATGTCGGCCAGTCGGAGAATATCATCGTCCGCAATTCGGTCGCCAAGTTCAATGTTGCCGGAATCGAGATCGAGAATAGCATCGGCGCGGATGTTTATAATAATGTCGCGGTGAACAATACCGGCGGTATCCTGGTGTTCGATCTGCCCAATATTCCCAAACAGGGCGGCCGCAATGTCCGGGTGTTTGACAATATCGTGGTCGACAACAACACGCCGAATTTTGCCCCCGCAGGCAATATTGTCGCCGAGGTTCCCGCCGGAATGGGCGTGATGGTGATGTCGCATTATGAAGTAGAAGTGTTTGAAAATCGGTTCGCCGAAAATGGCACCGGCAATATCCTGATCGTCTCCTACAGCAAGGAGCAGAAGGACCCCAATTATAACCCCAAGCCAATCGGTGTGCGGGTGTTCGAGAATCACCATGGACGGGCGGGCTATAATCCGGTTTTTACCGGTGGTGCCGAATTGAAGGCTGCCTTTGGTGGTGCGATCCCGCCGATCATCGAGGATGGCACGGGCGAAAATATCCTGATTGGTGATGATGTCGCGATCCTGTCCATGGGCCTGACAAGATCTGGCCAGTCGCTGGCCGAAGCCAAGCCTTCACTGGTGCCGGGCGCGAGCGAGCCATTTGATGGCCGACAGCTTAAACCGATCACCTTGCCGCAGACGATGGAAGACGCGATCAAATAATGCGCTGGCTGGTTTCTGCATGCGCGATAATGGTGCTGGCTTTTTCGGCCGGCGCCAACCAGCCTGCGGGCGTCGCCGATGCGGTGATCCTGTCCGATGGCCTGCCGCGTAGCCTGTCGGACTATCGCTTTTTCAAGGATAGCGCCGGATGGCAGCCGAACGATCGGGTGACTCCTTATTCGCTCAACACGCCTTTGTTCACCGATTATGCCGACAAATACCGGTTCATCTATCTGCCGGAGGGACAGCAGGCGAAGGCCAATGGTGACGGGCTGCTCGAATTCCCGGTGGGATCTGCGTTGATCAAGAGCTTCGGTTACGAGATTGATGGCAAGCCCCGCCTGCTCGAAACGAGAGTGCTGCTCCACCGCGCTGATGGCTGGCTGGCACTGCCCTATGTCTGGAACGAAGCCCAGACCGAAGCGGTGCTCAAGGTTGCTGGCGCGCGGATCGCGGTGAGCTTCACCGATCCGTCGGGCAAACAGCGTTCGATAAACTACGGTGTGCCGAACAAGAACCAGTGCAAGGAATGTCACGCATTATCCGATGCGGTGGTCCCGCTCGGGCCGAAGGCACGCAATCTCACCCATGACGGTCAGCTAGCCGATTTTGCCAAGCTCGGTCTGATCGACCAGAATCCCAAGGTTGAATATCGCATCCCGGTCTGGGGAGAGACCAGCGCGCCGCTGAACGACCGCGCGCGGGGTTATCTCGATGTCAATTGCGCCCATTGTCACAATATCAACGGCTCGGCGAGCAACTCCGGGCTGTTCCTGACCTATGAGGAAAAAATGCCGGTTCGCTTCGGAATCAACAAGCGTCCGGTTGCGGCCGGACGGGGTAGCGGAAACCATGATTTCGACATCGCGCCCGGCGATCCGGATGGCAGCATCATGATCTATCGTCTGAACAGCCTCGATCCCGGCATCAGCATGCCGGAAGTGGGGCGTTCGATCGTCCATGACGAGGGCGTCGCGTTGCTCAGCCGATGGATTGCGGAGATGGAGTAAGGGCCCGCATGACCGTCAGAAACGCCCATTGCCATTGCGGCCAGTTGCGGATCGAAACGACGGGTGAACCCTTCGCTGTGGTGATGTGCCACTGCCGCGGCTGTCAGCAGAGGACCGGGGCACCTTATGGGGTCGGAGCCTATTTCAAGGCGGATACATGCAATATCTCGGGAAGCTCAAACGGCTATGTCAGGACGGGGACAAGCGGCAAACCGTTCAAGAACCGTTTCTGTCCGGATTGCGGCACAACCGTCTATTGGGTGGCGGCGTTTGACACCGATGCTGTAGGGATTGCCGTCGGTTGCTTTGAAGGTGATGACCTGCCGCCGCCTTCGCGCAGCGTGTGGGAAAGCGAGCGCCATCACTGGGTGACCGTGCCGCCCGGGGATCGCTGGCTGGAAGGCCGAGATGGGCCGAAGATTCAATAGTAGCGGGTCAAAATCCGGAAGCGCTATTATTTCGCCCGGGTCCAGTCCTGACCCTGACAGAAAAAGGCGATGCAGCCTTTCATCTTCAGCTTGTTCGTCGATTCCAGGCTGACCTCCGAGCGATAGGTCTTGCCGGTTTTCGGATCATAGACCTTGCCGCGCCAGATATCACCGTCAGGCGTGAATCCTGTCAATATCGCCGTGCCGAGCAACGTGCGATTGCGCAGCTTCTTGTCGGGATTGTTGACATCCTTTTGGCCGGGGCCGCTGGGCGGGGTCACCAGATATTTATGGATGCGGCCGCAGACGCTCGTTCCGCATTTGGAAATCTTGATGATGGCGTCCCGTTCCTGGGTGATCCAGTCTCCATGGATCGAACCTGCCGCCAGCGCGGGGGTAGCGAAGGCCATGGCTGCGGGGATCAGGCCAAGGGCGATTTTCATCGGGGTGGAAAAAGGCATCGTCATACTCCTCTGTGCGTAGCCGGCATTATCGACCTTCGCTTATAAATTATCAATCTTTGCTAGAGCCTCGCGGGTTACGCCAATCTGAACGCGGCGGAACAATCGACCCTCTTCGGCCCAGAAAACAAAGGCCAGAGATGCCAGACCGCACACCAGATATCCGGCTGCAATCGGCAGGATGGTTCCATCAAACTGAAGCCCGATTGCCGCGCCGATCGATGCTGATAACAAGGTACGGGAGAAATTCTGAAAAGAAGATGCAACGCCCGCGATCTTGCCGAACGGCTGCATCGCGATCGAGCTGAAATTCGCACCGGTCAAACCAACCATTGCCATGGAAGGGGCGATCAGCGCGGTAAATGTCCAGATGTTGATGCCGTCCGTCATCGCCAGGGTAAAGTGGATGGTCGACATCAGAATGAAGAATAAGAGGGCCGACTGAGATACCCGCCGCGCGCCAAAGCGCATGACGATCCGGGAATTGGCGAAGCTTCCGAGTGACATGGCGCCGGCATTGAGCGCGAAAAAATAGACAAAGAGATCCGCGGCATCGAACAGATCGAAAAATATCTGCTGTGCTGACGCGATATAGGCGAACAAAGGCGCCATCATCAGGCCGCTGGCCATGACATGGCCAAAACTGTTGCGGTTGAAGAGGACCTGACGCCATGCCGAGGCTATGGCTTTGGGGCTGATTGGTGTCTTGTTGTCCGGGTGAAGGGTCTCCGGCAGTCTTGCCCACACCCACAAGAACAGAGCCAATCCGATAGCGGAGAGGATCAGGAATATCGCCTTCCACGGGGCTACCAGCAGAACCATTTGCCCGAGCAGTGGCGCGGTGATCGGCGCGATCATGAATACCATCATGATCGTCGACATCGACCGCGCCATTGCGTCGCCTTCATAGCGGTCGCGGATGATGCTGTTGACCAGTACGCCCAGCGCCGAGGCTGCCAGACCCTGGATAAACCTGGCGATGAGGAGCAAGTCATAATCCCATGCAAAGGCGCATAATATACCAAAAACCACATAGATGGCGGTGGTGATCAGCACGATCGGTTTGCGGCCATAGCGATCAGCCAGCGATCCATAGATGATCGAACCAATCGCCATACCGTAGAGATAGGAGGTGATGACCCATTGCCGGTCGTTGACTGTAGGCAAGGCAAAGTCATCCGACATTAGGCCCAATGCCGGCAGCATCATGTCGATCGCCAGAGCGTTCAGCGCCATCAGGCTAGCCGCGATGAGGATCAGTTCGAAGCGACCGATCGGAAAAGGGGGGGCTTTGTTTTCCACCTCCGGCCTATGGCAAGATCGGCCGGGCGTGGCTATAGTAGAGATGATGAGGCGGTGACCGCAGATAGATTCCAGAATATAAGGGTGTTTGAATGACGAAGTTTTGGTTTCTGCCTGTTGCTGCATTGGCGATACTTGTCGCTGGAGCAAGCCCGGCCCAGGCAAAAACTCCGCCAGCCGAGGTCAGCTGTGCATCTGCTTATGGTGATATCTGGAGCGAGGGCAAAATTGATGTCCCCCATCGGGTCATCGATGGTGCCTCGATAAATAATGTCCCGGATTTCATGCGGATGACCGGTACGCGGGAGGCTGGCCTCAAGATTATCAACGGCGGTGATTTTTCCGGCTGGGACTTTTCCAACATCCCGCTCGCCAATATCTGCTTCGAGAATGGTAATCTGACCGATGCCAATTTCGCCGGCGCGCAGGCCCGTGGCATCGGTTTTATCAAATCGGACCTTACCGGCTCCAATATGCGCGGCGTGCGGATGCCCGGGATATTCTTCCGCAATGCAAATCTATCCGACGTCGCGGCCCAGGGCGCGGATTTTAGCGGCGGCCATTTTGATGGCGGTTGGTTTGAAGGTGGCGTCGGCGGATGGAATATCGATGGCGCTAATCTGACCGGATTTATCTTCGATTGCGGCATTACCATATCGGATGGCTGCCCCGTTTATCAGGGTGAAGCGGGCATAAGCGCAAAGGGAACCAATTTTACCCGAACCACGCTGCACAGTTTCGGTCTGTACAATGTGGATCTGTCGGGCGCGTTGCTCGACCAGACGATTGTCGGTCCCCGTCAGCTGTCCAATCTGGTGACAGCCGAATTTGGCGGCAACATCATCTTGCGCGGAAGCGAAAACGATGTCCGTCTGACGGCGGATGAAGCAAAATATCTGCTGGCCGAAACCGCCAGACAGAAGAAGGCAGAGGCTCGTCCGTCTTTTGACTGTGCCAAGGCAGCCAGCAAGGTCGAGCTGGAAATCTGTGGTGAATATGCCGATGATCTGCGCGCAGCGGACCGTGATATCGCATCATTATATCAGCGTGCGAAGCAAAGCTCCCCGGGCGTCAAGTCGAGCCAGCGCGCCTGGTTGAAACAGCGCAACCTGTGCGGCGCTGCCGAATATCCCTCGGGCTGCATCCGTGAGAGCTACAGTCTTCGCAAGGGCGAACTGCTGGGCTTGCTCGGCGAGGATCAATGGCTGGCGCGAGGAGAGGCCGCGTTGTTCATCGATGATCTGCTGCCGCTCCCTGCCGAGATTGTCGCGTCCGATCTGTTCGCCAAAATCGCGCCAGTCCTGGTTGGTGCGTCAATGACCGATATATTGATCGAGCGCGGCGATGACGGGCTTTTCACGATCAAGGGCAATGCGGTTGGTGCCAATGCCCATTTGTGCAGCATCAACGCTGCGCATCTCTATTTTGACAAGCTTTCCGGCTGGTATATTCCTGTATCGGAAGGGGCCGCTGTCCCGATCTTCCGGATATATGATGACCGACTGGAAATATTCGCCAATGGCAGGCCGGACTATGAAACCCATCCCGAGGCCGCCGACTTGATGAGTTGCGGGATGCGCGCCAGTCTCGGAGAGACGGTCCGTGTTCGTGTCAGCGACGAGATCATCGCGGACTACCGGAAATCCCTCAGCCAGGAAATGTAGTCGCTCCCCAAGCGGCCAAACAGGCGCTAGACTGACGCCATGTCCGATTCCACTCCCGACCTTCTCCAGCGCAAGATCATCCATATCGACATGGATGCCTTTTTCGCCAGCGTCGAGCAGCGGGACTTTCCTGAATTGCGTGGCAAGCCGGTGGCGGTGGGCGGTTCGTCCAAACGCGGGGTCGTAGCTGCGGCATCTTATGAAGCGCGCGTTTTCGGAGTGCGTTCGGCCATGGCCTCGGTCACTGCCAAACGGCGTTGCCCCGACCTGATTTTCGTCAAGCACCGGTTCGAGGTCTATCGCGAAGTATCACAGCAGATCCGCGCGATCTTTCGGATGCACAGCGATCTGGTCGAGCCTTTGTCGCTGGACGAAGCCTATATCGATGTTACGCAGGACAAGATGGGGATCGGCAATGCGACAAGGATCGCCGAGATGATCCGCGCGGAAATCAAGAAGCAGACCCATCTCACCGCCAGCGCCGGGGTGAGCTATAACAAATTTATCGCCAAAATCGCCTCCGACCAGAACAAGCCGGACGGGATATGCGTGATCAAACCGCATCAGGGGGCGGATTTTGTCGCCGGGCTGCCGGTGCGGCGCTTCTATGGCGTTGGCCCGAAGACGGCAGAGCGGATGGCCAAGCTCGACATCCACACCGGCGCCGACCTGCGCGCGCAATCGCAGGCTTTCCTGAGTCAACATTTTGGCAAGTCGGCCGGCTATCTCTTCCTCGCCTCGCGCGGCGTCGATCATCGCGAAGTGCGGTCCAACCGGATTCGCAAATCGGTTGGCGGCGAGCGGACCTATGGCGACGATCTGGTCAGCGACAGCGACATGCATGACGCGTTCGAGCATATTATCGATATCGTCTGGAACAGTATCGAGAAATGCGAAGCGCGCGGGCGGACGGTGACGCTCAAGGCGAAATATGCCGATTTCCGGCAGGTAACGCGATCGAAATCAACCGACCATTATGTCGCGGATAAGGATGAATTTGCCACCATTGGCCGCGAATTGCTGGCCAGCATCATGCCGGTTGAAAATGGTGTTCGTTTGCTCGGGCTGACGCTCGCCAATCTGGAAGGTGCAGAGGCGGCAGAAGATGAATCCGCCGCCTCCGAAAATGGCCAGGATCAACCAGCCTTTGATTTCTGACTTGTTTCTCTGGTCTTCGCCGGGCCACTCAGATCAGAATTTGAATCCGGCTTCGACACCCCAGATACGCGGCTCGTTGACGAAGCCGGTCAGATTGTTGAAGTCGATTGCGCCGACCGCTGATTCATCATTGGTGATGTTGCGGACAAATCCGGCGAGCTCGAACCGGTCGGTCTGATAACCGACGCGCAAACCACCTTCGAGTTGGCGGCGATCCTGAAACTCGATCGAATCATAAAGGAAGAAATTGATCTTCGAACGGTAGGCCCAGTCGGTGAACGCGTAGATTTCTCCATCGCCGACCGGGATGCTGTAGCGGGCGGTAACATTGGCGATCCAGCGCGGGCTTTGCGGCAGGCTGTTGCCATCGATATTGACGATAGCGGCAGAGAATGGTGCTGCCGGTGTCACGATCGGATCGAGCGGGGTGCAGAGCGAGACGTTCGGGAACGTATCAACGCGGGTGGCGCCACAGGCGGCTGTGGTCAATCCGGTGTCGTGGATTTCAGTATGGTTGTAGCTGAGACTGGCGGTGAGCAGCAGTTCTGGAACCGGCTTGAGTTCGGCGTCCATTTCGAAACCATAGCCGCGGACGCTGTCGGCGTTGATCAGCCGGTTGGCGTTGATACCGCCACCAACCGCTGTCAGCTGCGCATTGTCGAGGTCATAATAGAAGCCGTTGAGATTGAACCGGCCGCGACCGTCGAAGAAGGTGGTTTTCACGCCCGCTTCATAGGACAGGATCGTTTCCGACTGGCCGACGGTCACGCCGTCTTCGAGCGGAGTGGCGGTTGCCGGCGGGAACAGGATGCGTCCCTGGATACTCGGCGCGCGATAGCCTTTGGCGACGCGGGCATAGAGATTGACATCCTCGGTCGCCTTGTAGCTGAGGCTGGCATCCCAGGTGATATTGTCATCCGATACCGAGCGGCTGACGTTGCCCAGCGGGTTCTGCAGGAATCCGGGAAACTGCGTGTCCTGCGTGCGGGCGACGAAATAGTCGCGTTCGTCGTTATTGTAGCGGATGCCGCCAGTGACACTAAACTGGTCGGTCAGCGCATAGGTCAGCGAGCCGAACAGGCCAAATGCCTCGCTGTCCTGACGCTGGCTGACGAGAATATTGATGCCTCCGGGGGCGTTGAGCGGATCGCCGAGAGTCGAGTAATTTTCACTGACAATGCGCAGCCGCTCGTCAAAATAGAAAATGCCTGCCTGATAGCTGAGCGGGCCATTGCCGTTGCTTTCGAGCCGGACTTCCTGGGTGAACTGGCTCAGCGATGGTACGCTGTCCCGGGTTTCTGCGGTGAACGGTATGTCCCCTGGGCCATAGAGTGCGGGTGGCAGGAAGTTGGCGCCAAAGCCCCCGTCGACATCGCCGACCGAAGTGGCATCGCCGGTCCAGAAGCTGGTGACGGAGACGATCGATACCGGACCGAAGTCATGGGTGAAGCGGCCGGACAGGTTGTAGGTTTTGACCTTTTGCTCGTTACGGCCGTCGACCGCGACCTGATCGCGCCGGAAATCTGCATTGAGACCTTCCTGGCCGCGGGTGAAGATATTCGCGCGGAAAACGCGCGCGGTGCCGTCGAGATTGCGATATTGTCCGGTCAGCAGAAGCTCGGTGTCTTCAGTGAAGTTCATCAACAGCTGCAAGCGCGCGGCAAATTCATCATAGCCTTCAAAGGCGTTGGTTTGCGGCGTGGAGGGATTCACATTGTCGACCCAGCCATCCTGCCGCTGGTACATGGCCGAAGCTCGGGCGGATATGCCTTCGCCAAGCGGCAGGTTGAGCGCGGCCTGCGCATTGACGGCATTGAAGCTGCCGTAACTGACCCGACCATAGCCGCTGAGATCATCTTTCGGCTTCACCGAATCGAACTTCACGATGCCGGCAGGCGTGTTGCGGCCGAATAACGTACCCTGTGGGCCGCGCAAGACTTCGACGCGCTCCAGATCGAAGATCGGGAAGCCCTTCAGGATCGGATTTTCCAGAACCACATCATCATAGACCAGACTGACCGGCTGCGATGCGTTGAAGTCAAAATCGGTATTGCCGAGGCCGCGAATATAGAAGCGCGGGAAGGTTCTGCCGAAGGATGATTCGACCACAAGGCTGGGCACACGGGCAGATAGCGCCCGTACATCCTGTCCGCCCGCGCCTAGGGCAGCCAGCTTGTCATCGCTGATTGTCGAAACCGAAAGCGGTACATCCTGGAGATTTTCTTCACGCCGCTGGGCGGTCACAACGATCATGTCGAGACCCTGACCATCATCGGCCGCGGTTTCATCCTGGGCAAATGCCGGTTGAGCGAGACCACCGGCGAGCAAGGCAGCGGCGAGAGCGGTACGAGAAATAATCTGTTTGGAATAGCGGCGCATAGCTATGATCTCCGGCTGAATATGTGTGAAACTGGGCTTGGAAGTTCCCCTCTTCCTGATCCGTTCAGTCTGAACGACACGGCCGCGCGGGGTCAAGTCAACACTGATGCCAGCGATGAATGCTCAGTCGAATCACCATCAACTGTGGCATTTTTATTACGAATGAAACCTTTGCCCCCGACCGGAAGCTATCAGAAACTCATCTCGTCATAGATCCGGCTGACATCGCCATTCCATTCGCCATGATAGCGTTCGAGCAATTGGGCCGCCGGTGATTTGCCTTTGGCGACCACTTCGCGGAGCGGATCGAGGAAGCCGCTTTCATTGTCGCCGCTGGTGTTCAGGCGGTTTCGCGCGGTCAGGCCGGCTGACGATATGTCGAGGATTTCCTTGGCCAGGTCTTTGAGCGTCTGGCCATTGGGAATCGGTGTGTCGAGCCCGAGCTTGGGCACAGCGTTGCGCAACGCCTCGCGCTCTTCCATGGTCCAGCCCTTGACCCGATCCCAGGCGGCATCGAGTGCGGTCTGGTCATAGAGTAGGCCGACCCAGAATGCGGGCAGAGCGCAAATGCGGTTCCATGGGCCGCCGTCGGCACCGCGCATTTCGAGGAAGCTTTTCAGGCGCACTTCGGGGAAAGCAGTGGAAAGATGGTCCGTCCAGTCCGACATGGTCGGTTTTTCGCCCGGCAGGACTGACAGATTGCCTTTGAGAAAATCGCGGAAGCTGAGGCCGGCGGCGTCGATATATTTGCCATCGCGGAACACGAAATACATCGGCACGTCGAGCATATATTCGGCATAGCGTTCGTAGCCGAAGCCTTCCTCGAACACGAACGGCAGCATGCCGGTGCGGTGCGGGTCGGTGTCCGACCAGATATGGCTGCGGAAGCTCTGGTAGCCGTTGGGCTTGCCTTCGGTGAAGGGTGAATTGGCGAACAGCGCCGTGGCTAGCGGCTGCAGCGCCAGACCG
>NZ_JBALUT010000080.1:0-10723 GCF_036963705.1 Parasphingorhabdus sp. | reverse complement strand
GCCGGGATGTCGTCCAGCCCCGCCTCAAGCGGCAAGAGGTATTCTTCAATGTCCGCGCCCTTACCAATTTCGTTGAGTTTGTCCAGCGAAATCGCCTGTTTCAGGTTGAACGGACCCGCCTTGGTGCGGCGCAACATGGTGACATGACCGAAAGTGCCAAGCGCCCGCGCAATGTCGCGAGCCAGCGAGCGGATATAGGTACCTTTGGAGACGTTGGCGCTAAGGGTAATTTCTTTCAAATGCTCGTCATCCTGAACTTGTTTCGGGATCTCGGGAGGTCCTGAAACAAGTTCAGGATGACGAATGACAAGCGAATAGATAGTCACTCCCCGCAGCTTCATCTCGACCTCTTCCCCCGCCCGCGCCAGATCATAAGCCCGCCGGCCATTGATTTTCAGCGCGGAATATTTGGGTGGTATCTGTTCGATCGGTCCGGTGAATTGCGGCAGAACCGCCTCGACTTCGGTTGTCGTTGGCCGGTGATCGGAAGTCTCCGTTACCTCTCCTTCTGCATCCAGAGTCTCGGTCTCGCTTCCAAAACCGATTGTGAACTCATAAATTTTTGAAGCATCGAGCAACCGCCCGCACAACTTGGTCGCCTCGCCAATCGCAATCGGCAACACCCCGGTGGCCAGCGGGTCAAGCGTTCCACCATGTCCAACCTTCAGCTTATTCTTGCCCTTGCCGAGAAGTCCGGCCTCGCGCAGATTGCGCTTCACAGCGCCGACCGCTTGGGTCGAGCCGAGTTCCAGCGGTTTGTCGAGGATGATCCAACCGTGGGATTTTTCTATCGTCAATCTATGTCCTGTCTGAAAACTAGTTTTTATCGGGATCAAAATCGAACCCGCCACCGATATCGTCAAAAAGGATCAACGGCTTGCGACTTATCTTGCTCCATACTTCAGGAACATGACCGTCCTCGATACTACCGTTTTCGGTTTTTTTACGCCGCGTTAGATAATTGATGCTGACAGTTTTCAATTCTCCGGAACCGCGATGCACATAATAATTGTCATAGCCGATCAGCCCCAATCGCGCCTCCTTCAGCCGAAACGAAAATGTTCGGTTAAACATATCCCACGTGCCCGCACTGGCCCAAAATCCCAGTCTCAGTCGCAGAACGCCTTTAATGATAGTCAGCGAACCATCTCCGGCATAGTCAATCGGATCATCGATCGTAGCACTGCCGATTACGGGGATGATTTGGTCGTTTTGAGCGATCCGTAGATATCCGCCACCAGATTGTTTCAGCGCCACCACGATTGTACGCGGATTACCGTCATATTGGTCTCTTCCCAAACCGTCGTTATCGATGACCAGTTTCGGATCATTCTGGCGGATGATGAGCGCCAAATCCGTCCTACCGTCCCCATTCAGGTCACCCTCCACAGATTTTTCCAGATACCAGCCACCAGGAACAAACCCTTTGGCTGCTGGGGATTTCAATGGGATTGAAGCCGCTCTGGGCTGTTCATCAACATGATCACCTGCAAAGCTTGCGCTATTTGCGTGCAGCATTGCTGGGGCAAGGATCAAAAAACAAAACTTCACAAATTCCACTCCTCTTTGAGCAACCCGAACACAGCTGTGTCCCGGACGTAATTCGTCCAGGTAATCCGGTTCTTGCGCAGCGTTCCCTCATGCGTCGCCCCGAGTTTCAACACGGCCGCCATCGAGCGTTTGTTGCGGGTATCGACACGGAATTCGATCCGGGTAAATCCGCAGGCAAAGGCATGGTCGATCATCAGTTTTTTCATGATATTGTTGAAGCCGCTACCGCGCACCGACGGCGCGATATAGGTCCCGCCGATCTCGGTCACTTTAGTGGTCTGATCCTGATTGATATAATTGGTCATGCCGACAACCGTGTCGGTCTCGCTATTGATCACTGCGAAACGAACCCAATTGCTTGTGTTGTGGAAGGCCTGGATAGCCTTGTCGAAATTCTTGTCGAGCATCGAAACCGGATAGATTTCCCAGATATCCTGATCCTCCGCGCAGGCAGCGCGCAGCGGTTCGAGATGATGTTCGGCGAGCGGTTCGAGGCGCACCGGCCCGTCTTCCAATATTGTGGACAGCTTATCCATTCAGCCGTTCCTTAAAATGCTTCCGGCACAACGCGATATAGCTCTCATTGCCGCCAATTTCGGTCTGCTGGCCGGCAGCAATCGCCTCGCCGCTTTCATCTATCCGCAGGTTCATCGTCGCCTTGCGCCCGCATTCGCACACTGCTTTCAGCTCGACCAGACTATCGGCAATACCGAGCAGCTTTGCCGAACCGGGGAATAAATTGCCCTGAAAATCGGTGCGCAGGCCGTAGCACAGCACCGGAATACTGCTCTCGTCCGCCAGTCGTGCGCATTGCCAGACCTGATCTTCGGTCAGAAACTGGGCTTCATCGATCATCACACAGGCTAGTGGATTTGCTTGATGCTCCTGACTGACCGCCTCAAACATATCTGTTCTATCGTGAAATCGATGGGCATCCGCATTGAGGCCGATCCGGGATGCGATGGCGCCGAAGCTCGCCCGATTGTCGATAGCTGCGGTCCACAGCATGACTTTCATGCCGCGCTCGCCATAGTTGAACGCCGCCTGGAGCAGATTGCTCGACTTTCCGGCGTTCATTGAAGCATAATAGAAATACAGTTTGGCCATCAGCTGCCGTCCATAACCGTTCGTGCTGAGCCTGTCGAAGCACTTTTGCGTCCTGAAATCGCCCTTCGAAAAGCTCAGGACGAACGGCGCTACTCTTCGTTGACCTTTTTGGACAAATCCTGCGAAACCTTGGGATTGTTGAGCAGGCTTTCGATATGCTCAGCGGTATCGAAGCTCTCATCCGACAGAAATTTCAGTTTGGCCGCATATTTCATCTGCACCCGCTTCGCGACTTCCTTCTGGAAGAACGCGGTGTTGGTCCGGAGCGCCTTGAGCACATCCGCCTCGTTCGCGCCGAGCAATGGTTTCACAAACACCGTTGCGTGACGCAAATCCGGTGACATCCGTACTTCGGTGACACTGACACTGTGCGAAGTCAGCACCGCATCATGAACCTCGCCGCGCATCAGCAGCTCCGACAGGATATGCCGCAGTTGTTCACCCACGCGCAGCAAGCGGACCGACCGGCCTTCGGGAGATGTATCGTTATATTTTGCCATATTTGCTATCTCCCCCCTCCCGCTTGCGGGAGGGGTCGGGGGTGGGAAGATCGAGGGCGCCCGAAGACACACCCCGGGCCCCTCCCGTGAGCGGGAGCGGTACTAGATAATCCGCTCGCGCTCTTCGATTTCGAATACTTCGAGCATGTCGCCAGCCTTGATGTCGTTGGTGTCTTCAAGCACCGCACCACATTCCATGCCGGCCCGGACTTCTTCAACATCGTCCTTGAACCGCCGCAGCGACGCGATGGTCGTTGCGCTGACGATAACATCGTCGCGGGTAAGACGGGCGAACAGGCCTTTGCGCAACGTGCCTTCGGTGACCAAGAGACCGGCAGCCTTGTCTTTTTTGCCGGATTTGAACACGTCCTTGACTTCGGCACGCCCCATGACATTCTCGATCTTCTCGGGACCCAGCTCACCAGCCATTTCCGCACGAATTTCGTCGGTCAAAGCGTAGATGATGTCGAAATATTTGAAGCGGACACCGTCGCGCTTGCCGATTTCCCGTGCCTTGGCATTGGGACGGACGTTGAAACCGATGATCGGCGCCTTGCTGGCTCCGGCCAGAGTAACGTCCGATTCCGTGATCGCGCCAACACCGCTGTGCAGGATTCGCACCTTGATATCGTCGTTCGAAATCTTGTTCAGCGCCTGGACAATCGCTTCGGTTGAACCCTGGACATCGGCCTTGACCAATACCGGGAATTCGACTGCACTATTCGCCGCTGCGGAGAACATATTCTCGAGGCTGGTTGGCGCCTGAGTGGTGCGTTTCAGCTTCTGCTGCTCGGCACGATAAGCGGCAACTTCGCGAGCGCGGCCTTCATTTTCTACCACAGTCAGCTTGTCGCCAGCGGATGGAACGCCGGAGATACCAAGCACTTCGACCGGTGTCGAAGGTCCGGCTTCCTTGATCTGCTGACCCTTGTCGTCAATCAACGCACGGACCTTGCCGGTCTGCGAGCCAACGACGAAGACATCGCCGCGCTTCAATGTGCCGCGTTCGATCAAAACGGTGGCAACCGGACCGCGACCCTTGTCGAGCTTCGCTTCAACAACCGAGCCTTCGGCTGGACGATCGGGGCGTGCTTTCAGTTCAAGCAGTTCGGCCTGAACGTGGATTTTATCCATCAGCTCATCGAGGCCGATTTTCTTGAGCGCCGAGACTTCGGCGTCGAGAACATCACCGGACATTTCTTCGACGATAACTTCATGTTCAAGCAGACGTGTACGAACTGTCGTCGGGTCGGCGCCTTCCTTGTCGATCTTGTTGATCGCCACAATCATCGGAACGCCTGCCGCCTTGGTATGCTTGATCGCTTCAATCGTCTGCGGCATCAAACCGTCATCGGCAGCAACAACCAGAATCACGATATCCGTGACATTGGCGCCACGCATCCGCATTTCGGTAAAGGCTTCATGACCCGGCGTATCGAGGAACGTAACCTTGTCACCATTTTTCATGGTCACCTGATAAGCGCCGATATGCTGGGTGATACCACCAGCTTCTCCGGCAACCACATCGGTTCCGCGCAAGGCGTCGAGCAACGAGGTCTTGCCGTGATCGACATGGCCCATGATCGTAACGACCGGCGCACGTGGTCTCAGCGTTTCTTCCGGATCGACATCGGCCTGGGTATTGATTTCAACGTCAGCCTCGGAGACACGCTGGATGTTGTGGCCGAATTCTTCGACCAGCAATTCCGCGGTATCCTGATCCACGGTCTGGTTGACGGTGACCATTGATCCCATTTTGAACAGGGATTTGACGAGGTCCGCGCCTTTTTCGCCCATACGCTTCGCCAGTTCCTGTACGGTAATGGCTTCCGGCACGATGACCGAACGAATCTGTTTTTCGCGCGGCTCTGATGGTCGACCCGACCTTTGCGAACGCTTTTCTTTTTCCCGAGCACGCTTGAGGGCAGCGAGCGAACGCGCCCGTGCCGCGCCATCTTCGCCGCGCAGAGCACGGTTGACGGTCAGCTTGCCGGATTGGCGACGATCGTTGCGATCGTCGCGGCCGACTTTCTGCTTTTCTTTTTCCAGCTTCGGGCGCTTTGGAGCTTCCACGGGCGTGAATTTCCGGGCCGGTGGCCGTGCGGGAGCCGCCGTTGTGGCAGCAGGTGTCGCAGCCGGAGTAGCGGCAGGCGTATCGGCGCTGGCCGGTTCGACCACATCCGAGGAATCGGCAGCGGCTTTTTCAGCAGCGGCGATTTCTTCTTGTGCCTTGCGAGCCTGTTCTTCTTCGGCCTTGCGATTGTCTTCAGCCCGCTTTTTCTCTTCCGCGGTCTGCTCTTTCTTCTCGCGCGTGTCGCGTTTGCGCGCTTCCTGCATTGCGTCGAGACGCGCTTCTTCAGCTTCGCGCAGAAGTTTGGCCTGTTTTTCCTGACGGGTCAGACCATCATCCACTTTCGGCGCTACTGGTGCCTTCTTCGGAGCGGGCTTGGGAACCGGCGCGGGAGCAGGTGCTTCCACGACAACTTCCTTGACCACTTCCGGCGCACCAGGCTTGCCTACAAGCTTCTTGCGTTTGACTTCGACCACAACCTTGTTGGTGCGGCCGTGACTGAACGTCTGCTTGACTTCGCCAGGTTCGACCGAACGCTTCAAGCCCAAAGGCTTGCGTGCAGGTTTTGGCGTATCTTTTGTATCTTCACTCATCGAACAGACTTAATCCCTAAAAATAGATATTATCAATATATTACTCGGCTTTCCTAAGCCAAATCACGCAACCTTCTCTTCCGCCGCATCCGGTATTTCATCGGAGCCCATGAACCGGATCCATCTCGCCAGCATATGCGAAACCCGCTCGGCCGCGCGTCTATCAGTTATCCCGATATGAACAACATTCTGGCGGCCCAATGCCACAGAAAGCCCCTGGCGGTCCACTGGCAAAGTTATCCCGTGCAAATCTTCGCCTTCACGGTCGCTTCCAACACGCCAGGCCTGCGCCAGTTTTGACGACCCGTCTCGCCCGGCATCGGACGCGTGGAGCAGCATGAACAGCTCGTCGCGCCTCGCCGCAGTTTCAATCTTTTCCGACCCGGTGAGTAAAGTTCCACCCCGCGCCTCAAGACCCAGCCTGTCTAAAGTGGCGCGTTTTAGCGCCTTTTCAAGCTGTTCTGTCAGATTATCCGGAATATCCAGCTGGCCGGTCTTGAAAGCACGCGATAACGCGCCTTTGAGCTGGCCCTTGGCCAGAGCCGTATCAAGCGCAGCACGGTCAACACTAATCCAGGCCCCGCGACCCGGCGCCTTTGCCCTGACATCAGGTGCAATTTGTCCATCGGGCCCCATCGCTAGTCGTACCAATTGCTCCGGAGGAAAGCTCTCTCCGGTTAAAATGCATTTACGGTGTGACGTGCGATCTAGAGGGTTAGACCGCGTCTCATTGGGTGGATTCCGCATCTGCGTCCTCCCCGGTTTCTTCTGTCGCGGCAGCTACGGCTGGCTCGTCTTCATCCTCGAACCAGTGCGCACGGGCTGCCATGATGATTTCGTTGCCTTGCTCTTCGGTCAGGCCATATTGGGCCAATACACCATCCGGTTCTGGCTTACGGGTATCATTGCGGCGGCGCGGTTCCGATTTACGCTTCAGAACCAGTTCGTCGGTCGCGAGATCAGCAACATCGTCCAGCGTTTTCAGGCCGGCTTCGCCGAGCGTCACCAACATGGCTTCGGTCAGATGCGGCAATTCTGCAATCGCATCCTCTACGCCCAGTTCGGTACGCTTTTCACGAGCGACCGCTTCACGACGATCCAGCGCTTCAATCGCACGATTTTGCAATTCAGCTGCAAGCTCGTCGTCAAAGCCTTCGATGCTGGAGATTTCTTCCGGTGCAACATAAGCAACTTCTTCAAGCTCGCTAAAGCCTTCAGCCACCAGCAATTGCGACAATGTTTCGTCAACGTCCAGATCTTCCTGGAACATCTCGGTACGAGCAGCAAATTCGGCTTGGCGTTTTTCGCTCGAGTCCGCTTCGGTCATGATATCGATGGCGAGACTGGTCAGCTGCGAGGCCAAGCGAACATTCTGTCCGCGACGACCGATAGCAAGGCTGAGCTGATCATCAGGAACAACAACCTCGATCCGGCCTTCTTCCTCGTCAATCACAACCCGGCTAACCGTCGCTGGCTGCAACGCGTTCACAACAAATGTTGCAATATCTTCGGACCAGGGAATGATGTCGATTTTTTCGCCCTGCATTTCCTGCACGACGGCCTGAACACGGCTACCCTTCATGCCGACGCATGCGCCAACCGGATCAATCGAACTATCATGGCTAATCACACCGATCTTTGCGCGAGAGCCCGGGTCGCGGGCTGCTGCCTTAATTTCGATGATGCCATCATAAATTTCCGGCACTTCCTGTGCGAACAAATGCCGCATGAAATCGGGATGTGCGCGGGAAAGGAAAATCTGTGGTCCGCGGTTCTCGCGGCGCACATCAAGAATGAGGGAACGAACACGATCACCAACCCGAGCAGCTTCGCGCGGAATTTGCTGGTCGCGGCGAATAACGCCCTCTGCGCGACCTAGGTCAACGACTACATGGCCAAATTCAACCGATTTCACGACACCGGTGATGATCTCTCCGGCACGTTCCTTGAATTCTTCAAACTGCCGTTCGCGTTCGGCATCGCGAACCTTCTGGAAAATGACCTGCTTGGCCGACTGCGCATCGATGCGGCCGAGATCGACTTCTGGCAGCGGATCGACGATGAAGTCGCCAACGCTCGCGCCGGGTTCCAGCTTTTCAGCCTGTTTAATATCGACCTGCTTGAAATAATCTTCAACTTCGTCGACCACTTCGACAACCCGCCACAGGCGCAAATCGCCGGTTTTGACGTCTAGTTTAGCGCGAATGTCATTTTCTGCACCATAGCGAGCGCGAGCCGCCTTCTGGATCGCTTCTTCCAGCGCTTCGATAACGATCGACTTGTCGATCATTTTTTCCGTCGCAACGGCGGTCGCGATAGCAAGCAACTCGGCTTTATTGGCTGAAATAGCACTGCCCATGATTAGTCTTCCTGTTCTTCTAAAGTCTGTTCTTCGATTTCGTCCGCACCTGCTGTCGAAACCGGAATGGTCGCAGCTATCAGAGCATCGGTCAGAATCAATTTCGCGCTATGGACATTCGTCAGGGGCGTCTCCTGACTTCCCGTCTCACGATCGTCAATCTTTATTATGTCGCCGTCAATGCCCTCGAGCAGACCGCGAAGCTGTTTCTTGCCAGCAACCGCATCGATCAGGCTGACCCGCGCTTCATAACCAGCCCAGTTTTCATAATCTTTTATCCGGGTCAACGGCCGGTCAATGCCGGGAGAGCTGACTTCCAGACGATAGGCATGATCAATCGGGTCGCGGCCTTCTTCTTCCATGACATCGAACTTCGCCGAGATGCGCCGCGACAAGGCAGCGCAATCATCGATACCGAGCTGTCCGGTATCCGGCCGCTCGGCCATGATCTGCAGCGTGGGTTCTTCCGCTCCGGACACGAACTCCACCCGCACCAGATCAAAGCCCAAAGCATCTGCTTCCGGCTTAATCAGGTCTGTCAGTGTCGCGATATCAGTCAATTAAATTCCATTTCAAAATGCAAAGCGTTGGCTGCCGGCCCCGTCTGGCGCCAGCCCCTTCAAATCTCACAATGTTGGGATGACTTGTATTTAGAGACAGATTCTCGAAATTGCAACGCCTGATTCAAACCGCCACGACATTATAGACGAGCAGGACCAGATAGGTCGCCAGCAATATTCCACCTTCCCAGCGCGTTATCTTTCGCCCGGTCGCGGCAAATATCAGGAGCAGGACGGAAGCAGCGATCAAGACCGGAAGTCCGAAGTTGGTGATTTCACCGGGAATAGTGCCAGGCGCAATCACGGCGGTGACACCGCCAATCAGCAGCAGATTGAAAATATTCGAACCCAGAACATTCCCCAAAGCCACAGCGCTCGCGCCTTTATAAGCCGCAATCACCGAAGTGACGAGTTCCGGCAGCGAAGTACCAATTGCGATAACGGTCAAACCTATAACTGCTTCGCTCATGCCGACCAGCCGCGCCAGATCAATCGCACCATCGACCAGCCACCGGCCGCCCATCACAATCAGGACGATCCCCAAAACAAGAATCAATATTGATCGCCAGAGTGGCTCTGCATCGTGCAAATGCGTGTCTGAAACCTCCAAAGCTTCGGCTTTTTCATGCAATGCCGTAGCCCCGACCGGCTGCGTGCGTTCTGCTCGATAAGCATAGGCGAGATAAGCCAATAAAACGATCAGGAAAGCACTGCCGATGGCGATCGTGATACCAGTAGTGCTGGCGACCAGCCACAAAACAACGGTTGCAGCCAATGCGAGCCCGCCATCACGCCACAATGGGCCTCTGGGCACTACCACGGGCAGGATCATCGAAGCGGTACCTAGAATGAGCAGACTGTTCGCAAGGTTGGAACCGACGATATTCCCCCAGGCGATCCCGGGCGATCCGGCAAGCGCCGCTTCCACGCTGGCCACCAGTTCGGGTGCAGACGTACCGAAACCGACTATGGTCAAACCGATCAACAGCTCGGACATCCCTGCCCTTTCGGCCACGCGGACTGCGCCGCGCACGAGCAGTTCGCCACCGACTATGAGCACGACAAATCCGGCGAGGAGCAGGAGCAATGGAATCAGCACAGACTATGCCCCGCAGTTATTACGATAGCGGCAAGACATATCATCCCATTGCCACCGCAACTCCGCGACAAGCGCGGAACACTGCAGATACTAGCCATTGCGCTTGCCAAGCAATTTCAACCGCAACGCGTTAAGCTTAATGAATCCCTCGGCGTCTTTCTGGTCATATGCACCAGCGTCATCTTCAAATGTGACAACTTTCTCGCTGTAGAGACTGTCCTGTGATTTCCGCCCGACGACATCAACCGACCCCTTGTAGAGCTTCAGCCGGACCGTACCATTGACCCGTGCCTGGCTATGGTCAATCGCGGCCTGCAGCATCTCGCGCTCTGGCGAGAACCAGAAGCCGTTGTAGACCAGTTCGGCATAGCGCGGTGCCAGCTCGTCTTTCAGATGGGCCGCGCCGCGATCCAGCGTCAATTGCTCGATGCCGCGATGCGCAGCGTGATAGATGGTTCCGCCCGGCGTTTCATACATGCCGCGCGATTTCATCCCGATATAGCGGTTTTCGACCAGATCGAGCCGGCCAATGCCATGTTCACGGCCATAATCGTTGAGCTTCTCGAGCAAAGTCGCCGGGCTCATGCCCTCGCCATTGATTGCTACGCCATCACCGCGCTCGAAATCGACGGTGATATATTCGGGTTTATCGGGCGCATCTTCCGGATTATTGGTCCGCGAATAGACATAATCCGGTACCTCTTCCCACGGATCTTCCAGCACTTTGCCTTCCGAAGACGTGTGCAACATATTGGCATCGCAGGAAAATGGCGATTCTCCGCGCTTGTCCTTGGGAATCGGAATCTGGTGTTTTTCGGCAAATTCGATCAGCCGGGTCCTGCTGGTCAGATCCCATTCGCGCCACGGAGCGATTACCTTCACG
>NZ_JBALUT010000079.1:0-11042 GCF_036963705.1 Parasphingorhabdus sp. | reverse complement strand
CTGCTTCTGGATTGATGATCGCAGTGAGTTCACTGTCTTGCCACAGCGGATCAATCTCGGAAATATAAAGAATGTCGATAGATCCTGCTTCAAGGCAGAGAAAATCAGCAACAATCTCCATCCAGTAGATTAGCGGATAAGCATACCAGTGGACATGCCAGCTGGAATAATATTGGCTCGCGCCGCCAATGGCCGATGGTCCCGAGATGGAACGATAGCCAATATCAAATCCGGGATCGATCTTGAGCCCGCCCAGATTGACAAAGCACCAGGGCTTCATGCTGACATCGGCAAGCCGCACCGGCTCCCAGAACCCCATCGCAATGCCGGGGCGCAAACCGCAAAGGCATACGGGCAGCGCGGGGTTTTTAGGATCAGGTCTGCTCGATGGCCAGATATCCAAAGCGCCAATTGACAGAGGAAACAGACAGGACCAGCAGATATCGGTGATCGGATTGACAAATTTGCCGGTGCAGCGGCCAGGGCCCGCATCGGCGCGCGCTGGCGATGAGACAAGCAGGCTGAATGCCAGCACGAGCAAGAGCCATACGGGTTTTAATCTGAAGATTTTTCGAAACAATGTTTTCATTGGCTTCGCTCCTGCTCCCCGGAAAGCGCAAATTGGCGGATGCGCAGCATCCGGCCCTGTTGATCGACCATTGCGGGTAGCGCCTTGATGTCGAAATGCGCGGTCAGTTTTCCGCTCTGATCAAAATAGAAACGTCGTTGCCGAGCTTTCATAAGTTGAAGCGGTGCACCCTTTGTCAGAATGAGTTTTGCCGTCTTTGATTTTTGCGCAAATGCCCATTCGAGCTGCGCGGGGTCATCGCCGTCTAAAAAAATCAACGCCGTGCGCAATGGAACGGTATCGAGAGGATTGACCCTGGTTCCTTTGGCCCAGATCCTGCGCCCATCATGATCCAATATATCGGCCTGCAATGTGATGGTTGGATCGAACAAGCGCGTGGTGGCTTTTGTCGCTCTCACCAATCCTGCAACTGGCTTGGGGCGGTTTACTCGCGCTATGGTGCGCGCTTTGAGTTTCTGGTTGAGCCGGTCAATGTCACCGTTCTTGTCCATGGTCTGAAGGCGCGACTGAATCTGTTCGAGTAAATCCGGTTCGATAATCGGGAAATGCGTACCCTGCTGGCCATAGTCGCGCGCCAATGCCGGTGACGACAGCAGGGCCGTAATGAGGAAAGGCAAAGATAGTCTGTTCACAATATTGCCCTCCCGGTGCCAATAATCCGGGGCGCGCAAATGAAACCAATCTCGCCATAGCGGCTATCAAAGCCATGTTTGTGGGACGTTCCGACATAATAGCAGCCGCCCGGAATGATGCCTACTGGACCTTTGGTAAGCGCTGCCCCTTTACGGGTTCTGGGTTTGGTTCGCGCCACAAGCCTATTGTTGATAAAGACATTTTTGCCGTCATGGCGAACCCGATCGCCCGGCATGCCCAATATCCGCTTTCCGAAGATCTGCGGTTTCGCGCCAAAGTGATTGATGAGTAGTTCTGAACGCGGTGGCTCGAAGAATATCAACGCGCCCCGAGAAGGGGTAAAATTCTTATCCAGCCAGAATGCCCAGTTGGGCAGGCTGGGACTGGCATTGATCAAGAGCGCATGGTTGTCGCTGAATTTGGCTATCGGCGCGTAGAGCAACGGGATCGCTGCCAGCATTGCCAGAACAAGCGGGCGTTTCAGGCGGGATATGAGAGCGCTCATTGCGGTTTCTCCCGGCTGTCGTTTTCCAGTTTTTGGGCGATTTTGACTTTAAGCTGCAACGTGGCATCGGGTGTATTTTTGGAGAGCACGGCTTCAGCAACCAAAATCACATGTCCGCTACGGCCCAAATCATCCACCGCCGCTTCGGTTGCTTTGAGATACCGGGCAATGGCCTCGCGCGTCACTTCCGGATCAGTTGCGCCCTTTGCTTCTGCGTCAACGAAATCCCGCATGATCTCGGACATGCGGACCTGCACTATTTGTTGCTTGTTAGGTTCGATCAGACGCAAGCTGACCCAGATGATCCACAAAATCGCCGCCGTGACCAGAAGGACCATGATAACTGATCGCCCGCTTGGCAGATGCTCTGAGAAAATTGCAAATTTGCTCATGTCTTGCTCCTTATGGGAAAGCTACCCGCTATCCGCCTGGTAAACCCTGGCATCCGAAGCGCCGCGATCAGAGCAGTAGACCCAAAGAATATGATTTTAAGATCGCTAGAAAACGCCAATCTGCGTATCCCGTCCGCTTCGAGATAGCGGCTGCTCATATTGTCCAGATGCGTGAACAGCCCGAGCAAATCCCAGCCCGATAACAGCAGGAAAAAGCACAGCGGCAGGCCGAGCGCCATCAATACCGAGCTCATGGTGAACAACGATGCTTCCAGCATGATGTGGCAAGTGGTTTGAAAAAACTGCTTTAGTGGGAACGGAGCGCGATTGCAGCGCCGGTCCTTGCTTGTCCCAAGGGAAAGATAAGAATCAAACAGCGTATCGGTTTTGTCAGGCATTGTGCTTGCCCTTCCGATTGTCGGCGCCAACACCGGACACGCGGGCGATCGCCTGTGCCAGAGAAGCACCCGCTTCCTGCTCAGCCTCGATCGCAGCATAAACATCGGGCGAAGAAGAATAGATGCAGGCGGAATAGGGATCGAGAACCAGGCGTCCAATGGCTTGCGTTTCCGGGCCTTTGATAAAGACCTCGCTATATTCCTCGCCCGAACGTTTTAAACTGCGGATCAACGTTTCGGTGCGATCATCCATGTCGAGACGGTCGTTTTTGCGGAAGTCGGCAATGGTTTCCGGTTTTTGCTGGAGCACCAGCATCCAGTCACTATTTTCGAGCGCTGCGGTAGCGCCGTCTGATTTATAATAATCATTGAGTGACTGCGTGGCTGTTGCCAGCGCGCCGCCATATTTGCGTGCAGTACGCGCATAGGTTTCAACAAACTCGCCCATCGAGCCGCCTTTAAGGAGCGACCATGCTTCATCAATCAAAAGCAATTTCTTGGTGCTGCGCGGGCTTTGGGTCATGGCTTGGCTGGTCATGAACATGATAGCGCAAAGAATGACCGATCTCAGATCCTCGCGCGTTGCCAGGTCAGACATTTCAAAAACTGTAAAATCATCATCGAGCGCAATACTTGCCTGGCCTTCGAAAAAGCCGCCATAGCTTCCGCCGCTCATATAGGGTCCGATGGCAACGCTCAGATCATCGGCTACGGGATTGGAAATGCCTGCGAACGCTGTTGCTACATCATTAATGGTGCCGCCGCTTCCCAGCGCTTCCCAGACTGTTGTAACAGCCTGATCGATCAGGCCGCGCTCTGTATCGGTAAGCCGGTCGCTGTGCCGCGCCATTTGACCGACAATCGCTTTGATCATCGCAATGCAGTCGAGCTTATAATCATCGTCTTCGGCAGCGCGCACATCATCAATCATCGAGAATGGATTGAGCGAGAAACCGGATTTGAGGGTAAACTCGACAAAACGCCCGCCTTGCAATTTAACCGAATGCTCGAACGAGCGGCCGTCATCAATCACAACGACTTTCGCGCCCGCGCCGCGCAGGCTCGCGCACATTTCCTGAAGCAATACCGATTTTCCGGAACCGGATTTACCGCAGATCGCGACATTGTGATTGCCCGCGTCATTTTCAAATGGCGACCAATAGAATGGCTGCCCGCGCCTGCCGACCAGCAGCAGATGTGGCAGCGGCCCGCCCAGAAACTCGCCCTGCAACGGCGCAATATGAGCCGCGCTTGTCGAAAGCATGGTTTTAAGGCGCTTTAAGCGTTTGAGATCATGGGCAAGACCATCCGCCAGTGTCATGGGCATGGCGGCGATCAGCCCGTGGAGCTGGAGAAAGCGCTCGTCGGCCAAATCCCAACCAGCAGCCTTGTAGATAGCCTTGATCGAGCGTTCATGTGCATCGCCGAGGCCGAGTGGCGAATAGCTGGTTACGCCGTAAAACAATTGCACCAGTCTTTTGCCAGCCTGCAATTCTGCCTGGACATGGCTCCATTCGGAAGATTGCTGGGCGAGCTTGGGCAGAAACCGCGCGCTTTTGGATTGGCTGAGGCTGGTCGTGCGCATGAATTTGAAACCGGCTTTTGCAGACGCGCCCTCGCGGTCGGGATAGACCAGACACAGCATAGTCGCAGCCGGGCAGGGAAACCGCAGTTTGTCGGTGAACATGTCACCGATTAGCCGCGCGCATTCCCAAGGCGCCCATCGTTCAGGCATTTGCCTCACGCCAAAATGCCGGATATCGAAGGCATCGGGATAAATAGCACCGATCTCAGGTGTGCCATCAGCGCTGCGCCCGATTTCCCGGAACCGTTCGGTGCGCAAGATCATCCGGTCGTCGTGGGCTTCGAGTTCAATATCACGGCGGATCGCTTGACTGGCGATATCGTCGAGCGGATTATATTCGGTTCGGTCCTCTTGCGGTGCCGTCGTAGGAGAGGTCAAATCATCAACGAGCGCGATGAGTTCCTGCGGTTCCATTTCATTTGCATCAATGCCAAGAGACGTCAGTACGCCGATAAGCCCGTCGCGGCACTGCGTAAGTTCGTTATCATCGACATTTGCGGTGTCTGGAACGCCCAGCGATATAACCAAATTATGGCAGCGGGCATGAAATGGCGCATGGGCAGATCCGCTTTCCCAGACCAGATCATAAAGCCTTTTTGATCTATGGCGCGCCATTGCTTCATATACGCCGCCCTGTGCGTAGCGCTTGGCAAACCACGGGGCGACTACCTGGCCAATGCGCGGGCTGGCAAAATGTAAAATCTGCAAGCACGCGCCTTCGGGCATGCCTTCTGAAAAAAACTGCCCCAATATTTCACCCGTGCGTTCATCCGCGCCAATCAGCGGCGCGGCGGACAATATAAATCCTTTTGAGCGCGCGTTGCGATACAGCCGCGGCCCGGTATCAAAAACCCGGTATGGCAGCCAGTCCGACAGCATATCGAGCGCGATGCTCGGTTTTGCATGGTCAGCGGTTTGGTGATCACCAAACAGTCCCGACAATAGTTTTGCGCGCGCAGATGGAATGGAGAAGGTCATCTTCCCTTCTCCTGGCTGGGCAGTCTGTTGGTCCCGCGTATCTTGGCGGCTTCGATGGCCTCAATACTTGGCAGACCATCTTTCGTGATTGCTCTCAAAACAGGGTGAGGGGTTCGACTTGCTGGGGGAGGGAGCCCATCGAACCCCTCGATTGCCGGCATGTTTGCACCGGCAATTGCCTCTCGCACGGTCAAGGGGTACGAACCACGCGAGGGCAAATTATATGAGTTTTTGAAAAATGGATCAGCGTCGTCCATCGATTCTGATGGCGTTTCGCTGGAGTTATCGTCTGCGCTAAGCGCGCCACCGGAAGTGTCTTTGGGTTCTTGCTTGGCCCCACTGGAGATATCGCGCGCCATTTGCCTCGCGATATTTATATCATCGTCAGCCAATGTAGAAGCCCAGTCGGGAGATCTTGCGACTACGTGCACGCTGCGGGCTTCATGCAAATTACCCGACGCATCGACAAATCCGGGAAAGACAATCTTGAGCACCCGTTCGCCCGTCCGCGCGGTTTGCGTCGCCGATATCAGACCTCGCCTGCCACTTGATGGAACTCGATCGATCATAGCAACGCTCGCCGCTGCATCAATTTGCGATGTTGGCGCGCAGCTACCGCCCGGCGCCTTGCAATCAAAACTGCCGCTAATATTGCTGCCCAGACTAGCGCAGGATGCCAGTGAGACGCAGGAAAGCGCAATCAAGCCCAATGGAAAGCGCGCGCGTGTCATTTTGCACCTTTTGGATTGGAGTTCAGGAACGCGCGGATTTCAGAAGCGCCGCGATATCCTTCAAGCACCGCGCCATCACTTGCGCGCACCATGACCGGCGTCCCGGAAAAACCGTGGCTTCGTGCAAAGGCCTCATTGGCATCAAGACCCGAGGTGTCGCATGACTTTTGCTTCTTTGGTGTTTCGCCGGAATAGGCTTGGTGCAATGCCTTTGCAGGATCACGCGAACAGATCACCGCTTCGGCCAGTTTTCGGCTCTTTTCGCCCAGAATCGAAATTGGTCGCTCTTCGACGCGCACGCGTGCTTTTTTGAGTTCTGCCGTCAGACGCTTACAATAGCTGCAATTGAAGTCGGAAAATACGATGAGCTTGGGCCCGGACTTGGATCCCCAATGGACCGCGCCCGACGGCTTTAAGTCCGCGACGGGAACTTTGGAGACTAGTTTGTTGGCGCGCTGTTCCGCAGTATTCTGCTTGCTGGCATTTGCGCCCGCAGATCCTGCGACCAGCAGCTGCGGATTAAGCTCGAGCAGTTTTGCCGCCGTCAGGTCTGCCCGGCTTTCCATATCGTACAGACGCCCGACAAATAGATAGCGCGCGCGTTCATCAATATAGAATAATGTCTTTTCCGATACGACCTCGCAAAGGCCGCCAAAACCCTGACAGGTGAGGCTGGTAATGGGTGTTTTCGGGAGGCGCAGCTCGATAGCCGTTCGAACATCCTGGAGCACTGCTGCGGCATTGGCTGGAGCAGAAATGAAGCTGGCTGCAACAAGGCCGGAAACCATCCCGCCGCTTGCAACAGCAAGCGCAATGGCTGCCGCCTTTGATTTTAGGTTCCTGCCTAGTTTCTGATATTTGAAATTCACTTTTTTTCACTCCTTACGTGGACGCCGTCGAGAAAGACGATCTCGACATCGATGCCGGTCGGCATCTCGACGACAGGTTGATATTGTTCGGCTCGTTCGATGAGATATTTGGAGACAGTATCGGCGGCATCGCCAGCGCCCTGGCCAAGACCGCCGGTCAATATGTCCGCGCCCGATAGGCTATCGCGTTTCCCGTCCGCGCCAATCTGACCGGAAAATATGCCGTTGGCATTGGCGGAAAAGCCGCGCCCAAACCCGCCGACAATCCCGGCAAGCAGGGCTTGACTGACAAGATTGCCTTCGCGGCTGACAACGCGGCCGCGCACGCCGGATTTACCGGCAAAGCTGATAAACCCTTTGACCTCGCTGACGGCAACCCGTCCGCCTGGCTGATCGCAGGTCATGCGGGCGAGTTTCACATAGACCTTCTCTGATGACAGATCGCCGCGCGCTGCGCCGTTAACAATGCATCCAGTGATATTGGTGGTGAGCAGCTTGCCGTTCTTGATTACCGAGCGGGCAGGGCCGGTAATGCGCAATACAACTGGAAGCGGATCGCTCTGACTGGCAACCCCGACCGAGGCATCAACGCCGACGATGACTTTTGCAGGTGCATAGCTGTTGGGCGGCAGATATTCCGGACTGTCTTCAACCAGCACCGGTGATATTTCCGATGTGCGTTTCTTGGTAAATTTCGATCCCTGCTCTGCGCTTCCGAAATTGAGGATTTTTACCTCGCTCGTTGGAGAACCACCTGGCGAAATTTCTGTACCATCGGGCGATCCAAGCGATGCAGACTGACGGTCAAAATCTCCGCCTCGCGGACCATAGGTTGGCGGCGTTGTTGGGGGCGGCGGCGCGTCTTTCTCTTCCAGCTGCGTTTTCAGACCCGCGTTTTCCGCTGAAATCGCATCGATGGCTGCTTGCCCGTTGGCGCGCATTTCGCTGTTTTCGAGCCGAAGCGCTTCAATCTGTTCCTCTATTTCTCGTGTAGGGAGCTGCGCTTCCTTGAGCGCCTTTTGATCCTGCGTGAGTTTATTGAGCCGGTTTTCATAAGCCGCGACAAACTCGCGCTGGGAGAGATTGCGGTTGACCAGACTGCCAGCGTCAATGGTCACTATGCCGCTTTCTTGCGTACCTTTTTCATCGCCATCACCGGCAAACAGAAACCAACCGCCTGCGATCAGTGCGAGACTGCCAATACCGGCAAGCAGCATATTTTGCCGCCGCGCGATCTTCTTGTTGAGGCCAGCGCGCGCATGTCCGGGTTCTGCTTCTGTGTCCGCAGCCTGGGTTGCCGTTTTGACGTCGCTCATTGGTCTGCCCCCCGGGTCGCGGTGACAACAAAGGCCGATGTGCTTGTTCCGGCCCCCAGTGTGTTTTGGGCAAGGGAAATTGCGCGCGCAGATTTGGGTGCGAGCTCTTCTTCATTGAGTTCGACTGCGGTTCTTCCGCGATTGGTGAGAATGAATTGCTGCGCGTTAAAACCTGCGCCGCGATATTCTGCGATGAGCTGGACTTCGATGGATCCGGTTCGAACAGGCCGCGTCATCCGCTGGCGCACGCTGTAACCGGGAGGCGCTGTGCCCTCCGCCACCGCTTTCACCAAAGCAATGATGGTCTGTTCTTCGCTTCTTTCGTTTTCCCATGTCTCCGCCTCCGGTTTTGCAAGGGCGGGATTAGTTATAAAAAGCTGATGCGCTTCAACAGGGGCCGTGTGACAGACGAATTTATAGACAAACCCCTGTTTACTGGTGGCAAAGAAGCTAGCGCTGTCACTGGCAAAGCTGGGCGGCACGGAAATATAAATATCGCCGCGCACCGGTTCGTGCGTTACCCCGAAATCATTATAGGGATAGCCCGAAGCGATTTTTGAAACACTTGAAAACTCGTCACCAACCAAAGCAATGCGGGTCAGCTCATCGCGCGATAATGTGCAGTCAATTTTTGCATTATCTGCCGCCTCGACAAACTGGTCTGCCAAAGCCGGTGATGCGCTGAATGAAAGGGCGGTAATAAGTAATGCCACGCCAAGAGTTTTAAATCCGGTATCGGGAATTCGCGTAATGCCCCAACTGATGCTCGCTATGCCGCTGCCTAAAAGACAGGCAGGCAGGGTGAATGATATGCTGCTCATGACGAGGCATCCTTCTCGATTGATTTCTGCTGAATTTGTTGATCGCGCTCGGTTGGGATCTGCGCAAAACCGGTCAGCGCAAGCCGAAGGCCTGAGTAGGTCCAGCTAAAGACAAATTTACGCTCCTCGCTGGCAATTACCTGCGCGCCGACAAACGTCTTGAGTGTTCCGGTCACTTCAGACTTGAGTTCTTTCGGATCGATGACAAGCGAACGGATGACAAACGCCTGGGCAATATCGGAGCCGCGTTGTTCGGAAACGATTTTAACCAATTCTGATTTCAGGCGCCCATGGGCGCTGGGATCGGCCAGTTTGAGAATCTGCTCCATCCAGTAATCAAGCCCTTCAGGGCTGCGGTTGAGCAGCATGAGAGCGGTATCGCGGGTGACGAGCTCCATATATTCACGGGACACGCCTGCGCTCGATAAAGTCAGCGATTGTCCGGTTACAGGTACCAGCACGATTTCACGCGGCTGCATTGATCCAGCTGCAATGGCGACCAGACTAGTTACCGCTAACCCCGCAGCTAAGAGGGCCAGCCAGTTGCGTTGCCGCAGCAGGCGCTGGGCCGATTGATGTGCTATTTGTGCTTCCATCTTCTCCTCTTTCAACCGGCCAGAAGTCGGCAGTAGGAGGGCGGCGTGGCTCTCAATCCCAGAAACGAACCGGGCAGATACCAATAGACAGCATGCAGGAGCTGCGCGCTCGCACCGCCAGATTTTGCTTTTCGAAGAGCGAACCAGGCGACAAATGCTAGTGCGATTCCTACAAAAATATGCTGCGCTAATATGCCCCAGGCGAACGGGATGATCAGGCCAAGAAACTCGTCGATCGTCCAAAATCCGATGAGTTCGGGATCATCAAGCCGCCGGGGCAAAAGATATCTGTCAGCCATTTGTGCCGCCCTCCTTGCCGGTCGCAGTCGTTAAATGACTGCCGTGACAACAGAGGTGACGATGGGAACGCCGGTCCCGACGCCGATACCGACGCCTACGGGTACCGCGATTTGCCCCAATGAAAAGCGTCCGGATGCAAGACCAATAAGCCCCGCAGCCAGACTGAGAACGGTAATGATCTTGCCACCAGAACCTTCTAGAAAGTCGGTAAATTTTGCCAGCGCAGGATCAAAGGTATTGTCTGCGCCCGCATAGGCAGCCGTTGCACACAGAAGCGCAACGGCTGCTGGAATGAGATAATCGGATGCGCGCCGGCGTGTTTGAGAAATATTGGTCATAGAAAATCACTTTCGCTTGAGAAACATGAAACAGCATGCGTTCGCTGTATGTTCTTTGTGCATCGGTGATCCGCCTGTAGGAAAACAGGAAATGCCAAATTGGATGTATCCCAAGCTAAAAGCGACAATTTGGAAGGGAAATGGGCATAGCCGAACAGCGATTGCGCTAATCTGCCCGGAACTGTTCAGGCCAGCACAGCAGTTGTTCTCATTTAAACAGAAGCTGTTTTTAACAGAACAGGAAACCCGGATCAGTTGATTCGTAATTTCCTATTTGTTCTATTTATGTTCTTTTCATTTTCCTACAGGTGCGCCTTCAAGATATCAGGTGATTCGTTCTCTTAAAGACAGGATGAATGACATGACTGAAACCAATGGAATTTCCGAGGCGCATATCAAAGCCGGCGTATCTATGCTGCTTAATCAGGCGGCCTCAACATCAGGCCGTTCTCAAGTGCGCATTGCGCGCGCGGCTGAAATTGACCGGGGCACGATGCGGCGTATCTTGGCCGGCAAACGCGAAGCTACCGTAAGTGAAGCCTTGCGTATATTATATGGCACGGGCGCATCGCCGCATGCCCATTTGCTTCTTTATCTAGCTTCAGATCAGGACAAGGCATCACGCTGGATGCAAACGGATCTAGCCTTGTTTTTTGAAGAACTGGTTCGCCATTTGCCAGATGTCCTAGAAACCCAGCTTGGTGATCACCTCCACGGTGTCAAACCGCATTGGGCGAAGGGGACTGCTCAACGCGTCGCGCGACTGCTCGCTGAGCACATGGACGACCTCGCCCGGAAGGATACGCTTCTGGGCGATGGCTTCGATCGCGCACATGGAGGCGGATATGCTTGATATTGAGCCAAATAAACTGCCAGATCCGCCTGCGGCACGTTTGCTCCGTCTGAAAGAAGTCCAGCACCGTGTCGGACTAGGACGATCAACCATCTATCGCTGGATGGACGATGGGAAATTTCCTAGGCCTCATTCAAT
>NZ_JBALUT010000078.1:0-11276 GCF_036963705.1 Parasphingorhabdus sp. | reverse complement strand
AGCGAAATCACGTCGCCCGGTACAACCTTGCGCGATGCAACATTACATTTGACGCCGTTTACCCGGATATGTCCGTGGCTTACGAGCTGACGGGCAGAAAAGATGGTCGGAGTGAACTTGGCGCGATAGACAACCATGTCGAGACGCTGTTCGAGCAGGCCGATCAGGTTCTGGCTGGTATCGCCCTTCATCGCTGCGGCTTCTTTATAAGCGCGGCGGAACTGCTTTTCCGTCACATCGCCGTAATAGCCCTTGAGCTTCTGCTTGGCGCGCAACTGGATACCGAAGTCGGACAGCTTGCCCTTGCGGCGCTGACCGTGCTGGCCTGGGCCATAGTCACGACGATTGACGGGAGATTTGGGGCGGCCCCAAATATTCTCGCCCATACGGCGATCAAGTTTATATTTTGAACTGGTACGTTTGGTCATATCAATGACTCCTCATTTGCTGTTTCTAAGTCTTCCCGGAACGCACCATCAAAACCATGAGTATTGATGCGGCCACCGCTTCACCGGGGTGCGGAGCCAATTGCAAGAGCGGGCCTATGGCGAGCAAAGCTCCGATTGTCAACATCGTTCACCCGCGAAAATCTTGCCAATACGACCGGCAGGCCTCGACTCTCTGACGAGTGACGATTATTGGGCTGGCATGAATGACCCCAAGCCACTGCCGCCCATGGAAACCATGACCGATGTCCGCGAACAGGTCGACCGTGTCGACGCGGAAATCATTGCCCTGATGGCCCAGCGTTTCGCCTGCATGGACGCCGCCGCGCGGATCAAGCAGGATCGCAACGCCGTGCGTGATGAAGCGCGCAAGGCTGCTGTTCTTCAAAACGTCAAACATCTGGCAGAACAAGCAGGCGTTCCCGTACCCACGATGGCCGCGATCTGGGAAATGCTGGTCGAAACGTCGATAAGCTATGAATTGCAGAAATGGGACCAGCTGCGCAAATAGCGCCAACCATCAAGGCTTTTCGGCTTTGTCCTTGCGTGGCGGCCGTTCCAGCGACGAGATAACGCCGCGCCAGGTCTTTACCTCTTCATTCGTCCACGCCGGCTTGGTCAGCATATTGCGGAGCGTCACTTTCGTCGCTCCAGCCCGTTCCGCCGGGTAGAAATAGCCGTTTTTATCCAGCGCCCGTTCGAGATGCTCGTAGAACATATCGAGCTCTTTCTGCGGAGCCGGTTCAGCCAGTTTCTTTTCCAGCGTCGGCTGGACATTGCCGACGCTGTCCATCTTGGATATTTCATAAGCCACAAGGATAACAGCCTGGGCCAGATTGAGCGATCCGAATTCCGGGTTGATCGGTACGGTGATGATCTTGCGCGCCAGTTCGACATCGACAATTTCAAGACCGGCACGCTCCGGCCCGAACAATATCGCGCATTTCCCGCTCGCCTGCGCCATATCTTCAGCAGCTTCCCATGGCGTGAGTACCGTCTTGGTCATGCTTCGTTTGCGCACCGTAGTGGCATAGACATGAGCACAATCCGCGACCGCCTCGGCGGTCGTTTCAAAAACCTGGGCATGTTCAAGCACCTGATCCGCGCCCGAAGCCGATGGACCGGCATCCGGATTGGGCCAGCCATCGCGCGGTTTTACAATGCGCATTTCGGTCAGCCCGAAATTCAGCATCGCCCGTGCCGCCTTGCCGATATTTTGCCCGAGCTGCGGATTGACCAATATGATTGCGGGTTGGTTGCTCACACGCCGCCGACGTCTTTCAGAGTACCTGCAAATTCCTTGAAATCCTTGGCTTCGGTAAAATCCTTATAGACCGAGGCAAAGCGTATGTAGGCGACGCTGTCGAGCGCCTTCAGGCCGTCCATCACCATCTCGCCGATTTTCTGCGAAGGAATTTCGGTTTCTCCGCTGGTTTCCAGCTGGCGCTGGATACCGGAAACAAGCTGATCCATCTGCTCTTGGGCCAGGCCCCGTTTGCGGCAAGCCAGAGCCACCGAGAGATCAATCTTCGACCGGTCAAACGGTTCCTTGCGGTCCTCGCTTTTGACCACCGTTATTTCACGCAATTGCACGCGTTCAAATGTCGTGAACCGAGCGCCACAACCTTCGCACTGACGCCGGCGTCTGATCGTTGTGTTGTCCTCGGTGGGACGGCTGTCTTTGACCTGACTGTCGTCATGGGCACAAAAGGGGCAACGCATGTGATGCTTTTCCGATCAATCCTGGTAAATCGGGAAACGGTCGCAAAGCGCCTGCACCCGTTCACGAACATCGGCTTCGATATCTGGATCCCCCGCCTCGCCTTTCTGGCGCAAACCGTCGAGCACATCCGCCACCATATCGCCGATCATCTTGAACTCGGCAGGACCAAAGCCGCGGGTGGTGCCGGCCGGTGATCCGACGCGGATGCCGCTGGTCTTCATCGGCGGCTGCGGATCATTGGGGATGCTGTTCTTGTTGCAGGTGATGCCTGCCCGCTCGAGCGCTTCGTCGGCGTCACGCCCAGTGATGCCCAGTGGCGAAAGATCGATCAGCGCTAGATGGGTGTCGGTACCGCCGGCAACCACGTCAGCGCCCCGTTCCTTGAGCGTTGCAGCCAGAATTTTCGCATTTTCAATCACCGCAGCGCAATAGCTGGTGAATTCCGGACGCAGCGCCTCACCAAAGGCTACCGCCTTGGCCGCGATCACGTGCATCAAGGGACCACCCTGGAGGCCAGGGAAAACCGCAGAATTGATCTTCTTGGCAATGGCTTCGTCATTGGTCAATATCATCCCGCCGCGTGGTCCGCGCAGGGTTTTGTGGGTCGTGGTCGTCACGACATCGGCAAATCCGAGCGGGCTCGGATGCAATCCGGTCGCAACCAGTCCGGCGAAATGCGCCATGTCGACCATGAACAAGGCACCTACGGAGTCGGCGATCGCACGGAATTTGGCGAAATCAATCTGGCGCGGATAGGCAGAGCCGCCAGCGATGATCAGTTTCGGCTGATGTTCCTTGGCAAGCGCCTCGACTTCTTCATAGTTGATCAGGTGATCGTCGTCGTTGACGCCATATTGGATCGCGTTGAACCATTTGCCCGACTGGGCCGGTTTCGCTCCATGGGTCAAATGCCCGCCAGCATCGAGCGACATGCCGAGAATTGTATCGCCCGGCTTGACCAGCGCGAGCATCACCGCGCCATTGGCCTGCGCTCCGGAATGCGGCTGCACATTGGCAAAGCCGCAATCAAACAGCTGCTTGGCGCGTTCGATCGCCAGCGTCTCGACCGCATCCGACGGCGCACAGCCCTGATAATAGCGGCGTCCAGGATAGCCTTCGGCATATTTGTTGGTGAAGACCGAGCCCTGAGCTTGCAGCACTGCCCTGGAAACGATATTTTCCGACGCAATCAGCTCGATCTGGTTTTGCTGGCGTGCCAATTCGGAGTTGATCGCGCCAGCCACTGCCGGATCGCTCTCGTCGACAGAAAAGTCGAAAAATCCGGTTTGGCGGATATCCTGCATATCTGCGACATTGCTCACGCTTCTACTCCTTCAAATTTTGGTGCGGTTAATTTGTCGACCCGGCGCTGGTGCCGGTCGCCGCCAAATGGGGTTTTTAAAAAGATATCGAGACAGTCCTTGGCGATTTCGATGCCGACTAGCCTTGCGCCCATGGCAATGACATTCGCGTCATTATGCTCCCGGGACAGTTTTGCCGACAGGCCTTCGGAGACCAGAGCACAGCGGCAAGCGGGATTGCGATTGACCGCCATCGAGATGCCAAGACCGGAGCCGCAAAGCGCTACGCCTCGTTCTGCGCGACCGGATGCCACTTCGGCGGCCAGCTTGTAACCAAAATCGGGATAGTCGACGCTATCATTGGTCATCGGCCCAAGGTCAGTTACGTCATGGCCTGCCTCATTCAGCCAGTCCACCAGAGCGGCTTTCATATCTAAAGCGGCGTGATCGGAGGCGATGGCGATGCGCATGGGCAATTCCTGTGTCGAGAATCGGATGGCCGCTATTTAGTAGAGAGAGCCGCGATAGGCCACCGAATATTTGGCGCGGGGAAAAGCCGGTCGAAGGCGGCTGCACTCAGGCGTCAAATTTCCATCTGGCTCCCGAGCTCCACCACCCGATTGGTGGGAAGCTTGAAAAACTCCATCGCGGTCGCCGCGTTGCGCAGCATCCAGGCAAAAAGCTTTTCTCGCCAGACCATCATCTCCGGTTTTTTCGATGGCAGCAACGTCTGACGCGACAGGAAGAAGCTGGTTGTCATCATGTCGAATTCCATCCCGCACCCTTTGACCTCTTTCAAGGCTTCCGGCACATCGGTTTCCTGCATGAAACCGAAATGGAGGATGAGCCGGTAGAAGCCATGGCCGATATCCTTTACCTCGCAGCGCTTGTCTGCTTCGATCGTCGGCACATCATTGATGTTGACGGTCAGGATCACCACCCGTTCGTGGATGACCTTGTTATGTTTGATATTGTGCAGCAGCGCCGATGGCACCCCGGCCGAAGAAGAGGCCATGAAAATGGCGGTTCCGGGAACCCTTGTGGCGCTGTTGGCAGCGGATTTGGTGAAGATCTCGATTGGCATCGCCGATTCAGCCATGTTTTTCCGCATGATCTGGCGGCCTTTGGCCCATGTCGTCAGAATGACGAAGGCAACGCCACCAACCGCCAATGGGAACCAGCCGCCATCGGGAACCTTGGTCAGGTTGGCCGCGAAATAGGCACCGTCGACGATGAAGAAAATAGCCAGCAACGGTATCGTGAACCACAGTTTCCATTTCCACAGGACGACCATCACAATGGCCAGCAAACAGGTATCGATGAACATCGCGCCGGTCACCGCAATACCATAGGCCGAAGCCAGATTGCTCGAGGTCTGGAAGGTCAGCACCAGCAGGATTACCGAAATCATGATCGCCCAGTTGACGAAGGGGATATAAATTTGCCCAGCTTCCGAAGCACTGGTGTGCTTGATCGTCAGGCGAGGAATGAATCCGAGCTGGATCGCCTGATGGGTCACCGAGAAAGAGCCGGAGATCACGGCCTGGCTAGCGATGAAGGTCGCCATCGTCGCCAATATGACCAGCGGCAGACGGAGAACTTCCGGCGCCATGATGAAGAACGGGCTTTTGATCGCTTCGGTTGCACCGGCGGCATCCAGAGACAGGATCATCGCACCCTGTCCGAAATAATTGCACAGCAGCGCTGGCATGACGAAACCATACCAGGCAATCCGCATCGGTTTCTTGCCGAAATGGCCCATGTCGGCAAACAGCGCCTCGGAGCCGGTAACCGCCAGTACGACCGAACCCAGCGCCAAAAATGCCTTAAAGCCGTCGGTGATGAAAAACTGCACGGCATACCAGGGGTTGAAGGCATAGAGAACCGAAGGATGGCCAACAATCTGGATGATGCCAAGCGTCCCGATAACGGTGAAATAAACAAACATCACCGGCGCGAACAGCGCGCCTATTTTCGCGGTGCCGCGTGACTGGATCAGAAACAGAAAGACCAGCAGGGTCAGCGCGATCGGAATGACCAGATGACCCAGTCCGGGCTGCACAACGGCCAGTCCTTCGACCGCGGATAGAACCGAAATCGCGGGCGTGATCATGCTGTCACCATAGAAAAGCGCGGTCGCAAATACGCCGAGCAATATCGCCAGCCAGCCATATTTGGATCGTCGCATAACCCCGGAAATCAGCGCTACCAGCGCAAGACTACCGCCCTGCCCCTTGTTGTCAGCACGCATGGTTATGGTGACATATTGGATGGTCACCACCAGCGTCATCGACCAGAAGATCAGGCTGACGACGCCAAGCACGTGAATCCGGTCGAGTTCCAGCGGATGCGCGCCGATAAACGTCTCGCGAAACGCGTATAGCGGACTCGTCCCGATGTCGCCGAACACGATGCCAATCGCGCCCGCCGACAATTTGGCAATGGCAGTATTACGCTGTGGCGAACCGTGGGTTCGCACCGTGTCGTCTAGCGTTTCTGCACTTTCGGTTGGTTCTGCGGACATTGATTGGCCGTTACGGCTATACCCCGATCAATTTGGACACAATATGCGGTTTACTGGCATTCGTGTCAGCAAGCGCGCGCGCTTAGCACGGGCATTTAGCAGGTGCAATAAAACGACTACGCTTGAATATCAACTTATTCATAAAGCTGGGGTTTTACTGCTCTGCCGGTGGCTCCGGCTGAACGGGTAGTGTGGGTTGTATCTGTTCCATAGTCGCCAGGCGCGACTCGAGATCTTCGCGCCACGGGGCGTCTTCGCTGCTTCTGGCGAGCAATTCGGTCCAGATTGCCCGGGCCTGATCGATCTTTCCCGACTGGGCATAAGCCAGTCCGAGGAAAAACGGTGGCCCGGGATGTTCCGGCGACAAGTCAGCTGCTCGCTGGAAGGCGAATTGCGCGGCGGGGGTAATCACGCCATTGGCATGAACCACCAGCGCATTGCCCAGTCCGACCCAGAGATCGGGATCGTCCGGATGTTCCTTCACCCCGTTGCGTAGATAATTGGCAGCGGCCCCGTGCTTGCCGGACCGATTGAGAGAATCGGAGAACACCAGCCATTCGCGTGCCGTGCCAAAACGCTCACCCATTTCGTTGCGCGCATCAATTGTCGCATCGTCGAAACTATTGGCTGTTTCCTTCGGCACGACCGAGACGCCCGCCATTCCCGGATGTCCCTGCCAGGCGTAGCCTGCAACACCGAGCAACAACGCGGCAGCGGTGATTTCATATGTGCTGCGGGATAATTTCCCGAGCCAGATCAGGGCAGCAGCACAAACAAGCACCAAGACAAAAACTATGATCCAGCCCATCATTCATCATCCTTTGGTTTGCGGAAACGCCCGCGCGCCAGCCAAAAGGCGGCAAGCAGCAGGATGATCGGTGCAATCCACAGCGGCCAGGTAACGGCTGAGGCGATTGGTGGATTGTAGGACACCCAATTGCCATAGCGCTCGACCAGCCAGCTCCTGACCTCTTCCGGCGTTTCGCCAGCGGCAATTTTTTCCCGCACCTGACTGCGCATGTCGCCAGCCATCGGCGCATTGCTGTCGGCGATCGACTGGCTTTGGCATTTCAGACAGCGCAATTCTTCCATCAGATCGCGCGCAGCAGCTTCCTGTCGCGGGTCATCCAGCTGCCGGTCGGCATATGGCGCGGGCGGCAGACCGGTTTGTGCCGCGATCGGAACCGCGAGACACATGCTCAACAGGGCAAGAAAGCGCCTCACTTCGCTTCCTCAAGCAATTTCAGTAGCTTGGGAATGTCTTCTTCGCGGATATCCCCGATATGCTGATGGACGATGACGCCCTTTCCATTGATCACAAAAGTCTCCGGAACACCCGAAGAGCCTAGTTCGAGCTGCACCTTGCTCGTCGTGTCGGTACCGATGCGGGCATAAGGATTGCCCCAGCGGTTGAGAAAATTGGCAATATCTTCTGGCGTATCGCGGCTGGCGATCGCGTTGATTTCAACCCCTGCCCGCTGCAGCGCCAACAATTGCGGTGCCTCTGCAATACAGGGCACGCACCAGCTGGCGAAAATATTGAGCAATGTCGGCTTGCCCTTGGCGAGATCGGCGCTGCTCAAGGCAGGCCGCTGTTCAACCGCTCCGGGCAAGGCGAATGCGGGCATAGGCTTGCCCACCATCTTGCTCACGATGATATTGTCCTTCGGCATCATCAGGCCGGTTGCGACCGCAGCGAAAAACAGGCCGAAGAGAGCGAGCGGCAACCAGAGCAACCAGCGGTTCATAGCATAGCCTCGGCATATTCCCGTTGCTTGCGCTGTTTATAACCACGCCGTAAACGACCAACCATTGCCAAGAAACCGCCCAGCGCAACCAATATACCGCCAAACCAGATCAGCGGGACAAACGGTTTCCACCAGACCCGGATCTGCCAACGGCCCTCGCTGTCACCATCGCCGAGCACGACATAGAGCTGCCCGTTCCAGCGGGTGAGCAGCGCGGCTTCGCTGGTTTGGGTCTGGGCGGCAGCAAACATCCGGTTTTGCGGTGCGATTTGATGCACCGCGCCATCGCCATATTGTGCAGTAATCCGGCTTTCGAGGGCGGTCCAATTGGGTCCGGCGACCGGTTCGATCGCCTCGAACTTGAGCTTCCAGTCATTCACGACAATTTCGTCACCCGGCTTTGCCGCGACCAGTCTTTCTTCGGTAAAGCTGGATTCGCAAGCCATGCCGACAAGCGCCACCGCGATACCGAAATGGGCGATGACCATGCCGTAGGTGTGCAACGGCGTGCGGCGCAGGTTGCGTTTCCACAAGGGTGCGAAGCTGGCAACGGCCACCCCGGCAGCCAGGCCAAGGCCGAGCAATGCGAGGACCGACATGCCGGTGGTGAACAAAGCCAAAGCAAATAGCGCAGTGGCCGCGATCAGAATCGGGATAGAGATGCGGTTGATCAAAGCTTTGGGACTATCGCGTCGCCAGCGTAACAGCGGGCCTGCGGCCATAACCGCGACCAGCATCAGCGCCAGCGGTCCGGTCGCGAGATTGAAATAGGGAGGACCGACCGACAATTTGTCTCCGGTTATCGCTTCGACCAGCAACGGATAAAGCGTACCGATAAACACCAATGCCAAAATCACCGACAGCAGCAGATTGTTGGCAACCAGCGCACCTTCGCGGCTGACCAGTTCGAACCGCGAGCCTTCTTTCACTGTGCCGACACGCAGCGCGAACAATGCCATTGCTCCCCCAATATAGAGGGCGAGCAAGGCCAGAATGAAGCTGCCTCTTTCGGGGTCCACGGCAAAGGCATGAACGCTGGTCAAGATGCCGGAGCGAACCAGGAATGTTCCGATCATCGACATCGAGAAAGCGACCACCGCCAGCATCAATGTCCAGGCTCGCAGACCATCACGCGTGGCCAGAACGGTTACCGAATGGAGCAATGCAGTCGCGGCCAGCCAGGGCATCAGCGAAGCATTTTCGACCGGGTCCCAGAACCACCAACCGCCCCAGCCGAGCTCATAATATGCCCAATAGCTGCCGGCAGTAATGCCGAGAGTCAGAAAAATCCATGCGCCCAAGACCCATGGCCGCATCGCCTTGGCAAAGGCCGCTCCGACATCGCGGGTAATCATCGCGCCAACGGCAAAGGAAAAGGCGACCGAAAGCCCGACATAGCCGAAATAGAGCGTCGGCGGGTGGAAAGCGAGACCGGGATCCTGCAATAGCGGATTGAGCCCCTGCCCGTCCGCCGGGATCGGAAACATCCGCTCGAACGGGTTGGAAGATACTAGCAGAAAGGCGTAAAAACCGAGGCTGATAAAGGCTTGTGCTGCTAGCGTCGCGACCAGAGTTTTGGTTTTGAGCGAGCGTTCGAACATCGCAATGAAGGCACCGGCCAATCCCATCACCGTCACCCACAACAGCATCGATCCTTCGTGATTGCCCCAGGTTCCGGCAAATTTGTAAAGCAAGGGCTTCACCGAAGCGCTGTTCATCACCACCAGCTTGACCGACATGTCGGAACGCAGGAACAGCCAGATCAGCAGCAGAAATGACAAGGTGACAAAAAGCCCCTGGGCAATCGCCACCGGCCGGATCGCGGCATAATAGGCCTCGCGTTCGGTCCGCAGACCCACCGCACCCAGAATGAATTGCAACAATGTCAGTGCGCCGGCGAGCCAGAGCGCGATCAGTCCCGTTTCGGCGATCATTGGACCAGCGTCTCCGTTTTGCGCTTGCCGGCGGTCATATCTATACCCTCCAGTTCACGCGGAATATAATTTTCATCATGTTTGGCGAGCAATGTCTCGGCGACAAACATGCCATTTTCGTCCAGCCGTCCGTCAGCAACTACGCCCGAACCCTCGACGAATAAATCCGGTGTAATCCCGGTGTAGGTAACATTTTGCTGCGCCGTGCCGTCCTGGACGATGAATTGTACCGTCACCCCGTCGGCCGAGCGCTGGATCGAGCCTTCTTCGACCATGCCGCCAAGGCGAATGGCGGCACCCGCTTCAGGCTTCTTGGTTGCAATATCGGACGGCGTATAAAAATAGCTGGCCTGGTCCTGCAGCGCATAGGCAGCAAGCACACCGGCGCCGATCAGGGCAACCACCGCCACCAGCACCAGAGTCAGTCTTTGATGTTTTGCTTTCATTTACGCTTACTCAATTGATCTGCCTTGCGCTCGGCCCGGAGCATCGAGACATAGCTGTTCACGACAACCGCTGCTGTGCCAATCAGCACTATGGCATAAGAGGCGAAGACGAAAGGCCAGTGGTTCATTCGGCTGCCATCCTTTTCAGCCGGGCATCGACTTTGGTTTGCGCCAGACTGGCGCGCATCCGCATAAGCACAATCGCGCCGAATAAGAGAGAGAAACCTATCGCCGAAACCAATAGAGGCCATAGATAGAGAGCATCAATGGTGGACTTCCCCATGATGCTGATGCTCGTGCCCTGATGCTGGGTCTCCCACCATTCGACCGAAAAGCGAATGATCGGCAGGTTGACGATGCCTACCACACCAAAAATTGCGGCAATCCGGCTCTGGCCATTGGCCCTGCTCGTTTCGTTAGCGAGAACGATATAGGCAAGATAGAGAAAAAACAGCACTAGCATCGAGGTCAGTCGGCCATCCCAGACCCACCAGGTTCCCCAGGCCGGACGCCCCCAGATCGAACCCGTGATCAGACATAGAAGAGAAAACAACGCCCCCGGAACCGCAATCGCGCGCGCCGCATGCGAGGCGAGCGGATGTCGCCAGATCAGTTCGGTAACACTGGCGATCGCGATGCCGCTCCATCCCGCCATGCCTAGCCACGCCATTGGCACGTGGACGAAGATGATCTTTACCGTATCACCTTGCAACCGCTCGGCCGGCGTAGCCATCAGGCCCCAGACGCAAGCGATCAAAACCATGACGATGCCGCCAAACAGCAAAAATGGTGTCAGCGGCTTGGCCAGCGTCAAGAAACGGGTAGGATTTGCAAAAGCGTGCATGGATTGAGCGGTGATTGCCTCGAGCTAGATCGCGTCCAGTGTCATTCGCCGGTTTCGATGGCAGAAGGACGGCCCAGCGACAAGTGTTTTTGCGATTTTCAGTCGGCGGCGACTCTGGCTGAAGTCCAGACTGATGAATCTTGTGCGATAATCACCGTTAGATTTTCCAGCCCCGGCTAATGCAATGTGATCGCGGACAATTGTTTGGCAAGTCGCAGCGCGGCGACATAGTCGGTTTCAAAAAACACACCGGCCTGATCCCCCGACAGGCCGACGCGCGCGAGCATTTCCTTCGGCTGACGCTGTACAC
>NZ_JBALUT010000077.1:0-11358 GCF_036963705.1 Parasphingorhabdus sp. | reverse complement strand
CTTGGGCTGAAAGCCGCACTGACTGCGACATGCGGCTCTGCCTTCCGGCGAGGATGGGAGGGGGAGGGAAAGCTGAATCGTTGCCCTTGGCGCGGGCCAGCGGGCGCACAGCGAACGCCACACGGGGGGAACTATTCTGCTTTGGGAAATGAGAGGGCGAAGCCCTTGGCGTTCCCATCAAATAAGAAAACAGAGCCGGTCAGGCTCTCTCAGCCGCAACGCGGCAAAACAACGGCACCCTTGCACGGCGCGACGCCAACCGGACGCCCTGCGCGCGGGCCTGTGGGCTAGCGGGCGTCCGGTCAGTCGAGAGGCAAGAGTGCCGGCGGGTCAGCTCAAAAAAGCCGCACCCTCAAGGAGCGCAGCGGGAAAGAGTGCGACCGTAGAAAATCCCGCGCATTAACCCACGCTCCTGATCGTCACCCGAAGGGCCAAGACCCTAGGCTTGGTTCGCGTAAGCGAATAGAGCGGGTTGCCTTGAGGCAGCGCACTATGTTCCCCTCACTGTCAGACTTGCAGATACCCGAGGATATAAATTGTTTGAAATTCCAAACCATGCCAAAGAATCAAGTAAATAGAACGGATGAATCAAATAGTGTTTACTCAGCTTCACGCACATTATCATGCCCATAAACTCACTTTGACAGGTACTGACGACGAAGCGTTTACGCGCTCACTTACTTCTGCAAGAGTTGAAATGAACCCACATCAGGTCGATGCGGCACTTTTTGCACTTAAGTCTCCGCTTTCCAAAGGCGTTCTTCTCGCTGACGAAGTAGGCTTAGGCAAAACGATCGAAGCGGGATTGGTCATCTCCCAACGATGGGCAGAGCACAAACGCCGAATAATTTTGATCGTGCCCGCATCGCTGCGAAAGCAATGGCAACAGGAACTGTTCGAGAAATTCTCGCTCCGCAGTACCATTATTGAAGCTGCGACCTACAAAGCGATGGAAAAGAACAACATCGTGCGCCCGTTTGAAAACGCCGACGGCATTGTGATCGCCTCATATGAATTTGCTGCGCGCAGGGCTGATGAACTGCGGGCAGCAAAATGGGATCTGGTAGTTTTTGATGAAGCCCATCGCTTGCGCAATGTTTACAAAAAAGGCGGCTCGCAGCGTGCAAAGGACTTAAAGGCCGCATTGCAAGACCCATTCAAAATTCTGCTTACGGCAACGCCGTTACAAAATTCTTTGATGGAACTTTACGGCATCGTTTCGATGATAGACGATGAGCATTTTGGAGGTGAAAATGCCTTCAAATCCCAATATTCCGGCGCCTCGGCAAATACTAGCTCGCTCGACGTGCTGAAAGAACGACTAGCACCGATTTGTCACCGGACGTTACGTAAACAGGTTCAAAAAGCGGGTCATATCAATTTCAAACAGCGGAACGCCCGGACCTTTACTTTTGATCCGTCGGATGACGAACTACAACTCTACAATAATTTGTCGGCTTTCTTGCAGCGTAAAGATAGCATTTCCTACGGGGACAGAGCTAACCAGCTCGTCGTATTGCAAGTCCGCAAAATCCTCGGCTCGTCAACCTTTGCGGTTGCAGGCTATCTCGACAAACTGATCGAACGCCTGCGCCGCAAGGAACGTGCGACGCTAGATATTACGGATGATGTCGAAGACATTCAGACCACGCTTGAAGAGGCTGATCTGGATGATGAGGTGGATGAGGCCGAACCTATTGATCCAGTTAAACTGGCGGCGGAAATAGCAGAAGTGGAATCTTACCTTGCGCTCGCCCGTTCTATCGGGAGCAATGCCAAGGGAGAAGTGCTTCTCCACCAATTGCCTGTGGTGCTTGACGAAATTGCCATTAAAGGCGGCAAACGCAAGGCGGTGATTTTTACCGAAAGCGTCCGCACACAAACCTATTTGAACGAGCTACTCAGCAAGCATGGCTATACTGGTCAGATCGTCTTGATGAACGGCTCCAATGCTGACCCTGCAAGTAAGGATGTATATGCAGCGTGGAAGGAGCGCCACCAAGGGACCGATAAAATTTCTGGTTCAAGATCGGCCGATATGAAAGCGGCGATTGTCGAGGCGTTCAAGGGCGAAGACAAGGCTATACTGATCGCGACTGAAAGCGGGGCAGAAGGCATCAACCTCCAATTCTGCTCGTTAATCGTGAACTATGATCTGCCGTGGAATCCGCAGCGGGTTGAACAGCGTATCGGGCGCTGTCACCGCTACGGCCAGTTGATTGATGTTACTGTGGTCAACATGCTCAATCTGAAAAACCAGACCGAACAGCGGATTCACGATTTGCTTGCCCAAAAATTCCACTTGTTCGAGGGTGTGTTTGGCGCGAGCGATGAAGTGCTAGGCGCATTGGTCAGCGGACTGGACTTCGAACGCGAAGTGCTCCGAATTGTGCAGGATTGCCGCACGTCAGAACAGGCAGAGTTTGAATTTGACGCTTTGAAATCTTCGATAGAAGACAAGATCGACGCCGATATGGAAGCGGCGCGGGCTAAAGTTTTGGGCGCGCTGGACAGCGAAGTAATTGCAAAGCTCCATCATCGCCAAGCGGAACTGGCGACCAGTGTCCCGGAGTTCCGGCAGAGACTCCTGACTATCGCCAAGGCGGAATTGCCCGAAGCTGCGTTCCCTACACCCGATAGTCAGCGTTTCGATCATGGCGGCAGGACATTTACGACCCAGTGGCCGACAGCTGATGATAATGACTGGCAATTTTTTCGCGTATCTGACGGGCTGGGTTTGGAAGTCGTCGAGGCTGCGAAATCACGCGATCACGCCAGCCAACCTATCGCACTTACGTTTCGGCCAGATAATTTCCCATATGCCGGTCAGATAGCGGCGGTGAAAGATTTGTCGGGACATTCGGGCTGGCTGCGCGTGTTCAGGGCTGTGATGCCAACGCCAGATGCTATGCGGGAAGAATTGTTGATCGCGTGCACCAGCGACGCAGGCGCGATCATCCCCAGCGAGGTTGCGGACAAAATGTTCATGGTTCCCGCCAAGGCTGCGCCGTCGTTCTCGCATTCCGCGCCGGATGAAGCCGCGCTCGAAGCCATAGAGCATACAGAGTTTGCGGCCTTTTCTGACAAAATCAAGAATGAGAATTTCGCTTGGATACAAGCCGAAGAAGACCGGCTGGATCGTTACGCGGCGGATATTGAGATTGAGCTTGATGCCCAGATCGATGTGCTGGAAACCGAGGTCAAGGAATTGCAGCGGCAAAAGCGGTCGCCCGATCTGTCGATGGAGGACAAAGTGGCGCTCAGCCGCAAGGTTAAGCGGATGGAGGGTGATGTTGATGATCTCAAACTATCCAAATTTGAAAGGCGAAAGAAGGTGCGGCGCGATGTCAGCGACAAGCTCGACGAATTTGCTGAAAGCCTAAACATTCATCCGACACTCACCACACTGATGACGTTGCGCTGGACTGTGGAATAATGTCTCAAATCTCCCGATCGAACATATTCGCCGCAAAATAATGTAAGCGAAAACAAGACAATTAGCTAAGAAATGATTATCGAAGACTATGAAGAAAAAAACCAAACTTGAACTGACATGGCCCGGCAAGGAGGATCGCCCGAAGCTGGAGCCGCGCATCCTGATTGAGAACCCGGACAAGAGCACTCACGCCGCCGCAAGGCGGTCGGACGCAGACAATTTCGATAATATGCTTATCAAGGGCGACAATTTGCTCGCGCTCAAGGCGCTGCAAGCGGATTATGCGGGTAAGGTGAAGTGCATTTATGTTGATCCGCCCTACAACACCGGCAGTGCGTTTGAGCATTATGATGACGGTCTCGAACATTCGGTTTGGCTGTCATTAATGAGGGATAGGATGGAGCTCTTAAAGCACCTCCTTTCACCAAATGGTCTATTTTTCGTTCAAATCGACGACAATGAAGTCGCGTATTTGACAGTTCTAATGGATGAAATATTTGGTCGAAATAACCGGCTTAATATTATTGCCGTAAAAATGAGCGAGGCAACGGGCGTAAAAATGGCTCACGCCGAGAAACGAATGCCGAAGCAAAAAGAATTTGTTCTAGTTTACAAGGGGGATGGTTCACCGAAAATTCGGCCCATCAAAATTCCGCGAGAGACTTGGAACAACGAATACAAAGAGGTCTTACTAGGTATTGAAAAGCAGGATTTGGCTGCACTAAAGGATATGCTCTACGCTGAGGAATCTGACAGTCGGGCGGTTGATGACGCAAACAGCCTCTTGGCTAAGGTGAAAATCGTTTCGCTCTCCAACTTTTTTCGAGACAACGAAATAAAGACGAGTGATCGAGATGATTGGAAATGGCAAAACGCTTGGCGAATTGTTCAGGCGGTCGGCGCAGGAAGCCTGAAAGAGCGCGCTCTAAATGCTCGTACAGATAATGAGATTAGCGCGGTTTTGTCTGCACGCCGCAAGTTATCTGTTTTCAAAACCCACTTCGATCATACGAGCCGTGATCCAAGAATTAGGCTTCTGTTTGCTGATAAATATCTCACGTTCAATCCTGGCGATTTTTGGACTGACATAAAAACTGCCGGTGGCGTTGGCGAGGAAGGCGGCGTTGCATTCCCAAAGGGGAAAAAGCCAGAAGCTCTTTTGCAGCGCGTAATTGAGACGTGTACTGATCCGGGAGATTTGGTCCTCGACTCATTCGCCGGTTCGGGCACCACAGGCGCGGTTGCGCATAAATTGGGGCGGCGTTGGATCATGGTCGAAATTGGCGACCATGCCGATACGCATATTGTGCCGCGCCTGCAGAACGTGATCGACGGCAGTGATCAAAGCGGGATTAGTAAAGCGGTTGACTGGAAGGGTGGCGGCGGTTTCCGCTATTTCACGCTCGCGCCCTCGCTGCTTACCCAAGATAAATATGGCAATTGGGTGATCACCGAAGACTATAACCCGGCGATGTTGGCTGAGGCGATGTGCAAGCATATGGGCTTCACCTATGCGCCATCGGCAGAGAATTATTGGCAGCACGGCTATTCGACCGAAACCGACTTTGTCTATGTCACCACCCAAAGCCTGACGCATGAGGCTTGCGCGAAAATTGCGCAAGATGTGGGCCCGGAACGTTCGCTGCTGATCTGCTGTAAGGCGTATAGCGCAGAGGCGGAGGCGTTTGAAAATGTAACGTTGGTGAAAATTCCCACTGCCATCCTGCAAAAATGCGAATGGGGCCGCGACGATTATTCGCTCAATATCGCGAACCTGCCACTGATGGAAAATGACGGTGCGCCCGCTGCCAATGATCTCCCCTTGTTCGGCGGTGAGACTGGCGATGAGTGATCCCATAAATGAAACCCGCATCCGCCGCCAGATTGCTCAACGTCTATCTTTGCGCGGGCCGCAAGAACTGGCGCTAGGTATCCTCGGCGATGTGCTGACGCATATGGATTTCAGCGCACCGTGCGATATGGATGCGCTGCTTACTGAAATCAGGAAAAGCTATCCCAGTGTTGAAGCATTCGAACGGTTGTTCCCCTCGCTCTGTTTCGCGCTCGCAACCGGCGTCGGCAAAACTCGGCTGATGGGTGCGTTCATCTCCTACCTTTACCTTACAGGCCGTTCCAAAAACTTCTTCGTCCTCGCGCCAAATACGACAATTTACAACAAGCTGGTCGATGATTTCTCGAAGCAATCCTCAGCCAAATATGTATTTCGCGGCATATCCCAATTCGCCCAAACGCCGCCGGTGATTGTTACAGGTGATACATGGCAGGAAGGGCGCGGAATTCGCGGGGCCGATCTGTTCGGCAATGAAGCGATCATCAACATTTTCAACGTGGACAAGATTAACCGCGAAAGCGGAAAAATCCGCAGCTTCCGCGAAACGCTAGGCGATAGCTATTTCGACTACCTCTCCAAGCTGCCCGATCTAGTTATGCTGATGGATGAAGCGCACCGCTACCGCGCAAAGGCGGCGGCGCAGGCGGTGTTTGAACTTGACCCGAAGCTTGGGTTGGAACTCACCGCTACACCGAAGACGGTTGGCGCAAGTCCCAAAGATTTCAAGAATGTTATCTACCATTACGGCCTCGGCAACGCGATGGCCGATGGCTATGTTAAGGAACCCGCCGTCGCGACGCGCGCGGATTTCGACGCCAAGGACTATGATGCCGACAGTCTTGAGCGGATCATGCTGGAAGACGGGGCCCATTATCACGAACACGTGAAGACCGAACTGGAGCTTTATGCGCGCCAGACCGGGCGAAAGCATGTTCACCCGTTCATGCTAGTGGTGGCTAAGGACACAACGGAAGCCAAGCGACTGCGCGAATGGATCGAAAGCGATGATTTTTTCCATGCAGCCTACAAGGGGCGCGTAGTTGAAGTGCATTCCAATCAGACCGGTGTTGAGAGCGATGAAGCTTCGCAGCGGCTGGTGACGCTAGAGGAAGCGGGCGACACCGACATCGTGATCCACGTCAACAAGTTAAAAGAAGGCTGGGATGTAACTAACCTCTATACCATCGTTCCGCTGCGCGCGTCGGCCTCCGACATTCTCACCGAACAGACATTGGGACGCGGCCTGCGCCTGCCATACGGCGAACGCACCGGAAACGAGGCAGTCGATACACTGACCGTCATTGCACATGACCGTTTCAGCGAAGTCATTAGCAAGGCAAAGGAACCCGATTCACTGGTTCAGATGAAGGAATACCGCATTGGCGAAGGCGGCGATATTTCAACCGACCCACAATCCATCATGGAAGTGCCGACGACATTCGAGGCGGCACTGACCGGCAAGGATTTGCCAGAAGGTGTCCGTGAAGAACGGACCCCGTTTATCTTTGACAGTGCTGAAGATCGCCAGATTGCCCAAACCACAATTGACGTAATCCGTGATAAATATGAGCGGCAACTGACAGGCGGTCTCAAGGATTTGCATAAGCCCGAAGTCCAGAAAGCGATTGCGGCTGACGTAACACGGCTTGCCAAAGCGCGGCAGAGTCAAGGGTCGCTCGACGGCATTGTACAAGCGCCAGACATTGCGAAGCTGGTCGGTATCGTCACCGCGAGCGTTGCCGATAACACAATTGAGATTCCAGAAATCGTCGTGCTGCCCAGCCGGGAAGTGAATTTCTGGTTCGAGGATTTTGACCTTGGCAGTATGGACGACATTAGGCTGCAACCAATCTCAGACCGCCTGTTGATCCGCAACATGCGAGACCAATCACAGCGCGAACTGGCGCGGGCGTTGGAGGGGCCGAAAGAGACGCAAGTCGAAAATTATCTCGTCAAGCACCTGATGGATTACCCTCAGGTTGATTATGACAGCCAGGCCGATCTGCTTTACAAGCTCGCCGGTCAGCTGATCGACTATCTCCGCAGCTACCTAACCTCTGAGGAAGAAGTCGAGAACGTCGCACTGGCACATGGCAAGTTGCTCGCGCAGCGGATTTTTTCGCAGATGAAAGATCACTACCGGCAAACACCCGCCGAATATCGGGCAAGCAAGGTGCGTTCCTTCCGCGCGTTGCAACCGCAGCAATTCAGCTATTCACTCGCCAAACTGTTGCCAATGTCTCAGCCCGCGATGCCGCTTTCAACGACTCCCGGCCACACCTTCACCGGCAGCAGCAAAAGCCCATATCAGTTTCACAAATTTCATTCTGATCCCGAACGGCGCTTTGCGGTAATGATTGACAGTGGGTTTGAAAAGGATGTGCTACGCTGGTTAAAGCCGGGGCGCGGGCAATTCAGAATCGAATATCAACCGGGCAAACCTTACGAACCCGACTTCGTGATAGAGACCAGTAACGAAAAGCTGATCGTGGAAGTGAAAGCCGATAACGAAATGACCGATCCGGTCGTGCTAGAAAAAGCCCGTGCCGCATCGGAATGGGTTAAACACGCTAACGAGTTTGCTGCCGATGGAGATGGGAAGCATTGGCGCTATGCACTGATCCCGGACAAAGCGATTACAGAAAATGCAACTCTGGTGGGTTTGCTGGCGGCGTATGTCTGTGTCTGAACAGAGCATAGAGACATAAATGAAGCCTATTCTCGCAGATTTTGCATCCGCCGATGATTTGCTGCGCGAAGCGGGACAAGGACGATTGGCGGGCCATGACTCCATCGTTTTGGAAAAGTCTGGCCGTATTGGCCCGCTAGTCGAGATTGCACTCGCAGCAATGGCACATAGCGAACAATATCGCGGCGTTTCGGTAAATAGTTCATTTGCCGTACGCCTAAATCAAGCACTACAGACACGATGCCCTTTCGGTAGTAACTATGACGATTGCGCGGGTGCGTTCCCCCTTTCTGCCATCAACCCGGTTACTTCGACGGGGCCGGAATGGGACCAATGGACGACTCATGCAGAAAACATCGCCAAAGCTCAGGGACTGAATTCCCACCTTGTTGCAGGTTTGCTCGGTGCGCTAATCGAAATTCAAGACAACATTTATGAGCACAGCGGCGAACCTGAAACCGGAGTGGTTGCCTACGCAACAACAACCAACTCATTTGAATTCGTGGTAGCCGATCAAGGTATCGGTGTGCTTTCGAGCCTGCGGCAAAATCCCAAATACGGGGACGTAAACGATGCTGGCGTAGCACTGGGGTTGGCGATCACGGATGGTGTCTCGCGTTTTCCCTCAGAGACGGGGCACGGCCAAGGCTTCAATCAGCTATTTCGTGCGCTTGTTGGTCACAACGCCGAACTGCGATTTCGCAGCGGTGATCACGCGCTGACCCTTCGGCCCGGTCGCGATTTCACCGAGGGCGCGTCGGTCTTGGCTCAGGTTGCCCCAATGGTCGGATTATCCATATCCGTTTTTTGCAATGATGGGGCCTTGCCCTGAACGCACCACCCTTCGATCTGCGTGTAGACGTTCCAAATAGGTATGGTGGCTATGCAGGGTAGCGACGTTCTGTTGCAGCAAATCGTCAAGCGGCTCGCCATTAGCTGTTGGGTGTCCGCGCCATTGCAGTTTACCAGAATCGGAAAAGTAGGCCTGCTTGCGGCAACGGGTCTTATTGAACGCATCGGTATCAATCACTGTGACTGCATCAAATGATTGCCGAAGGGGTTCCAGCACGCGCGCTCCGCCACGCACAATCAATCGCAGCGGACGGTTTACGTCGGCGGCAAGCTGACGAAGGCGCGCAACGTGCCAGTCAATCCGGCAGCCGCGCCCCGCTCCAGTTGCAAACTCAACGGCAATCGATTGGATTTCGGAGCGAACGGCAATGAGTTCGGCCCAGCGCTCATAGTCGCGTTCGGTGCGAGCGTTGACATGAAGCGCGGCGGGCAGTCCGGCCTCAGCCATTTCAATCCACGCTAGCAAGATCCGTTTCATCGCGTGCAGATTATCGGTTCGTGGCACGTCGGTCAGCACGCTAAAATTAGGTGGTGTGATGAGTGCAATACCCAGCGATTGAAGCTGGGTAAGTAGCTCTACGCGATTGGGAAGTTCCCAATAGCGCTCTATCTTGCGGTCTCGCCCCACGCCAGAAACGACAAGTCGAACTTGTGGCTCAATGCCGAATTTAGCGGTGAGCGCTTCGCGGTCTTTGAATTTCATTTCTGCCTTGCCAAGGTCAATGAGCGCATAGAGCGGGAGTGCAACGATCGGGAAATTAAGCCGTCCGTGCCTTGCCGAATTGTGCTCAATGAACGGCACCATGCTCGGCAGCGGATCGACGCTCACGCCGGGCGCGCGGGGCGCAGTCGTCAATTTGAAACCATCGACTTCGCGCACACGGGCGACGAATGCCGCGGGATTTCCTCGGCATACCAAATCGCAAGATGCCTTGTCCGCACAGCGACAATAATCGGTGCAGTCGAAAAAACTGGAATTTTTGTGCGCGCCCCCACAGGTGCCGCGATCCACACAGGTCCAGCATCCGAGCGATGCGGAAGCGTTTTCGGCATCGTCCCATAGCGCCTGCGTATTTGAAATTGGATGAGACTCTAGTTGTTGGGGGCGTTTTGTCATCGGATGCTCAATTCCGCATTGTTACCAAACAGGCCGACGCGTTCGACGGTGCCAAGGGCAACGCCGCCACACCCTTTGATGGCCGCGCGCACATCCGCTGGACTCCCATGAATTGCACCCACCTGACGATGGCCACTGCACACAATGACCGCCTTACCATCGCATTGCACCACTACCTGATCACCAGCTTTGAGATTCGAGCCGCCATTCAGATCGGCAGTAACAATGCGCTGCTTGTTAGAGAACTGAACGTCGAAAAGACCGGGCGACTTAAACCTGTCGAGACCTTTGTCCCAGCGTTTGCGCCACGGCTTTCCTGACTGTTCGCGAATAAAATCGACACCCATCAGTTTGCCTCCATTACTGGCGCGAAAGTCTTGGATTTACCACTCTTGAATTCCATCAGGATGCCCTTTGCAGTGAGCGTTGCGAGACGGTTATTCCAGGCGGTGGTTCCTATTCCTTCATCAGGGCGGAGCTTCGCCAGTTCCGGTGCCGAAATACGATGATGCTTTGCAATGAGCTTCATTGTAGACAGTTGAGCGGCATCTAGTTCGCCAAGAATATGCGGTTGTGAGGCGTTTCCCGCGTCACTCAGCGCACACGCCCAGATCGCGTCGTTGCGATCCTTGAGATATACAGAAAGTTCTTCCTCGATGGTTGCGTTGGCGTTTGCCACTACCGGATACAGCATCCCGATGGCATTGCGCCCAAAGTCACGAAAGCCAAGAACGGCCTCGCGCAAGAAGGAGCCGGTAGCGATATCAACGCCCGCGAAGTCTAGATATGCAACCACCGGTTCGGTTACCGGCTTGGTTTCGCCGATGAGGCTGGCAAGCATTTGCCGCCCCATTGCGCTGCCTGCTAGGGTCGCCTTGTTTGCGGCAATATCAAATATGGAATACCGAATCATCATCATCCTCACTATGAGCAGTGACAATAATGATAATCTGGAATGATGTCAATTGCCGTCGTATGGGCTCCGTATCTTTTGGGCAACGGGGCTGATTTACAACCGTGCATCTGAACCGACGTCCCCAAAGGTAGTAACCACGTCCTTTCCACTTTTAACTCGCCAGCGGCGAAGCGGAATCGAACGCGGTAGAGCGCAAACTTGGGGGTGAATCGAGGCTCGTCTCCCCTACTTCCCAACCCTGCTTGGCCTATCTCCCGATTAATTGCGCCAGCGGCGCATCGGGATATAGCCGAAAAGGTCTTACATAGCAGGGCGCATTCAAACACGATGCGCCACAGGTCTGCCAAGCAAGCTAAACCCATTCGCACGAACAAGGATGCCAGCGGCATGTCGGCAAATGGTGTTATTTTGTCCACGCTGTAAATCCCAGCGCGACGCTATTATTATTAGAACCGATACGAGGCGAATGATTATCCCCTTGGCGTTCTCGTTCGGC
>NZ_JBALUT010000076.1:8047-11992 GCF_036963705.1 Parasphingorhabdus sp. | reverse complement strand
ATAGCCCATCAACACCGGGATCAAGGTGATCGAGAGAATGGCAGCCCCCGCCATCGCGTAGGTTTTTGTAAATGCCAGCGGAGAGAACAACCGTCCTTCCTGCCCTTCCAAGGTAAAGATCGGCAGGAATGAAAAGGTGATGATGAGCAGGCTGAGGAAAAGCGCCGGGCCAACTTCAACCGCTGCATCGACGATCAGCTGCCATCGCTTTTCGCCCGGCATTTCGGCGTCCGGGTTGTCATTCTGCCATTTTTCAAGATGCTTATGCGCGTTCTCAATCATGACAATGGCGGCATCGACCATCGCGCCAATGGCAATGGCAATTCCGCCAAGCGACATGATATTAGCGTTAATCCCCTGAAAGCGCATCACCAGAAAAGCGATCAATATACCAAGCGGTAGGGTTAAAATTGCCACGAGTGCGGAGCGGGCGTGCCAAAGGAACAATGCGCAGACTATGGCAACGACGATAAATTCTTCGAGCAATTTCGTGGTGAGATTATCGACCGCCTTGTCGATCAGTTCGGAACGGTCATAGGTCGTCACAATCTCGACTCCGGGCGGCAGGCTCTGCTTGAGCGTCGCAAGCTTCGCTTTCACCCCGGCAATCGTTTCGCGGGCGTTTTTACCGGAGCGCAAGATAATGACGCCGCCAGCCACTTCGCCTTCACCGTTCAGTTCCGCTATCCCGCGTCTGATCTCGGGGCCTATTTGAATCCGCGCAATATCACCCAAGGTGACGGGAATACCGCCGCGCGCGGTTTTCAAGGGAATGGCCCGGAAATCATCTAGATTTTCCAGATAGCCGTTGGCCCTCACGATATATTCGCGTTCTGCCATTTCCACGATCGAACCACCGACTTCCATATTGGCGTTCTGGATGGCCTTGATCACGCTGTCTTGATCAATCCCCAGAGACACCATCCGGTCAGGATCAAGCACGACCTGATATTGTTTGACCATACCGCCAATGGATGCGACTTCCGCAACGCCGGGAATGGTCTGCAATTCATAGCGGAGGAACCAGTCCTGCAACGAGCGAAGCTGGGACAGGTCATTGCGCCCGGTTCGGTCGACAAGGGCATATTCATAGATCCAGCCGACGCCGGTTGCATCTGGTCCCAGCGTCGGGACAACGCCGGCCGGGAGATCCGCCTGGACCTGATTAAGATATTCCAGAACCCGTGAACGCGCCCAATAGAGATCGGTGCTGTCATCGAACAGCACATAGACATAGCTGTCTCCATTGAATGAATAGCCGCGCACTGCGCGCGACCCCGGAACCGACAGCATCGTGGTCGCGAGTGGATAAGTTACCTGGTTTTCGACGATCTGCGGTGCTTGTCCGGGATAGGAGGTGCGAATGATCACCTGCACATCGGAAAGGTCCGGCAGCGCATCGACCGGCATGGTTCTGACGGCCCAGATACCCGAGGCCAGCAATGCTGCCATTATGAGCAGGACAAATATGCGCGCTTTTACGCTGAGGCGGATGACCTTATCGATCATTGGCCGGCCTCTGCGCGGCTAATGCTGGTGATCGTTGATCCGGTTTTCATTTGCATGAAGCGGAAGGTCACGCGGTCGCCCTTTTTAAAGCCGCGCAATAAACCCGGTTTGGCGAGTTTGAAGTCCATAGTCATCGCCGGCCATTTGAGAGCAGGCACCGGTTCGTGCGACAAGGTGACCGCACCGCTTTTGATCGCTTCAATTCTGCCTGAGGTTTGATAGTCGGACATTTTTGTGGGCGCGCTTTTCTGATCACCATCAATCGGGCGCACTTTGATCCCCGATAGGCTTGCTTCTGAATCGACGAGGAATTGGCCAGAAACGATCACTTTTTCACCTGGTGACAGGCCAGCCAATATTTCCGTCTGCCCGCCGCCTTCGCGGCCAATTTTGACCTCTGCCGGCCGATAGCGACCATTGCCGCTTGCCAGCATTACCAAATTGCGAGCGCCGGTCGCGATAATCGCTTCGCTTGGAACAATAATAGCGGGACTGCCCGTATCACCCATATCAACAGTAGCGAACATGCCCGGACGAAGCCGGCCGCCTCTATTAGCCAGTTCGATCCTTCCCGTAAGCGTTCTGGTTTCGGTTTCAGCGGACGGAAGAATGGCGATGACTTTGCCCGCAAATTCCATATCGGGGAAGCTTTGAAGTTCAGCAACGGCGCGCTGTCCCACCCGAATTTCCGATGCTCTTGCTTCGGGAATGGCGACATTCAGCCACACTGTGTTCAGTCCATTAATTTGTGCCAGCGACTGGCCTTCAGCCAAGGTCATGCCTTGTCTTACGCTCAGGCTTTCAATCACCCCGCCAATGGGCGTTGAAACCGTGTAAACGCTTTGCTGTCTTCCGGTTCGCGCAACCCGGCGGATCAAATCGTCTGGCATGCCGAGCAGCCGCATTCTTTCCTTGGCCGAAGCGGCAAAACGATCATTGCCGCTTCGTGCTAACGCAAGATATTCCGCCTGTGCTCCGCCCCAGTCGGGCACCAATATGTCTGCCAATGGAGCTCCTGCGGGCACAATGTCGCTGGGAGCACGGCGATAGGTTCGCTGAACAAATCCGCCCGACCTGGCCTGAACAATGGCAATATCGCGTTCGTTAAACTCGATTGTTCCCGTTACCCGGAGATTGGATTCAATCTTGCCAACCAGTGCCTCAGCGGTGCGGATACCCAGATTTTGTGCAATACCAGGAGCAATGGTGATCCCCGGTTCTCCTACATTTCCATCACTACCCTCATCCGCATATTTGGGAAGAAGTTGCATATCCATGAACGGAGACTTGCCCGGCTTGTCAAATTTTTGCTGGGGAAACATCGGATCGTAATAATAGAGGATCTCCCCGTCGCCCTGCGTAGCCGCCGTTTCGCTGCTTTCGCCAGCCCCGCCGGTGCCGAGCCAATATCCGCCACCGCCCGCGGCCAGAACCGCTACAAGAACAAGAGCGCCCCATTTATTTTTTTGTATGGATGTCAGCGTCATGGCTGGGTCCTTTCATAAGTATATTTGATGCGAACCGTGTCGCGAACCAACGTGGCTTCCCGGTCGAGCAGATCGATTTCCGCCTCTGCGAAGGCCACGGCTGCATTGAGCGCCGTGTCCAGATCAACGCGCCCGGCACCATAGCTGACCCGCTCCAGTTCAGCCTGTTTTTTGGCCAAGGGTAAAAGTGTGTTCTTGGACCGTTCCCAGTTTTCCCGGTAAGACCGGTTTGCGGCGAGATCGCTGGAGAGCTCTGCGTGCAATTGCCTTTCCAGATCATTGGCTTCCAGCCGAGCTGCGCTCGCTTCCAAAATTCGCGCGTCGATGATCGGATTTTGCCGCTTTTTTGCAAATAACGGCAGATCGATCGTTACACCAACCGATACATATTCGCCATATTCCGGCCGGCGATGCACATAAGAGGCATTCACACTGAAGTCGGGTCGCTTGTTCGCCCGCGCCAGTTCCACGTCGGCGTCCGCACGTTCTACTTTCGCATCCTGAATATCCAGAATGGGTAGCTCCTTGATCGTGCTGACAAGAGCTTCCCGGTCGATGGTGAATTCAGGGAGATTGCCTTGGGTTTCGGGGCGGTCGATGCCGGTCCACCGCGCGAGCATTGCCCGGGCCTTTTCAATATCGGCGGCGCGCAGCGAGCGCCGGTCAGCCAGTTTCGCGATCAGCCGTTCCGGCTCGAACGCTTGAGCTGGACGTGTGGTCCCTGATTCAAGGCGCGCGCCAGCCGTTGCCGAGACTTCATTGAGGCTTTGCTGCAAAACTTCCAGTATTTGGAGCCGCCGCTGGGCGTAATAGAGATCGATCCAGGAAAGCGCAGAATAAAGCTGCACATCCTGAACCAAAGCTTCCTTATTGGCTCTTGCCACGGTTATGTCCGCCATCGCCTGACCGGCACGAGCGCGTCTTTTTGCGCCATTGGGAATATCCTGGC
>NZ_JBALUT010000076.1:0-8037 GCF_036963705.1 Parasphingorhabdus sp. | reverse complement strand
GATACCGATCCTTTGCCTAGGAAATCCGTCACGACCCGGCCGCGGAGAAATCTCGAACGGACCAGCAATTCTCCGATCCATTATGTCGACGCTGAGTTTCGGATCTGGAAGTTGATCGGCCGCAATCGCGGCGCTCTGCGCCGCTTCAACAACGAGCGAGCGGGCCTCTATTGCTGGCGTCGCTGTCTCTGCCAGTTCGACCGCTTCTGCGAACGTGAGTGGTTCGGCTTGAAGGGAAAAGACGGGGATATATAGCGCTAAGGCCGGCAATGCCGACAATGGGCGCCGGGACATTGCCTGGCGGGTTTTCGGTCGATATTTCATTATGCTTGCTCACTAAAATAGTAGGGCGAACATGCCGTCATCGGTGGCGGCAATTTTTAACCTTGGAGGTTAGATGTTCGAAAGTTTGCGGGCTTGCTTCTCGCCGGTATGCCAGAGCAATTTCACAGAAATCGGACAGAGATCGCAAGAATATCGTCACCCTCAAAAAGGCGGTATTCGCGATCTGCGTTCAAGCAATAATGGGAGGCTTTATCTCGGGAATGCTATGCATGCCAGTTGGGTTTCCAAACAGACGGCGCGTGTGGGACATAGCTTTAACGGCGATTGTTTCGGCGAAAGCTGGGCTAGCTAGAAAAGTCGTAGTTGTCTGAGAACATTGCAGCATCGCCGCGCAATCTGACCCACAACAATCCTTGGATTCATTGCCGTTTGTGGACGTTTCATTCATACCCGGTTCGCTGCAATGGGACATTTCCACACTACCAGCATCGCTTTTCGCTGGGGATAGGCAGGACATCGGACTGGCGATTCCCTGTCCAGCTAAGGCAAGTCCAAGAAGAACGAATAGAAAGAGCTGTTTAAACACGAACCGAGTGTCCGGTGTTTTCCGATCCCCGTCAACCCAATCTTTGACCGAGATGATGGCGGTGAGGCAAGTCTTTGCGCCACTGTCCCACGGTAATGTGAATTGCCCACTTTCGCGATACTGAAGCCACATTGACGATGCCCTTTCTAGGCGAATAACCGGAATAACCTATTACCTTACAGAACCTTGTGGTTCGCGGACCTACGCCAACCTCGTGCGGTTCATCAGCACAGGCTCGCTGCATCCACACCTTGGCTGGCCAACATTTCGTGCACATTTGCTGCAATCACACCGTAACTGACATTTCCGAACAGCTTCTGGCGTCCTTCATTGATTACATATGTTGGACTGCCCTCGATCCCGTGTAGCTGAGCAAGGTCATAATCCTTTGTGAGCCTTGCAATGGCTTCACCGGTTTTGAGTTTATTCAATATATTGTCAAAATCGACATGCAAGAGCCCTGCTATTTCGCGTTGCACATCCCAGTCCGAGACATCCTCCGCTCTTGTAAAAAAGGCAGAGCGCAGTTCCCGCGCGGCGAGGATGGATAATCGTTCAGCAACAGGGGCTTTGGATATGAAGCCCTCTTGCTCGATCAATTCCACCGCCTTGATGAACAGATGTGGGCTCGCCGATGAGCGCGGCCGTGTCTTTGCCCAGGAATCGCTGTGAATCGGCAAATTCTCGAATTCCCCGGCGATGCCTTGGACATGGTTCGCATAACCATCAAAACCGCCCCGGTCTGTCCATTGAGACGCGATTTTTGTCCATGTATCCGGGAATACAGAGCAGAAATGGATGTTGATAGTTATCCGATCACCAAACTCTGCTGTAAGCCGATCAAAATTGCTCTGCGAGGCATAGGCCCATACGCAAAGTATATCTGAAAAATGGTCAATTTGAGCGGTTGGCATTGCGACAGTCTTTCTGAAAGGCTGATAACCACCAGCCGCTATTACCAATGTGCAACGGGAAGCTCGGCGGCAAACTATTCAATGCGGAAATATTGCATAGAAAGTGGGAAGAACCCGGCTTGTTCACTAGCTTGGCTTCTTCCCGCTTAATTGACCGCGGTCCTTTGCGCTATTTTTTTGGCGGCATCATCAGTTCCTGCTGCATCATCAGGCTTTCCATCATCTCATGCATCATACCCATATGCTGCTTCATTTTCTCCATATGTGCTGGGTCCATCTTCATCATGCCACCCTCGGCCATCTTGGCCTTCATTTTTTCTTTATGTGCCGGGTCCATCGCCATTGGCCTCTTTCCCTGTGCCATCATACCGCCTTCGGCCATCTTGGCCTTCATAGACGCCATATGCGCTTTCATCATGGCCATATTTTCGGTCATGAGCTTTTCTCGCTCTGCAGGCGTCTTGGCGTTCTGGGCTCGCTCCATCATCTGTTGATGCGCGGAATGATCGCCCATCGGCATGGCATGACTCTGCATGGCGGGCTTCGGTTCCGGGGGCGCTGCGTAGGCCGCACAGCCGGTCAACAAGGTGAAAGCAGCGACGGTGGCAAGGTAGGGAGTTCTCATGTATAATTTCCTTTTTGTGTAGTTGCCCTCATGGGGCCGAAATCGGCGGCGCGACATTATATTTTCACTAGTAAACACTGGGGTCAGAGGAACTATTCGCTCGAACTTCTGCTCGTCAATCAGCGCGTTTGATCATGTATTATGGTTTGGATTACAGGCGACATCTCGCATGATTGGCACCTCGATCCGTCGTCGCTAGGCAAGCAAGCGATTATAGGTAGCGGTAATCGCCCAGACGAATAGCCCGGAGAAAACACTCCACGTGACAAGCCCGACAAAAAAGCCTGTCCAATGCAATGACCAGCCCATACCCTCAAAATTCGAGTGGACCATATGACCGCTCATTTGCATCATACCGCCGGGGGCCAAGATGACAAAAAGACTACATAATATCCACGCAACTCCGAAGATAATTGCAGTGGCTAAACCAAGCTTAATGGCATCGAACTTCATTTCGCTCTCCTGATTGAAAACCAGCCGCCCCGAAAATCGGAGACATCTTGCAACCAGTTACCAACTGACAATAACAGGCCATCCCTTCAACGCTCATAGGTAATATCACTGAGCCAGCGCTTTGCGGCGCAAGCGCAATGCGTTAGCGATTACCGAAACAGACGATAGGCTCATCGCCGCCGCCGCGATCATCGGGCTGAGTAAGATGCCGAACCACGGATAGAGAATACCTGCCGCAACCGGCACACCAAGCACGTTATAGATAAACGCAAAGAACAAGTTCTGGCGGATATTGCCCATTGTTAGCTGACTGAGGTGGCGTGCCTTGGCTATGCCACCCAAATCACCCTTGACCAGCGTGATACCCGCGCTTTCCATCGCCACATCGGTGCCAGTGCCCATCGCAATTCCCACATCGGCCTTGGCGAGAGCGGGAGCGTCATTGATGCCGTCTCCTGCCATTGCGACTATTTTACCCGCCGCTTGAAGCTCGCTGATGACCCGGTGTTTGTCTTCGGGTGACACATTGGCGTGGATTTCATCGATCCCTATCATCTTGCCAACGGCTTGCGCGGTGGCTTCGGCATCTCCGGTTAACATGACCACGCGGATATTGGCTTTGTGCAGCGCTTTGATCGCTTCTGCCGTGGTCGCTTTGATCGGATCGGCGACACCGATAAGACCAGCAGGCTTGCCGTCGACGGCCACAAACATAACGGTTTGCCCTTGTGATCGGCCGTCCTGCGCCTTGGCAATCAGGTCCGCGCTCGCGGCACCGAGCCGGTCCATCATTTTTTCATTGCCGATGGCGACGCGCTTACCGCGTGCGCTGGCTTCAACCCCTTCGCCGGTCACCGACTGGAAATCGGTTGCCGCATCAAACGAAAGCCCCTTTTCCTTTGCGCCGGTTACAATCGCGGCTGCCAGCGGATGTTCACTCGCCATTTCGATTGCGGCCACAAGCGCAAGCATTTCGTCGCTGTCAAAACCCTTTTCCGGTTCGACCGAAACCAGTTTAGGCTTGCCCTCGGTGAGCGTGCCGGTTTTATCAACCACGATTGTGTCAATCTTCTCGAGAGTTTCGAGCGCCTCGGCATTTTTGATCAAAATACCGTTTTGCGCGCCCTTGCCGGTGCCAACCATGATCGACATCGGCGTGGCAAGGCCAAGCGCACAAGGACAAGCGATGATAAGGACCGCGACCGCGTTGACCAAGCCATAGGCCAGCGCCGGTTCTGGTCCCCAAATGGACCATATAATGAAAGTGGCAATAGCGATCAGAACCACAGCGGGCACAAACAGGCCAGCAACCGTATCAGCCAGTTTCTGGATAGGAGCACGGCTGCGCTGTGCTTCGGCGACCATCTGGACGATCTTGGCGAGAAGAGTATCCTTACCAACGCGTTCGGCGGTCATGATAAAGCTGCCAGTCTGGTTGACCGTGCCGCCGGTGACAACATCACCCTCGGCTTTAGCAACCGGTATTGGTTCGCCCGTAATCATTGATTGGTCAATCGTGCTGGCCCCCTTGGCGATGGTGCCATCAACGGGAACTTTATCGCCCGGACGGACGCGCAAGCTGTCGCCGCTCTGCACCAGGTCGAGAGATATTTCCTCTTCCGAGCCATCCGCGCCAACGCGCAGCGCAACTGGCGGTGCCAGTTCAAGCAACGCACGCAACGCACTTGATGTCTGTCCGCGCGCTTTCAGTTCCAGCACTTGCCCCAATAACACCAGGGTCGTGATGACAGCCGCTGCTTCGTAATAGACAGCCACGCCCCCATCATGGCCGCGGAATGCTGCCGGAAAAATGCTAGGAAACAGCGTCGCAACCAGACTGAAGCCATAGGCAACTGCTACGCCCAGACCAATCAGCGTGAACATATTGAGGTTCATGGTTTTAAGCGAGTTCACGCCGCGCACAAAGAACGGCCACGCGCCCCACAGAACTACTGGCGATGCCAGCAAAAGCTGCAACCATTGCGATACTCCCGGCTCAAATAAACCTTCAAACGGCCTGCCCGGAATAAGGTCGCCCATCGCGTAAATAAACAGCGGGATGGAAAACAACGCACTGACCCAGAAGCGCTTGCGCATATCGAGATATTCGGGATCGGGGCCAGTATCGAGACTAAAGGTCTCGGGTTCAAGTGCCATCCCACAGATCGGACAGGAACCCGGTCCTTCTTGCCTAATTTCTGGATGCATCGGGCAGGTGTAGATCGTGCCCGCTGGAACATTTTCTGATACTTCGCGGTGCTTTCCAGTGAGGTAATGCGCTGGGTCGGCGATAAATTTGGTTTTGCATCCGGCTGAACAGAAATGATAATCCCGAGCCGCATGATGCGCATGATGCTCGCTCTTGCTCGGATCAACATCCATACCGCATACGGGGTCTTTTACAGTCCCTACAGCAGTCTCTTTGTCTTTGCAGCAGCACGATTTGGCGGTCTCACTATCATTCTCAGACATGATCAGCACCTGCAACCTTGCGGCCTATCCACGCGCGCAGCGGGATAACCAACAATGCAATATACCATCCATAGAGAAAGCTACCGACCGCGCCTGCAAGAAAACCTTGCAAAGTCAGCCACTCAAATCCGGGCAGCAACGGCGCCCAAGACTCATGCATATGCATTGACTGCGGCGCTAAAAGACCAAAGCCAATGCAGATGAGGTAGCTGAAAAGCAAAAACAGGCTCAGGGTCCAGCCCCATATGAGGATTTGTTCGCGGTTTGAAACATGCGTCATTTCTAGCTCCTCTTGATCATTAACAAATATACTATAGGGGGGTATAGTAGTAAGGCGGCGAAGTGTCAAGGTTGATGCCGCCGCTTCTTTAGATTGATCACGCTCCAAAATTTGGCATAAGGGCATCATGACAGACAAATTCACCAAAGAAATCGTGCGCATGCGTAAGATCGAGGGTCAGGCGCGCGGAATAGCTAAAATGATGGAAGATGATCGTTATTGTATCGATATCCTCCAGCAATTTTCCGCAATGGAAGCCGCCTTGCGCTCTACCAAAATGAAAATTCTGGAAATCCATACCAATCATTGCGTCGAGGAAGCTTTGACCTCGGGCAGCAAAGCTGACCAGAAAGAGAAAGTTGCGGAATTGGTGAACCTGTTCGGCAAGATGGGGAAATAGTCTGGCCCGAAGAATCGTAAAGCGGAGCTCCGAGCCAGACTATTCTCTTATTCAGGCGCGTCTTTTTTGGGCTCCATCATGCTATGATCCATCTTCGAATGATCCATAGCTGGTTGCGCTTTGTCACTCGCATCCGGGGCTGACATTTTGGAGTGATCCATTTTGCTGTGGTCCATCTTCGAGTGATCCATCATCTGGCAGGACATTTTGCCATCGGCACCCTTCATCATCATGCCCGGCATTTTCATGCCGTCTTTCATCATTTCGCATTTCTGCATCGCAGGCGCGCCGGCTTTCGGTGCCGTATGGTCATGAGCCAATACCGCCCCGCCAGACGTCAGAGCCATGGCTCCCAAAAATAGTGTAAGCTTTTTCATGATATTTCCTTTCTTGGTTTAAACCTCAATTGTAACTAGCGAAAACGCGTTGGCCGCTGTCGCCAAACGCTATAACTTGATAAGGCTGGGTTTGGTTTTGATATTCCATTCCAGGCGAGCCGACCGGCATTCCAGCGACGGCAAGGCCCTTCACTCCAGTAGGTTTTTCCCGCAGTAATTTGGCAATAGCATCGGCGGGCACATGCCCTTCGATAACATATCCCTCAACAATCATGGTATGACAGGATCGCAACGTTTCCGGCACTGCGTTCGCGTCTTTGACAGCGCTCATATTTCCGCTGTTCCGTGTTTCCACATCCTGTTTCATATTCGTTTCAATATGCTCGGCCCATTTTTCGCAGCAGCCGCAGCCCGGGTCGCGGAACATCACAAGGGGGGCAGCTTGAGCGGCGCTGGTGCAGGCAGCGAGCAATCCAAAGAGCACCGATGCCAAAAGCGGGTTTGTCTTCAGTTTGCGGATGTGATTGAACATCTATTTTCCCTTCGGGTAATAACGAGCCATCTGCTCGATTTGGAGCTTGGCGTGTTTAGAAATTCATATGATTCATGCCGCCATGCATGAATGTGCCGCCCAGAAACGCTTGAATCAGCACGCCGATCGTCAATAGGCCCAGCAAGACGGCGAACAGTATTTCTTCGCTGCGATTGTGGTGAAAACGGCGTAGCCCGGCCCATGCCAACAGCACCGATCCGATTGCGACGGTCATTCCTAGATAGCGATGCGTGGTGAGGATCAGGTTGCGGTCATAAAGATAGAAACCACCAGCAAACCAGCCAAAAAACGCTGCGGCTACTGCACCCAGAGCACCAATGACGAGCATAATTCGCGCTGCCGAACGCCAGTCAGGCTTACCGCGCGCAACACCAAACGCTTCGGCTGCAAACGCGGCAACAATCATGGCAATTGGAAAATGGATGACAACCGTATGAAGTTTGCCCAGCCAGATGAACAGGCGCTCACCAAAGCTCTTATTACTATTATCTGCCGCTTCGCTATGATCCATCATGCCTCCATGGCCGTTACCCATACCCTCTAAGTGGTTGCCTTCCGGCGCCATGGGGGCTGATCCATCGGGTATCTTCGGCATCGTGCCATCACCCATCATCTCCTGCATATCCGGGTTCTGCGCAGCTTCGCCGGCTCCGTTAGCTTTTTCATGATGGTCAGCGCCAGTTCCCGGACCAGCGCCCATCTCGGTCGGATCGCCGTGCGCAAGAGCAGGAACGCTGAGCGAACTGACACCAATTGCAATGCACATCATAAATTTGCGAAACTTCTTGATTGGCATCTCAGCCCTTCCTGTAAAAAATTTGAGGTCGCGCATTGCCGTGTCCTTGATGACCGCTAACCAATAATACGTAGCGATAATGGCCACCCCTCAAAAATAATTTCGAGGGCAAAGCTGTCCAGCATGCGTATAAAGAACAGAAACGACGAAATGGGATAATATCAATGCCGCTATCTGACACTAAACTTGATGCGATGCTTGCAAGCCTGCGGGCCGATCAATCAACCGAGGCGCTGGCAAGCGATGATGGTTTCCACAATGATGTCTGGCTCCGTGTCGGCGAAATGAATAGCAGCCGGCTTTCGCGCCAGAAAAGTCTACTGGCGGCGCTGATG
>NZ_JBALUT010000075.1:0-12660 GCF_036963705.1 Parasphingorhabdus sp. | reverse complement strand
CTTGCGATCGACATAAAGCGCGATCGGGACGCCCCAGGCGCGCTGGCGCGACAGCACCCAGTCGGGGCGGCCTTCGACCATCGATTCGAGACGGCGACGCCCGCGTTCCGGTACGAAGCGGACTTCGTCACGGATTTCGCTGAGCGCGATGTCGCGCAGAGTGGGAGAGGCATCGAGCACTTCGTCATGCGGATCGATGGCACCGCCCTCATTTTCCCATTTTTTCTCCGTTGGAGTTTTTGCGGGCAGATGGGTCAGGTGGCTGTCCATCGGCACAAACCATTGCGGCGTGCAGCGATAGATGATCTTGGCTTTCGAGCGCCAGCTGTGCGGATAGCTATGGGTAAAATCGGCGCTGGCCGAGAGCAAAGCGCCAGCTTCACGCAAGTCCGAACAGATCGGGCCTTCCGGACCATTGAAATTCTTGTTGATCACTCCGCCGGCGCGCTCGTCGCCGCGCGGCAGCCATTCCCAGTCATCGCGATAAACGCCATCGGCATCGACCGCGAACACCGGATTGATGCCGTTTTTCTTGCAGAGATCGAAATCATCCTCGCCATGGTCGGGCGACATATGGACCAGCCCGGTACCCGCATCCGTAGTGACGAAGCTTGAGCCATCGAGGAACGGGCGCGGCTTGATGTAGAATTCGCTGTCCGGGAATTTGTCCGCCATCGGATGTTTTGCGGTGGCTCCGGCTAGTTGGGAACCTTTGAAGGTCCAAAGCGGCTTGCCATCGATATCTTCGTTGACGAGCCCGGTTCGTTTTTCAAACTCAGCTACCAAATCGACAGCAATCAATACTTGAATGAGCCGATCATCAGAAGCCATCCAATAAGCGCCATATTCAACATCAGCCCCATAAGCGAGCGCCTGATTAACCGGTATCGTCCACGGCGTCGTTGTCCAGATCACCGCATGCGCGCCAACCAGTTCCGGCGCATCCGGCGCATCGACAATCTTGAACGCCACATCAATCTGCGTGGAAACAATATCTTCATATTCCACTTCGGCCTCGGCCAGCGCGGTCTTCTCGACCGGCGACCACATCACCGGCTTGGCGCCGCGATAGAGTTGGCCCGCTTCGGCGAATTTCAACAATTCGGTGACAATCGCCGCTTCGGCGTCATAGTCCATCGTCAGATAGGGCTTGTCCCATTGCGCCAATACGCCGAGCCGCTTGAACTCCTCGCGCTGTACATTGACCCAATTGTCGGCATAGGTCCGGCACTCGGCGCGGAATTCGCTGGCCGGAACCTCGTCCTTGTTCAGCTTTTTCTTGCGATATTGTTCTTCGATCTTCCACTCGATCGGCAGGCCGTGGCAATCCCAACCGGGCACGAAAGGCGCGTCCTTGCCGAGCAGATTTTGCGAGCGGACGACCAGATCCTTCAGCGTCTTGTTGAGGCTGTGGCCGATATGGATATTGCCATTGGCATAAGGCGGGCCATCGTGGAAAATGAATTTCTCGCGACCAGCGCGGGCTTCGCGCAGCTTTTCATAGAGACCGATCTTCTGCCAGCGCTCCAATATCGCCGGTTCCTTTTGGGCAAGGCCGGCTTTCATCGGGAAATCGGTTTTCGGCAGGAAAACCGTGTCTTTATAATCTGCTTTGGGATCGGTCATAAGGGCGGGGATTAGGGGAGGCAAGGCGCGGGTGCAAGCGAGATTTGTGCGAGTGCAACAACCGTCTGTCCTGAGCCTGTGGCGGGACGGTTACCGGCTTGAGAGGTGGTTCGACAGGCTCACCACGAACGGGCACTAAACCAAACTATTATCCGGATGTTTAAAACCCGTTCGTCCTGAGCTTGTCGAAGGACTTCTGGCGGAAAGAGGCGCGGTTCGACAGGGTCACCACGGACGGGCATACCGGCTCGCCACGAACGGATATGCTCAGGCCAGCAATTCGCGCGCCTTGTCGCAATCTTTCTCCATCTGGACCTTCAGCGCATCGAGATCGTCGAACTTCTGCTCTCCGCGCAGGAAATGGTGCAATTCAACCTCGATTGTCTGGCCATAAAGATTTTCTGAAAAATCGAGAAAATAGGGCTCGAGCAATTCTTTCGGCGGATCGAAACTGGGCCGGATGCCGAGATTGGCCGCGCCGTTCAGAACCCGTCCGTCGGGCAGGCGGCCCTTGACCGCGTAGATGCCATATTTCGGGCGCAGATAATGACCCATGTCGATATTGGCGGTGGGATAGCCGAGCAGCCGGCCATTCTTGTCGCCGTGGATGACTTCGCCCTGGATCGTGAACGGGCGGGTGAGCAGGCGGCCCGCTTCTTCGCACAGTCCTTCTTTCAGCGCCTTGCGGATGCGGCTGGAGGAGATGACATCATCGCTGTCGCCGATTGGGCTGACCGCTTCGGATTTGAGTCCGTGCGCGGCACCGACTTCGCGGAGCAGGTCGATATTGCCCTTTGCGCCTTGGCCGAAGGTGAAATCCGCTCCGGTAACCACGGCCGCCGCGCCAAAGCGATCGACCAGCAACCTGGTGATGAAATCCTCTGCCGACGTTCCGGCCAGTCCGGCATCGAATTCGAACACCAGCATCGCGCTTGCCCCTGCGTCGGCGAACAGTCGCTGGCGCTGGGCCAGGTTGGTCAGGCGAAAGGGTGGCAGATCGGGTTTGAAAAAATGGACCGGATGGGGGTCGAATGTCGCGATGATTGTCGGGCGGCTTTCTTCCCGAGCCCAGCTCAGCGCCTTGCCGGCAACTGCCTGATGGCCGAAGTGAAAGCCGTCAAAATTGCCCAGCGCGATAACCGCGCCGCGCAGGTCGCCTTCGATCCGCTCTTTTCCGTTCAGTCTGATCATCGAATCGCTATTGCGGGATTTTGCATTTCATTCAACAAGTTCGTCATGCCAGCATCGGCTGGCATCTAACCCGCAACTGAAGGGTGAGCGTCGCTATCGGACTTGACCCCGGCCTTAGCCGGTGTGACGGACGCTGACAAAGGCACCAAACCCGCCTTGATCACTCGCAGCGCATTCAGGCCCATGACCGCGCGGATTTCCGCTTCGGTGAAGCCGGCATCCATCAACGCCTGGGTGATCTGGACAATCCCGCTGGTGTCGAAACGGGTGGTCACCGCGCCGTCAAAATCGCTGCCGAGCGCGACATGCTCGATCCCGACGAGATCGCGGACATGCTTCACTGCTCTGGCCACTGTCGCCGGATCGGTATTGCACATCGCGCCGTCCCAGTAACCCAGGCCGATGATCCCGCCGGTCGCGGCGACGCCCTTGATCTCTGCATCGGTCAGGTTGCGATTGACCCCGCACACCGCCTGCACGCCGCCATGGCTGGAGACCACCGGCCGCTTTGCCATTTTCAATATGTCGGCAACGGTGGCGTGACTGCTGTGGGCGATATCGACGATCATGCCCATGTCTTCCATGTCCCTGATGATCGTGCGCCCGAAATCGGTCAGTCCACCTTTTTCGATGCCGTGCATCGATCCGGCCAGTTCATTGTCGAAAAAATGCACCATCCCCGCCATCCGCATGCCCGAGGCATAAAGCTTTTTCAAATTGGCGCGATCGCCTTCCAGCGTCTGCAGGCCTTCGGCGGAAAATAGCACGCCGATCGATTTGTCGAGCCGGGCCAGATGTTCGGGCTTGCTGATCGAAACCAGTCTGCCGCCCGATACAGCAACCGCCTTGTCCAGTTTCTCGGCGTGATAAAGCTGGCGCTCGAGCAGAGAAAACCATGTCCGCATCGGTTGCAACTGGGTGATCGCGAGCAGGGTGATATTGTCGGTGTCGGCGCTGTTGCTGTCGTAATTCTGGCCCTTGGGGGTCTTGGTCACGCTGGAGAAAATCTGCAGCCCGACATTGCCTGCTTCCATCCGGTCGAGATCGATATGACCATAATCGTTGCTGTCGGTAATCTTGCGCTTCCATAACAATGTGTCGCCATGCAGATCGACAATCATCAGGCTGTCATGCAGCTTCTGCGCTTCTGCGCTAATCTCCGGCAGCGGCTTGCCGTCGATCATATTGGTTTGCTTGTCGAACCATGCCGGTCCGAAAATCAGGAAGGCGGCGAGGGCGATCCCGCCGATGCCCAAAAGCGCCAGCAGGAATTTTCTCATCCGACTTTCCTTTTCAATGTGACGAAGCTGTAACCGGGCCTGTCATTTTTCGGCTCGTGATCCTCGCGCATCGCCTCTTCCCAGACGGCATCGTCAAAGGCCGGCATCTTGATATTGCCTTTTGGCTTGAGATGCACTTCGGTCAGTTCGATCCGGTCGGCGCGGTCAAGAAACGCCTTGTAGATTTCTGCCCCGCCGATCACCGCAATATGGGGTGAATTGGCAATTTTCAGAGCGCTTTCGATGCTTGTCGCGATCTCCGCGTCGTCGGCTTCCCAATTCTTGTCTCGAGTCAGCACGATATGGCGCCGTCCGGGCAACATACCGGGCAGGCTGTCAAATGTCTTGCGCCCCATGATCATCGGCTTGCCCATGGTCATGGTTTTGAAACGCCGCTGATCTTCGGGCAGGCGCCAAGGGATAGTGTCGCCATCGCCAATCACGCCATTGTCGGCGCGGGCAAGGAAGAGAATGATTTCAGGATGGTTCATGGGCGACGCCTAGCGCAGTTCCGGCAGACTGCAAATTAGAAATGTAATTTGGTGATATGGCCCATTTTACGACCCGGTCGGCTTTCGCCCTTGCCGTAGAGATGGAGGTGGTTTGCGCCGTCGGACAAGAGGCTCTGCCAGTCGTCCGCTTGCGCCCCGATCAGGTTGTGCATCTCGACCTTTTCTGCGGCGAGACCGGTGTCGCCGAGCGGCAATCCGCAGATCGCCCTGATATGATTTTCAAACTGGCTGGTGATCGCGCCTTCGATGGTCCAGTGGCCGCTATTGTGCACCCGGGGCGCCATTTCGTTGAACACCGGGCCGTCCCTGGTGGCAAAAAATTCGCAGGTGAGGACGCCGACATAATCCATCGCCTCTGCCATTTTGGCGGCGAGCGCGCGAGCGTCATCCTGCTGTGCCAATATCTCGGCAGGAGCGGGCGCGGTCGAGACCGACAGGATACCGTCGACATGGACATTGTGCGGCGTATCCCAGAAACGGATTTCGCCATCCTGCCCACGCACCAATATGACCGAAAACTCGTGGTCAAAGGTTACGAATCCTTCGGCAACGCAGGGCTGATGCGCCACCGCTTCCCAATGCTCGTCGAGATCGTCTCCCGGCTGCATCCGTGACTGACCTTTGCCGTCATAGCCCATGCGGATGGTCTTGAGGATCGCTGGCGCGCCTATATCAGCAATCGCCGTGTTGAGCGCTGCTCGATCCGAGACTTCGGCAAAGGGTGCTGTGGTCCCGCCATGGTCGCGGGCGAAATATTTCTCGGCGATTCGATTCTGTGCAATATCCAGCGCTCCGATCGGCGGATGCAGGGGCGCGCAGGTTTCGATTCCGTGCAACGGATCGACCGGGACATTCTCAAATTCGAATGTGATCACGTCGCAGCTCTCTGCGAAGCTGGTCAACGATGCGATGTCGACATATTGCCCGCGGGTAAATTCTGCGGAAACCTCGGCAGCCACGCTCACCGCGTCGGGCGCATATATATGGCAGCGATAGCCCAGCTGGGCTGCTGCGACGCTCAGCATCCGGCCAAGCTGGCCGCCGCCCAATATACCGATGGTTGAACCTGGGGGAAGTGTCTGCATGGGCTCTCTTTATTCGGGCTGGTCGGCGACGGATTCGGTTTGCGCCGCGCGCCAGGCGTCGAGCCGTTCGGCCAGTGCCGGATCATTATTGGCGAGGATGGCCGCAGCCAGCAGCGCCGCATTTTTGGCACCCGCATCGCCAATCGCCAGGGTGCCGACAGGAACGCCCCCGGGCATCTGGGCGATGGAAAGCAAGCTATCCATGCCGCTCAACGCCTTCGATTGGATCGGCACGCCGAGTACCGGTGTGCGGGTCATCGACGCCACCATGCCGGGCAGATGGGCTGCCCCGCCAGCGCCGGCGATGATCACCTTCAGTCCGCGATCTACGGCCGATGTTGCATATTCGTAAAGCCTGCCGGGGGTCCGGTGCGCGGAGACGATCTTCGTTTCGTGCGCCACGCCAAGCTTATCGAGAATGTCGCTCGCGAGCTTCATCGTCGCCCAGTCGGACTGGCTGCCCATGATAATTCCAACCGGAGGAGGTGCTTCGACCATTTTTGCCCCTGACAAATGCTACGGAAGCAATGCGGTTTAGTAGGGAAATGACGCGGACGCAATGACACATGTGACGGCTGTGAAAATTACTGGCGTTATATCGTTGCCAGCTGGAGCGGCTGTGATTCTTGATGAATTTCAGGCAATCGATACTATCGGTACATCAAATAAATATCTTGTTTTTTCAGTTAGATAAAAATATAGACCGTCACGAAAACAAGAATGGCGAACAATATGCACCAGAATGCAGAAAGCAGCGAACAAGTCTGCGCCAACTGTGATGTACTAGAGCAGAAAATCAGTGCGTTGAAAGACGATCTCGCTCAAATGGAGCAATATGCTTACCACGACGTACTGACCGGACTTTCCAACCGGCGGTTTTTTGTTGAAAGCCTTGAGAGTCGCATTTCGCGCTGTCAGCGATATGGCGACAATTGTGCTGTGCTATTTCTCGATGTCGATAATCTGAAAGCTATCAATGATCGGCATGGCCATGGTGCGGGAGACGTGCTGCTGGCGCGGTTGGCGGACATATTGAAAGTGCACACGCGGGCGTCGGACGTCGTTGCGCGGATCGGCGGGGATGAATTCGGCATGTTGCTCGACAATCTCGACGCCGATCAGGTGGTCAGGAAAATCGCCTTTCTCGTCGACCAGTTTGGCAAGGCAAATTGTACCTATGAAAGCGCGTCCCTAAATTTGGGCGCGGCCGTAGGCTATTGTTTTGTCGGCCCCAAAGATACGGTCGGCGGCCTGATGTCCCGTGCCGATGCCGCAATGTATCGAATGAAAGACAAGGCCCAATAAGAGGCAGGGCGCAATAGGCTCTGTCGCCTACCGCTCCGAAAGATAATAATGTTCGATCTCTTTCAGATCATCGTCCAGCTCATAGATGATCGGCTGGCCGGTCGGGATTTCCAGACTGGTGATCTCGTCGTCCGCAATATTGGATAGATGCTTGACCAGTGCGCGGAGGCTGTTGCCATGCGCCGAGATCAGAACCGTTTTGCCATTCTGTAGTTCCGGTGCGATGCGGCTCTTCCAATAAGGCAATACCCGAACAATCGTATCTTTCAGGCTCTCGGTGGCCGGGACTTCTATCCCTTTGTAGCGAGGGTCGTTGGACATTTGATATTCGCTGTCCGATGCCATGGGCGGCGGCGGCGTATCAAAGCTGCGCCGCCAGATATGTACCTGTTCGTCGCCGTGCTTGTCACGGGTTTCCTGTTTGTTCAGCCCGGTGAGACCACCATAATGGCGCTCGTTGAGGCGATAGTTTTTCTCGACCGGCAGCCACAGGCGGCCCATTTCCTCCAGCGCGAGATTGAGTGTCTTGATCGCCCGGGTCTGAAGGCTGGTGAAGCAGATGTTCGGATCGATGCCCCGTTCCTTCATCAGCTGGCCCGCAGCCCGTGCTTCCTCGACGCCCTTTTCGGTAACATCGACATCCCACCAGCCGGTAAAGCGGTTTTCGAGATTCCAGAGCGACTGGCCATGGCGAAGCAGGATGAGTTGGGGCATCATTTGTCCTTAAGCTGGTGGATCATTTCCCCTAGCGGCGATGATGCTGGCCGCCAAGAGTGATTTCGGCAGAATGGTCGCCAGGTACAATGTCGAGTGCTGTTTGAGTGACCACCTTATGTGTCATTTTGACATCTTCCATAAGACAGAAAGGCAGATTTCACAGTTTTTCGACAATCTGAATTGTCACATTTTTGCAACGGATGCTCCGGAATCGGCGTGATACCGTGCCTCTCCGCTTGATTAAATCGCTCAATTAAACGACTGACGCCTCCGCAACTGTCGTAAAAACAAGCCATCCCCCCAGGAAATCGGCGATGACGACAGCGAGCTCAACGGGAGAACACGAATGTAGACCTTCAATAAATTCCTCATGGCTGCACTTTGCACCACCGCCATGACCACCCCCGCTTACGCGCAAGACGAAGCGCAAGAAGCTGAAACATACGACGACAATGTGATCATCGTGACGGCAACCCGCCGCGCAGAAGACGTTCAAGACATTCCTATTGCCGTGACAGCGGTCAGTCCGGCCCAGCTCGAGCAGCAGGGCGTTGTGAACGTGCAGAATATCGGCAGCGTTTCGGCAAGCTTTTCGACCTCTAACGCACAAACCGCGTCCGGCACAGTTGTTCTGCGTATTCGTGGCGTTGGTACAACATCAAACAACATCGGCTTTGAGTCGGCTGTCGGTATTTTCGTCGACGGCGTCTATCAGTCACGTCCCGGCGTGGCTCTTGGCGAGTTTGTTGACGTGGAACGTGTCGAAGTCCTTCGTGGCCCACAAGGTACGCTATTCGGACGGAACACTTCTGCCGGTGCTTTGACCGTCACCAACAAGCGGCCTGATCTCAACGATTTCGGCGGCTTTGTGAATGCAACTTATGGCAATTACGATCATATGAGTGTGCAGGGTGCGATCAACGCGCCGATCATCGAGGACACATTGGCACTTCGCGTAACCGGCGCGTATCGCAAGCGTGACGGCTATGTCACAGTTATCGACCGGACTGGTGCGGAAATTGGCGAATCCAACAATACAGATCAGTATCTCGTTCGCGGCCAACTCGGCTTTGAAACGCCAGGTGGTATCAGCGGCCGTTTGATTGCAGATTATTCAAAGAGCACAGCTAGCTGCTGCGCAGCGATTGAATTGTTGCAGTCGCCGGTAGAAACCGCCGGTGTCTTCGGTCTGGTCGGTCTCGGCGCGCGGGGCGGCATGGCTGCACCAGTCGTCGCAACCAACCCCTTCGATACGACCACCGCTGAACGGGCTCTGGACAATCGGATTGCAACATCCAACCAAGAGTCGATCAATAGCAACGATCAATGGGGCATCTCCGCAGAAGTAGAGGTCCCACTGGGCGATTATGTCGACGCTATCTACATCGGTTCTTATCGCGAATATCGTGCGGGCGAATCCTATGATTCGGCCTTCTCCGGTCTGGACGTCTTTAATGTTCTGCCAGGTGGCGGCACAGAAATCGATACCATGACGCATGAATTGCGTTTCCAGGGCGAAGCTCTTGGCGGTGCTCTTCAGTGGATGGTCGGTGGCTATTATTCCGACGAGCAAATCAACCAGTCGGTCAACTTCGGACTGGGCCAGGATTATGGCGAACTTGTCGGTGCGTTGTTTACGGCGGCCGGCGCGGGTGGATTCGGCGCAAATCCATTGACGCTGCTGACCAACAGCGATGTCTTTCCAAATTCGCCGCTCAACGTTCCAGGTGGAATTGATCCATCGGGTGTTCGAACGACCAATGACTATTCGCAGAGCAGCAAAAGCTGGTCGATATTCACGCATAATGTGCTGGAAGTAACCGACGGTTTGAAACTGCATGCGGGATTGCGCTATTCGGATGAAAGCAAGGATGGTTCCTTTTCTCAGTCCGCCGTCAATAACCCGTTGTGCCCGGCTATTCTGGGAACCATCGGAGCGGGCAATGTTCCCGGTCCGCTCGTAAGCAACGTCTTCGGGCTGGGCTGTTTCGCATTTGTTGCGCCGGCAATTGGTACTGACGCCAATCCATTCCCGCTGCCGCGTCCCTTTGCCAGCACATTCAACGATGAAGAGCTGATCTACACCGGTAAAGTAAGCTATGAATTTGCTTCTCCGATCACCGTTTATGCCAGCTTTACCCATGGTTATAAATCGGGCGGCTTCAACCTTGATGCGACTGCGGCATCAGGCGGCGCCGATCCGCGCTTCCTTTCCGAAGAAGTGGATGCATACGAAGTCGGTCTAAAAGCCAAGCTCCTCGATAATGCCGTGACTGTGAATATTGCCGGTTTCCACGAAGAATTCTCGAACTTCCAGGTTCTGGAATTCACAGGAGCGCAGTTCACCACCTTCAACGTACCGAAAGCAAAATCATCGGGCGTCGAATTTGAAATGGTGGCGCGTCCAAGTGACAACCTGACGATCAACAGTGGCGTGACTTATACGGACGCAAGATATCCGGAAAATTGTGCCGGTACGCAAACGTCGGCCAACGTCTTGTCGCTCTGCGGAAACTCGCTGACAAATGCTCCTAAATGGGTCGGTATCCTCGGCGCTACCTATGATCGTGATTTGGGCGACAGCATGAAGTTCTTCGTCAACACTCAAGTGCGGATGGAGAGTGATCGTCGGACCTCGACACAAGCGATTGTAGTTCCAAATGCAGATCAAATCACGGCTGCCGGCAGCGTACAAGCTGCGGTCGACGCAGCGCCGTTGGTTCCGTTTGATGTTCAAGATGGCAACATCAAGATCAACATGCGGGCCGGTATCGCCGATATCGACGATGCATGGGGCGTTGAAGCCTGGGTCACTAACCTGACCAACGAAGTCACACGCGGTGTGACTTTCAACACCACGCTGCGCTCCGGTTCACGGTCTGCCTTCGCACAAGAACCACGTATGTATGGTTTGACGCTTCGCGGCAAATTCTAGGCTGCAATAAATTCGGTGGCATCTGTCACCAGCTAATCAGGGGTCGGTTTTCCGGCCCCTTTTTATTGCGCGGCACAGCCATTGATGCAAAAGACCAATATTATGAAAAACTTCATTTTCCAGACCGTCCCCGTGCTTCACTTTGGCGAGGGCTGCCTCGCCGAACTGCCCGGCCAGATCGCTGCCTTGCGTGCATCCCGCCCGATGATCGTAACCGACAAGGGTATCGTGGGCGCTGGCCTGATCGCTCCAGTTGAAGGGACATTGCGGGAAGCCGGGCTCGAGGTCGCGATATTCGACTCCGTGGTCGCTGACCCGCCAGAGGCGATCGTTCTGCAGGCCATTGCCGCAGCACAGGCGGCCAATGTCGATATTGTCATCGGACTGGGTGGCGGCAGTTCGCTCGACACTGCCAAGGTGGTCGCCGCTCTCGCGGTAGATGGCGCGCAGCCGCTTTCCGAAATCTACGGGGTAGGCGCGCTGGATCGCAAGGGCCTGCCGACCATATTGATCCCGACTACCTCTGGTACCGGATCGGAGGTCACCGCTATTTCGATCCTCACCACCGGAGAAACCACCAAGGCGGGTATCGTCTCGCCGCACCTCTTCGCCGATGTCGCCTTGCTCGATCCTGCGCTGACCCTCGGTCTTCCCGCCGATGTGACTGCCGCTACCGGAATCGATGCGATGGTTCATGCGATTGAATCCTTTACCAGCCGCAACAGCAAGAATCCCGTTTCCGACATGCTCGCGATCGAAGCGCTGAAATTGCTGACGGCCAATATCGAGACCGCCTGTTCCGATGGCCGGAATATGCAGGCGCGCGAAGCGATGTTGCGCGGTTCGATGCTCGCCGGACAGGCTTTTGCCAACAGCCCGGTCGGCGCGATCCACGCGCTCGCCTATCCGCTCGGTGGCATTTATCATATCCCGCACGGCCTCTCCAATGCGCTGGTCATGCCTTATGTCATGCAGTTCAATCTTGAAGCCGCCGCGCCGCTTTATGCACAGCTGGCCGATGCCCTCGATATTCCGCGCGGCAGCGAAAACAGCAGCGAAGCGCGAGCGCAGCAACTGATCGATTTTCTCGAAGGACTGGCGGTCAAGGTGAAGGCACCGCGCAAGCTGCGCGAGATTGGTATCGCGCAAGATGCAACCACCGAACTGGCCGCAGCGGCGATGTTGCAGGTCCGGCTGCTGGTCAACAATCCCAAGGAAGTGACATTGGCCGACGCGCAAAGGATTTACGATGCCGCCTGGTAAAGCCGCCAGAGTCGAACCACCGGTCCGCAGCGACTATCGCACCGGCTGCACGATTAGCACGCGCTGGAACGACAATGATCCCTATGGCCACGTCAATAATGCGGTCTATTATCTCTGGTTCGACACGGCAGTGAACCGCTATCTGATCGAGCAGGGCGCGCTCGACATTGCCGAGGGTGACACTATCGGTCTGGTCGTCAACACCGGCTGCGACTATTTCGCCCCCATCGCTTTTCCCGACGACGTGACCGCCCGCATCCGGGTCGACCGGCTGGGCAACAGCAGCGTCACTTATGGCGTCGGCTTGTTCCGCGGGGACGAGAACGTCGCTTCGGCCGCGGGGAGCTTCACTCATGTCTATGTCGACCGCGCCACCCGTCGACCGGTTTCTCTACCATCCCCCTTGCGCTCGGCGCTGGAAGCGATAGAAGTTTAACCAGACGATTAAATCGCTGGAGAGACACAGATGCTACGCCCCTTTGACAATGACGAGCGCCGACAATTCCGCGAAACCTGCCGCCGCTTTGCCGAGACCGAATTGCAGCCTTTTGCCAATGAGTGGGACGAAGCAGGCGAAATTCCCTGGGAGGTTCACGAAAAAGCCGGTGCGCTCGGCGTCTGGGGTTTTGGCGTTGACGAAAAATATGGCGGTCTCGGCATGGACGATATTTTCATGCGCGCTGCCTGGGGTGAGGAAGCGGCACGGGCGCATAATGGTGGAACGCTGGCAGCGCTCGGCGGCCGGT
>NZ_JBALUT010000074.1:0-12686 GCF_036963705.1 Parasphingorhabdus sp. | reverse complement strand
GCCAAAGCTCTTGTCGAGCACAACATTACGGCCTTTGGGGCCGAGGGTTACTTTAACGGCGTCAGCCAGCGTGTTCACACCCTTGAGGATGCGTTCGCGAGCGTCGCGACCAAATTTTACGTCTTTAGCAGCCATGATATTTTCCTCTGCTTAGTTGATTGAAATTATGATGGGGAAAGCAATTACTTCTCGATAATGCCGAGAATATCGCTTTCCTTCATGATGATCAGCTCTTCGCCGTCAACGGTGACTTCTGTGCCCGACCATTTGCCGAACAGGATCTTGTCGCCTTTTTTAACGTCAAGCGCTGTGGTCTTGCCGTTGTCGTCTTTCAGGCCGGTGCCAACTGCAACGACTTTGCCTTCGGATGGCTTTTCTTGTACGCTATCCGGAATGATGATGCCGCCTGCGGTCTTTGCGTCCGCTTCTACGCGGCGCACCAGAACACGGTCATGTAATGGACGAAATTTCATAGATTTCCCTTTCTTGCCCAATCCAAATCTCTTCAATCGGCGGTTGTCGCCGATGGGAAGAGCAGAATATATGTGAATTAGCACTCTCTGCTTCCGAGTGCTAACAGGCTCCATGTAGTAGTTATTCAATCATCGTCAAGGGAAAGGTCGGAAAATATTTTCCGCCATTTTTGTTGGATTTCCAAGGCATTCCGAATCATTTCTCGATCAATCGACATTGTCAAAGCGGTGGTCTGTAACCGGATTACCAAGGGCGGCGAATGACATTTTGAACCGGCTACGGCTGGTTCGCCACTTGTCCCCCTATTACCAGAGAGAGATAATATTATGTCCGCTTTTATGAAAACAACCGCCGCTGCCACCGCTCTTGCTGCCGCGGCCAGCCTGTCCCTGTCCGCCACTGCCGCTGAAGCCGCCGGTGCCAAAGAAAAATGCTACGGCGTTGCGCTTGCCGGCAAGAATGATTGCGCCGCCGGTCCGGGCACGAGCTGTGCGGGAACCTCGACCGCCAATTATCAAGGCAATGCCTGGAACTATGTCGCCAAGGGCGCCTGCGTTAAAATGGGTGGCACGTTGACCGCGCATGAAGGCAATACAAAACCAGTTCCTAAAAAGGGCTGAACGCGCTAGATTCCGTGGATGACCGCAATTTCTGATCCCTATGCTTCGCCAGCCAAACCTATGCCATGCTCCCTCCCTCCATTGAGTGGCATAGGCCTTAAATCGGTACATTATACCCATGTGCTCGACGATAACGAGGCGGCGAAGCGACCTTCCTGGGTTGAGGTTCATCCACAGAATTACTTCGGCGATGGCGGTCCTGCGCACCGCTGGCTTACCGCCATCGCCGGGGTTTATCCCCTGAGTTTTCACAGCGTCGGCCTGTCCCTCGGCAGTGCAGACGGGCTCAATCGCGACGATCTGGAAAAGATAGCCGCGCTTTGTGACCGCTACCAACCGGCGATGGTTTCCGACCATCTGAGCTGGAGCGGCAACGCCCATGACCGCTATCCCGACCTGCTCCCGCTTCCCTATACGCGCGAAGCGCTCGGCCATCTGGCCGGCGAAATCAGCAAGGTGCAGGACCGGTTGAAACGCAATATTCTGATCGAAAACCCGTCCCGCTATCTCTCCTATCGCGACGACGAGATGAGCGAAACCGACTTCATCCACGCCTTGTGCAAGCAATCCGGCTGCGGACTGCTGTTCGACATCAACAATGTCGAGGTCAGCGCGACCAATGTCGGGCTCGATATGGAAGCCTATATCGACGCGATCGACCCGGGAATCGTCGGCGAGATCCATCTCGCTGGCCACGCGAGGGAAGAGCATGACAGCGGGCCGCTGCTGATCGATGATCACGGCTCGATTGTCAGCGACATCACCTGGCGCCTCTACCGCCGTTTCATCGAGCGGGCCGGCGCCAAACCGACGCTGATCGAATGGGACAGCAATATCCCCGAATATGACGTGCTGATGGCCGAAGTCGCCAAAGCCGACACGATATTGGGCGGTCCTGCGAGCGAGGAGGTCCGCCATGCCATCGCTCGCTGACGGTCAGGCGCGATTTGTCGCCTGCCTGCAAAAAGGCCCTGCGCATTTTCCCGACGATCTGTTTTCGCAGGACGCAGAGCGCGCGTTACTTGGCCTTAAAGCTCATGCCAATAATATCTCCCACGCTCGGCTGGTGTCGCTGGAAGACAGTTTTCCGAGATTGCATGCCCATATGGGACACGAAATATTCCACGCCATCTCCCGCGGCTATGTCGATCAGGACCATATCATGGCCTGCGACATCAACCATATCGCTGCCGACTTCGCGACATTTCTGGCGACCCGCGAACAGGACAGCACCGCAATAGATCTCGCCCGCATCGAATGGGCATGGATCGAAAGCTATCGCGCCGCCGAGGCTACGCCCGTTGCCCTGACTGATATTGCCGCCCTTCCAGAAGACGAGCTGCTCGCTTTCCCGATCGCCGCCCATCCGGCCATGCGCCTGATAGAGATCACCGGCCCGGTGTCGCCAGAACTGGGCGAGCTGGTCGATGCAGAACCGAGCGCGCTGATGATCGCTCGCCCGGAAGCGCTGGTTTCACTCCATCCGCTAAACGCACTAGAACAAGCAATAGCGGGTAAAATTGGAAATAGCGGGACGATGGGTAACCTTTTGGCAGATGCACTCGAATTGAGTGATGAAGCCGCGGCGATGCAGCATATTGTCAAGCTGATCCAGACCGGGGCACTGACGCGAATTCAGGGGTAGAGAATATGAAGAAGATGATGAAGAAACTGATCGGTCTGGTCAGCGGTGCCGTACCCGAGGGCATCGCCCTCCTGGTCACCCGGATAGCCCTCGCCGGGATATTCTGGCGCTCGGCTCGCACCAAGGTCGAAGAAGGCAGTTTCCTGACGATCAAGGAAACGACATTCTACCAGTTTTCGGATGCCCCGTTCAACCAGGTCCCGATACTCAACGGCGACCTAGGGGCCTATGTCACCACCTATGCGGAGCATTTTCTGCCGATCCTGCTGGTGCTCGGACTGGCAACCCGGTTCGGAGCGCTCGGCATTTTTGTGATGACCATGGTGATCCAGATATTCGTATTCCCCGAGATGATCATCTGGTGGCAGACCCATATCATTTGGGTCGCAATGGCTTTGGTCCTGGTCGTGCGCGGCGGCGGGATATTCTCGCTGGACCGGCTGGCCGGTCACAAACTGGGCTGACCCGGTGATTGCGAACGAGGAAACTTTTCGTCATCTGATGATCAAGGCACAGGGTGGCGACAAGCTATGCTATTCCTGCCTGCTCACCGAATGCGAAAAATGGCTGCGCCGCTATTATGGCCGAAAGATCAATCCGTCGGCGATCGATGATCTGGTGCAGGAGACGTTGATCTCGCTCCACCGCAAGCGCGCCAGCTATGATCCGACAAAGGCGTTCCTGCCCTGGCTGGCAGCCATCGGTCGCTATCGCTGGATCGACAGCCTGCGCAAAATATACCGGCACGAACATGACCAGCTGTTCGAGGAGATGGTCGCCGATCCGCAGGACGAGGACGTGACCGCCAAGGTCAGCCTCGAACGACTGCTCGGGATGATCCCCGAGAAACAGGCCGAAGTGATCAGTCTGGTGAAAATCGAGGGCCTGAGCATCAACGAGGCGTCGGCAATGACCGGCCAATCGGAATCCTTGGTCAAAGTGAATATCCATCGTGGGCTGAAAAAGCTCTCGTCGATGGTTGAAACAGAATGATATTAGAAGAGTATAAATGATGTCAGACAAGATGATAGACAGGCTCGTAGAAGACCTAACACCGGTCAAGCCGTTGAAAGCCCGGGACGGGCTTGCGATCACGCTTGTAATTGCCGCTGTTTTTGCGGCAGCCATAGCGTTGTTCGGCGGGGTTCGTGGCGACATTTTGATGGGCATGCCGCATCCGATGTTCTTCCTGCGGGGTGGCGCCTTGCTCTTGCTTGGCGTGACCAGCAGCTATGCCGTAATCGCGATGAGCCAACCTGCCGTAGGCAATAGCTTCAAGGGCTGGGTCTGGGCATTATTGGCCGCTTTGCTGTTTCCTGCGACGGCCGCCGTCATGGCAATGATAGCCGCACCCGATAATATGGCGATATTCGTGCCGCGCTATGGCGTCGAATGCCTCGCTATCAGCATGTTGGTGGGTACGGGCATAGCCGCGGCGCAGGTTTTTTGGCTTCGCCGTGGCGCACCAGTCGCGCTGGACCGCGCAGGCTGGCTCGTCGGAATGTCCTCTGGCGCGCTGGGCGCAGCGGCCTATAGCCTGCACTGCCCATTCAACAGCATATTCTATGTCGGGCTCTGGTATTCGCTGGCCGTGGCCCTGTGCGCTATCGTCGGCCGCCTCGTCGTCCCGCATCTTATCCGCTGGTAATATCCCGATCCGATCCCATATAGGGCAGGTAATCCAGTCAACACAGGGACATGAATATGCAATTTGCGCGGGCAGCATGGAGATTTCTGGTCGCGATCAAGGACGGCATGGTCTTGATCGCCATGCTGCTGTTCTTCGGCGCGCTCTATTCCCTGTTATCATCACAACCGAATAGCGCCTCGATCCGTGACGGCGCGTTGCTGCTCGATCTGAATGGCGTGATTGTCGAAGAACCGGCAGCGCCGACCTTCGAAGATTTTCTAGCTGGCAATAGCGACAGCCCGCGCGAATATCGCTTGCGCGATGTCGTGCACGCCATTGATGCGACGGTCGAGGATAACCGGGTCAAAGCCATCGTGCTGGATCTCGGCAGTTTCGCCGGCGGCGGGCAAACCAGCCTCACCGATATTGGCGAGGCGCTTGACCGGGCCAAGAAAGCGGGCAAGCCAATCTATGCCTTTGCCAACTTCTACAGCGATGACAGCTACCAGCTTGCCGCCCACGCGAACGAAATCTGGATGGACCCGATGGGTGGAATCATTTTTGCCGGGCCCGGCGGCAACCGGCTCTATTACAAAGGCCTGATCGACCAGCTTGGTGTGACCGCCAATATATATCGCGTCGGTACCTATAAAAGCGCGGTCGAGCCTTATATGCGCGCTGATCAGTCACCGGCTTCGCGGGAAGCCTCGGAAGCGCTTTACGGCGTGCTCTGGGACAGCTGGCTGGCCGAAGTGAAAAAGTCACGGCCGCAAGCAATCGTCAAGCCATTTGCCGACGATCCGGCCACATTCATCACCACCGCAGGAGGTGACATTGCGGCGGTCGCCGTACAACAGAAGCTGGTCGACAAGCTGGGCGACAAGACCGCCTTTGACCGCTTCGTAGCCGAAAAGGTCGGCGCCGACGAAAAACCCTCGCCGGACAGTTTCAAAAGCATCGACTATGATGACTTTGTTGCCGCGCATCCCGTTGAGACAGACGGCTCAGCAATCGGTGTCATAACCGTCGCGGGCGAGATTGTCGGCGGCAAAACCGGTCCCGGCATGGCTGCCAGCGGACGGATCGCGGAGCTGATTTACACGGCGCTCGATGAAGATGAAATCAAGGCTCTGGTGGTCCGGGTGGATTCGCCCGGCGGCTCGGCCTTCGCCAGCGAGGAAATCCGTCTGGCTCTGCTCGAAGCGAAGAAAAAGAAGCTGCCGATCATCGTTTCAATGGGCGATGTCGCGGCCAGCGGAGGCTATTGGGTCGCAACGGCCGGAGATCATATCTTCGCCGAACCCGATACCATCACCGGATCGATCGGCGTGTTCGCGGTTCTCCCCAGCTTTGAAAAAGCCTTGGCCAAATGGGGTGTCACCGCCGACGGCGTCCAGACTACCCCGCTATCCGGAGAGCCTGATTTTGTTGGCGGCTTCAGCGAAGACCTCAATGCAATCCTGCAATCAGGGGTCGAAAACAGTTATGCCGACTTCATCAAACTGGTCGCCGCCGCGCGCGGCAAAACTCCGGCTGAGGTCGATGGGATCGGACAGGGTCGGGTCTGGGATGGCGGCACTGCTCGCCAGCTGGGTCTGGTCGACGGCTTCGGCGGCATGACGGAAGCCCTCGCCGAGGCGGCCAAGCGCGCGGGTCTCAAGGAAGGCGATTATCACGCGCAATATCTTGATCCGCAGGTCAGCCTCTCCTGGCTCCCCTTTGGTGGCATTCCCTTCGTCCAGCAGGAAAGCGCACCGGTGACCGGCATCATCGGCTGGGCGGCGCAGCGCCAGAAGGCAATTTTCGGTCAGGCCATGGCCACTGCTCAAGGCCTGCTTGTCCGCGAAGATGTCCAGGCCTTGTGCCTCGAATGCGGGACCGGAGCGCGACACAGCAGCAAGGCATCCGCCAAATGGATCGAGCGCCTGCTCGGCTATTCTTTGTCTTCGGCTCCGCGATAAGCGGGTAAAGACAAGCCCTTGACGATCGCCAAAGCCCGCAACGCAAATCCGGCGACAAAGGCGATCAAGGCGGCGATAAATCCTTGCACCCCGATCTGCGCCAGCAGAACAAACACCGAAGCGGAGAGCGCGCCGGCGGTAACATAAAGTTCCGGACGGACGATGATCGAGGGCTCTCCGGAAATCAAATCGCGGATCACCCCGCCAACGCTTGCGGTTATTATTCCCATGATCGCCGCAGGAACCGGATCGATCCCCAATTGCATCGCCTTGGCCGCACCGAAAACCGAATAGGCGGCCAGACCGACAGCGTCGAACCAGTCAACCGCCGCGGGTCGCCAGAATTTGACCGGTGTTACCCACACCAGCAATCCAATGCCCAGACATAATATCGGTACCCGCGCGTCCTGTACCCAGAAAACCGGCGCGCCGATCAACAGATCGCGAACCGTGCCGCCGCCGACACCGGTGACCAGCGCGAAAAAGCCGAAGGTTACCAAAGTCTGCCGATTGCGCGCGGCGACCAGAGCACCGGAAATCGCGAATACAGCAATCCCGAACAGGTCGAGCCAGCCGAGTGCGCTATATAATATGGCGGAATTCATGACATCGTACTCCGCCTGCGCCTGCGCCGGGTGAACAGCATGACAAAGCCCAGTATCGAGCCGAGCAGCGAGATGGCCGCGAATATAATCAGGATCGGATGGCTGGTATCCTCGCGCGTTTGCAGGTCCATGATATGCAGGCCCCACATGAAGTCGAAGGCCCGCCAATATTGGGTCCGCACAGCGATCAGCTCCCCGGTGTCCGCGTCGATATAGAAACGCGCATCATCGTCAAACGCGACTTGCCACGCGGGTCGGCCGCTGCGCTGCTCCATCGGCGCATGGTCCTCGTCAAATCGTTTCACCGAGCGGATGGCAGAGCTATCGGAACGCGCGGCGCGGGCCAGCGCGTCGGCTTCGGCAGCGGATACCGGCGGCATTAGCGCACCAGTCTTCGCGTCGGCGCGTCGCTTGCCGCCATCGGCATAGGCAATCACCCAGAACGGGCCGGCATCATTCTGCTGCAGAGTAAGGCTCTTGGCCTGACGGCCTTCGAGCAAGGGCGCCACCGGTTTGATCGCATCAAGCATGGGCGCTTCGTTGCGCAGGTGATTGCCGCGGACATTTTCGATCGGCTGGGCCACCATCAGCAATCCGCTGGCGGTCCAGATGATGATCGGCACCCCGATCAGCCAGCCGAGCCAGACGTGCCAGCGCATGAGTTTATGATGTTTCATGTTCATGCCAGTCTGACTCCTGTCTCACGAACCGCTGATAATCCCAATGCGAGACCATATCCAACAATGGCTGTAGCACCATATCCGATAAGCGGAGTGGGATATGGTCCAAAAAGTGATATAATGACGAAACCACCGATAGTCGCCAACGAAGCGATGAGGGGGATTTGATTCCTGAAATTCAAACCAAATAAAGGCACGACCAATGCCAGGATTAGAGAAACTGCCATAACAGCAGCGGACAATGGATGGGATTCCCAAGCATCCCTGATCACATACTCCACAAATCGAACCGGCTGTAACGGGTCAATTTTCCGCAATGTCCATAAGAAACTGAACCCGCCAATCGCCACCATCCCGAGAGACCATTTGTCGCGCTTTGCCATCGCAAGCACCAAAACGCCTGAGAGCAACGCAAATGCGCTTGCTCTGTCGGGCTGCAATGAAACGATCAGGCTGATGGCAATGACCGTCAGTAGCGCCAATTCTCTCCGCAGGTCTGGCAAGAGCGAAATTGTCGCAGGCAGCAAAAGCAAACCGACATGCAATCTAACCGGGCCAACTGCAATCCAGCGATGGATCCCGTCAATTTCCGCGTCGCTGAACAGCGTCCCGGCAAAAAGCGCCAACGCAAAACCGGTGAAAGCGACTGCGCCGAAGCCTCGATCTGGCCGTTTTAGAAAAACGGACAGGCCAATCGCGCAAGCAAGAGCGGCACTGTTGATGATCCAAAACACACGCGGCGCACCGGCTGACAGCATATAGATGCAGCCCATCAGGACTGCGAAAGCCAAACCTGACGGACGGATCAACTGACTGGCCATCGCACTACATATGGATCGGCTTGCCCTGTACCGCCATCGCCGCTTCCTTGATCGCTTCCGAATGGGTCGGATGGGCGTGGCAGGTATAGGCGATATCCTCGCTGGTCGCGCCGAATTCCATCGCTTGCGTGACCTGCGCGATCATCGTGCCGGCGAGCGACGAGATGATATGCGCGCCGAGCACGCGGTCTGTTTTTGCGTCGGCGATGATCTTCACATAGCCCTCGGTGTCGCGATTGGTCTTGGCGCGGCTGTTGGCGGCGAACAGGAATTTTCCGACTTTATATTCGACACCGCTGTCTTTCACCTCTTCCTCGGTTTTGCCGATGCTGGCAATTTCGGGATAGGTATAGACCACGCCGGGGATCAGGTCGTGATTGACGATGCCCTGCTGTCCGGCGATAAATTCGGCGGCGGCAATGCCTTCATCCTCGGCCTTGTGCGCCAGCATCGGGCCGGGCGTCACGTCACCAATGGCATAGACACCGGAAACCTTGGTCTGGAAATCGTGGCCGACTTCAATCTGGCCGCGATCGTTGGTTTCCACTCCGGAATTTTCCAGCGCCAGACCGTCGATATTCGGCTTGCGGCCAATAGCCACCAGCACGACATCGGCGTCGAGCGTTTCGCTGTCACCGCCCTTGGCCGGTTCCATAGTCAGGGTCGCTTTCTTGCCCTTGACCGTGCAGCCGGTGACCTTGGTACCGGTCTTGATATCAAAGCCCTGTTTCTTGAACATGCGGTTCGCATCCTTGCGGATATCGCCGTCCATTCCGGGCAGGATCTGGTCGAGATATTCGACAACGGTCACTTTCGCGCCGAGCCGCAACCAGACCGAACCGAGTTCCAGCCCGATCACGCCGCCACCAATGACGACCAGATGGCCCGGCACTTTCGACAGTTCGAGCGCGCCGGTGCTGTCGACCACGATCTGCTTGTCATTGTCGACTTCAATACCGGGCAACGGGGTAACCGACGATCCCGTTGCGATCAGGATGTTTTTCGCCGTGTAGCTCTTGTCACCGACCTTGACCGTATGCGCATCTTCGAACGCGCCACGCCCCTTGATCCAGTCGACCTTGTTCTTCTTGAACAGAAACGCGATGCCGCCGGTCAGTTCCTCGACCGCCTTCAGTTTCTCCGCCAGCATCTGCTTCAGGTCGAGCTTTGCACCGGTCAGTTTGACGCCGAATTTCTCCAGCGCGCCGCTATGGGCTTCGTGATAAAGTTCCGACGCGTGCAGCATCGCCTTGGACGGGATGCAGCCGACGTTGAGGCAGGTGCCGCCGAGCGTCTCGCGGCTCTCGATACAGCCGGTTTTCAGGCCCAGTTGTGCAGCGCGGATTGCGGCGACATAGCCGCCAGGGCCGGAGCCGATTATCAAAAGATCATAGTCGAAATTGTCGGTCATATATTACCTCTATACTCGTCATGCTGAACTTGTTTCAGCACCTGGGGGGATCCTGAAACCAGTTCAGGATGACGAAAACCCTACAAATCAATCAAAAGCCGGGCCGGATCCTCGATCGCTTCCTTGAGCCGGACGAGGAAGGTCACCGCCTCGCGGCCGTCGATCAGGCGGTGGTCATAGCTGAGCGCAAGATACATCATCGGACGAACGACAATCTCGCCATCGACGACGACAGCGCGATCCTCGATCCGGTGCAGGCCGAGCACCGCCGACTGCGGCGGGTTGATGATCGGCGTCGACATCAGGGAACCGAACACACCACCGTTGGAAATGGTGAAGGTACCGCCCTGCATGTCCGCCATGGTCAATGTGCCGTCCTTGGCACGCTTGCCGAAATCACCAATGCTATTCTCGACATCGGCAAAGCTCATCGCTTCGGCGTTGCGGATCACTGGGACCACCAGACCATTGGGCGCACTGACCGCGACCGAAATATCGGCATAATCATGATAGACGATTTCATCGCCGTCAATCTGCGCGTTGACCGAAGGCACGTCTTTCAGCGCCATGCAGGCCGCCTTGACGAAAAAGCCCATAAAGCCAAGCTTCACACCATGTTTCTTGGCGAATAGTTCCTTATATTTGCTCCGCGTCTCGATCACCGCAGTCATGTCGACGTCGTTGAACGTGGTCAGCAGGGCTGCTGTATCCTGCGCCTCTTTCAGCCGCCGTGCGACAGTCTGGCGCAAGCGGGTCATGCGGACCCGTTCTTCGTTGCGATTGCCGGTCGACGACGTTGCTGGCGGCGTTTGCGCACCTTTCGCCGCGCCTTTTTCGGCCAATGGCGCTGCTTGCTGCGCACCGGATTTCACATATTGCTCGACGTCTGCCTTGGTCAGCCGGCCGTCCTTGCCGCTGCCGCTGATCTGGCTGGGGTCGACACCATGTTCGAGAACCAGACGGCGGACCGACGGAGACAGGGTGATGGACGCATCGGGCTCGCCCGCTTTGGCTGCTGCCTTGGCCGGAGCTGGGGCGGATTTGGCAGGAGCCGCCGCGCCGCTTCCTGCCTCGATCGTCGCGATGACCGCGCCGACTTCGACCGTATCGCCAACAGCGACCTGATGCGCGCCCATTACACCGGCTTGCGGCGCGGGCACTTCCAGCGCCACCTTGTCGGTTTCCAGGCTGGCAATCGGTTCATCAGCGGCGACCGCATCGCCAGGCTGCTTGAGCCATTCACCCAAAGTCGCTTCGGTAATCGATTCGCCTAGTGCCGGTACTGTTACTTCTATTGCCATAATCTTCACTCTGCTTTCGTAGCTTGTCATGTTCCTGCCGAGACAGGAGACGGCCCTTACATCTTATTGCGCTTCATGCCCCAAGGCCTCGGCGATCAACTGCTCTTGCTGCTGCTTGTGGCGGCTTGCCAGTCCGGTTGCCGGCGAAGCCGACGCGGCGCGGCCGGCATAAACCGGATCGCGTGGTCCGACATCGGCCAGCGCCAGAGCTTTCTCCAGATAACGGCGGACAAAATGCCAGCTGCCGTTATTCTTCGGCTCTTCCTGCGCCCAGACCATCGTCTCGAGATTTTTCATCCGTTTGAGGCGGACCACCAGAGGTTCGCCCGGGAACGGATAAAGCTGCTCGATCCGGATGATCGCGGTATTCTTGTCACCCGCCGCATCGCGCGCTTCGATCAGGTCATAAGCGACCTTGCCGGAGCAAAGCACCACACGCTTCACATCCTTGTCTGCCGGTGGATTGGTGTCCGACAAGATCCGCATGAAATGCTGATCGCCCTGGAAATCTTCGGCCTTTGACACGGCCAGCTTGTGCCGCAACAGCGACTTTGGCGTCATGATGATCAGAGGCTTGCGGAACGACCGCAGCATCTGGCGACGCAAGATGTGGAAATAATTGGCCGGGGTGGTGATATTGGCGACCTGGATATTGTCCTGCGCGCATAGTTGCAGAAAGCGTTCCAGCCGCGCCGAACTATGTTCCGGTCCCTGACCCTCATAACCATGGGGGAGCAGCATAACCAGACCGTTTGCCCGCAGCCATTTGGCTTCGCCCGAGGCAATGAACTGGTCGATCATAATCTGCGCGCCATTGGCAAAATCGCCAAATTGCGCTTCCCACAACACCAGCGTCTTCGGATCGGCGCCGGCATAGCCATATTCAAAACCGAGTACGCCATATTCGCTCAGCGGACTGTCGAGCACTTCAAACCGGCCGTGACGCACGGTGCTGAGCGGCACATATTTTTCTTCAGTGTCCTGATCGACCCAGACAGCATGCCGCTGGGAAAATGTCCCGCGTCCGCTATCCTGCCCGGACAGGCGGACATTATAACCTTCTGAAACCAGCGCCCCGTAGGCCAGCGCTTCACCGGTTGCCCAGTCGAAATTCTCGCCGGACTTGAACATCGCTGCCTTGGCCTCGAGAACCCGGCCCAATGTCTTGTGGATCCGAAGGCCTTCGGGAACCGTTGTCAGTGTCCTACCAAGACTGTCGAACAATTTTGTGTCGACCGCAGTGTCGACATTGCGCCGAGCGGTTTCCGGATCTGCGGGAATATGCAGACCCTGCCAGCGACCGCCAAACCAGTCGGCCTTGTCCGCCTTATAATCGGCAGCAGCCTGAAATTCGGTTTCGAGATGGTCGGCAAAGGCGCTGCGCGTATCATCCGCCCATTTCGCGTCGATTACGCCTTCAGCAACCAGCCGCTGTTCGTAAAGTTTGCTGACCTTGGGATGTTTCTTGATCGCGGCATACATGATCGGCTGGGTGAAGCTTGGTTCATCGCCTTCATTGTGACCAAAGCGCCGATAGC
>NZ_JBALUT010000073.1:3335-12985 GCF_036963705.1 Parasphingorhabdus sp. | reverse complement strand
GTGTCAGCGAGCATTGGCCATGTTCAAGCCTCGCGTCTCGTATTGTCGCGCTTTGCTTTCAAATTACACCGTCAACTGGTGTCCTGGGGAACCATGGGCAAAAAAGGCCTGTGCGGCAAATATCTCATGCCAATCATGCGCAAACAGCAATACCGCCTGCAGGCAACCAACCCCAACCCGGCAACAAAAGGCCGCTATGCCTGCCCGCCCATCGGAGCCTCCACCACCTTTCAATCTGCCGGACAGGTCATTCCCGCCATTGGCGAGGACATGGGCTATCTAGTCTGGCGCAAACGGAATTGCTGCGCATTATGAAGAACTTCGTTCTCTTTTCGGTTTTGTTCACGATCTCCGCGTCCACCGGTTTTGCCGCTGCGCAAAGCGTGAACTCGGACATACTCGATATTGAAGCCATACGGGCGTCCGCCAAAACCTATTCCGCCGAGGCAGAAGCACTGGCGGAAAATGTCCGTTTGCGCAGCGAAGATTTGCGTAGCGACGCCCGTCAGACACAAGACCAGGCGCGGGCTAATCACGAACGATATACGCAAACTGTCGAGCGGAAACATGCAAACAACAAAGAAAACAACATGGATGAAGTCTTCGATTTCGACCGGATGATTTCGGATCATGCAAAAATGGCTCAGGCCAAACTCGGTGACGCACCGCGTTTCATTGCCTTTGCAAGCTTGTCGATGCCGTCGCAGTCTTTGAAAAAACTCGTTCGCGACACATCGGCGGCAGGCGGGGTCACGGTGCTGCGTGGTTTCCCCGGTGGCAGCGCCAAACAGCTGACAAAAATGCTGACCGCTATGGCCTCGGACGGCGAGCAATTATCCGCGCTCGGTATTGATCCCAGACTATTCCGGGCGTTTGATATCAAGGCTGCGCCCAGTTTCGTAATGGCCTCATCCGATTTTACGCTCTGCGATGGTTTCAATTGCACAGGCGCTGTCCCGCCCCATGACCGGATGACGGGCAATGTCAGCGTAGAATATGCGCTCGAAACATTTGCGGGCGGCGCTGGTCCCGGATCGCGTCTCGCCGCGCTGCACCTTGCCCGCCTGAAGAAGGAGCGCTGAGTGATGAAGTTTCTTAAATGCCTTGCCCTCGTTGTCACGGTCATCAGTTTCTCCGCCGGATCACCACTGGCGGCACAGGACCGCGAGGCGGCCAGGAAAGAAGGCAAAGCTTTTGCCAATCAACAACAGGGACGCGCCCGCGCAAATGCAAGCACGCAGCCCGATGCGGCGCGTGTTCCTGGATACACATCAAATCCTGCTGAGGCGGATTATGCCGATAATCCGGAACGCATTGAAGGCGATGCAAGGGCCGCAGCGCGCAGCCACGAGGGTATGAAAGCGATAAAGGACTCCAATGCCCGGCGCGCGAAGTTTGAGATAGATGAAATCAAAGCGGTCACTGCGCGGTCTAATTCGATCAACGAAGACCCACTTGCCTATACCAGCGGTATGGAAATTGGCGGGGCGGAAGGGCGCTGCGTTCCGCTACCGCCCTCTCCAGGATCGCCGGGCCGTTATACGGCTACCTGCAATAGCGGGGTGGCGCTGGAAGAAACAAACGAGAGTTGCAGCATCTATCTAAATGTAAGGGTCGAGCAGCGGACCCAATATCATTATCTGTGCAGCGATATCAGTCCTTACCAATTTGGCGGCGTCCCTTCTTGCGAGATATTTAACGCAAATGGATGCCGTAGGACCGGTATACGTCCAGGTCCATGTTTGCAATGGGGCGGAAACCGTGAACAGGATCGATATTGCGTTGAACCCGGCGAACCTTATGTCGAGATGAGTTGCAGCGCCCCTGTTCCAGGAGAAACGCCTTACGCGACCTCATCCGAAAATATTATTCAGGAAAACAAAAATGATGCCGCATGCCGAACTTTTGCCGAAGATGCAGATTGCGAACAGACAGCCGAGGCTTGCAGCGACAGCGACCCTGTAACCCGGATCATTAACGGTGTGACGGTTACAAAACCTTGCTGGGCATGGGAGCGGACCTATCAATGCTCTGCCCGGCGTGCTGCCAATGATTGCGAGGAATTGGACAATAATCCGGCTTGCCAGTTGCTGCGGCAAGATTGCCTGAGCGAAGATAATCCCTGTTCAACGATAGAGCGCGTTTATGATTGCCCGCTTCCGGATGCCGAGGGTTCTGGCAGCCAGTATATTTGCGACGGTGATGTTTATTGCATCGATGGATCATGCGAGACGATTGAGCGCGAAGCGAATGATGAGTTCAAGGATGCCGCTGTTGCCCTCCATGCAATGGACGATGCACGCGTACAATTTGATCCCGACACATTGACCCTTTTCAAAGGCGAGCGCGAGACGTGCGGCTCAAAAGTCTTCGGGGTGCTTAACTGCTGCAAGGGCAAAGGCTTTCCGCTCATTCCCGGCATTAGCCTGCTAGTTGCCCTCGGCTGCAACACTCAGGAAATTCTTCTTCATCAGCGCGATGCCAATGGGCTGTGCGCCTATGTCGGCAGCTATTGCTCGAAGAAAATTCTCGGCATCTGCATCACCAAGAAGAAAGCCTATTGCTGCTTCACTTCCAAATTATCGCGTATTCTGCAGGAACAAGGCCGCGCGCAGCTGCCCAAACCTTGGGCTCGGGCGAAAGACGAACAATGTCTTGGATTCACAATCGAGGAATTTGCGCAGCTTGATCTTTCAAAAATGGATTTTTCCGAAATTTACTCTGAATTTACCGAAGCTGCCCGCCTGCCTGACGAGCTCGAAGCAGCCAATGACATCCAGCAGAAAATTCAGAACTTCTACGAGAGATCAGGCCCATGAAAAACAATTTTACCCATAGGTTCCCACTGCCCTTGGCGCTCGGCGGCTTGGCCGTGCTTGTCCTTGCAATCATTTTTTTTATAGATGCGGCCATCAGTCCGGCATTTGCGCAAGGCGCTGCATCCAAGCCAATAAACCCAGCAACCTATGCGCCGCGAGCGAGTGCGGACGAACTTTACTGCGAGAAACGCAAACTGGGATACTGGTTCTATTGCAGCAAACCAAAGCCGCCTGAAACGGAATCGCTGCCGACAAAACCGCAGGCAAGCGCAAGCCAGCAACTCGATGCGGTCACAAAAGAACTGCGCGAGCTCAAAGCCAAAGCAATCCTCCAACCGACCCGCGAAAATGTTATCGCTTACATACGCTTCCAGCGCGAACAGCTTGACCGCGCGTCATTATTTTCAGACGTTTGGCAGCGCGCGATCTGGCAGCAACCGGATCTGGATTATACACTCGAGCGCCCGGTTTCGACGCTCGCGAAAAGACAGTGGCAGGATGCGCGCAGTGCATCGCGTGATACGGCGATGGCCAACCTCGGAAAGCGCTACGGTTTGTTTTACTTTTTTGCGCAGAGCTGTGGGGCCTGCGAGGTCATGTCGCCAATCGTAAAATCGGTTTCCACCCGCTGGAAACTGACGATCCGCGCGATCTCGACCGATGGCGGACCATCGCGGCATTTCCAGAATTACACGGTCGAGACGGGGCAACGCGCGCGGATGGGATTGAAGCCTAAAATCACCCCTGCCCTGGTGCTGTGGGACAGCGCGCAAAGCCGGGCCATTCCAATCGGCTACGGCATCATCTCTGCCGATGAACTGCAGGATCGTATTTATTTGCTCACATCAAAGGAAGCCGGACATGATTATTAAAAAAGCAATCGCTGCGATCACAGCTGCAAGTCTAATCATCGCTCCCTTATCTGCTAATGTCGGAGACAGCATGGACCGGTTCATGGATGATATGGGCGGCGCTGCCAATGTCACCGGACCCACGGCGTTCGAGGGTCAGTCAGCAGGCTATTATAGTCTCGGCAATGTCTGGACGCGCTTTCCCCAGAAGACGACCAATATTGCTAACTTGCAGCTCCCTTCTGCCAAGGCGGGCTGCGGCGGCATCGATATTTTCGCAGGTTCGTTTTCTTTCATCAACGCCAGTGAGATTGTCGCGATGCTCAAAGCCGTGGCGAACAACGCTGTCGGTTTTGCTTTCAGCCTCGCCATCGACACCGTGTGTCCGGAATGCTCAAAAATCATGCAGGAGTTCTCGCAAAAAGCGCAGCTCATGAACAATCTCAACATCAACAGCTGCGAAATGGCGCAGGGTTTGGTGGGCGGTATCTGGCCAAAGGGCGATCTAGCTGACAAGGCAATCTGCGAGGCGATTGGCAACTCAGAGGGCATATTCACAGATTATGCAGCCGCCAAACATGGTTGCGGTACCAAAGGCCAGCGCGATTCCACGAACGCCGGTGCTGGCAGTGATTACGCCGATGTAAATCCTGGCGTCGCGCGCAACTACACATGGCATACCCTCAAGAAATCCGCCTTCTTCAATCCTGGCGGCAGCTTTGACCGCGAACTCGCAGAATATGCGATGACGCTCATCGGGACTATTATATATGTACCGCCTAAAGACGCATCTCCTGGAAAATTTGTGCCGTTCGCCGGCGATGCCTCCTCGACATTAGTAACTGCATTGCTGGACGGCACATCAGGTCAGACCATCAAGGTCTTTGATTGCGATGAAGCCGATCAATGCCTCGATCCGGCGTTTCGCAATATGAGCCTTGCTAGCTCTAAAGCCATTCGCCCGCGCGTGGCCGCGCTGATCACCAGCATGGTCGAAGCTATTCGCGCCGACACGGCGATCGGCAATGCCGAAAAAGAATTGCTGCAGGTCGCCTCGGTGCCGCTCTATAAAATTCTAACCGTTCAAGCCGCCTATGGTCGCGGCATGCCTACCGATGACCGCGAGACACTCGCCGAAATTGCCTCAGTTGATCTGCTTTTTGCCGTGCTCGAACGTATCGTTGGTGAAGCCGGTCGCTCGATGTCAACCTTCATTGGCGCGGATGAGGCCAAGCTCACCATGTGGCAAGGTCAGATGAGCGAAGTGCGACGCGCATTGGCGAATAGACAAGCAAATAGTCAGGCCAAGGTCAGCGCTATCATGCAGATTATCGAGAAAACCGCGATGATTGAAAATATGCTCGCCGCTTCGATGTCACCATCAATGGCAGCAGCCCTTGATTGGTCGCGCGCGGTCCAGAACCGCTCGCTCACCCCATGAGCTGGAAACCCAAGTAGATGGTCGAGATATTCACAATTGGCGGCGGCGAATATATCGTCAATGTCCTCAATGCCGTTGCGGCATGGACCGGCGCGGGCGGATACAAAAGCCTGATTCAGGTCGCCATGGTCATCGGGCTTGCGCTGTCGGTGATCGTGGTCGCGTTCAATCAGGACTGGCGCGCTTGGCTCCATTGGTTTTTAGGCGCGACTCTGATTTATATGTGCCTGATGGTGCCGCGCCTTGATGTTCATGTCACCGATCGCATCAATCCATCATTGGCACCAGCCGAGGTAGCTAATGTGCCTTTGGGCCTTGCGCTTATGGCAAGCTTTACCAGTCAGGTTGGCGATTATCTGGTGCGCTCCTCCGAAACGGTGTTCGGGCTGCCCACCGATCTCGATTATTCCAAAAATGGAATGATCTATGGCTCGCGGCTCTTTGATGCGACGCGCAGTTTGCGTATTTCCGATCCTGAATTTGCCGCCAATCTCGACGAGCATTTCCGGCAATGCGTTTTCTATGATCTATTGCTCGGCCGCTATTCTATGAAGGAGTTGTCGGCAAGCGACGATATTTGGGCGGTAATTGCGCCGGGCAGCGCAGCGCACGCACAAAAGTTTCTGACCCGCAATCCCGATGACAGCGTCAGCGCCAATATCATAACCTGCCGCGCGGCCTATAATGATTTGAATTCCCAGTGGGTGGGTATGATCGATGAAATGGGGACTATCTTTGGCCGCCAGCTCTATCCCAAACAAACCGCAGCGCTAGCAAAAGCCAAGCTGTTTGCCGATTTGCCCATTGCGTATAGCTATTTGAGCGGGGTTTCCAAAAACGCCAGCGAGATCTTCCGGCAAGTGCTGACTATTAACGCGATGAAACAGGCAATGCACGGCATGGCAGGATCGAGCGGGACATCAAGCGTAGATGTGTTCGCGCAGACTCGCGCCGATATCCAGACCGAACGCACGTATAGTTCAATTGCCCAGAATGCGATGAAATGGGTTCCGATCCTTAATATCGTACTGACCGTAGTTTTCTATGCTTTGTTCCCGGTGCTGTTTCCGCTTTTCCTGATGCCAAAAACCGGACCAACGGCATTGCGGGGTTATATTACAGGCTTCTTCTATCTTGCCGCTTGGGGGCCATTGTTTGTTATATTGCACATGATCCTGATGTTCAAAGGCGCATCTGATGTTGGCGGGGCCGCCGGTGGGACTGGGCTAAGTCTGGCTAACTTCTCCGGCATGGTTGATGTGAATAATGATATCGGCGTCCTTGCCGGTTATCTGGTTGCCTCCATACCGTTTCTTGCTGGCGGTATCGCCAGAGGCGCGCTGGCAATCTCAGGCCAAGCGACTTCCTATCTCAATCCATCGCAAAATGCAGCAGAGGAAGCAGCGCGCGAAGCCAGCACTGGCAATGTGTCGCTTGGCAACAGCAATATTGAAAATTCGAGCGTGTTCTCGAAACAATTTGCCCAAGGCTCGATCGCGCCGAACATTTCCTATGGCGCTGCGCAGACACGCGGATTCAGTGCAAGCGGGACGCAAACCACGAGCTTTCCCGAAAATTCCTTTGATCAGGTTCCGAATTCTTCCTATCCATTCACACCAACATTAGGACAGGATTTCACCTCAAGGCTTTCCACCTTGGCATCGAGCAGCCGTTCACAAAGTGAGACATTTTCCAATCTTGCCCAGCAATCGACCAGCTCTGCAGTTACCCGGTTCAACGAACTCAGAAATACATACAGCCAGGGGAGTTCTTCTGAAACGGCGGTCGGGATCAACGAGAGCAACAGTGTCAACAAGGCGTTCAGCGAGGTGGATTCAGCGTCGAGAAACTTGCAGCAGCAATATGGCCTGTCGCGACGCGCCGCCGATGACATAACAGTATCATGGTTCCTGAACGGCGAAGGTGGTCTCGGCGTAAAAGGTGAGAAAGGAGCGCTAGGAGCGAACCTCGGACTCAAAGGTGGACGAAATCACAGCTGGACTGATAGTGATATCGGAATTGCTTCGGAAGACCGCAACCGGATCATGGGAAGCCTGAACCAGATTTCTGATAGCCGTAACTGGTCCAATACCCGCGATGGTTTTGTCCGCAGTGTCAGTTCCAGCAGCAGTTCCGCCATCTCCAGCAGCGCGTCGGGCCTGACCAGCTCACTTTCTGAAGCGCAAAGCTATACCGTCGAAGCGAGACGTGCAGAGGAGCTTGCCAGCCGCCTCGAAAACCAAGCGACATGGTATGAAACCAATAGTGCTGCCGGATCTTTGAACCTCAGCCAGACGTACCGTGAATGGGGTATGGCTGAAATGGAATCCAACCGAGATTTTTATGGCAATGCGCGGTTTGATGATGTGAACTTCCAGCTCAGTGCAGAAGGACAGGAGCTGCAAACGCGGTTTGTGGCAGGATATGCGGATCGGTTGCATGATGATATTGAAGATAAGCTGGCACTTCCCGAGTTTGCGCCGGTGCAAAGACCAAGCGTGGGCAGCGCCGATGCCGTAAGAGGTAGTGTTCCACTCGGAGGATCAGGAAGCGGGTCAGTGTCTGCGCCGCCTGATGTTGATGGTATTCGGGACGAAGTATCCGGCGCTCAATCGCGAGGCAGAAAACGGGTTGGGACGGTTCAAGATGCGCTACAGAAACGCACCCGCAATGCTCGCGGAGCTAGCGCTGAAGCAGCCGATGATGTTAAGGAATGGAAGTGATTTAGATTTGGATGAGACCATCGTAAATTGCGACAAATATTGCGAAAGCTAGGAAAGCTATGAAGAATATGATCAATCCAAAACGTCCCCAAGGATCACGCCAAGTCTTTTTCCAAGTATAAGCGGTCAACCTGTCCTCCGCGAGTGCACGATCAAGCTCCGATAAGCCGGGCCAGTTTTTTTCGTCAACAGATTGAGTCTTTTTATCCTCGGTCATTTTTCAGTCTCCAAGATCATGATTCACCCGGAACCAAGCCCCCTCTTCTCTTCAACCATAGCTGAAACGTCACGTGTCGTCATTTTGAAAATAACTGGTCAAAATCGGCCAATCTAATGTTCCAACTTGAGTTTGCAGCTAATGCCGTCATTATCTCCATTCATGAAGTTAAGATATCTACGGATGACACATGGGTTTGATTGAACTGCTACTACTGGGTTCGACTATTGTTAGCGCCGGACAATCGTTTGAATGCACGCCCACCCGTGTCTGGGATGGAGATGGTCCAATCTGGTGTGCAGAAGGTCCAAGGGTCAGACTTTCAGGCATTGCCGCACGGGAAATGGATGGAACTTGTTCGACTGGTCATCCCTGCCCCAAGGCAAGCGCCGAAGAAGCACGCGATGCCCTAGTGAGTTTGGTTGGAAAGCCTTCCGGTCGCTCAAGGGAGGGACATGTTCTGGTGTCTGGACCTACTTTAATCTGCCGGTCCGATGGCGGCGCCGGCGGCAAGCGCACTGCGGCATGGTGCGTATCGTCAAAGTCCGGAGATATATCTTGCGCGATGGTACAAGGCGGTTGGGCGCTCAAGTGGAATAAATATTGGAAGACGCACCGCTGTGGTGGATAATCAATCTCATTTTAAAACAAGATTGGCAAATTTCTTTTTTGGCGCGGAAGTTTGCTTTGTTGCTTGGATGATTGTCGGTTGGCCACTTTGGAGTTTAATTTCATCTTGGATGCAATGATCGATACGCCTTGCATGGCTATATTCGAAATGTTGTGGAATGCGGGAATGGAATTTGAAGTGGCTCATTAATTTTCGACGATTAGTTGCTGTCGGTAGAATAATGTAGATGCCGTTCTAGGGGGATATTTGACGCGGCATGGCAAAACCAGATCAAAACAACGGATGTGGATGGGCGATCGCCGTGGTTCTGGGACTGATTGTGCTTGGACAATGTTCGAAGGACGGATCAGGTGATCAATACTCTGACACTGAATCGACGCTATATGATCAGAATTCAGGAAACTCTGCCGAGAACTTAGCGATGTACGTGACCGCCGGATCGGTTAATTGCCGCTCCGGTCCGGGAACAAATTACGGAAAGCTTAGTTCTTTCTCGTATGCGGAAACAGTAACAGTCATTGAAACGCGGTCAGGTTGGTCAAAAACCGAGACCGCAGACTGTTGGATTGCTTCACGATTCCTTAGCGAGAATAAACCTGAACCCGCACCAATCGCGCAGCGCCCCAGATATTCATCGCCATCGCGGCTATTTGAAGCGCCGACGCAATCAGGTGGATCATGCGGGGCGAAATGGAAATGCGGCCAAATGAATAGCTGTAGCGAGGCGTATCACTATTTGAATGAATGCGGTCTGGGACGCTTGGATGGCGATTGCGACGGTGTTCCTTGTGAGAGCATTTGTTAGGAACAAACACCAGGTTTTCAGCGCGCTAATAGCCCAGCTCTGCAGGCATTCTCTAATATTGCTGAATTCGCGTTGAACATATGTTATCTATCCACCATCCAGATACTGAGCGGTGATCCGTAAAAAAATTCAATTTATGTTGGCCAAAGGACAATCCTCCATC
>NZ_JBALUT010000073.1:0-3236 GCF_036963705.1 Parasphingorhabdus sp. | reverse complement strand
TGTCAGGCGCGGTAATTTCCCTCCAAGCCAGCCCTTTTTGCGAAAAATTGCAGCAAGAATTTCCTGCTTCCATCCGAATTCCGCAGCCACTTCCTCCATTTTGAGCTGAATTTCGGCGGCTGAACCATGACTCATCTGCGCTTCAATCGGCCAGCGGCAAAATTTCTCCGCATATTGTTGATGTTGCAAGTAAGCCTGAAGTCCGTTCCACCAATGCTGGGCTTGGCCGGACGATTGAATGTCCTGTTCAGAATTGAGGTACAGGCAAAATGTCGAACCTGGGTTAATGTGCCGCTCGATGCAGAACGCTGGAAGCCATGTGCCGGGAACAAGTTCCGAGACTCTGATTCCATCTTTGTTTGCATTTACCACCAGATCGTAGGCGCACGTTCCAGGAACTCCACTTCGGCTCGGGGGGCTTACTGTAAACACCAGTTTTGCTGACTTCTGCTCATTGATTTCTGCCCAACTGGGCAAGGTATCTACCAACAGTGCAATCGGTTTCATCTGGGTGTGAAGTGTGCCCTCGGCACACCCGTATCGGCAGGCGAATGTGCGCGGTGATACGCCGGTGCCACTGGAACCGTTGTATCAAGCGAAAGACCAGTAATCACATCATCGTGAGTGAGGTCGCAGGCAGTGCCATTCGCATCGATCAAATCTTCGAGCGCGACCGGGACCAGCTTTTGGGCTTCCGGACCAAGCTGGACCTGATCATCGTCGCAACCGCGCTGCACCTTTTCAGAGGTTGCTGTGGCAATGCTCGAAGCCAAGCGCACGGAACGCTCGCCGCGAATGCCGATTCTCGTGATCGGGGTAGGACCGAACTCGATGCCAATTGTAAGACCAAGATCGCCAATACCGTGTAGCTCGGCTTTGCAGATAGCAAAAGATGATCTAAGGCCGCCAGCGCACACGAGGCTGATGGCTACTGTTTCGTTCGGATCCGTTTCGGTCCGAGATCCTTCAACAACCACCCCGTGAATACAATCACCGATGAAGCGGATCTTTCGCCCACCAAAATCATCTTCCACCACATTTTGTAGTTCCTGCCGAACCACATACAAGGCTTTGACTGCATCGGCGATGCTGCCGGCGGCAATCGCGTTATCGATATAAGCGGTATAGCCCGAGAGGTCCGCAAAGAGGGAAGCGAGTCCCATTCTGATCGAGGAACTGGGCATAAGATCAGCGAACTTGATGTCGTTGAGTGGCGGCTCCTTATAGTGGAACACGAAGTCGGGTATCGTCGGGTCAGGAACGGATTTGGCCGTGATTTCGTCGCGCCATTCTTTAAGGATCACTTGGGGATCACGCAGCACACCGCTCGAAGCTGTAACTTCGTCACGAAGGTCGATAATACCCCTGAAAACGTCCTCGTCGAGCTTGACCAGCGTCTCGAGCGGGCCCACCGCAGGTTGATCCAAAACAGCTCGTGCACGGTCCGACAGGAAAATGCCGGGCTCATCGCCATAAGCGAGCTTCGCGGCATGATTGGCCGAACTCCCGAGGAACATTGGTTCTTGCTCCAGCCCGTTGCCATTGTTAATCGCGACGCACGGACCGATATCAACGCCTATGCGAAACACCGCATCCAGATGGCTGTCAGCCAGTTCCCGGTTAGCCTGATCGGCGACGACGCGGAAATCGCGGATAAAACTCAAGGCCTTCAGTAGGCTGTCGTGACGGCCTTCATCCCCATCCGGATTTAGCACTACTGCGTGCATGCGGCTTCCGTGAAAATCCACTCTTTGAGCATCGGTCTGTTCGATCACGCGGTCACATGCGCTGTAGTAAAGGTGCAAAAAGCGAAGGGCCTTGGCGTGAGAGGCTTCGGTCTCGCGGCCCTCTTCAATCCGGTAATCATCATAGTTCGTGATCGCGATGTAAATCTGTACTGTATCGACGACAACGGCCCTGCCTTTTTGAAGATCAAACAGCGGCGGGGCGACAGACTCATTGGCCGCTTTCAATACCGCCTTGCGCGCCTCGTAAAGAGGCATATATTCGTCCGCGAAACGGCGCACATCAATTTCCGGCGCTTCATCTATCAATTTTCTTATGCGCTGCTGCGCCTGCCCATACTGCCAAGCCATATTCAAAATCCTGTTTTTGGTGCGAGGCAGAAGTGTCGCGTCGCACGACGAATCGAGATATCCTATAAAATAGGACTATCCCTTAAAATGTCAACATGCTAGAAAGGCGTATGTCAAGATTGAGGAAGGAACCGTAGTGTTGGGAGAGCAAAAAGCGAACGTTCGGAAGCGGCAACAGTTCATCGAGTTTCAGCTCGCATGGGAGGGAAAGCTGCAGCGAAAGCAACTCCAAGATCAGTTCGAGATATCGCCGCAGCAGTCTACGGTCGATCTCGGGGAATATAGCGAAGCTTGCCCATCAAACATTGCGTATGATCCGCGGCAAAGAGCTTATGTGCGCGGGACGGCCTTTGCGCCCCAGCTGACTGATGGCGATGTTTCAGAATATCTTGCCCAACTGGAAATGCTTAGCAAAGGCTATCGCGAAGAAAGCGAAATTTGGCCGGTCAACATCCCGGAATTTGATACTGTGGCTGTTCACTCACGGCCGATTGCGCCGGAGACGTTTAAACTCGTCCTTGCGGCAATCCGACAGCGGCAATGTCTCAAGGCTAGATATGTTTCCCTCAGTTCCGGTAGTGAAGGGTTCCGAGCGATCCTTCCTCATGCCTTGGCCAGTGACGGTCACCGTTGGCATGTGCGAGCGTTCGATTTCGACAAACGGCGCTATTCCGATTTTGTGCTTTCCAGACTGGAGGCCAATGGCTTTACAGATACGCCCGGGGACGATCTGCCGCGCGATGTTGATTGGACATCTACAATACAGCTTATCCTCACGACGGACCCAGCGATGCCGGAACCCAGGCGCGAGAGATTGGAATCGGAATATCGGATGCGGAAAGGCGCTCTCAAGATCAAAATCAGGCAGGCAATGTTGTTCTATTATCTGAGATTCTATGGGTTCAATCCGCATGATCTCGAAGACGGAATTATGCGCAATGTGAGTAGTTTTCACCTCAAAGTCGCTAATATGGAGGAGGTCGAAAAATGGCTTGGACGCAGAAACTAGTAAATGTATTTGATCGGCCTGATTGCTCTAAAGTTCTTGCCCAGTTCCAAGGAGATACGGGGCGATCTCAAAGAGTTTCGATTCTCATGGGCAATCCCGCTGTGGGTAAAAACTCCGCTATTGCCAATCAT
>NZ_JBALUT010000072.1:0-13681 GCF_036963705.1 Parasphingorhabdus sp. | reverse complement strand
GTGCGCGCGATCAGTTCGACGGTGCCGCCTGTGGCATTACCGCCCGTTCCGCCATCACCGCCATCTAGGCCACCGCCGAATAGATAGAAACCTTCCGCGCCGTTACCGCCGGTGGCATCTGCTTCCAATACAATGAAGCCGAGATCGATATTCCCGCCCGCGCCAGTGACCTGTAATCGTGCCGTGCCCGCAGTCGCATCGCCGCCATTGCCGCTGTTGCCGGTATTATTTGCCGGGTCGATTCTGCCTTGACCGCCATCACCGCCGGTCGCATTTGCTACTATCGTCGGATCGTCCAAATCGACGGCTGCATTATTGACATTGATTACTGCCACACCGCCATAGGCACCGCCTCCGTTGCCACCGGTTAATCCGTAACCGCCCTCTCCGCCTGTGGCGCTGGCGTTGGTAGTCAACACGCGACTTGTCGGATCATCCTGGTTGAGATCAATTGTGGCACTGCCGCCACTGCCGATACCGCCATTCCCGCCGGGGCTGTCCGCATTGCCCGAGCCGCCGCCACCCGAATTGTTTCCGCCATCGCCGCCCGTACCCAAGGATTCTACGTTTGCCGATCCAAAGGTCAAGGTGCCGGACGTATCGCTTAGCAGGGCGTCTCCGCCGGTTGCGTCGCCGCCTGATCCGGCTTGTCCACCGATGACTGTAGCGCTGGCAACTGGATCGAACCTCTCATTGGTAGAGCCACCATAGCCGCCGTTGGCGGAGGCGCTGATCCGTAGCGTCTGCGCGTCAATGGTAGCCGCTCCTGCCATGTTGAATGTTGCTGTACCACCCAGTCCGGCACCGCCGTCGCCGCCGTCGCTGCCGTAGCCGAAGCCACCTGAGGCACTGGCTCCGTACGGAGCAGAGGCGGGGTTATTAGCGTCTGCCGACACGGTTAGGGTATTGGTAATGGTCAGATTGCCATTTATAGCATTGAACGTGGCATTGCCGCCGATGCCGCGACCACCGTTGCCTCCAGCGGTTCCGCTGGTGATATCTCCATCAGCGCCATCGCCGCCAAAGGCGTTTGCACTGATCGTCAAGTTGGTGACAGTTGCGTTGCCACCATTGAGATTGAACGTCACATTGCCGCCCTGACCATCCCCACCGTCACCCGCGGACACGCCACCTGCCATAGCTGCGTTTACCACGGTAAGGTCCATGGGTGCAGCAAAGGCGGTAGCAAATGGTGCCACCGAAATGGCAGGCTGTATGGTCACTTCGGATCCACCCCGGCCACCGGCACCGCCCGCACTGACTTCAATATCGCCTGCAATGAATGTACCTCCGAGAAGGTCAAAGATCACGCTGCCACCAACACCGGAGCCGCCATTTCCTTCAAACGGTCCGGAAAATTCCGGGCCGGAAAGAATCGATCCGTCGGAGTTGAAATCAATGTCGGTAAAACTCATCCTGCTGCTGATTGGTGACGTGCCTTCCAGCAAGATTGTGGTTGAACCACCTTGGGCATTGGTCGGTGTCAAAGTTGATGAATCATTTGCGCCCGCCTGTGCACTGGCGTTTACCGAGAAAAGTCCGGTGAGAGTTATGAAACCATCATCCGCGTGAACCAGAATATCCCCTCCGGCCGCATTGACGCCGTTCGTGCCTGTGGAGTCAGAATAGCTGTAAAAATCGACATCGCCACCGGCAATTCGTCCGCCATTTCGAGCGACTAAATCGATATCACCTGCGGTCAGAAGCGAACTCAATTCGGTTGTGGAAAATTCGATTGAACTGCTGGTATCAACGATAAGGCTACCGAAACTGATGCTGCCATTTTCGGCAGTTAAGGAGACAGATCCGGACGTAAGGGTACTGCCGGCAAGACCATTGGACGCCTCGGTTCGTATCGAGATATCGTTCGCAATATCGAGCCCCGCACCCTCGCTTGTATCGAGTGTGCTGATCGTTACCGCGTCTATCGCAGGATCGCTCACAATATTGCCGGATGTTCTGGCGTCAATAACCATGTTGTCGGTTATGGATACATTGGTGCCGGTATTGCTGACGGCAAAATTAACCGTGCCGCGGCTGAGGTTACCGGCGATGCCGTTGCCGCCGGCGTCAAGGGATACTCCTCCCTCTGCAAAACTGGAAATTCCCACGCTTCCAAAACTGTGCAACCCGCCTGAGATGGCAAGATCAACTGCGCCTGCGACGGCGACATTGTTCTGGATTGCTGCAATGTCTGACCCGCTGGTACGTTCCGCATCGGTTGTTATCTGAAGATTTCCGTCGACCGTCATCTCGCCGCCCGACAGATTCAGCACGACATTGCCGGCGATGCCGTCACTGCCCAGTAAACCGGCTCCGTTTCCGCCGATCTTTCCCGACCCTGTACTTATGGCCGAAGCGTTGAAAGCAATATTGCCGCCAAATTGCGCTGTGCCGCTGTCCATGTTGAACGCGATATTGCCTGCCTGACTGAAACCGTTTTGAATCTCGCCTTTGCCGCCTTGGGCGCTGGTCAGGAACGTTGCATTTCCGCCCACATCCAACACGCCACCATTGGTAATGTTGATGGTGACGTCTCCGCCGGTGGCATCCTGACCGATTCCGGTACCGCCATTGTTAAGAACCGTGAAAAAATCATCGGCACCGATGCCGCGGCTATCGAAGTTCAAATCACCGGACAGGGTAAGGCCTGTGTTGGCCGAAGTTGCAAAACCTGTGCGATCAAGATTCAGGTTGATATTGCCGCCGGTGGCGCCGGTACCGGCTGTCAAATTCACATCGCCATTGACCAATATCTGGCCACCGCCTGATGTATTCAGATTGATTTCATTGCCCGAGGTCAGGTTTAAATCCTGCGAACCCTGAGTGTTGGAGATGACAATTGAATCGGCAACCGATAGCGCTGAAAGGGTGATATCATTGGCTGAGAATAAATTCAGGGTCGAACCGAAAGCGGCCCCGCCGGTGCCGCCGATCTGGATATTGGCGGCTGCAGTTGAAGTCGTATTTTTTTCAATAGAATTTGTCGGTGCGGTTGTAGAGCCGCCAGCTGTAACATTGCCTCCGGCGCTGAGCACTATATTGCCGTTTACGATGTTTGCATCGACTGCTTCTTCATAACCCACTGTGCCGGCGACAAGCATGGTCACGGCCGTATTTTTGGGTACAGCGACCATGTAAATAGCCTGCGCGTCGGCATTGGTCACGGCGCCATCGCCGTTAAAACTTGGAGTTGATGCTGGCCCAGTTGTGGTTCCTGTATGGACAATACCGTTGGCATCACTGGTGCCCATACCGATCGAAATATCGAACAGTCCGTTGTTGATAGTCAGGTCAGCCTGCTCGGCAGCGACATAGGCGACCGAACCATCGACCGTTACATCGCCGCCCTGAACGATACGCGGCGCCACCATGGCTACATAGCTGCTGCGGTCGTTCAGCGCGTTGATTGTGGCGCCATTTTCGATGATCACCGATGAACTGCTGCCAGCAACACCGTTGAAACTCATCGTACTGCTGATTGTATCTATATTGTTCGTGGTCAGCACCAGACTGCCGACGTCAAATGTGCTGGTGGCGCCGGCGATAATTCCGCCCGGGCTATAGAACCAGATATTCCCGCCCGGAGTCGTCGCTCCAAGATCCAAAAAGCTCTCGACAGCGCCGTTGAACTGCACCGGTCTGCCATCGGCGGTTACCTGCGGCAATATACGATTCAGAACCGTATAGTTTGTGCCGTTGGATACAAAGCGCAGAGTTCTTCCACCCGGCAAAATATTAATCGGGTTGTTGACCAGGCCATCGGCACCCGAGGTGGGTGCATTTGTGTCGAGCGGTGTCCAGTTCAACACTACTTCGCTCAGAGATATTTGTAGCTGATCCAGATTGGTCGTACGCGGACTCGAAAAGACCGCGCCTCCCGTCGGACTCGTCACACTTGCCTGAAAAGCTTGGCCATCGACCGGTGTGAAAGTCTGTGCCTGTGCCGTGTGCGGAGCGGCGGCGAGCAGGACGGCTGCTGCGGCCATAGAACTTCCGGATAGCCAGCGCATTTTTCTGCCGAGGCCTGGGGTAGCTTTCGGGTTTCTGCGTTGCGGTCTTGTCGTCATCTTGCTGTCCTCGGTTGAACTGCGGCTATTCTCTGGTCGAACAATGATTCCATCATCTGCGCCTCCAGGGAGCGAGCTGGATGGTCAAACTCAGCAGCGCCCGTGGGCCGTCGCGTCGGGTCTGAAAGGCTGCGCGTTTCAATGGGACAACAGCGGTCAAATCCAGACTGACGTGCTGGGCAATCGTCGCGCGCACCCCGCCACCAGCGGAATAAAGTTTCTGGGGATCACCCGGAACATTCTTGTTCCAGACACCCATCAGATCAAAAAACAGATAGGGCTGGAGGGCGACGCCTTCAGGGGTCTGGGGTACCAGAGAGCCGTAGCTGATCTCGGTCTGCAAACCATAGCCACTATCACCGATGATCGTCCCGGGATCATAGCCGCGACCGGTGGTATAATTGCCGCCGGATACTTCTTCATAGGAGAATAAGGCGTCCGGCGAATATTGCATTCGAGGTTTCAACGTCAGTGCGAGCAGCGGGGTAGGGCGGAAATCGAGTCTGGCCTGGCCCCGGACGACGAAGGCGGTCGGATCGCCATCGGCGCGGGTCGGAAAGACGGTCTGGCCGATGCAGTTGACAAAAGCAGGGCCGCAGCCTTGGCTTGCGCCCAATATGTCGAGGCCTTGACGGAACTCCAGCGAACCGCCCATGCCCCATTTGGGTTCAAATGCGGAATAGCCGCCACGCCCGGAAATGCTGCCTTGCTCGATCTGGTTGAAGTCGAGACGGGCATAAGCAATGCTCAACCTGTCCTCGTTGGTGCGTACGCCCAGAACATCAGTGCGCTGGTTGACGAAGTCGAGGCCGACGGTCCCGAATATATTGCGCGACTGCTTTCTGACGAATGGATAAGCAGCATAAGCACCGGCGACCAGGGTTTCGGATTTGACATCCAGTCCGCCTGCTATTTCCGGTTTGGTCCATGCATAGGTAAAATTACCACCAAATTTCAATCCTTCGCCACCGACCCGGAACTCGTGGCTGACTTGCAGAACTTGCTGCTCCTTGAAGTCAGCAGTCGAATAGCCGCTGATGATTGTTTCATCACCCAGTCCGGTGAGTCCGTTGAACCGGAGCCTCGCCAGTCCGCCAAAACGTCCGACCGCCTCGGAACCAAAATTCTGGATATTGGCGTCGGCATAAATCGGGGTGCGGACAACGTTGAACTCGCCAACCACTTCGCCGGGCTGACCGCCGGATTCGGCGGAAACCGGACGCAGCGAAAGCCGGACATCGAGGCCCGGTATATCGCGAGCGAGCAGCAGATAGCGGTCCGCCGTATCGATATTGAAAACCGGTTGTTCGGCAAGCTTCTGGATATATTTCTGCAGCAGGCCTTCGGACGGTCCGGCGTTTCCACGGACCTGGACGGAGGTCATTCGCGCCATCAGCACGTCGAAACGGACATTGCCCTGGTCGATGGTTTGCGGTGGTACCTGCACGGCGGCGAGATAGCCCGCGTTGCGCAAAATCGTTGCTGCCCGGTCGCGGATATCGCAGACCACCGAAACCGGCACGTCCTGCCCGACATAATCGGCATAGGATGAACTGAGCGAAGCGGCATCGACCGATATCAATCCGGTGAAATCAACGTTCTTGAGCGTGAACCGGAGGTCGGAAAATTCCGGCCCGGCGAGCGGGCAGGCGGACCGTTCGACTTCTCCGTCGACCGACAGCGCCTGGGCCTGACCCTTGAGCGCTTCGTCAATGACTCCGCGCTGGATCTCTTCTCTGGTCGGCGCTGCGACAGAAGACTGTCCCCAGACCGGCAGGCTCGTTGAAAACACGGCAAAGCTCGCCGCCAAAGCAGTTGTTCGAAACGTTGTGCGCGCTAGCGACATATTTTTCCCCGTCTTGCGATGATCCCTTTGCGACCCCATGAATCATCTTATACTCACTCTGCCGTCCAGCCCTCATTCCGGACGGCAGATATTCTTCATAGTCTAACCCTGATCTGCAGAGTCCCCGTTGTTCAAACTAAGTGTCTCGACCAGCAAGTCCAGTTGGCCGGAACATCCGTTCTCGATCAGCATCGACGCCGCGTCATCAAGGTCGGTTGGTTCATTTTTCAACACAACAAAATTTACCTCGACCGATTGTGGTACATTCGAACCGAGCAGACGAAAGCTTGCGCCATCGGTTACCGGTAGAACTTCTTTCGGCCACGCCTTCAGTGCGCTGCCTTTTCTCCAGGCTATTTCGGTAACATTGCCATCCTTTGGTTCGACGATCGAAGCCGTCGCCGATCCCGTATAATCAGGCCGCCAGACAATCAGCGCATCGGCATCGGCAACACAGAATTTTCCGCCTTTGGTTACGTCAAGAAACCACAGGTTCGGATTATGCGGCGTTTCGACCGCGACTGCGCCCGCTGCACGAACCGCTCCGGTCCTCGCCCGGCTGCTGCCGCGATTGCTGATGAAGCTCGATAGACGGCGCGATGCGGTCGATGCAGATCCACCGCCTTGTGCCAGTGAAAAGGTCCCCGGACCTTTGAGGACGCGGGTTCCTGCCTTGGTCAGGATCGTCACCTGATCCTGAGCCTTCAGCGAAATTTTCGCATCATTCGCCATTTTCTTGCCGGCGGGATAGCTGCTCGCTGAAGGACCGGTCGAACGCATGACCATATTCTGGGCCATCGCGACACTGCCAACACCGAAAAGCAATATTGTGCCAAAAGCCGCTTTCGCAAGGCGGGGAAGTGTTCTTCCGGATGTTGCCGGATCAGATTTATCCAAGTGCATAGCTTTCTCCATTTTTTGTCTTTTTCAATCTTTTAAGCAAATTGGCGAGACCTAGATCCTCACCATATTCTTTTGTCATGGCACCCAGTGCCTGAATAGAAGCAGTATCACCTATTTCATGGGCTGCTATGACTGCGGTCACTGTTGCACGGGCATCATCTTCCCAGTCCGGCACCGGTTCGAAAACCTCGACCGGCGTTGACCGGCCGCGCAGCGTGATCCGGCCCATAGGCCTGAACCAGTCGAGACCGGTCCGTTCCATTGCTTCGCGGCTAAGCAGCACTTTGGTATCCAGTGCCTTGTTGGCGGCTTCGAGCCGGGCTGCTGTATTCATGGCGTCACCGAGTGCGGTATATTGGATGCGGCCTTCACCACCGAAATTGCCGACGATGGCGTCCCCATAGTGCATGCCTACCCGGGTTCTGCCAATCGGCGGCACGCCTTCCGGAACATTGCGGCGAAAGTCTTCGCCCGCCAGATAAAGCGCGTAAGCCGCTCTCGCCGCCCGCTCGCCATCATCGGGATAGGCAATGGGAGCGCCCCAGAAAGTCACCAGTGCATCGCCGACGAATTTGTCGATGGTGCCACCATATTCCAGCGCCACTTCGCTCAGCCGGTCGAGATAATCGTTGAGCAAGGTTGCGACCATTTCCGGTTCGATCGCATGGGTCAGCTTGGTAAAGCCTTCGAGATCGGTAAATACCGCGAATATTTTGCGTTTCTCTCCGTGCAACGCGAGTTTCTCGGGGTCCTTCAAAATCTCGTTTGCGATCGATTTCGGCAAATATTTTCCCAGCGCATTCTGTGCAAATGCCCGTTGTTTGGAATTGATCGTCCGCGCGGCCGAACCGACCGAGGCATAGCCGAGCAGCCACCCGACACCCCATCCAAAGGCCGGTAGCGAAAGCGTGTCGATCCCGATATTCTGCAACACGAAAGGGAATATGAGAAAGAATGCAAACTGGCCGAGCAGCACGAAACCGACCTTAAGTGCATTGCCTATGATCAGAGCGGACAGGCCTCCACAAATCGCAACAATCAGCGCGCCGACCCACAAGGTCCAGCTTGGGATAGGGGCAGGCAGATCATCATTGAGCAATTGCGCGAGCATGTGGGCATGGACCTCCAGCCCGATCATCTTGCCATCATCACCTCTGATATCGGCCAGTCCGCCTACGGGGGTTTCAAACCGGTCGCGATCGATGAAGTCGCCGCCGATCAGCACACGCTTGCCGGCGATAAAAGATCCCAGCATTTCCGCTATTGCCGGATCGGCAAAATTCTCGATCGGAAATTTGTCGAACACCGGAACATCGGTTGCCGCCGGTACATGATAGCGGATAGCGCCGCCGTTCTTGGCGAATTTCGGATTGGGCGCGGTCAGCGCGATGGCCATGAACGGCGGTGCACCGGGCCGGTGTGGTGTCCATCGGCGCTGGACGCCGTCGCTATCGGTTTCCAGCTTGATATTGGTGGGCCGAACATTTTCGGTGCGGGCTTCTTCGAAAAACTGTTGCAGAAATTCATGTTCCGCAAATGTGATCTCGGGATTTTCCCTGGGGTCGGCATAAGCCAGGAAGGTCGGCGTTTTCATATTCTTGAAAGCCGAGATGAGCAGATCATCATCATCCTGCGGCATCGTGAACAATATATCTATGCCGATCGATTTGGGGCCTGCGGCATCAATGGTCTCTAGCGCCTGCGCCAATATTGTCCTGTCAACCGGAGAGCGCTGGCCGGTCAGCTTGAGTGTATCTTCGTTATAAACGACCATGACGATATTTTCGTCTTTGTCGATTTCCGGTGCGAATACCGATGCGCGCAAGTCATAGAGCGCGCGCTCGGCTTCCTGGATCAGCGGTGTTGTCCATGCATATCGGGCGACAAGCACTGCAAGGATAATGAACAATATCGTCGACCCGAGACGGATCGGGCCAAGCTGATCAAACAGACGGCGCAGGGATTGCATCACGCCCCTGGCGCCTTCCTTTACATCTCGGTTATTTTTTGCCGGATCTGTGGGCAGGGCGGTTGTTGCCATTATTTCAGAGCGCCTTTGCTTGCCGGGGAATCCGCCTCGGCTTTAACGGCTGGGTCCTTGGCACCAGGCAAAAATGGCCGGGCTCCGTCACCGATCAAGGCAAAACCGGACCAGTAATAGGGGTGCGATGTAAGCGGGTCATTCATCAATTCCAGTTGGGAATTTCTTAGCGCTCCCGTAATCGATTGGCCTCTGCCACCGCTGAACAATCCGTTTATCAGTCGCTCGGTGGCGCGGAAGTCATCCGGAGCAGGCCAGTGGCTGGCCAATACCGAACGTCCGCCAGCACCGATGAAGGAACGGACCAGGCCATCCAGGGCGGTGCCACCGCCACTGCTGACGCCCGCAGCGCGGGTCGCAGCTATGCTGGCTTTGCCAGCCGTATCGCATGCGGACAGAATGACGATATCGGCATCCAGCTTGAGGTCGAAAATTTCGTCAAAGGCCAAAAGACCGTCTGAGCCCTTTTCGCCAAAAGAAGTCAGCAGAGCCGGTTTTGCGGGGCAAGACGGATTGGGTGCGGTTACCAGACCGTGGGTTGCAAAGTGCAGGATGCGATAATCGCTGATATTGCCCTTCGACAAAATGCCGGTATCGGTAAATGCAGCGCCGGTAATGATTTCGGAACTTTCCGAGCCGACCTGAGACCGCGCCTCTTTCAACTCGCTGTCGGATATCGGGCTATTCCACTGGCTCAGTGGCCACTGGCAACTGGCATTCATATCCTGAGCCCCACCGCGAATGCCCGCTATCTTGGTATTGGCCAATATCGGTTCGTTCCGGCCCAGTCCCAGATATTGCATCGATGCAGCGCTTTGGGGAGCCTGACGGGCATCGGTGAATGCCCGTGCCGATACGGCGGTGCTGATATCAATATTCCTGCCGAGCCATTTGACATCGGTAAAATCGAAGAAATCGCCATCAGGCGCTGACGTTCTGGCAAGATATCGTGAAACCGATGCATCATCAGCAACCAGCAGATTGATCGGCAACCGGAGCATTGCCCCGTCGGGTTCGAATATCAGATGCTTCTTTTCCGCAAGCTGGTCGGAAACCGGTGCGAAAAGACTGGAATATAGTGAGCGCGCGGCTTCGATGTCGAAGGCATAGGTGACATATTGGCCATTTTCGTAAACCGATATCGAAGAGCGGATCGTGTCGACATTTTTATCGAGTTCACCTTCGTCAAGCGGTATCCTGTAGGTTTTTGCCTCTGTTTGATCGGTGTAGAACATGAAAATATCGCCGCCGATGATCGCCATCCGCATATAGGCTTCGTCGGGCAGCATATTAGCCCGCAACTCGTCGAGGTTGAGAAAGCGTTCAGCAACCGCACGATATTGCGGGAATTCGGCAAGTCTAACCTGAGTCAGTTGCTGGCTTCGTTCCAGCGCTTCAATTTCGACTGCAAGATCGCTGCTTTGCATGCTGACCGCCGCTGATTGCTCCAATTTCCCCAAGGCGGAGAACCGTATCCGCAACCGTTCAATGCTACGCGACAAATTGGTGGATTGCCGGAACAGGCGCGCGGCATCATCTGTGCCTCCGCTGAGCTCGCGCGAAAGAACCGCCTGGGTTTCGGCGACGCCCGGACGAACCAAGATCTGCGAGGCTTTGAAAAACTGTTCGGTCGCCGTCTGGTCTGTGGCAAGAAGCTTGAAATAGGGAGCAAGCTGATTGGCCATCCCGGAAATCGCGCTTCGTTTGCCCAAGGAGCTGTCTACCACCTCACTATAGAATTGTCGGGCTTCGGCCTCCTTGCCTCGCCGCAACAGAAAGGATGCGAGGCGTGCCTTGGCGCCGTTGACCGCTCGCGTTTCCGGATATTGGATGGTCAGCAGATCCAGGCCATCGCGGAGCAATTGCTCCGCTTCGCCCAAGTCCCCCTCGGCTTCCGAAATCAAAGCCAGTTCGGAGAGGGTCTGGGCTCTCAGGCGGGTGATCGATGTAACCCGGCCATCGCGAACCGCGACAGCGCGGTTATAAGCGGAGACCAGCGAAACGCGTGCTGCCGTTCGATCGCCATTGATCCGCTGGGCGGTGCCCAGAAGTTGCAATGCCTGCGCATCGATGATCTCGGCACGTTCCTGTTCGCTTAACTTCAGTTCATCGACAAAGCCGAGCAGGCTGCGGGTTCGAACGCTTCCGTTGATCCGGGTAGAAATCGGAGCGGTGATTTCCAGGCGCTCGGTCATCCCAGCCTGCTGTGCGAGCTTGGTCTGTAGCGGGCGGTTTATTCGTTCGACAGCTTCACTGAAACGTCCCTGATTGAGCAGGTGTATAGCCTCGAAATTCCGTTGCAGCCGTTCGGTCACCGGGCCCCAACCATCGAGGTCCCTTGCTTGTTCGAACAGATTATCGGCTTCGGCAAATTCACCGAGATTGGATTTCTGCAAGGCCCGGTTGATCAGATATTCGTCGGGGTTGATGTCTTCCCCTTCCATCCCGGATGTGCGCTGTTGCAGTGTTTCGAAAAAGGCGGCGGCTTCCGCATAATCGCCGCTGAGATTCCGCCTGTAACCTTCAGCCAGAGCCTGGACGGGTTTGAGCGTTGCGGCCTGAACCCGGGCAAAGGCAAAGGGATCTTCGACCGAAGTAGAGGCGACATCGATTTTGCCGTCGACAATCGAATCATTCAAAATCGATTTGAGCGCGAGCAGTGTCGCGCTGTCGTACGCGGCCAGGCCTTCCGCTACAAAGGAAGTGCCGTTTTGCTGGCCCTGAAACACCGAATAGGCAACTGGCTCCGCCGCGAGATGACAGGCACTGTGACGAAAGTCTCCGAGGGGCGCTTGCGCCGTACTTGCGGTGCAGGTCACAGGTTCGCTGCGGTGGGGGGCTATGCGATCGAGCAAATTCTGCTCGGACGATCGCGAGGAATAGATAAAACCGACCGGTCTCGCACTATCGCGGCAAACCACCGCCCAGCTGCGGTCGAACATATTGGCCTTCGCTTTATTTTCGATGCTGCGATCCTGTACCTGGCATAAAATGCCTTTGCTGCTTCCGATCGGGAAACTGTCGCGAAGCGAAACCGGCGTGCCTTGTGCAAACGCCGTCGCCGGGCTTGCAAGCAAACCCATAGCCAATGTCAATGTGCCAATCCTTGTCCGGTGCACGATATTCTCCCCACAATATTAGTGCATTGCCAAGCCCCCTCAGACTTCGGCAACGGCGATTGCGACCCAGAATGTCTGTATCGCTACACCAGTTGGCGGTCGAATCCGAGTCTCAGATAGTAGATTATCGACTCTCGGGGTAAATTGGGTGATTATTGTCACAAAGCGGGACAATTTTCAGAATTTGGCGTGAAAAATCAGGAATTTCGCTGGTTAAAGTCCGCGAAACTCTATTGCATCGCTGATCGGCACGCGAGGAACGTCAAAATTATTGATAGGGGCATCCGGATCGCGATAGCCGATCGCCATGCCGCAAAAGAATATATGATCGTCGTCGATGTCCAGCAGCTCGCGCATATGGGTGCCGTACATCGCCCAGATTTCCTGGGAGCAGCTGTCGAGCCCGGCTTCGCGCAGCAACAGCATCACGGTTTGCAGCCACATGCCCATGTCCGACCATTGCGGCGGACCCATATATTTCTTGGTATAAGTGAACAATTGCACCGGTGCGCCGAAACTGTCCCAGTTCTGCGCCATTTGCGCGATCCGTCCAGCGCCATCTCCGCGTTCTAGCCCGACGGCGTTGAACATCTCTATCCCGACCGCGCGGCGCTGTGCTTCATAGCGCCCGTCGAGTTCCTTGGGATAAATCGCATATTCTATATTCTCGCCCATTGGCGCGGTCGCGGCCTTGGCCTTGACCACATCGGTGATCCGGGTCAGTTCATCGCCGCCGACAACAACAGCATTCCACGGCTGGGTGTTACCACCGGATGGAGAGCGTTGTGCGGTTTTCAGGACTTGTTCGAGAATGGCCTTGTCGACCGGCTTGTCGAGAAACTGGCGCACGGAGCGGCGAGAGGTGACGGCTTCGGTTACGTTCATTCACTCAATCCTCATCGAATAGTCCGGCAAGTTGCTCGACCATCGTGCCGCCCAGTTGTTCGGCGTCCATGATCGTGACCGCCTTTTTATAATAACGCGTCACATCATGGCCGATGCCGATGGCGACCAGTTGCACTGGCGAGCGGCTTTCGATCCATTCGATTACCTTGCGGAGATGGTTCTCCAGATAGGCACCATGGTTGACCGACAGGGTGCTGTCATCGACCGGCGCGCCATCGGATATCACCATCAGGATGCGGCGTTCTTCGGGGCGGGCGATCAGCCGGCTGTGGGCCCAGAGCAGGGCTTCGCCGTCAATATTCTCTTTCAGCAGGCCTTCGCGCATCATCAGGCCGAGATTTTTCTTGGCATGGCGCCAGGGCTCATCCGCCTTTTTGTAAACAATGTGGCGCAGGTCATTGAGCCGCCCGGGATTGGTCGGGCGATCCGCCGCGAGCCAGTCTTCACGGGTCTGGCCACCTTTCCAGGCGCGGGTGGTAAAGCCGAGAATCTCGGTCTTGACACCGCAACGCTCCAATGTCCGGGCCATGATGTCGGCGGAAATGGCGGCAATCGAAATCGGACGTCCGCGCATCGAACCGCTATTGTCGATCAGCAGGGTGACGACGGTATCACGGAATTTGGTTTCGCGTTCGATTTTGTAAGACAGGCTGTGCGAAGGATTGCTGATCACCCGGGCGAGGCGGGCTGCATCCAGCATGCCTTCTTCCTGATCAAAGTCCCAGCTGCGGTTCTGCTGCGCCATCAGGCGGCGTTGCAGGCGGTTGGCAAGCTTGGTCACCGCGCCCTGTAAGTT
>NZ_JBALUT010000071.1:0-14123 GCF_036963705.1 Parasphingorhabdus sp. | reverse complement strand
GCATCGGTCCGGAACATAGCTGGCTCAAGGAATCCGGCCGCGTCGATTATGATAGCGCCACCGATGTCGAAGCGCTCGATGCCTTCCAGCTGCTTTGCCGCACCGAGGGAATCATCCCCGCGCTTGAACCGAGCCACGCGATTGCTGCGGTGGTGCGCGAAGCGGTGAAGATGGATCGGGACAAGATCATTCTCGCGAACCTCTGCGGTCGCGGCGACAAGGATATTTTCACCGTCGCTGAGGCTTTGGGGACGGAGATATGACCCGTCTCTCCCAATCCTTCCCGTCCGACCGGGCGGCGCTCGTCGCCTTCGTCACCGCTGGCGATCCGACCCCTGCCGATACCGGCGCCATCCTTGACGCGCTGGTCGATGGCGGCGCGGATATCATCGAACTCGGCATGCCGTTTACCGATCCGATGGCCGATGGCCCCTCGATTCAGGAAGCGGATATCCGCAGCTTGGCTGCGGGCACAAAGACCGCCGATATCTTCAATATGGCGAAGGAATTTCGCCAGCGTCACCCCGACACGCCGCTGGTGCTGATGGGCTATGCCAATCCGATGACGATCCGGGGCTCCGAATGGTTCGCCAACGCTTGCGTTGACGCCGGTGTCGATGCGGTGATCTGCGTCGATATCCCGGTCGAGGAAGACGAGAGCCTCGGCGACGCACTGCGCGCCAAGGATGTTGCCGTCATTCGTCTTGCTACGCCGACTACGGATGCCGACCGCCTGCCGACGATATTGAACAACGCCTCCGGCTTTCTCTATTATGTCTCGGTCGCCGGGATCACCGGCCAGCAACAGGCAGCACAGGCCAGCATCGAGGAGGCCGTTGCCCGGCTAAAAGCCGGCACAGATCTACCGGTTGCGGTCGGCTTCGGCGTACGCACGCCAGCACAGGCCGCCGAGATCGCCCGCGTTGCCGATGGCGTTGTCGTCGGCTCGGCAATTGTCGAAATCGTCGCCGAACATGGCAAAGACGCAGCCCCTCATGTCAGGGACTATGTTCAATCGCTTTCCGATGCTATCAGGGCGGCAAGACAGACTTGAATTCGAACACCGTTCGTGTCGAGCGCAGTCGAGACACAGGCCGCAAAACCGGCATTTCGACAGCGCTCGATGCGAACGGAATAGAGGAATATATCTATGAGTTGGCTAAGCAATGTCCGCACCAAGATTGCGTCGATCACCAAGCGCGAGACGCCTGAAAATCTTTGGCACAAATGCAAAAAATGCGAAGCGATGGTCTTCCTCAAGGAATTTGAGGAAAATATGCACATCTGCCCGAAATGCGAGCATCACAGCCGCATCGGTCCGATGACCCGCTTTGCCCAGATCATGGACGAAAATAGCTGGAAAATGATTCCCTGGGCTCCGGTTCAGGAAGATCCGCTTAAATTCAAAGACCAGAAAAAATATGCCGATAGGCTGAAAGATGCGCGCAACAAGACCGGCGAGCAGGATGCTCTCATCAATGCCCAGGGCACGATCGAGAATATTCCCTGTGTGGTTGGCGTGCAGGATTTTGCCTTCATGGGTGGTTCCATGGGTCTCGCTGTCGGCCAAGCCTTTGTCGACGGCGCCAAGCGCGCTCTGAAGGACCAATGCCCCTATATCATCTTCACTGCAGCCGGCGGCGCGCGGATGCAGGAGGGCATATTGTCCCTGATGCAGATGCCTAAGACCACGGTGGCGATCTCGATGCTGCGCGAAGCGGGTATCCCGTTTATCGTCGTGCTGACCGATCCGACGACCGGTGGCGTCACCGCCAGCTATGCGATGCTCGGCGACGTGCATATTTCAGAGCCCGGCGCGATGATCGGCTTTGCCGGCCAGCGAGTGATCGAGAATACCATCCGCGAAAAACTGCCTGAGGGTTTCCAGACTGCGGAATATCTGCTCGAGCACGGCATGATCGACATGGTTGTGCATCGCAAGGAATTGCGCGAAAAACTGGCGCAGATCCTTGGATATCTCATGGCATGGAAAGAAGCGGCCTGAGTCCCCTTCCCGCTTGCGGTAGGGATTAGGGGTGGGACTATCATCCATGACCATGGCAGTTTTTCCACATATTCAGGCCCACCCCCGGCCCCTTCCGCAAGCGGGAGGGGAGTAGATGGCCGACGGTGCAAAATCCGATCATCCGGCGGTCCAGAAACAGCTCGACCGGCTGGAGATGCTTTCTCCGGGCCGCGATGTGCTCGGGCTCGAACGGATCAGCGAACTGCTCGACCGTCTCGGCAATCCGCAGGACAGCCTGCCCCCCGTCTTTCACGTCGCCGGCACCAACGGTAAAGGCTCGACCTGCGCCTTCCTGCGCGCCGCGGTCGAGGCGGAAGGCCTGACGGCCCATGTCTACACCAGCCCGCATCTGGTCCGGTTCAACGAACGGATAAGGCTGGCGGGACAATTGATCGAGGATGAATATCTTGCCGAACTGCTCGCCCGGGTTCTCGACATCAGCGAGGATATCAGCCCGAGTTTTTTCGAGGCGACCACTGCCGCTGCCTTGCTCGCCTTCGCCGAAACACCGGCGGACGCCTGTATATTGGAAGTCGGTCTCGGCGGCAGGCTCGACGCGACCAACGTTATCGCCGCTCCGGTGGTCACCGGCATAGCGGCGCTCGGCATTGATCATGAAGGCTTTCTGCTCGCCCCCGAAGAAGGCACACCCGACGATCCGATGGTCCGCATTGCCTGGGAAAAAGCCGGTATCGCCAAAAAGAGCGCGCCGCTGCTGACGCAGAAATATGACGAAAACATGCTGCAGGTGATCGCTGACCATGCTGCAAAAATCGGGGCGCAGCATATCCCCCGCGGCGGCGAGTGGGATGCCGCTACCTACGAAGGCCAGCTCCATTACATCGACCGGAACGGCAGGATCAACCTGCCGCTGCCCACCCTTGCCGGCGCCCATCAGACGGATAATGCAGCGCTCGCCATCGCCATGTTGCGTCATCAGGACGCCCTCGCCATTTCGGATGCCGCGCTCAAGGCCGCTATGGGCTGGGCGCAATGGCCCGGGCGGATGCAGCATCTGATCGCCGGGCCGGTGACCAGCCTCCTGCCATCCGACGCCGAAATCTGGGTCGACGGCGGCCACAATGTCAGCGCCGGCCTCGCGCTCGCCAAATATTTCGCGGACCATGAACCCGGGTCAATCGATCTGGTGGTCGGAATGCTGTCGAACAAGGACCCCGCCGCGATCATCGCGCCGCTAAAAGACAAGCTGGCCAGCCTGACGGTGGTTCCCGTGCCGGGCCATGAATCGCATGGTCTTGAAGACTATCCGGCAGTGGAAGCCGCCATAACCGAAGCTAGCGATGTGATGGCGGCGCTAAAGGCCATCTCGCTCGGAGCGGGCAAGACCGTACTGATTGTCGGCTCGCTCTATCTGGCTGGTGCGGTGTTGAAGGCGAACGAACAGGTTCCGGATTAATCCGGCTTGTCGTCGGCGTGTACCGATCCTGCTGTACCCAAAGATTTGTCGACCAGACCCCAGCGGATCATCAACCAGAACATGACCACGCCCGGCAAGGCCGCCACGGTGGTGAGCAGATAGAAATTCACATAGCCCATGCCTTCAATCAACGAGCCAGCGGTCGTGCCGGTCAGAAAACGGCCCAAGATACTCGCCGCTGCTGACAGCAGTGCGAACTGGGTGCCGGTAAACTGCAAATTGCACAAAGCTGACAGATAGGCGACCACGGCAACGCCGCCGACACCACTAGCAAAATTCTCGAAACCGATCGCTCCCGCCATGCCCCAGTTGCTGTGGCCAGCCGCCGCGAGCGCTGCAAAAGACAAATTGCTGACCGCCATCAGGATCAGGCTCAGCATGACTGCTTTCTTCATGCCCAATCGCGAATAGACCATCCCGCCTACAAAAATGCCGATCAGAAAGGCGAAGAAGCCCAAGCTGACGTCGTAAAAAGCAATCTCGTCATTGGTAAAGCCAAGGTCTTCGAACAACAATCGGAAGGTCAGGTTGGCCAAAGTGTCGCCGATTTTGTGGACCAGAACGAACAATAAGACGATCAACGCGCCGGACCGTTTGAAAAATTCCACCAGCGGGCTGACATAGGCTTTCGCTGCTTCCAATGGTCCCTTGAGCGCCATAGGCTCCTGCCGCCGGCTCGGTTCCCGCATGATCAGGCCGACAATGACTGCGAACAAGGCAAAGAGCGAGCAGACATAATAAGCGATCGACCAGTTGGTCCGCGCCGCTACTACCAGCGCCACCGCGCCGGCGGTAGCCGCACCGATACGCCAGCCATATTGCGACATGCCGGAACCGACACCCAGTTGCTCCGGCTCGAGCAATTCGATGCGATAGGCATCGATTACGACGTCGAATGTTGCACCCGCTATGCCGACCATGATCGCGGCAACCGCAACAGCGGCGATATCCTTGGCGGGGTCAAGCGAGCCGAGATAGATAATCGCTGCCATGGCCAGAGCAGCCGTGACGATCAGCCAGGACAGTCTTTGTCCGACGCGACCGATGAGCGGTAGTTTTACCACGTCGATGATCGGCGCCCACAGCCATTTGAAATTATAAGCAAGAAAAGTCAGCGCAAAAGCGGTGACCGTCGATTTCTCGATGCCGGCCTGCGCCAGGCGTGTTGTCAGGGTCGCTGCAATCATCGTCAGCGGCAACGCCGACGAGACACCCAGAAAAAGCGCAGCCAAAGGGGCCGCTTCGCTATAGGGTCGAACTCCGGCGGGAAGACGTCCGCGCCATCCCAGATTTGCTGCCTGCTCACTCACGCCAGATTCTCCCTCGAACTGGAGGAATCTTTAGCGCCTATTCACCTGAATGCCAGCTTGATTTTAAACTCGCTCAGATATCGAGCAGCTTGGCGGAGACAATTGGGCCTGCTCCGGGGCGTTGCAATATGATCGCATATTTGTCTGCGCCGCTGATCTTGAAATTATCCGGCGATATCGAAAATTCCATCGGCCGGCCGCGCCAGCTGCCCAGATTTTGCTCGGCCTTGACGACATTGGTATAATGCATCGTCCGCCCGCCGTTTTCGCCGCGTCCGATACGGACGGTTTCCGAAGAGCTCAGGGCGATCAGAGAAACCCCGGCGAGATAATCGGATTTGCCTTTGATCGAAATCGTCATCTCGCCATTTGCGTCGGTGGCAGTGGTAATCGTCGGACCGGCCCTGTCGGCTCGCCGGACCAGCGAGCGAATATCATTCTCGCGCGAACCGACCGCACCACCGCCGCCATTGACGACCATCTGCGGGGTGTAGACACCGGACCCTTCAAGGCCCTTAGCCGCATAGGTGCGTTGCAGCTTGGTATTGGCTTCCCGCGCCAGCGTATCTTTCCAGCCGAGCCGGTCCCAATAAGTAACAGGCCGCGTGATCACCAGCAGGGAGTCGTCTTTAGCAAGCCGGTTGGCCAGCATATCTGCGGGGGGACAGGACGAGCATCCCTGACTGGTGAACAGTTCGATGACCACCGGATTGGAGATTCCGGCAGCATCGGCGGGACTTGCGCGAGTTGTCTCTCGAACCGTGCTGGCGGCAGAGCTGGGCGCCAGTTGCGCGGCGATGAAACCGGCAAAAGCCGATCCGCCAATCAACGCACATATGACAATCTTTCTCATTTCCAGCTCCGAACGGGTGACAATAGGCATTCGCAGCCACGACACCATAGGTTACAGATTGCAGCCGACGCATTTTTCCGCCATGGATCGCCGCCATGACCGAAGATAAAACACCCAAGATATATCGCGCAAAACCGACCCCTGGAGCAAAACCAGCCGCAGCGACACCAACGCCAACCGATAAAGTCCGCGAAGGGCAGCGCATTGCCAAACTTCTCGCTCGTGCCGGCATCGCATCGCGGCGTGAAATCGAACGGATGATCGAGGCGGGACGGATCGCGCTGGACGGCAATCTCGTCGAACATCCGTCGCTTTTGCTCAAGAATCTGACTGGAATCACTGTTGATGGCAAACCGGTCGCAGAACCCTCGCCCGCAAAACTCTACCGCTTTCACAAGCCCAATGGCTATCTGACGGCAGAACGCGACTTTTCCGGCAAGAAGACGATTTACGATGTCTTGCCTGCGGACATGGAACGGGTGATGCCGATCGGCCGGCTCGATATGAATACCGAGGGTCTGTTGTTGATGACCACCGACGGCGAGTTCAAGCGCGAGATGGAATTGCCCAAAAACGGCATCGAACGCTCCTACCGGGCGCGAACTTTCGGCGATATCAGCCAGAACCAGCTCGAGGAACTTTATCGCGGGATCACGATCGACGGCATGCATTATGGCCCGATTACCGCCAATCTCGAACGGCGCACCGGGCGCAACCAGTGGATCGAAATGACCCTGACCGAAGGCAAGAACCGCGAAGTACGCCGGGTTCTCGAACATTTCGGTCTGGAAGTGTCGCGTCTGATCCGGACCCGCTATGGGCCGTTTGTGCTCGGCGATCTGGAAAAAGGCGAGATCGAGGTCGTGCGGCAGCATGATCTGGTGCAATTCCGCAAATCGTTGAAATAATGAGCGGCGTTCTAGTCTCCGTTCGTGGTGCGATTTTGTCCGGTGATGACGCGCGCGTGTCCGTTCGTGGTGAGCCTGTCGAACCACAGCCGAGCGACTGGAGAGGTCCTTCGACAAGCTCAGGACGAACGGAATAAGATGCGGATCATTGCTGGCAAATGGCGGGGCAGAAATATTGTCGCGCCCAAAGGCGAGATAACCCGCCCGACTGCCGATCGCACCCGCGAACGGCTATTCTCGATGCTGACCAGCCGGCTCGGTGATTTTGAAGATTTGCAGATACTCGACCTGTTCTCCGGCTCCGGGGCGCTGGGTCTCGAAGCTTTGTCGCGCGGCGCGGCCCATTGCACCTTTGTCGAACAGGATCGCGACGCGATCAGGGCGCTGGAGAAGAATATAGAAAAGCTCGGTGCGGACGCCGAGACCGATGTGCGAATCGGTTCCGTCCTGCATCTCGGCCAGGCCCGAAAACCCTATGATCTCATTTTGATGGATCCGCCCTATGATTCAGGCGCCGGAGCGGTCGCTCTGGACAAGCTCGGTAAGCACGGCTGGTTTGCACCATCAAGCTGGATTGCGGTTGAAACCAGCAGGAACGAAGAGGTTGTGGTTAAAGGCTATGCGCTGGATACTGTGCGTAACAGCAGCAAGGCGCGGATTCATCTCCTGCGCCCGGAAGCAATCTAGCCGCCCATAAGGACGGTGCGCGACGCGGTTTCATTCTGGCCCTGGTATGCCGTGCTGTAAAAGCTCGTAGCAACCATCAACAGGGTAGCGACAATCGCGCTAGTGGTAAGTCTCTTGCTCATTTCATACTCCGTGGGGGTGCTTTGACGTCCATTAGTTAACAAATGGTGCGTTGCAACATAGTTTTCAACCTGTCCTTTAGGTCATGAATATGAATGAAGACGGGGCCATCTGGTGGACGGCCCCGTCCTGGACAATAGATTAGTCTTCGCCGGTGGGCTCTTCCATGACTACAGGCTGTATCTCGCTCGCAGGATCTTTTTCACTAGCGGGCTTTCCGGGCCAGTAATCCAGCGCGCGATTGCCCCAGTTCAGGCCGGCCTCGCGCGGGTTGATGCAGCTGTCCAGCACATCCTTTGTGCAGACAGCGACCTCTTTGCCGTCAACCGTCACGGTCTGGCCCTCCTTGGCAGCGACCGGCTTCGTGGCCGGTGCGCCGTCCTCAGGCTGATTTGCATTGGCCGCGTTGCCGATCATCAATCCGGTTGCCGCAATAGCGGTCCAAATCAATTGCTTGCTCATTTCCAACTCCTTCATTCTCGGTTGATCCGGTAAGGACACAATGATCTGGATCGGGAAAAGTTCCGCAAAAGGCCCTAATCCACTTGCCGCCGTCGCCGATGTTCCCTAACTGTTCACGCGTGTCCGAACCTGTCAAACATCCGCAAGAATCCGATCCGCCTTATGTCAAAGGATTGAACGCGCCGCAGCGCGAAGCCGTTCTCACGACCGAAGGCCCCGTCCTGGTGCTGGCAGGCGCAGGCACCGGCAAGACCGCTGCCCTCACCCGTCGGCTGGCGCATATCGTGTTCTCGCGCAAAGCCTGGCCGAGCGAGATTCTCGCCGTGACCTTTACCAACAAGGCCGCCCGCGAGATGAAGGAGCGGATCGGCGCAATCGTCGGCGAGAGTTTCGAGGGTATGCCATGGCTCGGCACCTTCCACAGCATCGGCGCAAAAATGTTGCGCCGTCATGCCGAATTGGTCGGCCTGCAAAGCAATTTCACCATTCTCGATACCGATGACCAGCTGCGGCTGCTCAAGCAACTGATCCGCGCGGCAGAGATTGACGAGAAGCGCTGGCCGCCGCGCATGCTCGCCGGTCTGATCGATCAATGGAAGAACCGGGGGCTAAACCCTCAGGATCTCGACGCCAGCGAAAATGAACGCTACGCCAATGGCCGCGGACAGGAATTTTATGCCGCCTATCAGGCCCGGCTGAAGGCGCTCAACGCCTGCGACTTCGGCGATCTGCTGCTCCATATTCTCAACCTGTTGAAGACCAACCGCGAGATTTTGAAGCTCTACCAGGAGCGGTTCAAATATATTCTCGTCGACGAATATCAGGACACCAACAGCTCGCAATATCTCTGGTTGCGACTGCTCGCCCAGAGCCACCAGAATATCTGTTGCGTTGGCGATGATGACCAGTCGATCTATTCGTGGCGCGGCGCGGAAGTAGCCAACATCCTTCGTTTCGAGAAGGATTTTCCCGAGGCCAAGGTGGTCAAGCTGGAACAGAATTACCGCTCGACCCCCCATATTCTTGCCGCCGCATCGGGGCTGATCAACCACAACTCGGGTCGCCTCGGCAAGACCCTGTGGACCGAGGAAACCGAGGGCGACAAGGTGCAGGTCATCGGCGTCTGGGATGGCCCCGAGGAAGCCCGGCGCACAGGTGATGAAATCGAAGCGCTGCAGCAGATCAAGCAGGCGTCGCTGAACGATGTCGCGATCCTTGTCCGCGCCCAGTTCCAGACCCGCGAGTTCGAGGACCGTTTCATCTCGATCGGCATGCCGTACAAGATTGTCGGCGGCTTCCGTTTTTACGAGCGTCAGGAAATCCGCGATGCCCTCGCCTATCTGCGGGTAATCGCCCAGCCCGCCGACGATCTCGCTTTCGAACGGATCGTGAATATGCCCAAGCGCGGCCTTGGGGATAAAACTGTGGAAAAAGTCCACCGCCTCGCCCGCGCCCAGGGCATATCGATGCCCGCTGCTGCGCTCAGCATCTGCGATACCGACGAACTGCCGACCCGTGCGCGCAGCACATTACTGGAGCTGATGCGTAATTTCGGACGCTGGCGCGAACTGGCCGGCGTCACCGATCACGCCGAGCTGACCCGGATCGTGCTCGACGAATGCGGCTATACCGCGATGCTGCAAGCCGACCGTTCGACCGAAGCCACCGGCCGGCTGGAAAACCTGACCGAGCTTGCCCGCGCGATGGAAGAATATGAAACGCTTGGCGAATTTCTCGAACATGTTTCGCTGGTCATGGACAATGATGCGCGCGACGACGAGGCCAAGGTCACAATATTGACAATGCACGGCGCCAAGGGCCTGGAATATGAATATGTGTTCTGCGCCGGCTGGGAAGAAGGCGTGTTCCCGTCGCAGCGCAGCCTTGACGAAGGCGGCAACGCCAGCCTCGAGGAAGAGCGCCGCCTCGCTTATGTCGCGATCACCCGCGCCCGCAAGAAATGCACGATTTTCCACGCTGCCAACCGGCGGATCTACGGCCAGTGGAACAGCGCCATCCCCTCGCGGTTCATCGGCGAATTGCCCGAAGACCATGTCGAACAGGAAAGCAGCATGAGCGGCGGCGAAAGCCTGTGGCGCGCCAACTGGAGCGAGAATAGCGACCCCTTCTCTCATCTCGCGGCAGCCAACGCCACCAGAGCCGGCAAACGCGGCCCCGGCTGGCAACGCGCGGCGTCCTCGAACTTCGACAAGAACCCCCGCGTTATAAAAGAAGCCCGCCGCAGCGCCGTCTCGCTAGGCAACAAAGGCCGCGACGATGTAAAGGTCGGGATGCGCGTCTTCCATACCAAATTCGGCTATGGCGAAGTGAAGGTGAAAGAAGGCAACAAGCTGGAGATCGCGTTCGAAAAGTCGGGCGATAAAAGGGTGTTGGACAGTTTTGTCGAGGTTGCTTGAGAGAATCTGAACATCCGTTCGCCCTGAGCTTGTCGAGCCTAACGACGTCTAGCAAAGAGATAGATGGTTCGACAGGCTCACCACGAACGGAGTTCATCTCGCACCACCTGTTCATGGGAGGATAGCAAGGTGGATAAGCGGCAGATAGAAGTCTGAATTGCCAATCAAACCTCCCTCAATATCCTCCGCGTTTATCTTTGTTTTTCTTCCGTACAACAACAATGACCGTGCTGAGGCCGACAACCATCAGCGCGATCAGACTATAAGCGATAATCAGTCGAAGCTCCATATCAGGCCTCGTCCTCAGACATTTCGGCGTCCGTTTCCTCGGCGAATTCGCGGGCAATTTCCGCATCGACCTTGTCGCGCGGGCTCAGGTGGCCGGCTTCGCGTTTTTCGGCTTGGATCGCTTCGAGACCCCAGGCCTTCGCCGCGGCCGCCGCAACTATGCGACGGCTTTCCAGCGGATCATTGGCGGCAAGATCGAGTTGCCGCGCCTCTTGTTCACGACATGTAGCGGCTTTTACGCGCATCTTTTTGGTCCTATTTTTTTCGCGCTATGACCCGCGATTGCTTTTCATATTTTCAAGGCCCGCTACGACGCCTGCCTTGGCCGACGGATTGGACGCATTGGTCTTTTTCTTTTCGGCTTTGGGTTTGCGGACTTCGCGGTTCGATTTCTTCTGTGATTTGGCCATGATATTTCCTTCCAAAATGATTTTCAGGCGGCAGCCGGCAGGTTCACCTCAAAGAGGCGACCGACCGGATCGACTGTCGGCGAACAAATTCAAACGATAGTGCTGCGAATGATGTCCTGCCTCAGGAAAGCCGATCAGAATCATTTCTGAGCGTGAAGAGGCAATGCCGATCTAGACTGCAGTCCTGCAATCACGAAGGCTTGTTCTATATATAGGAAGGAATGACGGCTATTGTAAGGCCAGTACGATGTTAAACGCGATCATTGGCGAGCGGCCAGCAATCTCACAAAATGGCGTCGCCAAGGCCCATCATCTTGCCATTGGTCACGATCACCCGGTCGCCGAGCGTGACCTGTTCGAACAAAAGCCGCGCAAATTCGAGCGGTACGCCGATACAGCCGCGTGTACCCCAACCCCATTTGACATCCGTCGCATGGATCGCGACGCCGTCATTGGTCAGCCGCAGCATATAGGGCATTGGCGAGCCATAGATGTTGGAGACATGGTCCTTGCTCTTCTGGGTGATAGGGAAGACCCCGGTCGGCGTGGGCTTGAGCGAGTCGCCAAAGGTGATCACCGCCGCACCGATTTCATAGCCGCCGCGAAACACCGAAATGCTCTCGGCCTTGAGATCGACGGTCACGACCAGTTCGCCTGCCGGTACGCCTTCGTCATCCCATTTATAATAGCCATGGACGAAAGGTTCGTTGATCTCGAGGATGCGTTTGACCACAAACTTGTCGCTCAGCGGCAATTTGTCGGCAATTTCGACAGGATCGGCTACAATCGGCTCGGTCACGGATATATTCTGCTCAACCGGTTCGGGAGCAGCATTTTCGGTAACTGTCGTCGACGGGACGGAAGAGGAACCGGCATCGGCGCGGGTCAGGCCCATCACCAGCATGGCTACAATCGCCAAGGCTGCCAGCAGCAAGATCGATGCGCTCACCCGATATGCAATTTTCTCGACCATCACCAATGCTCCATTCGTTAAGGAAGCATTTACCATGGATTTGCGAAGAAAAATCCCCGATTTTCGCGCCGTCCCGCTGCGGTACGGCACCAGCGGGGATGTTAAGGACCAGCGTTAACGGGCGGCACGGGGCACCCGCGCTGGCAGATGCCCCTTGTTGCCTTTGTCGCTAGAAAACCGCTTTGGCTTCAGCTTCCTTCATCATCGCCTTGCGGACCATCGGAATCGGCGGGCCGCCATAGCTGAGGAACTCATCGTGGAAAGCCTTCCATTTGCTGCGATCGCCGCCGGTCCAGTCTTCGCGCAGCTTGCGGATCATCAGCTTGCCCATCGTGTAATTGAGATAGGCCGGATCATAGGTTCCGCGCGCTGCCTGCTGGGTCGCGTTGCCGAGATCCTGATAACATTCCTTCTGGAACATATCGAGGCTCTGCTCGACCGTCATCCCGCGCGCGTGCAGGCCGATGGCCGACAGGTAGCGGCAGTTGCGCAGCAGCGCGTTGGACAGTTGTCCGATTTTGGTTTCCGGATCACCGTCATGCAGTCCGGCTTCGACCATCATCTCTTCGGTATAATGCGCCCAGCCCTCGGCAAAGGCATAGCCGACGAACAATTTACCGAAGATCGATTTCGCGCGATTGGCGTGAAGGAAATTGAGGAAATGGCCCGGCCATACTTCGTGGATCGTGGTGCCGAGCAGGTCCATCTTGCCGGGGATATAGGCGGCTCTTGTGGCTTCATCCCAGGACGGGTCCGGCGGCGAGATATAGTATACGCTCGGCAGGCCCTTTTCATATGGGCCAGGTATGTCGATATAGGCGCTATTCTGCCGGTTATAAGGCGGAGATTCCTCGACCTGGGCGACTTCGGTGCCGGGGATGCTCACCAGATCTTTCTCGATCAGAAATTCGCGCAAGGGCGGCAATTGATCGCGGGCTTCCTGCACGGGGCCTTTCTCGGGCTTGTTCGCCGCCATTTTCGCAAAACAGTCGACAATGCTCGCGCCCGGCGCAAAGGCGGCGCAAGCCTTGGCCAGAGCCGCCTGATTGCGTTTGAGATCGGCCTGCCCAATGGCTTCCAGTTCGTCGAGCGAGACATTGACGCCTTCGGTCTTGCTGACCATTGCGGCAAATTTCTCGGCACCCAGAGCATAGCCGTCCTTGGTCGCCGGAACCGAACCGATATGACCGGCCAGATCCTTCATCGCGGCTGCAGCCGCAGCCGCAGCCACATCAAACTCGCGCTGCAGCTCGGGGTCCTTGACCTCGGCAAAGGCTGCCTTCGCGTCGCCGGTGAAATAATCGGCAAAACCGCCAAAACCAGCCTGACCGAATTTGAGATAGGTTTCGGGCAGCGGCAGTTTCAGATTGCCCTTGATCTGAGCAGCAGCAGCCGGAACGGCATTGGCATATTTGATAAATGCCTTCATCCGGGTTGTCGCATCGGCATAGGGCCGGGCGATATAGACATTGGGGTCGAGCGCACCGACATAATAAGCCGGATTGGTGTGTGGATAGTCAGCGGTTTCCAGCCAGAAAAGCTCGCCTTCCATCACATTTACCAGATAATCCCGCTCAAATTTTTCTGCCTCGCTCAGATCGGCGGCATCAATTGCTTGCGCGTCCGCAATCGCCTTCTTGCGAATATCGACGGCCTTTTTGAGGCCTTCGGCGCTCCAGTCGGGAAGCTGGCCGTCGAATTCATGCTTGCCCTGGTAGACTGCAAACGTCGGATTGACGGGGAAATAGTTACCAAGGAAGTCTGAAAGATAGCTTCCCCAGACCGTGTCCTCATCAATCTCCATGGCCGCAACCGGCTCGTCCTCGATCTTCTTGCATCCAGTCACGGTCAAGGCGGCCAGCGATACTGCCAGCAATAGATTGCGCATCTTCATTTTCATCTCCCCGGGGAATTTTTCGTTCTGCTCTTCAATGCGTATCGAATGGCATAGTCGCCGGTGCCTTGGCTAGCGTTTATCGACCAACCGCATTCCGCCAAATTCTTCGCCCGGAGCACGAATTGATTGCAGCAAGTTACCGGAATCGCTAGCAGTCACCCTGTGATCAGCACCGCACCACATCCCTTCACCATAGCCAATTATCGCTATCTGTGGTTCTCGCGCCTGGCATCAATGTTCGCGCTTTATGCGATGATGCTGATCCTCGGCTGGCAGGCCTATAATCTGGCCCGCGTCGATATGGGAATTAGCGCATCGGCTGGCATATTGGGCC
>NZ_JBALUT010000070.1:0-14292 GCF_036963705.1 Parasphingorhabdus sp. | reverse complement strand
GCGGTCAAGCTGTTCTGCCATCTCGCCAATATCGGCGACACGAGATCGCTGATCATCCACCCCGCCTCGACCACCCACAGCCAGCTGTCCGGTGAGGAACTGGTGGCTGCTGGCGCCGGGCCGGATGTCGTGCGTATCTCCGTCGGGATCGAACATATCGACGATATTATCGCCGACATGCAACAAGCGCTGGAATCCTTGTGATGAGCGAGGGTGCAGGCGACTATGTATATGACGAAGAGACTGGCGAATGGTTGAGTCCCGAAGATGCTGCGGTGCAAGCGGCCGGACCGGAAGTGGTTGATGCGGTCGGAAATGTGCTCGCCGACGGCGATGCTGTCACCCTGATCAAGGACCTAAAAGTCAAGGGCGCGGGACAGACGCTAAAACGCGGGACATTGATCAAGTCGATCCGGCTGACCGGAGACGCGCAGGAAATCGATTGCAGGCACGACGGGATCAAGGGATTGGTGCTGCGGGCAGAGTTTGTGAAAAAACGCACCTGACTGATTCTCCCTGTTGCGGTGCAGCAACAATGATATTAGGCAGTCTCGCTTATTCCTTGCGACAGGACCTCCCATGACCATGATCTCCAAAGCACTCGGACGTATCCAACCTTCTGCCACGCTGGCGATGACCGCAAAGGTCACCGAACTGAAAGCGCAGGGCATTGACGTGATCGGTCTGTCGGCGGGTGAACCCGATTTCGACACGCCCGACTTTGTCAAGGAAGCCGCGATCCAGGCGATCCGCGATGGCGATACCAATTACACGACGGTTGATGGCACGGCGGCGCTGAAACAGGCGATCGTCGACAAGTTCGCGCGCGACAATGGTCTGACTTATACGACCAAGCAGATTACTGCCAATAACGGTGGCAAGCACACCCTGTTCAACGCTCTGGTGGCGACGCTGGACGAAGGTGACGAAGTAATCATTCCCGCGCCTTACTGGGTCAGCTATCCCGACATCGTCAATTTCGCTGGCGGCCAGCCGGTTATTGTCGAAGCCGGTGCGGACCAGGGCTACAAAATTACCCCGGAGCAGCTGGAAGCGGCGATCACGCCGAAGACCAAATGGCTAATCCTCAACTCACCATCCAACCCTAGCGGCGCCGCTTATAGCGCGGACGAACTCAGGGCGCTGGGGGCGGTGCTGTTCCCACATGAAAATGTGATGGTGATGACCGACGATATGTACGAGCATATCTGGTATGCGGACTTCGCCTTTTCGACCATCGCGGAGGTTTGTCCGGAACTTTTTGACCGCACGTTGACGGTGAATGGCGTGTCCAAGGCTTATGCGATGACCGGCTGGCGGATCGGTTATGCCGGTGGCCCGGAATGGCTGATCAAGGCGATGGCCAAGTTGCAGTCGCAGTCGACCTCCAATCCTTGTTCGATTTCACAGGCCGCAGCGGTGGCTGCGCTCAATGGACCACAGGATTTTCTGGTCGAGCGCAACGCGGCTTTCGAGAAACGCCGCGATCTCGTGGTGTCGATGATCAATGACACGCCGGGGCTACAATGTCCGACTCCGGAGGGTGCTTTCTATGTCTATCCTGACGCCAGCGAGCTTATGGGCAAGACGACACCAAAGGGTGCGGTCATCAACACGGATGAAGATCTGATCGCCTATTTTCTGGAAGAAGCACAGGTTGCTGCGGTGCACGGAGCGGCCTTCGGTCTCTCGCCGGCATTCCGGATCAGCTATGCGACATCGGAAGAGTTGTTGATCGAGGCCTGCACAAGAATCCAGCGGGCCTGCGCTGCGTTGACTTAAACCTCAAGCGCCGGGCGCGGACATCCGTCCGCTTGGCTATCCTCGCATAAGCTCGGACGCGCGGTCGCGCTTGCCTCCGCTTCGTGTCGGTTTGGCGCTCCCAATCGTGATCAGTCTCTTACCGAGCGCAGCGAGGCAAGGCCGACCGGCCGCCGCGCCTTATGGCGCGAAAGCCAAGGGCGCGCATGCGCCCGCCCGGCGCTTGAGGTCAAATAAACATCCCTCCGATAGAAAATCTTGTCGCTCGCAAATTGAATATGTCCATGTGATCAGGTTCACAGCGGGGAAAGGAAAACTATATTAATAGCTGTAACCTACAGGCGGGATGGTTCGAACAGATTACGACCCCAAGGAACAGACTATGATGAAAATATTCAAATCGGATTTGACCTACAGCCTGGGCGGCGGCTTTATCGCCGGTGCATTGGTATTGTTTTTCATGCAACCTGCAGAGCAGCGGCCTGACCTCGGCCAGAATCTGTCATCGACGGTGAGCTCAGCTTCGCAGTTGATAGGCTAACCAATGGGATCGGTCCTCTCCCGAGCCATCATGTTTGGCGTCAGCATCGCCTGTTTTGGCGCAGTCTGGGCTGGTGTGCAAACGGCGCTTCCTGCTGATCAGGCTGCGACTCGGGCTTTTGTCGGCGAGGCCCATGCTGCGGAGAAGGCGACGATTATCCCGAAGCCAAGTGTCGAGGCCAAGGAATCCGGAAAGCGCGCCGTGGCAATATTCGCAGGTGGCTGCTTCTGGGGCGTCGAGGGCGTTTTCGAACATACCAATGGCGTGATCAGCGCATCGTCCGGCTATCATGGCGGCACAAAACGGAGCGCATCCTACAAGCTGGTGAGCGCAGGACTAACCGATCACGCAGAAGCGGTCCGGGTGGTCTATGATCCCGGCCAGGTCAGCTATGGCCAGTTGATGCAGATTTTCTTTTCGGTGATCGCCGATCCGACAATGCTCAATGCGCAGGGACCCGATCGCGGAAAACATTATCGCAGCGCGCTGGTGCCGACAAATGCCCAACAGGCAAAAGCAGCCCGCGCCTATGTCGCGCAACTGGGCAAGGGACGCTATTGGTCGCGCCCGATTGTGACCCGAGTAGAGGCCTATCAAGCCTTTTATCCTGCCGAGACCTATCATCAGGATTTTATCCAGAAGAACCCGCGGCAAGGCTATATTGTCCGTTGGGACAAGCCCAAGATAGAAAATTTAAAGCGCCACTTCCCGCAGCAGTATCGCGCCAAACCGGTCAGCTGACCAATCACCGCGCTTTAACCGAACATTAGTGTTGGCCCGTTAGCATGTCCCCAACAGGATGGGAATTCGGACAATGGTGTCGGAAAATTTTGAAATCATGATTGCATTGGCCTCGATAGCCGTGGGTGCGGGATTGATCTGGATGGCCAGAACAAGCCCCAATTAGCAGCCGCTCGATGATGTCTCTGCAATAATCCCTAATATATGCGCATCTATATGTGCAAAGATGGCTGAGTCCAGCCAGAATTTCCACAACATCCAGCCAATATCGCCCCGGCCTCGATAGGCCGAATCTGCGTTTCAGCGACGCAAAAATGACTCGCGGGTGCAGCTCATGTCCGGAGGCACGAGCACTTCCGCTGGCATTAGCATGAGTGACGCTATCGCGATCATGGAGAGTAGCGAGAGAGCGGTACGGAACTTCCGGTTTTCGCCGGCCATTCCGCCTCTCATCCTAGATAGCGTCCATGCGATCCGTCTATTTCGGGCTAAGCACCATCAACATCTGGCGGCCTTCAAGCTTGGGATAAGCTTCGACCTTCGCAGTTTCTTTCATGTCATTCTGGACCCGCACAAGCAATGCCATGCCGAGCTGCTGGTGAGACATTTCACGACCACGGAAACGCAGGGTCACTTTGACCTTGTCGCCATTGTCGATGAACTTGTTCACGTTGCGCATTTTCACGTCATAATCATGATCGTCGATATTCGGACGCATCTTGATTTCCTTGACGTCCTGAACCTTCTGCGTCTTGCGCGCGGCATTGGCCTTTTTCTGGGCCTCATATTTGAATTTGCCAACGTCGAGATATTTCGCAACCGGTGGCTGCGCGTTCGGAGAAACCTCGACCAGGTCAAGGCCAACTTCTGCTGCTCGCTCGATCGCTTCCCTCGTGTTCATCACGCCAAGGTTTTCACCCTTGTCGTCGATAACCCTTACGGTGTCGGAATTGATCAAATCATTGAAGCGCGGGCCGCCTTTTACAGGCGGCGTGGGGCGACGAGGTGGTGCAGCTATGTTAAATACTCCTGAGTGGTTGTCTATGGTGGCTCATTAGCCGCAAAGTTTACACGAATAAAGCCTTCTTGATGGCCAAAGAGACATTAGCCGTCAGGATAGTGGTGAGAATGCCACAGCTTCACTGTTCATATGGTCATTGTGCGACCGATTTCAAGTCCGGTGGCAGCGCTTCGTTCTTCAACATGGCCACAACCTCGTCGAGCGTCAGAAACTCCTGGTCCTTCTGGCCGAGACGGCGCAGCGCAACCTTGCCTTCTTCGGCTTCGCGCATGCCAACAACGAGGATATTGGGGACTTTCCCGACCGAATGCTCGCGCACCTTATAGTTGATTTTCTCGTTGCGGAGATCGGCCTCGACCCGGATTCCAGCAGCTTTCAATTGTTCGACGACCTTCTCCGCATAAGGATTCGCATCGGTCACAATCGTCGCGACCACAGCCTGTGTCGGTGCGAGCCAAAGCGGCAGCTTGCCGGCATAATGTTCGATGAGAATGCCGATGAAGCGCTCGAACGATCCGAGAATCGCGCGGTGGAGCATGATTGGCTGGTGCCGTTCGCCGTCTTCGCCAACATAGGTCGCATCCAGTCGCTCCGGCAAAACCGTGTCAGTCTGGATCGTCCCGACCTGCCAGGTCCGGCCGATCGCATCGGTCAGGTGGAATTCGAGCTTGGGCGCATAAAAGGCACCTTCACCGGGCAATTCTTCCCAGCCATATTCTTCGGTATCGCGTCCGGTCGCAATCACAGCGTCGCGCAGGGACTGTTCGGACCAGTCCCACATTTCGTCGCTGCCGATCCGCTTGTCGGGGCGCAGGGCCAGCTTGATCGCGTAATTCTCAAAGCCCAGGTCGCGATAGCATCGATCCAGCATGTCGCAGAAAAGGCCGACTTCCTCGATCAGTTGCTCCTTGGTGCAGAAGATATGCGCGTCATCCTGGGTGAATTGGCGGACCCGCATCAGTCCGTGCAGCGCGCCATGCGGTTCGTTGCGATGGCAGCAGCCGAATTCGGCCATGCGGATCGGCAGGTCGCGGTAGCTTTTGATGCCCTGACGGAAGACCAGAACATGGGCAGGGCAGTTCATCGGCTTGATCGCCATCATGTCGGCGGTGCCGGTGATCACCGGGCCGTCGCTCTCGGCATCGGGAACCTCGTCGGGAACAGCGAACATATTCTCGCTATATTTGCCCCAGTGGCCGGATTGCTCCCATTGCCGCACGTCCATCAGCTGCGGCGTCTTGACCTCTTCATAGCCGGCGTCAATCTGGCGGCGGCGCATATATTGCTCGAGCGCCTGCCAGATCACATAGCCCTTCGGGTGCCAGAAGATGCTGCCCTGCGCTTCGGACTGGATATGATAAAGATCCATTTCCTGACCGAGTTTGCGGTGGTCGCGCTTGGCCGCTTCCTCGAGCCGCAACAAATGCGCGGCGAGCTGTTTCTTGTTGAGCCAACCGGTACCGTAGATCCGCGACAATTGCGGATTCCGCTGGTCGCCGCGCCAATAAGCGCCCGATACACGCATCAGTTTGAATGCTTTGGGATCAAGCTTGCCGGTGGAGGCCAAATGCGGTCCGCGGCACATGTCCATCCAGTCGTCTCCGGACCAATAGACCGTGATCTCGTCGCCTTCTGGCAGCTCGGCAGCCCATTCGGCCTTGAACGATTCGCCGTCTTTCTGCCAACGCGCGATCAGATCATTGCGATCCCAGACTTCCCGGCGCAGCGGCTTGTCGGCGGCGATGATCCGCTGCATTTCCTCTTCGATTTTCGGCAGATCTTCATCGGTAAACGGATCGCCTGCAGGTGCGAAGTCATAATAGAAGCCGTCATCTGTGGAGGGGCCGAAGGTGATCTGCGTGCCGGGGAAAATGTTCTGCACTGCCTCTGCCAGCACATGGGCATAGTCATGGCGCGCCAGTTCCAGCGCATCCTCTTCGTCGCGGGAGGTGACCAGGGCCAGTTCGGTGTCTTCTTCCAGCGGGCGCATGATATCGCGCAACTCGCCGTCAATCTTCGCGGCCAGCGCAGCTTTGGCAAGGCCCGGGCCGATATCGGCGGCAATCTGTGCGGGGGTAGTGCCCATGGCCACTTCACGCGTGCTACCGTCGGGAAGGGTGATTTTTATCATCTTGGTCATGGGCTCAGATCATCTCAAAATTTGTCAAAGTGGTGGCCAAGGAAGGCTTGTTTCCGGCGCTTCCCTAGCATCACTTTGCCTTAGTCCATGACCCCGTCAAGTCAACAGGTTCGCGCATGACCGTATATAGGACAAAAGATTTGTGATGCGCTGGAATGTATCTTGTCTTAAGCTCAGTCCATGTCTGATCTTCAACAGGTATGGCTTGTCGATAGCGAACGCGCTCTGAAGCGGCGGGTGCGGATCGAAGTGATCGGAAAATCCTTCGCGCTTTATGAACAGCTGTGGCGCAGCGAAGCCTATTTTTTCGATGATCTGGTTTACCTCGGCAAGCAAGGCGAATCCCATGTCTTCGGTCTCGAGGATGGCCTCAAGGCCCGGCCGAAGTGGAGGCTGGGGTTCAAGGGCGAGCTCCCGGCGGAGCTGGTAGCGTTGTTGCCCGGGACCAAGCGGCCGCTGATATCGAACATCGGCATTTTGATCATAGCTTTTCTGTGTCTGGCGATCGTCTATTTCGCAGCCAGCTGACGAACGGTGCGCTGGCGCAGCCGGGTATCCGTCCTCTGAACAATATTCCAGCGACAGAGGGTGCTGAGCCAATGAACGCGCGTCATCGTGTCTTCTCATCAATCGTTTTTGAAGTATAGGGCAGGAGATGGACCCCCGCCTTCGCAGGGGCACGAATCGGGTGAATTTATGGAAGACGACATTCTCTATCTCGACCGCCCCGGCGGATCTTCTCTGGCTCATTGCTATACTCCTCCCAAGCCGGGTGTGAAAGGGACGACCCTGGTTTTTCTGCCCGGTTATATGTCGGACATGGAAGGCGGCAAGGCGCTGGCTGTCGATGTCTGGGCCAAGCAACAGGGCAGGGCGATGCTACGGCTCGACTATGCCGGCTGCGGAGCAAGCAGTGGAGAATTCGAGGATCAAAGTCTGATCAGCTGGCGCGACGATGTACTGTTTCTGATCGACAAGGTAACGTCGGGTTCGGTAACCCTGATCGGTTCCTCGATGGGTGGCTGGCTGATGTTGCTGGTCGCGCTGTCACGACCGATGCGGGTTAAAAACCTGATCGGCATCGCTGCAGCGCCGGATTTCACCGACTGGGGCTTCACCCAGGAACAGAAATTGGCGATATTGCGCGACGGCAAGCTAGAGGAAGCCAGCGATTATTCCGACGACCCTTATGTCACGACCCGGACCTTCTGGCAGTCGGGTGACAGCAGCCGGTTGCTCCACAAGGAAATCGCTTTCGACGCTGCTGTGCGTCTGCTGCACGGCCAGAAAGACATGGATGTGCCGTGGGAATATAGTCTCGAGACGGCGAAGAAAATCCGTTCAGATGACGTGCAGGTCCATCTGGTAAAGGACGGCGATCACCGCTTGTCGCGGGATCAGGATATTGCCCTGCTGATTGATATCCTGTCGCGTCTGGGGTGATCCTCGGCCTGAACAACCCAAGCCTATAACGGACATATCATCCATGATCTCATCGCTACTGCTGCCATTATTGATGCAATCGGTCACCCCTTATGGTTCCCCGATCGACCCTGTGTTGATGCCGTCAAAGCCCAGACAGGAGGAGCCGGCCAGTTCGCCTCCACCCAATGCAAAAACGGCGACCGATATCCGCTTTGAGCAATGCGTTGATCAGGCGGCCGATGATCCGGCCAATGGCCTGCTCACTGCGAATAAATGGCAGATTGAAGGCGGCGGATATCTTGCGCGCAATTGCCTCGGCTTCGCTTATGCCGGACAGGAAGACTGGACAAAGGCGCTTGCTGAATTTGTGAAGGCTGCAGAAGGCGCGCAAGCTGCGGGCGACGAACGGACCGCGAATTTCTGGTCGCAGGCGGGCAATGCAGCGTTCGCAGGCGGTAATGAACCGGTTGCCCTGCAACATTTTGGCGCAGCGCTGGAGCAGGATACGCTTGATGGATTGCTGAAAGGCGAAGTCCATCTTGATATGGCGCGCGTCTATGTCGCGTTGAATCAATATGACGAAGCGAAGAAACAATTTGCGCTGGTTCACCAGCTTGTCCCGGAAGATCCGCTTGGCTGGCTGCTATCAGCGACGCTGGCACGCCGGATGGGCGATCTGGTGCAAGCCAAGTCTGATATCGCGAGGGCGGCAAAGCTGGTGATCACCGACCCTGCCATCGCGCTCGAGGCCGGCAATATCGCTTATGAAGCTGGCGACGTTGCGAATGCCAGGAGCAATTGGGAACAGGCGATCAAATTTGATCCGGAGAGCCTTCCCGCCAAAGCTGCCACCCGTTATCTCGCGCAGCTGGAGGCCAGCGCCGAGCAATAGTCCCGGTCTCGGGCAACGACTGTCGACGAGGCACAAGGCGATCCTGATCCTGTCAGAGACCGCCCTGCATCGCGCCTTTAGTCTAGATAGAAATTCACCGTGGTGACTACCCGAACCTTTTTATACGGTGTGTCGGTCACGCCATAGCCGCCGCTATCCCCGTCGCGGCTGTCGATGCTGAAATAGCCCTGGGTAGCGGATTTGATCCCGCCGACATCGGTGCCGCTGTCTTCGGCAAATTGCTCGGCAGATTTGCGAGCGTCTTTGGTCGCTGCCGCAACCATTTCAGGTTTGATTTCGTCCAGCTTGGTGAACGTGTAGCTCATCCCAGAACCGTCCTCGAGGACGACGCCGCGGCGGACCAGATCGAACTGGCGGGCGACCGCTGCCTGCGCCTTGTCGATATCGTCGGTGCGCAGACTGAGCCGCTGACGGATGGTATATTGAGGGATGCCGTTGTTGCTATATTGATTAACATTGGCGCCGGTCGGTTTGAGCGCATCGGCTTTGAAACCGAGTTCCTTGAAAAAGGCGGTTATCGCATCGGTGTCGCGGTCGATATCTATCTGGGCGCTCTGCAGGTCGCTGGATTGAGCGCTATAGGCAATGGTCCAGGTAGCAAGGTCGGCGGTTACTTCGCGCTCGGCAAGGCCGCGCACGGTGACGCTGCGATCCGCCATTTTTGCGCGCAGCAAGCCATCACCCAGCAAATAGCCGCCGATAATCAGGCCGATGGTCAACAGACCTGCGCTCGCCAGCCAGACCTTGTTCCTGCTCTCGATAAATTTCTCGCTCATCACTCTTTCCCTCAGTCCAAAAGCCGCTTAGGCTGGTTGAAACGACCCGGTTCGGCTTTGTGATATCTGCGATGAACCGTTTCTGAATAGCGATGAACGGAGAATAGCTTTGGCCATAAAATATCTGCACACCATGCTCAGGGTCAGCGATCCGGACGCAAGCGTTGCGTTTTTCGAGCTTCTCGGCCTCGAACAGGTCCGTCGGCATGACAGTGAGCAAGGCCGCTTCACGTTGATCTTTCTCGCCGCGCCCGGGGAAAAGAATATTGCCGAGGTAGAGCTGACCTATAATTGGCCTCCGGAAGATGGCAGCACGCCCGAGCAATATGGCGGCGGCCGCAATTTCGGACATCTCGCTTATGCGGTCGACGACATTTATGCCTTGTGTCAAAAGCTGGTGGATGCCGGTGTGACGATCAACCGTCCGCCGCGCGATGGCCATATGGCGTTTGTGCGTTCACCGGATAATATCTCCGTTGAGCTGCTGCAAAAAGGCGAGCGGCTTTCGGCTCAGGAGCCTTGGGCAAGCATGGAAAATATCGGCGAGTGGTAAGCGCCTGACCGTCGTTAAAACGCGGCCTTCCCGGAAGGCTTGGACGGTTGGGCCTCGGATATATCGATCCAGACCACCTGGTTGCGGCCGTTATTCTTGGCGGCATAGAGGCGCCGGTCGGCGGTTGCCATCACACTGCGCAATGTGTCGCGCCGGGCAATTGAAGCGACTCCAACCGAGAATGTAACGGGTTCCTGTATTTCCGGGACCCTTTCGCTCACTGCCTTGATCAGCGTCTGACAAATTTCGGTCAGCGCATTGGCAGGATATTTTTTCCGGTTCTGGCGATTGTCGTTGCGCATGAGCAGGGTGAATTCTTCACCGCCGATGCGGGCAGCGAAATGATGCGTCGAAGCCAGTTCTTTGCCGACAACCCGCAGCACCTCGTCACCGATTTCATGGCCATAGCGGTCGTTGACTCGCTTGAAGAAATCAATGTCGATGATTGCCAAGTGACTATATTGGTAGTCGTGCTGGTTGGACTGGAACTCTCGCTCAAACGACCTGCGATTGTTCATGAGGGTCAAGCCGTCGGTATCGGCAAGAAGTGTCAACTCCACTTGCTTGCGCATTGTAGTCTCATGCTGTTGCCGCAAGCGGAGAATTCGGTTTGCAACGCCAAGCGCGAGAATGATGGTTTCGCTTATCAGCAAAAAATAGAGCCCGTAATCAAGAATCGGCCAGCCGACGTACAGTTCCGTGCCGCGTGCTACCCGGTCGAGCCCGAAAATAACGATCGGGGTCCAGCCTGCAATCTGAAACCAGATGGCCTTGCTGCCTCGCCTCACCGCATGAACCATGGCGTAAAGGACGACCAGAAAGACGGGTACGAATGACGCGTTATAATAAGCGCGGGCGTGGATGCTATAGCCATGATCAACCGGTAGAAACAACGCCACGACGGTCATCGGCATCAGCGCTGTCACAAATATCGTGGCTTGTAGCCACGGCGCAATTTTCCCCCGTTCGACAAAGCGAACCAGGAAAACTCCACTAACGGCGATGCCGATCGCGAGGCTCCAGTAATTGACAAGCATTTTGGTGGTCAGGCTGGTTTCGGGAAACAGGATGAAAATCAGACCCGAAGAACTGAATGTATAGGTGACGGTCGCACAGATCATCAGGCTGTGCCACAGCATGAAACTGTATCGCAGCGCCCCGTAGAAGAACAGATTGTAGATGAGCGGCATGATAGCCATTCCGCAAAGCACTGCGAACATGATCGAGAGGGGAAGTTTTTGATCTTCCGATTTTTGCTGGTGTGCCAGTTCAATAAGCAACAGCGAACTGATCAGTTTCGGATCATCGATGGCGACATAGATATTCTGGATACGGCTTTTGGTGGCCGGGTTTTCGCTACCCGGGATCGGGAGGCCGAAGCGGCCCTTTGGCCGCCAGCTGGCGATCACCGACTGCTCTGAAAAATAATAGGACAGGATCGCACCATCGTCGAGGACGGCATGGACCTGCATGTTGGTCAGACCGTTGCTGTCCCCCTGGACTTCTATCGCCCCGGCGGGAAGCGTCTCGACCTCGAAAGGGATTTGTACCCAGACTCGCGGCCCTTCGATGGCATATTTGGTGTCGGAGCAATCAAACGATCTGCCGGATTTCAGCAAGTCTGATATCGAGACATTGTCCACGCTGCTGGTCGTGCAAAGTCTGTCGGCCATCGATACTTCGGCATGCGCAGGGAAGCAGAGGCAAATATAGGCCAGAAATGCGACGAATAAACGCAATGAACAGCCCCTCCCTCGAAAAACACTGCAACATAAGCCATCTGAGATAGGGCGAATTGGTTATTTTGAGGTTAATCATCGACAGCATCACATTTGCGGAGTATTTTGACTGCCATGCTTGAAATCATCAGAATCCCCGTATTATCAGACAATTACATCTGGCTGGTCCACGAACCCGAATCGCAGGAGACGATGGTCGTCGATCCTGCGGTGGCGGAACCGGTGCTCGCCGAGGCGGCCAGGCGAGGCTGGAAAATCACCCAGATCTGGAACACCCATTGGCACCCCGATCATACCGGCGGCAATGCCGCGATCAAGGAAGCGACCGGTTGCCGTATCACCGGTCCGGAAGCCGAGAAGGAACGCATCCCGACGCTCGATACGCTGGTCAAGGAAGGCGACACCGTCAGGCTTGGCGACGTGGTCGCCGATGTTATCGACGTGCCGGCGCACACCGCTGGCCATATCGCCTTTCACATCCCGTCGGAAAAGGTCGCGTTTGTCGGCGATACCTTGTTCGCTATGGGTTGCGGGCGGCTGTTCGAAGGCACGGCCGAGCAGATGTACGACAATATGCGCAAGCTGGAGGCGCTGCCGGAAGCCACGAAAATCTATTGCGCCCATGAATATACCCAGAGCAACGGTGAATATGCGCTGGTTGCAGAACCCGATAATCTCGCCCTGAAAGAGCGCATGGCCGAGGTTCTTACTCTACGCGCACGCGGCGAGGCAACGGTGCCGACGACGATCAAACAGGAGCGCGCCACCAACCCCTTCATGCGGGCGAAATCGGCGGCGGAACTGGGTGAGCGGCGGACCGCGAAGGACAATTTCTAGGGCCACGCCCCAAGTTTCATCTCCGGTTCAGTCAAATTCATGTTATATGGCTGGCTGACGGGGGCTGGACAGAGGAGACAGGTGATGAGAAAATTGCTTTTGACAATTCCGGCGGCGATGCTTTTGGCGGCACCCGCTTTGAGCGAAGAGAAAATCGAACTCACTGAAAAACAGCAGACGATGCTCGACAAGCGTCTCGAGGGACGGACTGCCGGTGAGGCTCAATCCTGTATCAATGGTCATGACCAGCGCAACATGACGGTGATCAGCGACGATATACTGATTTTCGGATCGAGCCGGAATGCAAGGACGATCTACGTCAACAAGCCCTATGCCGGATGCAAGAACGCGGACCGCAGTATTTTGGTCTATAGTCGCCCGGGTTCCTCGCTATGCAAAGGCGACATCGTCCAGCTGGTCGACAGTCAAAGCCGCATCGCGATGGGCAGCTGCGCTTTCGGCGAATTTGTCCCTTATATCAAGGATGCTGACTGAGCTTGATCTAGCCGTCTGCCAAGGCCTGTGACCACCATAAAAAAGCCCGGCTCCGCATCACGAAGCCGGGCTTTTTTATCGAAATTGCGGGTGAGGCCTATTTATCTTCTTCAAACATATTCACCGCATTTTCACCGGTTGCCGAGAGGCGGATCTTGTCACCTTCGAATTCGGCGATCAAGCCGACGGGCAGATAGTGATGCGAAGCGCCCTTTCCGCTTTGGGTCTGCGGGCTGTCTTTTTTGGTCAGCTTGATGCGCTCGCCGCTATCGTCGAGATGGTCAACAATGCCGACGTGCACGCCGTCTGCGCCGATGACTTCCATATGTTCCTTGATCTGGCTCTTATCTACCATGAGGCTTTCCTTTTCTGTTTGCGTTCTGTGAAATCAACGTGCGGGAAGCGATCCTGTTCCAAGATAATTGGAGGAGCGATAATTAGTGGAGGAACATAAGGGCCGACCTCGATATCGCTCTAGCTTCTCGCTCGCGGTAGAGGGATACGTAATATTACCTGCAGTATCGCGAACCGCCCCGCCGCGCCTGATCGAAATGTAGATGGTCTTCATGCGCCTTGTTGTAATCGGGTGACAAAGTTGTCGAGAATAGCTCGCAGGCGCCGTCGCGCACCTCTCTGAGGAAGCGGGACCGCTCGTCATCCGCATTCCAGTGTCCGGCGACCGAGACCGTGCGCCCGTCGGCGAGGCGGAAGGCTGCGATGTCGATAGCATTGGCCTGCGCATGTTCGCTGAAAGCGCCCGTCTGCCCGCCCCCGATCCGTCGGCAGCTGTAGCTTCCGTAGGTGATGATCTCGTCGACCGTGGTGCCAAAGTGCCGGAAGGCGGCGGCGTTGACGATCTGCTTTTCCCACAGCACGAGACTGACCGCCATCGGGCAGCTGGTGCGGGCGGCGGGGCTGTAGCGGATGCCGTCCAGCTGGCTCTTCTGACGGGTGAGCGCGACCCCGTTGTCATAGCCGCAATCCGGACCGGCCTTGACCGGCGGCAGGGGCGAATAGCGTATCGCGGCTTCCTCTAGCAGTGCGTGGCAAAACGGGGTGTCTTCGGCGAGGCCGCCGATTTTGCGGGTGGTAAACGGCCCGATCGGCGCGGCCATGGACAGCGGCGTCCACGGCATCCGGTGATCGTACCTGACCCACTCGTAGCCGCGCAGGGCCAGCGCCAGCGCGATGACAAGAAGGATGGTGCGGTAGGAGATGTTCAAAGATCCTGTTCAGGGCGCGCGGGTGTTGAGGGATTTCCTCTTCAACCGTCGCGGCCGGGAAAAGTTCCCGTCCTGCGCTGCTTGCCGGGGTCGTGCGCCCATCGGACTCGCACAAAGCCACGAAGCC
>NZ_JBALUT010000069.1:0-14387 GCF_036963705.1 Parasphingorhabdus sp. | reverse complement strand
CGGGAGCAGGTCCAAAGTTCGTCAAAGTTAGGGCCAAGGACGCGCTGTTTTGCGTGATGTTGGATGGATTATTACCGGTGTTGGAAATGTTATTTCAAGAGTTCGACTGATCCATCAACTTGGCTTTCCGGTACCGGACGGCCTTCAATCTCGATCACGGCTTCAGATGCCGGAAGCATCTCGGCCTCTTTCTTATCATCATAGAGCTTTTTCGCGATCAAGGCCCCGCCGACCAGCAGCGCGCCGGGGATCGACCTTGTTGCCAGACGGGCGGCGATCATGCCGAGACCGAAATTCCGCAAGCCATGACCTTTGGTATGCTTGCGCGCTTCGTAACCGACTGCTGTGGTGAATATATTTCTGATGAGCGACATGTTGTTCTGGTTCCCGGATCAGGAAGGATTCCCGACCATATTCTCTGGTTTAACATGGGTATCGTAGGTTTCTGCGTCAACCAGACCAAGCTCCAGCGCCGACGCGCGCAGGGTCTGGCCGGTCTTGTGGGCATATTTGGCAATAGCCGCAGCCTTGTCATAGCCGATCACCGGAGCCAGCGCGGTTACCAGCATGAGTGAATTGTCGACCAGCTCCTTGATCCGCACCTCATTGGCTTCCAGGCCTTCCACACAACGCTCGGCAAAGCTCGACATGCCGATCGAGATAATCTCGATCGAGCGCAGCACATTGGCGCCGATCAACGGCTTGAACACGTTGAGTTCCAGATGACCCTGCAGCCCGCCGACCGTCACTGCCTGATGATTGCCGATCACCTGAGCGGCGACCATGGTCAGCATCTCGCACTGGGTCGGATTGACCTTGCCCGGCATGATCGAGCTGCCTGGTTCATTGGCCGGCAGGTCCAGCTCGCCGAGGCCGGAACGCGGGCCGGACCCGAGCAATCGAATGTCATTGGCAATCTTGGTCAGCGACACCGCCAGCGTATTGAGCGAGCCGGACAATTCGACCATCGTGTCATGCGCGGCCAGTTCGGCAAATTTATTCTCTGCGGAGGTGAACTTCAGACCGGTGATCTTGGAAATTTCCTTGGCGATATGCTCGCCGAAATTCTCCGGTGCGTTGAGGCCGGTGCCGACTGCAGTGCCTCCTTGCGCCAGTTTGAGCAGCCGGGGCAGGACGGTCTCGACCCGGTCACGCGCGGCGACCAGTTGCGCCGCATAGCCGGAAAATTCCTGTCCGAGGGTCAGCGGTGTGGCGTCCTGCAAATGGGTGCGGCCGATCTTGACGATAGACTTCCACTGTTGCGCCTTTTCCGCCAGAGCATCGTGCAATTGCTCCAGCGCCGGGAACAGCTCTACTTCCAGCGCTCGCGCCGACGCGACGTGCATGGCGGTAGGGAAGCTGTCGTTGGACGATTGGCCGCGATTGACATGGTCATTGGGATGGACCGGATATTTGCCGCCGCGGGTGCCATAAATCGCCTCGTTGGCAACGCCGGCGATCACTTCATTGACGTTCATGTTGGACTGGGTTCCCGACCCGGTCTGCCAGATGGTCAGCGGAAATTGATTGTCATATTCGCCGGTCCGCACGGCATTGGCCGCTTTTTCTATCGCGGCGGCAATTTCCGGTTCCAGTCCGTGGATTCCATTGACCCGGGCGGCTGCCTGTTTGACCGCAGCCAGTGCGTGGATCAGACGGATCGGCATGCGTTCCTGACGCGGAAAAGGGAAATTCTCGATACTGCGCTGTGTCTGTGCGCCCCAATAGGCGTCGGCGGGAACTTCTATCTCGCCAAGAGAGTCGGTTTCGGTGCGGGTCCCGCTCACTTTTTCTTGCCGAAGTCCACTGTTACGACGTTGGAGCCATCATCGGCGACTTCAACCGCTGCCGTATCACCGTCATTCTCAGCCGGATCATGGCCGTTCATGTCGCCTTCGACCTCGTCAACGTGGAATTGCAGCGCAAAATCCACAGCCGGATCGACGAAGGAGGTTATCGCCGCGAACGGGATATGCAGCATCGAGCTGATCTGGTTGAAGCTCAGGCCAACTTCGAACCGGTCTTCGTCGACCTTCAGGTCCCAATAGCGGTTCTGGATGACAATCGTCATCTCGTCCGGGAATCTGGCGATCAGATGATCGGGAATGTCGACGCCGGGCGCGCGGGTCTTGAAGGTGATGTAGAAATGATGCTCGCCGGGCAGGCCGTCAGTGACGACTTCCCCGAGCACCCGGCTCACTACCGCGCGCAGGGCTTCCTGCACGATTTCGTCATATGGAATCAGGCTATCAGGGGCATCATCGCTCATTTTCCCTAGGTGGCGGGAAGCGAGCATCGGGTCAAGTGTGTAAAATGAATTTTGCATCGCCAAAGGCCGCGAAATTCTTGCCTGATTTGTCCAAGCCTTTATAGGCCGGATGCATGAGAACAGCGATAATCGAACGAAATACCAAAGAAACCGAGATTTTTGTCGAGTTGAACCTCGATGGAAGCGGTCAATATGACGTTTCCACCGGCATCGGTTTTCTCGATCATATGATCGAACAATTTTCGCGCCATTCGCTGATTGACCTGAAATTGCGGATCAAGGGCGATCTTCACGTCGATCAGCACCATACCACCGAAGACAGCGCGATCGCGCTGGGGCAGGCGATCAACCAGGCGCTCGGCGACAAGGCCGGGATCGTTCGCTACGGCAGCGCCTATTCGCCGATGGACGAGACGTTGAGCAGGGTAGCGCTGGATATTTCCGGCCGGCCTTATTTTGTCTGGAACGCCGGCTTCACTCAGGAACGGTTGGGCGAGATGGACACGGAATTGTTCAAACACTGGTTCCACAGCGTCGCCGATGCTGCCGGAATCACGCTGCATATCGAATTGCTCTATGGCGAGAATAATCACCATATTGCGGAAAGTATCTTCAAGGGTTTCGCCCGGGCGATGCGCCAGGCGGTCGAACGCGACCCGCGCAAGGGCGATGCAATCCCTTCGACCAAGGGGCAATTGGGTGGTTGAGTTGTGCTTCCCGCACCAGCGGGCCTTTTCGCGTAAATCGAATAGTGGGATTTCTAATTTGAGCGCCCTCGGCGGTTGATCGGCGCCATGTCTGAAACCATCGCTCTCATAGATTTCGGCGCCGGCAATTTGCACAGCGTCCACAATGCCCTGATGGCCGCAGGGGCCGGAGATGTCTCTGTGACCGCCGACCCGGAATTGGTGGCACGGGCCGATCGTGTCATATTGCCGGGCGTTGGCGCTTTTGGTGCCTGCCGCGATGCATTGGTTGGAATAGATGGCATGGTGGCCGCGCTGGACCAGCGGATTCGCGGAGAGGCCATTCCGTTTCTCGGCATTTGTGTCGGGATGCAGATGCTGGCAGATAAAGGCATAGAATTTGGCGAGCACAAAGGTCTTGGCTGGATTGGCGGTACGGTGAAAGCAATCGAGCCTTCCGACGCCACTATAAAAATCCCGCATATGGGCTGGAATGATGTGACCCCGACCGAGGGCCACGATCTGCTCGAGTCCGGCGAAGCTTATTATTTGCACGGCTATCATTTTGAAGCCGCAGACCAAGCCGACGTTCTGGCGACCACAAATCACGGTGGCCCGTTGGTCTCTGCTATAGGCCGTGACAATATTGTCGGCGTCCAGTTTCACCCCGAGAAAAGCCAGGCTTATGGACTGGCCTTTCTCAAACGTTTTCTGGAGTGGAAACCATGATAATTCTGAATACCGTTCGTCCTGAGCCTGTCGAAGGATGTGTTCCGTTGGGCAGACGCGGTTCGACAAGCTCACCACGAACGGAATATTTGAAATGATCGTATTTCCCGCAATTGACCTTAAATCCGGCGAAGTCGTGCGCCTCGCAGAAGGCGATATGGACCGCGCTACTGTCTATGGCGACAATCCGGCGGAGCAGGCCGGCCTGTTTGCAGCGGCTGGAGCCGAACATATCCATGTTGTCGATCTTGACGGCGCTTTCGCCGGATCTCCCCAGAACGCGGAAGCGGTAGAAGCGATTGTCGCGAGCTTTCCCGGCTATGTCCAGCTGGGCGGCGGTATCCGCAATCGTGAAACAGTCGAACGCTGGTTCGAACTGGGCGTGGCCCGGCTGGTAATCGGAACCGCTGCGCTCAAGGACCCGGATTTCGTCAAGGATATGGCGAAAGAATATGAAGGCGGCATCGTCGTTGCTGTCGACGCGCGCGACGGCATGGTCGCGACCGAAGGCTGGGCCGATGTTTCGGATGTAAGCGTCCGCGATCTCGCTCGCCGGTTTGAGGATGCGGGCGTTGCCTCGATCCTGTTCACCGATGTCGGCCGCGACGGCATGCTGACCGGCTGCAATATCGAAGCCACGGTCGATCTGGCGCGGGGCGTTGATATTCCGGTGATCGCCAGCGGCGGAGTAAAGGGTCTCGATGACATTCACATGCTCAGCCAGTTTGCCAAGGACGGCATCGAAGGCGTGATTACCGGGCGGGCGCTTTATGACGGTCGCCTCGATCTGGCGACGGCGATTGCGATGGCGAACCGGTGACCGTCCGTATCCGCGTCATTCCCTGTCTCGACGTGGCCAATGGCCGCGTGGTCAAGGGCGTCAATTTCGTTGATCTGCAGGACGCCGGTGATCCGGTCGAGCAGGCCCAGGCTTATGATGCTGCCGGCGCCGACGAACTTTGCTTCCTCGACATCACCGCTTCCCACGAAAATCGCGATACGATCATCGATGTTGTCCGGCGCACCGCCGAGGTCTGCTTCATGCCGATGACCGTTGGCGGCGGCGTGCGCACGGCCGAGGATGCGCGGGCTTTGCTGATGGCCGGAGCGGACAAGGTCGCGGTGAACAGCGCTGCTGTGTCGCGACCCGAAGTGGTCAGCGATATCGCTACCCGATTCGGCAGCCAATGTATGGTCGCCTCGATCGATGCTCGTAAAGTGGCGGAAGGGCGCTGGGAAATATTCACCCATGGCGGCCGCACCCCGACCGGCATCGATGCTTTGGAGCATGCCGTTCGCATGGCCGATCTCGGGGCAGGCGAGTTGCTGGTTACCTCGATGGACCGCGACGGCACCCGCGACGGCTATGATCTGGAACTGACCCGAACTCTGGCCGACGCGGTATCGATCCCGGTTGTCGCTAGCGGCGGAGTAGGCAATCTCGACCATCTGGTCGAAGGCGTGACAAAGGGCCATGCCAATGCCGTGCTCGCCGCATCGATATTCCACTTTGGGCAATATAGCATAGCCGACGCCCATGCCGCACTGCGCGCTGCCAGGCTGCCCGCCCGGGCCTGATCCTGCCGAAATCGCAAATATTCCCGGATTATCAAACCTGTAGCCGATGATTAATGTCGGTTCACTTTACAGCTTCCGGTTTTCCAAAATCGCGTTAACCATCTTATCCTCCGAAGGCTGCGCGTTTCGGCGATCTGGCAGGGCTCTTGCTTAACTATTCCCATAAGAAATTTTTAATGTGGGAATGGAATTCGATCATGAAGCTGGTGAAATATACAATCTGGACCGCCGCAGCGGCACTTGCCGTCGCAGCCGCCACCCCGGCTGGTGCGACCTGGAACAGTGACAATCGCGGAAGTGTCAAAGGCTGGGGTAGCTCAGGTTGGGGCAGCTCGGGCTGGGGAAGTTCGGGTTGGGGAAGCTCGGGCTGGGGCAGTTCCGGCTCATCGGGTTCGTCCGGCTCAACCGGCAGCGGAGGGACGACAAGTTCGACTGGCGGCACCGGCTCTTCTGGCGGATCGTCATCCGGCGGTACACCGGTTCCCGAACCATCCAACCTGATGATGCTCGGCCTTGGCCTGGCTGGCCTGATCGGTGGCCGCATGATTGCCCGGCGCCGCAAGAAAATCTGATAATCGAAATTCCAGCGCCGGCCGTTATCCAATTGCGGCTTGGCCGGAACCGGACCGTCAGCGGGGGACCTGACGGTCCTTTTTTGTGGGTCGTGAAAACTTGTGCCACTAATGCTTGACGAACAGGCGTTTCGTCGCGCAAACCGCCGAGGATGAACGAAATTCTCAAAACTCTCGAACGCACAATCCTCGAACGCCGCGAAGCGGAGCCGGAAACGAGCTATGTCGCCAGTCTGCGCGCCGAAGGCCGTGCGAAAATGGCCGAAAAACTGGGCGAGGAAGCCGTCGAGGCGGTGATTGCTGCGGTGCAGGACGACAAGGCGGCGATGACCGGAGAGGCTGCTGATCTGCTCTTCCATCTGATGGTCCTGCTCGCCGACATGGACCTGTCGCTAGACGATGTGACCGCAGAGCTGGCCCGCCGCGAAGGCCTGTCCGGTCTGGAAGAAAAAGCGGCAAGAGGAGCAAGCTGATGGCGATCGATCCGACTCTGGCTTATGATGACGACAATATCTTCGCGAAAATCCTGCGCGGCGAAATTCCCAATAAAACCGTCTATCAAGATGAATGGGCACTCGCCTTTCACGATATCAATCCGCAGGCCCCCGACCATATTCTGGTGATCCCGAAAGGGCGTTATGTCAGCTGGGATGATTTCTCGGCGTCAGCAAGCGAAGCGGAAATTGCCGGATTTGTCCGCGCTGTCGGGCATGTTGCACGCGAAGCGGGGATGGTCGAGCCCGGATATCGTCTACTCGCGAACATCGGCGAGCACGGCCATCAGGAAGTGGCGCATCTGCACGTTCATATTTTTGCTGGAAAACCGCTTGGCCCGATGTTGATGCGCAGCTAGTAACGAATGCAACAAGGCCGCAACCGGTTCTGAATATTGGGGAGTATGATTATGGCAGGCGCAACAGCACCGGGCGGCGAGGGTTGGTCCTCGCGAACAGCATTTGTATTGGCAGCGGTTGGCGCGGCGGTCGGTCTCGGCAATATCTGGCGTTTCCCTACGCTGGCTGGTGAAAATGGCGGCGGCGCCTTTGTTCTGGTCTATATCGGCTGCATCCTGCTGATCGGCTTGCCGATGGTATTGTCCGAAATCGTGATCGGTCGCCACGGCCGCAGCGATGCCTATCACAGCGTCGTCAAGGTAGCCGAAGATTCCAGTGTCAGCAAAAACTGGGGCATATTTGGCGGGATCGGCATTCTCAATGCTTTCCTCATTCTCACTTTCTACAGCGTCGTTGCCGGCTGGGTGCTCTATTATGTCGGGGTGATGAGCGGCGATTTTCTCGGCGCTCTGTTTGCCGGCAACCCCTTTGCCGGTGCGCTGGCATCGGAAAGCCCGGAAACCATTCCCGGCCGCATGACCGATCTGTTCGGCAATGTCCCGATGCTGCTTGCCATGCACACATTGTTCATGGTGATGACGATCTGGATCGTTGCCAGGGGTGTGACCGACGGTATCGAGAAAGCGGCTGTCTACCTGATGCCGACATTCTTCATTTTGCTGGTTTTGATCACGCTTTACGGTGCGTTCACTGGTGAATTTGCCAAAGCGGTCGCCTTTCTCTTCACCCCGGATTTCAGCAAGCTGACGCCTGCGGTCATGAATGATGCTCTGGGGCAGGCTTTATTCTCGATGAGCGTCGCTTCGGCCGCGCTGATCACTTATGGCGGCTATGTGTCGAAGGAAACAAAGCTCGCGCCGACCGCCGGGATGATCGCATTCGCCGACACGGGCGTAGCACTTCTCGCCGGCCTGATGATTTTTCCGATTGTGTTCGCGGTCGGCCTGGACGCCGCAGCCGGACCGACTTTGGTGTTCCAGTCGCTGCCGATCGCCTTTCACACCATGCCTGCCGGTTCCTTGGTCGGATTGTTATTCTTCGTCCTGATTTTCTTTGCTGCATTGACCAGCTCCATATCCTTGCTCGAAGGCGTTGTGGCTTGGGCGATGCGCCGGTTTAACTGGGCGCGCGGGTTTGCCGCCTGGTCTATTGGCGGGATCATCTTTCTGATCGGAGTGGCCTGTGCGCTTTCGCTCAATGTCTGGAGTGATGTCCGGCCACTGGGTTTCTTGCCATTGTTCGAGGAAAAGAATATTTTCGATACGATCGATGATCTCGTGTCCAAGATATTGCTACCGGTAACGGCATTTTTGACCGCCATATTTATCGGTTGGCGGGCTGACAGGAAACTGATCAAAGCCGAAACCGGGCTCGAAGGGCCACTCTTCGGCTTGTGGCGCTTTCTGGTGGCGTGGCTCTCGCCGATCGGTGTGGCGCTGATATTCGTGTTCGCCGTATTCCCGAATCTGGTCGGGCAGGGATAGGTTTTGGCCGGTATGAAAAGCCCCAAATGCCCGGTTTGCCGCAATCCCGGGACCCAGCAATGGGCGCCATTCTGCAGCGCCGGGTGCAAGGATCGCGATTTGCTGCAATGGCTGGGTGACGGCTATAAAATACCCGGACCAGCGGTTTCGCCAGATCAATTGGCCGATCATTTCGCTGGCGATTCCGGCCGCGATGGCGAGGACTGAGCAGGGGCAATAAAACCGCCATTTTTAGGCTGGACAAGCAGCAATCCCCCCGCCTATAGCGTCGCTTCCTAACCGGGCCAGCGCATCGCGCAGGCCCAGATGCCCGAGTAGCTCAGTTGGTAGAGCAAGCGACTGAAAATCGCTGTGTCGGTGGTTCGAATCCGCCCTCGGGCACCACTTTTTCCTTAAAACCTGGTGCCCCGAGATTTCTTCGAGAAATGCTGGATCCGCGCCGCTAGACCTTAGTGCCTGATGTAGGATCAATTGTGTTCGGTGGGGGTTATTCCGGACCGCCGATATCCATTACCGCATCGCCGCAGCGACCACAGCAGAGCAGTTCAGGGATTTGGGTTTCTGAATGAAAGCCTTTTTCTGTTCGTCGCTGTCGCCAATTCCCAAAGCGCTACCGATAGATTTGGTCGCGACTTTGAGGACATCACCCAGTGACGGCTTTTCCGCATCCGCGGCCTTGCCCAGCCCCGCTACCGACACGTCTGGTGCGGTCAGCGTCCCGGAAATCTTGATCGGGTCTACAATTCGCAATGCACTTTTCCCCTTCGCGCCGCCGCGCAGCACCAGAGAGATCCTTTCGCCGTCCAGAGTGATCCGTCCTTCACCGCGCCCGATCGAGACTTTCGTATCAATAGCCAATGGCTGAGGGGTCAATATGCCGTTCCGCGCCGTGAAATTGGCGACCAGACAGCGCAGCGGAACCCGCGCTTTCGGATTGCCGATAATTTCCTCGACTGCACCGCCCAGATTTTGCCCCAAGACGTGGGCGACCGTGGCGCGGACGCTGCCTCCGGAGGCAACCATCGCCGCTTTGCCGTTCGCTTTTTCCAGGGCCTCCCTGAACGTGTCACCCGAACCGGACAATTTCACCCGGCCCCGGATTCTGGCGGTAACGATATCGCCGTTCCCGATAAGGTCGGAAATAGACGCGCCGGTCAGCGTCAGGTCGGTCGATAATTTAGGTGCTCCGCTGCGATGATCGACCTGAATGCTGCCGGTCAGCTGCCCGCTTTTCAGGCCGACGGCCAGGTTGGTGATCTTCACAAGCTTACGATCCAGCGTCAGCTTGCCTTTCAGACTGCGGAAAACTGTCTCGCGGCGGGAGAGCAAGCGGTCGACGGTAAAGCTTAGCTGGCCGTCGGTCGGACCCATTTTTGACAGGTTGATCCTTGTATTGGGAAGAATGCGAGGCCCGATGCGCCGCGTCAGGGCCGCTGCCCGTGCCCGGCCTGCATCATCGGCGAGATCATCGAAATCCAGCGTGGCAGCCCTGATGTCGGCGTCGATTTTGGTGCGACCGTCGCGCTTGAGGATCGTCGCTTTGCCAGACAGGTTTGAACGCCCGATCGATCCGCTCAATTTGTCGACAAACCAGTCTTTGTCATCGTGGCGGATATTGGCACGCAAATTGATCGGCTGGGTTCCGAACAGGCCGGCTTCTATGACGCGATCGAGGTTTTTCAGGGTAGGCGCGCGAGCGGATAGCGATGCCGTGAAATTGTCGGTGTTCAGAACGCCCTGCATTGCGCCTTTGGCCGTCAAGTCGAGCGCGGGCGATTGAAGCTTGATGCTGAAAGGATAGTCGGACGCGGGATCAATTCCGGCAATCGCCCCGCCGGTGAACAAGAGAGTTGCTTTGGTCTTTAGAAATGTGCCGCTACCCTCGGCGCGCAGGCCGTTCTTTGAATCGACAGAGACCGGACCCTCCAGCGAGAGTTCGCGTTTGTGGTCGGTGAAACTGAAACGGGAATTGACGATATCAAGATCGGTTAGAACGGGGGCGCTGCTGTCTTTGTCGTCTTTACTGTCATCGCCATCCCAGTTGCTTCGGCCATCCGCGTCGCGGACGAGGGCTATGTCGAGACCGTCGATCCGGACACGATCCGGTCTTGCGGCGCCGGTCAGGACATCCAGCACGGAAACACGCGCCGATATCGATTTTAGCTTGAGAAAATCGCCTTTTCCCGCCCAGGATGGTTGCGCCACGCGGATATTTTCGACGGTGATAATGGGGGAGTAGGAAAAGAAATCGTCTCTGCTGATCGTTCCGATTTCCACGTCGCGATCCGATGCCCCCTGCAGTTCCTGGCTGATCACGCCGCGCAAGAGGCTTGCCGGCACCGCGCCCAAGGCCAGGATTGCCAGAATCAAGACGGAGAGTAGTGCGAGGACTATGTTGCGCACCCGCTTGTAAGGAAACGCAGGAGAAGATTGGGCGTGATCGCTGGTCTGCATTTGGTTCGAATCTGGCAATGTCGACTTCATATGCTGCCCAGCCATCCCATTTCATGCCTAATTCGATTGTCTAATGGCTGACAAATTTTCAGCGCTCGTCGGTTTACGTTTTGCACAGGAAAAGGTTGCCCGAGATGCCGATCTAGCAGGGAACCGGTAGATCAACGATAGCTATAAGGGTTTTGCACCATTTGGAGAAATTCCATGATAGTGAGATCCACGTCGACTCACGCTATCGAAGGAAGAGCAGGCCGCTATGAAATTAAGCCATGATCCAGAATTGCAGTCTTTTCGCCAGAAGATGCGGACCTATTTTGCCGATGAATATCCGCAGGACATATTGGCAAAGGTCAGCACCGGTGCAAGCCTGACAACCGCAGAAATCCGGCGCGCCGAAATGGCGCTGGGTGAAAAGGGATGGCTGGCTAGCGCATGGCCTGAAGAATATGGCGGTCCGGGCTGGTCGATCGAAGAACAATATATTTTTGACGAAGAGCTGGAAAAGGCCGGGGCACCGACGGTCACGCCGATGGGCGTCGTCTATGTCGGGCCGGTGATCTTCACATTTGGCGATGAGGCACAAAAGGACAAATGGTTGCCCGGACTGCGCGACGGTTCGGTCGGCTGGGCGCAGGGCTATAGCGAACCCGAAGCGGGGTCGGACCTGGCCTCCCTGCAATTCTCGGCGGTGCGGGACGGGGACGAATATATTCTCAACGGCACCAAGATATGGACGTCTGCGGCCCAGCATGCGGACTGGATATTCCTGCTGACCCGGACATCGCGGGAAGCAAAGAAGCAGGCTGGCATTACCTTCGTCTGTTGCAAGCTGGACCAGCCCGGCGTCACGGTGAAGCCGATCATCACCATCGACGGCAAATATTATCTCAGCCAGTGCGATTTTGTCGATGTCCGGGTTCCGGTCTCCAACCGCATCGGTGAGGAAGGGAAAGGCTGGTCTTATTCGCAATATCTGCTCGGTAACGAGCGGACATCTTATGCGCGGATCGGTGGCAAGCGGAAACAATTGGCCGATGTCCGGAAGATCGCATCACAAATCCCGACCGGCGGGAACCAGCGGCTGATCGATGACAGCTTCTTCGCCAGCCGGTTATGCGAAGCGGAAACACGGCTCGATGCGCTGGAGATCACCGTGCTCCGGGTATTGACTACGGTGCGGGATGGCGGGTCTCCGGGTGACGAGGCCTCGATCCTGAAAATCATGGCTACCGATCTGGCGCAGGAAATCACGACGCTGTTTCTGGAAGCCGCTGCCGAGCACGGCAATCGCAAGTTTGGCGATAGCGTCAGCCCGGACTGGACTGGTGATTCCGCCTTTGCCGCCCCCGGCGTCGCCAGCTATTTCGGTACCCGCGCGCAAAGTATTTACGGCGGGACCAACGAGATTCAGCGGAACATCATCGCCAAACGCGTCCTGAATCTTTAGCCAGCAACCCGGGATACCATCAATGGCGAAGCAGATATTCTTCTATGACCGATAGTCTCGCGCAATCCGGCTTGGCGTTGTCTGTGCTTTTGTTCGTGATTTTGGCGGTGCTCGAGGCCATTTTTCCCCGGAAGAAGCGGTCGATGCCGCGCGGCCAGCGCTGGCGGACGAATGTGGTTATCATCATTGTCGACAGCCTTGCCCTGAGATTGATGGGCCCGGTCGCGGCAATCGCCGCTGCCAGCTATGCGGCGCAAAATGGTATCGGCCTGTTCAACTGGACCAGTCTGCCCGGCTGGCTGGAATTTGCTCTCGCTCTCGTCCTTTTCGATCTGGCGATCTACGCGCAGCATGTGATCAGCCATAAAGTCCCGTTTTTGTGGGCGTTGCACAAGGTTCACCACGCAGATCGGGATATTGACGTCACCACGGCGGTGCGCTTTCACCCGGTCGAGATCATCCTGTCGATGCTGTATAAAAGCGCCCTGGTATTTTTGCTTGGACCGTCGGTGTTGGCGATATTCACCTTCTCGCTGCTGCTCAATCTTTTCGCGATGTTCAATCACGCCAATTTGAGATTGCCGCTGTCGGTCGACAGGATATTGCGCTTGTTTGTCGTAACGCCGGATATGCACCGCGTCCATCATTCGACCGTCAAACAGGAAACTGACAGCAATTTCGGGTTCAGCATCGCTTTGTGGGATCGGCTATTCGGTACTTACACGGCGCAGCCAGCCGCTGGTCATGACGATGTCGTCATCGGTCTCGACGAATATCAATCCGATCATCCGAACGAGCTATGGTGGAGCCTCCTGCTTCCGTTTCATGATCGCTATCGTTCGAAAGAACGTTCCGGTTACAAAAGAAATTCTACATGACCCGCTAAATACGCTGGGTTCCAAAGCGGTTAGAAGCTCCATATAGGAGGATTTGTAAATAGCCGACCATTGCAGCCGAGCCCCGTCGGGCAGAAAGTTCCAGATGAAAAAAATACTGATCCTTGTTCTTTTTGCCATTGCCGTGGCGAGCTTCTTCTATTTTGATCTCGGCTCGCAACTTACCCTGGCCAATCTGAAGGAACAACAAGTCGCTTTTGACCAGCAATATCAGGCTGCTCCGTTCCTGATCATCGCGATATTCTTTCTGGTCTATGTCGTGACGACGGCGGCTTCCTTGCCCGGAGCGCTGATCCTGACTCTGGCAGCGGGCGCGCTCTTCGGCGTGCTTGTCGGCACGATCATTGTTTCTTTCGCTTCTTCCATCGGCGCGACAATCGCCTTTCTTTCGTCACGCTATCTGTTCCGCGATGCGGTCAAGTCGCGCTTTGGTGATCGTTTGAAGGCGATTGATCGCGGTGTTGAAAAAGACGGGCCTTTCTATCTGCTGACTCTCCGCCTGGTGCCGGTCTTCCCCTTCTTCCTGATCAACCTGTTGATGGGGCTGACCGCGATCAAGGCGCGGACATTCTATATCGTCAGCCAGATCGGCATGTTGCTGGGGACATTGGTTTACGTCAACGCCGGTACGCAGCTCGCCAATATCGAGCAGGTCAGTGATATCGGTTCGCCCGGGCTGCTATTGTCCTTCGCTGCACTCGGCATAACGCCGTGGATCGGCAAGTGGATTGTGGCCCGGATCAAGCGCCGGAAAGTCTATGCCGGATATACCAAGCCGAAGAAATATGACCGCAATCTGGTCGTCATCGGTGCCGGTGCAGCCGGATTGGTTTCTTCCTATATTGCCGCGACCGTCAAAGCCAAGGTGACCCTCGTTGAAGCCGGCGAAATGGGCGGCGATTGTCTCAACTATGGCTGCGTGCCCAGCAAGGCGCTGATCAAGAGCGCCAAGGTTGCCCAGCAGATGCGCCATGCCGATGCCTACGGGCTGGAAAAGACCGATCCGCAATATAGTTTCAAGGCGGTGATGCAGCGGATCCACAACGTCATCGCGGAGATTGCGCCGCATGACAGCGTCGAGCGCTATACCGAACTGGGCGTCGATGTCGTCAAGGGCTATGCCAAGATCATTGATCCCTGGACGGTCGAGATAAAGCGCAATGACGGCGAGACCCAGCGGCTGACCACCCGTTCGATCATCGTCGCCACCGGTGGCGCACCGTTCGTTCCGCCGCTGCCCGGTCTCGATGATATTGGCTATGTCACCAGCGATACTCTGTGGGAAGAATTTGCCCAGCTCGAGGATATTCCCAAACGCATGATCATCCTTGGCGGCGGCCCGATCGGCTGCGAGCTGAGCCAGGCTTTCGCGCGTCTTGGCGCAGAAGTAACCCAGGTCGAGCGGGAAGGGCGTCTGT
>NZ_JBALUT010000068.1:0-14880 GCF_036963705.1 Parasphingorhabdus sp. | reverse complement strand
AGGTCTCGTCACCATCGAGGATATTGTCGAGGAAATTACCGGCGAGATTGAAGACGAACATGATGATGAGCCCATCCCGATGCTGGTCAAGCGCGACGATGGCATTTGGGAAGCGGATGCCCGGGCGGAGCTGGACGACGTCGGTGAAGCGATTGATCCCGCCCTCGAAATCATTGACGAGGATGTCGATACGATTGGCGGACTGTGCTTCGTACTGGCCGGCCATATTCCGACGGTTGGGGAAAGGCTCGAACATCCCAGCGGCTGGATTTTGGAAATTACCGAAGCCGATGACCGCCGCGTGACCAGGCTGCGTTTACATCCCGCCGAGCAAGATCACAGCAAGCCGGTTTAGTTGCCAGCGAGCTGCTGTGCCCGAACCCGCCAGCTTTCACCAAGCGTTTCGTTTTTTGAAAGCGCAATAAGTTCAGCGACCTGCCCTTCGTGCTTGCCACCGATTATCATGCCAAATAACCGGTCTAGCGGCCAATCGGGATAGGGCCGCGCCTGCTGGACGAAATCGTCGCCCGCCTGCACAGGGCCTTCTTCTAGAACGCGAAAATAACTGCCGCATTTTCCCGTTTTCACTACGGTTTTCAGAACATCTCTATGGCCAAATCGATGATTGAGCTTCCAGCATGGTTGCCGCGCATGGCTGCACTCGATCAGCGCTTCCCCGATCCGAAAAATATCTCCAAGACAGAGCTTATCCTCGCTCAATCCGGAACAGCTGAAATTTTCACCAAAGGCTCCGGACTGATCGAGCGCTGACACGTCAGGATATTTTTCCCGCCAAAAGTCATAATGTTCGATCGGATAAAGATGAACGGCCTTGTCACGACCGCCATGATGAAGCGGATCCGCCACCTGATTGCCCTCCAATCCTTCAAAGCCCAGCTTCAGTGGGCGGTCGACCGGCGTTTTGGCAATCGCGCTCATTTCGCCATCTTCACCAAAGATTTTTGGCGTCCCAATCAACAGATGTTCGAGCTTGGTCCGGATCATCACAGACTGATAACCGACCAAGTTCATATTGGCAATTTCCCTGCGATTATGCTTCAAGGCGCGAATGGAAATCAGTGACCTTCGCATTGCCCTTTATAGCGGCAATTATAATTTCGTGCGCGATGGTGCTAATCAGGCACTCAACCGGCTGGTAGATTATCTGCTTCGCCAGGGAGCAGCGGTTCGCGTCTATTCGCCAACCACCGACACGCCCGCTTTCGAACCGACGGGAGATCTGATAAGCGTCCCGTCCGTCGCTTTTCCCGGTCGCGGTGAATATCGCTTTCCGACACGTCTTTCCAGCGATGTGCGCAGGGATTTGGCACGGTTCAACCCCAACATCATGCAAATCTCCAGCCCTGACCGGGTTGGCCACAAGATGGTATCGTGGGCGCGCAATAACGAGATACCGGTATTGGCGTCCGTGCACACGCGGTTCGAGACCTATCCGCGATATTATAATCTCGCCTTTCTGGAGCCGGTGATCGAGGCGATATTGCGACGCCTGTATCGCCGATGTGATGCGTTGGTGGCTCCCTCCGAATCAATGGCTCAGGTGCTTCGCGACCAGCGGATGAACTATGATGTCGGTATCTGGTCGCGCGGAGTCGACCGCGAGATATTCAACTCCGGTCATCGTGACATGGCGTGGCGGCGTTCGCTGGGCATTGCTGATGACGAACCGGTGATCGGATTTCTCGGACGACTGGTGATGGAAAAGGGGCTCGACGTCTTTTCCGATGCCATTGACGAGCTGAATCGCCGCAAGGTGAAGCATAAGGTGGTGGTCATTGGCGAAGGCCCGGCCAAACAGTGGTTCGAGGAGCGAAACCCCGGCGCCATATTTGCCGGATTTCAGCAGGGCAGCGACCTCGGCCGCGCGGTGGCTAGCATGGACATGCTGTTCAACCCGTCGATCACCGAGACTTTCGGTAACGTCACTCTCGAAGCCATGGCCTGCGGGCTCCCCGTCGTCGCGGCGAAGGCGACCGGCAGCCAAAGCCTGGTCAAAAACAATGATTCCGGCAAGCTGATTACACCCGGCGCAGTCCGTGAATTTGCCGACGCGTTGCAAACATATTGCGAGAACGACGACCTGCGGAACGCGCATGGTTCCGCGGGAGAACGGCGCGCCGAAGAATATAGCTGGGACCAGATCAACAATGTCGTGGCACAAACCTATATGCGGCTGGTCCGCCAGCGGCAGGCCGGTCATGGACCGATCTCGCAGGCTGCCATCCGCTAATCATGCAGGGACTGTTTGACGATAAAGAAGATCAGCAGCGTGATTCCGAAAACACGCCCGATGCTCCCCTAGCCGACCGGCTAAGACCCCGTCAGCTTGCCGACATCGTCGGCCAGGATCATCTGGTTGGAGCAGAAGGCACGATCGGCCGGATGATCGCTGCGGGAAAGCTTTCTTCGATGGTTCTATGGGGGCCTCCAGGGACCGGGAAAACCAGTCTTGCACGTTTGCTCGCCGATCAGACCGAATTGCATTTCAAGGCAATTTCGGCGGTATTTTCCGGGGTGGCAGACCTCAAGAAGGTTTTTGCCGAGGCCGATATGCGCTTTCAGTCCGGAAAGGCCACCCTGTTATTCGTTGACGAAATTCATCGCTTCAATCGCTCGCAGCAGGATAGCTTCTTGCCCTATGTCGAACGAGGTACGGTTGTGCTCGTCGGTGCCACAACCGAGAATCCGTCTTTTGAACTCAATGCCGCCCTGCTCAGCCGCGCTCAGGTACTGATCCTAAATCGACTGGATACAACCGCTCTGGGCCAGCTGCTGGACAAGGCCGAAAAGCTCGAGGAAAAGTCCCTCCCCCTCACCGAAAATGCAAAAGAGGCGTTGATCGCAAGCGCCGACGGCGACGGCCGGTTCCTGCTCAATCAGGCCGAGACGCTTTTTTCGCTGGATATCGCGGATCCGCTCGACCCGCCCCAACTCGCCAAAATCCTCCATCGGCGCATGGCGGTCTATGACAAGGATCGCGAGGGTCATTATAATCTGATTTCGGCGCTACACAAAGCGTTGCGGGGGTCCGATCCCCAGGCCTCGCTTTATTATCTCGCAAGAATGCTGGTGGCCGGCGAACAGCCTTTATTCCTGCTTCGTCGGATCGTCCGTTTCGCCAGCGAGGATATCGGCCTGGCTGATCCGCAGGCGCTGGTGCAAGCGCTCGCCGCAAAACAGGCCTATGAATTTCTTGGCAGTCCGGAAGGGGAATTGGCAATTGTCCAAGCCTGCCTCTATTGCGCCACGGCTCCAAAATCCAATGCGGCTTACAAGGCCCAGAAAGCCGCATGGAAATCCGCCAGGGATACTGGTTCGCTGATGCCGCCGCAGAACATCCTCAACGCACCGACCAGCCTGATGAAGGATATCGGCTATGGCAAAGGCTATAGCTATGATCACGAAACCGACGACGGCTTTTCGGGCGACAATTATTGGCCGGACGAAATGCAGCCTGAGCAATATTACCAGCCTGTGGACCGGGGTTTCGAACATAAAATCCGGGAACGGCTTGATTTTTGGGAGAATTTGCGTGCTGAAAAAACTGGTTAGTATTTGCGCGATCGGCGCGTTATTTCCGAGCAGCGCTCTGGCCCAGGAACAAGAGCCATCGCGCTACGACCGGGCCTTGGCTGCGGGATATAAAGCGCAATTCATCTGTTCCGGCCTGTGGAATGGCGGAAAATCGCTCGCCGATATCAAGGCAGACGAACTGACCGGCATCTATGACCGGATCGCGGACATTGTCCCCACTTTGTCGGAGGAAGTGGACGACAGCGAACGGCAAGTTCGCGTGGCCTTTGCCGATGATGCACCGCCGCGGATAGCCATCTGGAATCGCAAAACTGGCTGTACGTCCATGCCCATCGGATTTGACGGGATCGAGACCGGCGCGCCGGTCAAAACCCGCATATTCACTGATGATCGCCCTTGGCCGATGGGGGATGTCACCCCTCCTCCGATCAAAAGCGCCTCCCAATTTGCCGCGCGCGTTGTGACGGATAAGGCGTTCGATTCCAGCACCTATGGCATAGGCAGCAAAACCAGCGGCGTCCTGATTCTGCACAAGAACACAATAAAGGCCGAGCAATATAAAGCTGGTCATGATCTGCACACTGCGCAGCGGACATGGTCCGTTGCGAAATCTATTGCAGGAAGCTTGATCGGCCACTCCGTCCAACAGAATATGGTCAATGTGAGCGCCCGAGCCAGTTTACCACAATGGCAGAAATTCGGTGATCCGCGCAGCTTGATAACCCTCGATAATCTCATGCGCATGGCCAGCGGCTTGACCAGCGATACAGCCGGCAACCGCACCGATGGGATTTACATGGGCGCCACCAGCGTGAGCCAGCAGGCAACCAGCTGGTCCCTGCTCGAACGGCCCGGCACGAAGTTTCGCTATGCCAATAATGATACGTTACTGGCAGTGCTTGCTGCTCAGGCGGCCCACGAGGATGGAAAGAACAAGCTCGGCAATTACACGCCCGAGAAGCAAGATTTCGATCCCTATGCCTTTTTCCAGAAACTGGGCATGACCCGCACTTATGCCGAGACCGACTGGCAGGACAATTATATCCTCTCGAGCCAGGTCTGGACTACTGCGCGCGATCTCGGGCGGCTCGGCCAGCTCTATCTCAACAATGGCATGTGGCAAGGCGAACGCCTGCTTCCCGAAGACTGGCGCGAATATATTAGCAAGCCATCAGGGCCGCAGCCGGAAGGCCGTGATTTCGGCTATGGCGCGACATTCTGGCTGATGAACAATTCCGAAGGCGTACCTGCAGACACGATTGCCGGCTTTGGAAACCGCGGTCAGTATCTGGTGATCATTCCCTCGCTTGATATGGTCATCGTCCGGCGCGGCTACGACACCAGCGATGGCCGGTTTGATATAGCTGCGTTCACGCGTGACGTTGTTGAGGCGCTGACGCCATGAGTTCCTATCGCGCGGCGGTATGCACCGAACTGACCGGCCCCGATTCCATTCAGATACAGACCAGAGAAGCCAGGCCACTGGCATCAGGCGAAGTGCGGATCGCTGTTAAGGCCGCTGGCCTTAATTTCCCCGACTTGCTGATGACCCAGGGCAAATATCAATTTCGTCCCGATCCACCTTTCATACCCGGGCTAGAGGCGGCAGGGGAAGTGCTCGAAGTTGCATCTGACGTGCAGAGTGTCAAACCCGGCGATCGGGTCATGGCGGGCGGCAAGGGCGGCGCACTGGCCGAGCAATGGATTGTCGGCGATTCCGCAGTCTCTCCCTTGCCCGCGGCGCTTTCCTTTGCTGAAGGGGCTTGCTGGCAGACAGCTGCTTCAACAGCCTGGCATGCGCTGGTCGAGCGGGGGCATCTGCAACCCGGCGAGACAATACTCATTCTTGGCGCAAGTGGCGGCGTCGGCATGGCCGCGGTCAAGATGGCCAAACATATCGGTGCGACGGTTATCGGAACCGGTTCGAACGAAGAAAAGCTGGAAGCCATCCATCATGCAGGGGCCGATCATCTGATCGATTCTGCAGACCAGAATCTCGCGACCAAGGTCAAGGCGCTTACTGACGGCAAGGGCGTGAATGTCGTTTATGACCCGGTCGGCGGTGATCTCGCGCTGACCGCGACGCGTGCGATAGCCTGGAACGGAAGATATCTCATCGTCGGATTCGCCAGCGGTACCATTCCAGCCTTTCCGGCAAATCATATCATGATCAAAACCTATAGCGTGATTGGTGTTCGCGCTGGAGAAGGCCCCCGCCGCGATCCGGAATTAGCCATACGCCAACGCGCGGCGCTAAGGGATCTGGCGGACAAAGGCATCATGCGCCCCCATATTTCCCATCGGTTCTCGCTCACAGATGCAGCGCAGTCTCTCGGGGTACTCGAAAGACGCGAAGCAATTGGCCGTGTCGTTGTAGAGATGACGACAAGCTCATGATATTTAGGAGTTTTTACACCCCCGAATTTGGCAACATTTATTGATTTCTGTCTATTCGTTGGAAAACGTGCTATCTGGTAACCCTCGTAACAACTAACGAAATAGGGGAAGCTATATGGATGGGATGCGAATAGGCAATTATGCGCTCGATACGGATGTGATGATGGATTGGGGCTATGCCCTCGCCATTCTGATCGGCACATGGATACTGGCAAAGGCGGCAAAATGGACTTTTGCCAAGCTTGTAGACAATGTATCATTTCTACAGCGTGACACGTCCGCCGGCACTTCGGTCGGAGAGTCACTCGGGAAAATTGTTTCCTTGTTGATCTGGCTGTTCGGCCTTCTCATCATGTTGCGCGTGCTTGGACTGGGCGGCGTCGACGCACCCATCCAGACTCTGCTCAACTCCATCATGGGCTTTGTCCCTAACCTGCTGGGTGCCGCTATCATATTCTTCATCGGCATGGTGGTTGCACGGATCGTTCGCGACCTTGTCGTGACGGCCCTCCAAACTGTCGATTTTGACAAATGGGCCAATCGCGGCGGTATCGACGCGGTTACCGGCAATTCGACGATAAGCAAGACGATCGGTACGATCATCTATGTTCTGATCATCATTCCGATTGCCATATTGGCTCTGGAAGCGCTGAATCTTGAATCGGTTTCAGGACCGGCCAGCGACATGTTGCGCATGATCCTTGCGGCGATTCCGAACATCATCGGTGCGGCTATCATCCTTGGTATCGGCTATTTGATCAGCAAGTTCGTCGTTCAGATCATCAGCGAAATCCTGCCCGGCCTCGGCGTCGATCAGTCCGTAGCTGCTCTCGATATCCTGCCGGCCAACACTTCGTTGACCTCGGTGCTATCGCGGATTGCTCAGGTAGCAATCATGCTATTCTTTGCAATTGCTGCGATGCGCTTGCTCGGATTTGCAGAACTGACCGCAATTCTGGATCAGGTTCTCGAACTTGGTGGACGGGTCATCTTCGGTTCGATCGTGATCGCTGTAGGCTTCCTGATCGCCAATCTGCTGTCGCGGATTGTGGGCGGTACGGATGAAGGCAGCATGGCATCGACCATCGTGCGCTATGCAACGATCGTACTGTTTACCTTCATGGGCCTCCAGTTCATGGGTGTTGGACAAGAAATCGTGCAAACGGCGTTCACAGCACTGGCCATTGGTGGCGCTGCAGCAGCAGCACTGGCATTCGGTTGGGGTGGTCGCCACGCGGCTGGCCGGATCCTAGACGATCTCGTCGCCAATCCGCCTAAACCAAAAGCACCGACCGCCAGCAAGCCTGCGGCTCGGAAGCCAGCAGCCGCTAAACCGGTTGCCAAGAAACCAGCAGCCAAAAAATAGGCTCTGGTCAAAAAATTGAAAGAATTAGGGCGGGTCCGATGGGCCTGCCCTTTTCTTTTGCCCGTCTGATCGGCTAGAATAGCATTGTGCGAAGCTTTTCCCATTTTGCCTGCGTCGACTGGTCGGGCGCCAAGATCGAGCGTCCTGACGGCATCGCTGTGGCAATGATCGGGCCCGACAGCCCGCCTTCCCTATTGTCTCCGACACCGCGCTGGTCACGGCCCGATATCCTGGCTTGGCTCAAACGCCTTGCAGAGACCGAGCAGGACATATTGATCGGCTTTGATCTGTCGATGGCGCTCCCGTATCTCGATAAGGGCAGTTATTTTCCAGAATGGGACAGGAGCCCGCACGAGGCAAAATCCTTATGGGAGCAAGTCGATACTCTTTGCGATGATGATCCCCATCTGAACGCCACCAGCTTTCTCGCCCACCCGCAGATCAACCGTCATTTTCGTCACAGCCGCGACCATGTCGGCGACCTGTTCGGCGGAGGTATCGGCCGATTGCGCGAAGTAGAGCGCTATCAGCGCGCGGAAAAACAAGCCAATAGCGCCAGCTGCTTCAATCTGGTCGGCGCTGCCCAGGTCGGAAAATCGAGCCTCACCGGGATGCGATTGCTGCACCAGCTTGGCGGCGCCATTCCGGTCTGGCCATTTGATCCGGTCCCCGAACGCGGTCCCGTCATCATCGAAATCTATACCTCGGTAGCAGCGCTGGCCGCGGGCCTGCCAAAGGGACGCAGCAAGGTCCGCGACCGCGCCGGTCTGGTCAATGCGCTGGGAGAGTTAAACACGGCCCCGCCGGCACGATTGCGACGTTATGACGATCACAGCACCGATGCACTTATCACCGCCGCATGGATGAGGCAGGTTGCAGGCGATCCGGCGCTTTGGACCCCGCCGGCGATGACCGAAGATATTGCGCAAAAAGAGGGCTGGACCTTTGGCGTGGTTTGACGCTAATAGCGCCGAGCAAATCCAGTGCATGCCGAATTAGCTCAGCTGGTAGAGCAACCGCCTTGTAAGCGGTAGGTCATCCGTTCGAGTCGGATATTCGGCACCATTTTTGCGGAAGAAAGTTGATCCGGGGGATCGACCATCGCAAAAACCCGCAGCATGAGCAAAGGCTCCTTCTTTAGATATCTGAGAGCTTGAGAATTCGGAATTCTGGCCAAAACCCAGATTGATGCGACCCCCCTTATCAACAAAAAAGCCCCGCCGGTTTCCCGGCAGGGCTTTCTTCTAATTCTGGAAAATCGCCTAGAACTTGATACCGGCACCAATACCGTAACGCCGCGGATCCAGCGTGAAGATATTCGTGAACAGACCCGAAGAGGCATCAGTCACATAGAGGCCGGTTGTCGAGTTGCTATCGAAAATGTTCTGAACAAATGCCTTCACAAACCATTTGCTGTCACCGCCATTTAACTGGAGTTGGGCATTGGCTTGAACGAATCCTTTGATCTTGTTCACGTTGCCGTTGAAGACACTGCCATAGCTTTCGCCCGTGTAAGTGATGTCCAGTCTAGGGACCAACGACATGTCGTTATTGAAGTTTGCTGTATATTGCACACCAGCAGACGCTTTTACGACAGGAGCCTGAGGCAATTCATTGCCCTTGAGATTAACTGGCACGCCAGGGCTTAACACATCAATGCCGCCGAATGCTGCGCCAACGGTTGGAGCAAGAGCTTCAAGGAAACCACAGAAGCTATACGCCCCAGTTGAAGCTATTCCGCCGTCAGCCGGGAATGCCGTAGGTCCCTGCAAATTTCCAGGCGCTGGTGCAAACACGCCGGGAACACCGCCGTTGATGATGTTGTTCACTTGCGTAACAAATCCGTTCGATCCGGCAGCATTTCCCGCAACTGTAGGGACCACAGCACAGTTCGAACCGTTGGAGAGGTCTTTGATGATTACGGCATCGGCACGCCCGCCACCGGGATCCCGGGTATTGCTGAAGAATTGATCACCAACCACCTTGGTGTGGAGATAGCTGAAGCCCATATTGATCACCCAGTCCGGATCGGGGCGAACAATCGCTTCCACTTCAACACCGTAAATGTCTGCATCGATCGTATCATTCACCGATGTACGGGCAATAATTCGACTTAATTGGAGGCCCTTGTACTTATAATAGAAGGCTGTCGCATTCAGGGTTAGTGCGCCGTCTCCTATAACGTTTTTGGATCCGATTTCGAAAGAGTCGATTTTTTCAGGACCGAAAGATTCCGGAACAGCGAAAATCGGTTGCAAAGGTGGATTGATACCACCGGATTTATAGCCTCGTGAGTAAGATGCATACAAAAGGTTATCCGGGGTAAACTGCCAATTCACAACAGCCCGTCCGGTAATTTCGTTGAATGCGACGTTTCTGCTCTGGAAAATCTGATTGCCTGGAGTTCCAGGATCTGCATCAAATCCGGCAACGCCAGGTTGATCAAAAACAGTTCCTCCCGAGGAGCCGAATGCGACCGGGAAACTTGCCAACGTAGACCGTGCGCGGACCGATTTCTTGTCGTTATTGTAGCGCAGACCTCCGGTAAAACTCAAATTATCGGTGAGATCAAAATAGGCTTCTCCGAAAATTCCGTATGATTTCAGCTTGAAGTCATCGGTGTTGTTCCGGAAAAACGGGGTCGCGAGAAAATTACCCCCCGAGGCACCCAAAATGCCTGCGATGTAATCAATCGCGAAGGCATTCACATAATAGCTGTTTTCGGTCAGGTGACTTTCGGCATAAATACCGCCCAACAGAAAATTAAACGGGCCATCTAGGTCACTGGAAATAATTCCCTCAACCGACCAAGCACTATCATCTGAGTTGGATCTGTCGAAGGCCAGCGGTGTGTCTGCGCATATGCTGTTTCCACCGTAGCTTCCGTATCCCGTTTCATCAGTATCAGACGTACATAAAACGCCATTCGGACCGTTTGGCGTGACCGCTGCAGCAACAGGCTCAAAGCCAGGGACGACAGCAATTGTATTCAGGGCCTGTGCAAAACCGGCGCGGTTGGCGACCGACAAGTTATAATCTTGTCGAGAATCGACCTTGGTTTCTTGATAGGTACCTGAAAGCTTTGCCTTGATCGGACCGAAATCATGTTCAATTTTTCCCTGAAGCTGGAGTTCGCTGGAAAAATATTCAGGTTCAAAATCAGTTGTCACCTGACGAACATCGGTAGGCTCGACAAAATTATTATTAGCGTTGCCATTCGGATCATAGATGCTGTTCAATCCAAATGCACCGAAGCCCGGGGCCTGTGTGTTTAGAAATTCGCTTGATCCCAAAGTGCCGGTAAATGTTGCGTTTGTATTCACCTTACCAAAGTCACGGCGGGTGTTTAGACAACCAAGAATACCCGTGGGATCGTCTTGGCACTGCTGTTTCTGGATACGCAGTCGGTTGTCATCCTCACGGAAGTAGGAAGCGAGGAGATCGATCGAAGTATCGGGCGTCGGTTCCCATCGCAATGAACCCCTGACGCTGTATATATCGCGTCCGTCAATTTTGTTGCCGTTAAAAGTATTGGTCGTGTAACCGTCCCGTTTTACGTAAATACCGGCGACACGAGCGGCAAGTGTTTCGCCGATCGGAACATTGACCATACCTTTCACTTTATAGGCGTTATAATTTCCGTATTCGCCTTCAAGCGCAGCTCCTAATTCACCAAGATTGGGTTTGTTGGTGATAATGTTGACTACGCCTGATGTTGCGTTACGCCCGAACAGCGTACCCTGCGGCCCACGCAGAACCTCAATCCGTTCGATATCGAAAAATTCCGTCTCAAACAATCGGGTACCAAAAAGAGGTTCGTCATTCAGATGGATCGCTGTGGCCGAATCGCAGGAGACGCCAACACAAAGATCACCGATGCCCCGGATTGTGAAACTGGCTGCGGTAAAGTTGCCTTTGGAGAATTGTACGTTCGGAAGGGTGAGTTGCAGATCGCTGGCATTTTCAATCTGCTGCGCCTCGAGAGCCTTGCTATCAAATGCGGATACCGCGATCGGCACCTCTTGCAGGCTTTGCGACTGTCTTTGCGCAGTCACAATGATGATATTATCATCTTTGAGGTTTGTGTCCTGCGCATTAGCAGGAACCGAAATTGCAGATATAGCTGTAGCGGCCAATAATAGCGATTTACGCATCTCTCTCTCCCAAAATTCGAACATTCTACTGGAGAGTGACATTTTTGCTCATCCCCCCAGACCGGTTAATATTCAACTAATCGAATGATTAAGTCCAGCTTGAAATGCATAAAGCGCATCTTAACTTTCCATTTTTGCACCATCGGCAGGCAATTTGATGTAATTTTGATACAAAAAAGCCCCGCCAGTTGCCCGGCGGGGCTCGATTTTACCGAAATGGGTTTCGATTAGAATTTGAAGCGGACGACGGCACCGTAAGTGCGCGGCGCACTTGGATAACCCGAAACCGTTCCTGCTTGCGCAACCCCGTCAAATACGGTCGTCAGGAACTGGTCGTTGAGCAGGTTACGAACGTAGCCGCCGATTTCCAGGCCGTTTTCAAGCTTGAAGGTCATCGAACCGTTGACCAGATTGACCTCGCGATCAAAGATCTGGGTATTGCCCAACGCAGCATTGAAAGTTGGCAAGCCGTTGTTGATCGGCGTGTTGCTTTCATGGCTGTAATCGATCCGTGTGATCAACCGGTTCCCGCTAGCACCAAATTCATGTGTATAGGTTGCCGAAGTCGATATCGCAAACTCAGGAATCCCGGCTGGTGTTACGCCGCTCAGGTCGCCCAGAACACTACCCGGGAAATCATCAAACAATGGATCGAGATAGGTCATTGCAAAGGTGAATACCAAGCCTTCGGTCGGTTTGATCGTAGTATCGAACTCGATACCCTTGACCGATTGCTGGCCAGCATTTTGCAAAGCAAAGCCGGTGCCGGTAAAAGCTAGGCTTTGGAAGCCTTTGATGGTCTGGTCGAACAATGCGAGGTTAAAGCCGAAGCCTTCCCACTGACCTTTGATACCAACTTCATAAACGGTAGCATTTTCCGGACCAGCAAAGCGCGAACCGCTTCTCAGGTTTGGCAGTGCCAGACCTGCATCGAGGATCGGCGATGATGGAGCCGCAAAAGTCGATCCGCCCGGTCCTGAAACAAAATCAGCACTGGAAGGCCGGCTATCGCGCGACAGGTTGACCGAACTCGCTTTGAAGCCGGTTGCATAGCTACCATATACGTTGACTTCTTCCGAGACACGGTAGGATGCGCGCAACAGATAAGTGAACTTGTCATCGCGAGTCCTGCCGTCTTCGACAGCATTAGGGATGGTCAGGAAGGGTGGCTGGAACTGAAAACCAGCAAGACCAATCAATGGGTTTGCAGCTGACTGTGCTGCAGCAAGAAGAGCCGTCTGGGTAGCCGGCAAAAGTGCCTGGAATTGATCCCGCGTCGTTACAGTGCCTCCGGTTGCACCGACGATGAACGCATCGACCAGATTGATCTGACCCAATGGATCAAAGCTTTGCTGAGCGAGTGCGAAGTCCTTCTTGTCGTCGGTGTAGTTGAAACCGCCGGTAAAGACGAGGCCGTCTACTGGTTCAAAATCAACCGTACCAAAGATCGAATAGGACGTGTTGTCCATCGAGAACTGCTCGGCTGTAAGCAGTGGTGTGAGGAAAATCGATTCCTGTGGCAGGCCGAGACCTGCTTCAACCGCATTGAATACACTCGGGTTGCCAGCGATAATATCCGCCGGATTTCCACCAGCCAGAAGCTCGAAGAAGTCACGGATTTGTGTACCGTTTTCGATCTGACTGATCTGGGAAATGCTTTCGTCGAAATAATAGCCGCCGAGCAGGAAGTTGACCGGACCATCAAAGTCCGATGCAACGCGGAATTCCTGGGTAAACGTCTTTACCTTCTGGTTGCGGGTTTCGTTCGCAACATCGAGACTGCTGTAGTCAATGTCCGAAACGAACAGATTCTCCAGCTCGCGATAGGAAGTGATCGAGGTGAAAGATAGTGGACCTGCATCATAATCGGCCTGGATCGAGCCGCCATAATTGTCGACTTTGTTGATCGGAACCTGATTGAGGTACGCATCATAGCTATAGCGATCGGTAGAGAATTGGCCACCAAGCAGCTGGATCGCTCCGGCGGTTGGTCCAGCAACAACTGTTGTCACCTGACAGCAGATTTCGTCAATCCGCGAGTAATCACCAATCGCACGGATCGTCAGATCCGATGTTGGCTGGAACAAAAGCTGAGCGCGAGCGGCCCAACGGTTCCGGTTATTCTGCTCTTCGTTTAGATTGACGATATTGGCGTAACCGTCGCGGCGGTTATAGCTACCGTCGACCGCAAACGCGATATTGTCCGTCAGCGGGCCGGTAATGTCGCCCTTGACAACGACATTGTTGTAATTGCCGTATACGGCTTCAACCGCGCCACCAAATTCGAATTGCGGCTCACGCGTAACAACCGAAATCACGCCAGCAGAAGCGTTCTTGCCGAACAAAGTCGATTGCGGGCCGTTGAGCACTTCGATGCGCTGTACATTGGGAAGATCTGACAGAGCTGCAGCGGAACGCGAACGGAACACGCCGTCAATGAATACGCCGACAGATGGCTCGATGCCGAAATTGTTATCGCCGTTACCAAAGCCGCGAATGATGAAAGTCGATGCCGAAGAGGTCTGGAGCTGGCTCACGCGCAGCGAAGGAGTGACCGACTGCAAGTCGAGCACGTCACGGATTTGCGCATTTTCAAGAGTTTCGCCGGTTGTAACCGAGACCGAAATCGGGGTTTCCTGCAATGTGGTTTCACGTTTGGACGCGGTGACAATGATGACATTATCGTCATATGTTTCCGCTTCCTGCGTTTCCTGCGCATAAGCAGGTGAAACTGCGATAACCCCGCTAAGAGCGGTAGCGGCCATAAATTTAGCGATTCTCATGTTTTTCTCCTACGCCCCGACTTGTTGTCTGCGGGTCTTAAAAAAAACGGAGCGATAGCCCCATTCGTTGTCGCGCATTGATCTAATTATTACGAATAGTCCAACGCAATTGGAACGGTTTGGCCTGTCAGAGGCCATTTATTGAACGATAAGTCGAATAGCGTTGCAACTAAGTCACATACGGCAAATTTTTCCTGGAAATGGCGCCCCATAGGCTTCAAAGATGGGCACTCGAATCATCGGAGAATTTTGGTCGACCTACCCTAGAGCGAGCACTTTTTGCCCTGTGTGCAACATCCCAAGGGTGTTGATTCGTTCCCGAATGCAGCCATTCAAAAACATAACTTACTCGAGCCCGAACGGCAACAAGTGGGTGGTCAGCTGACAGGCAGCTTTTGGACCTAGGATGAAAAAGCGGACATCGGCTAAGCGTGCTGATGTCCCTGCGCTCAATTGCGCGGCTGTTGCAACGCTCACCATCAACGATCAGCCGCGAGGTTCAACGCAACGGTGGAGCCAGACAATATCGTGCTGTCCAGTCTGATCAATCGGCCTGGGATCTCCGTTGGTGAGGGTTCGACTGGTGTGGTCGCTCTTGAAAAACTTTACCCTTCCATAGCGAGGC
>NZ_JBALUT010000067.1:0-14925 GCF_036963705.1 Parasphingorhabdus sp. | reverse complement strand
ACTATGGTTGCTGGTATTCCGCAATCTCCCGAGAGATATTATCCAGCCTTTGACGGAACAAGCAGACATTCCGCTTCCGCCCCAGTAGCCGCCGTCAATGCTAATCAAACTTTACTTCTGCTTTGCGCCCAATTTCCGCCGTTCCGAAGGAAAATGCTTGTTGCTAAAAGCGGCCATTGCCTGAGCTCGCTGCGATTACACCATATTGACCGCAAATGGGTGATTAGCTGACGTAGGGAAAGCTAGTTCCAAATGGCAGCTTCACTTCCCGATAGCAGATACCAACATATCCTATGAAAATCGACTGTGGAGCAGGCCCATGAGAGAGCGTACATAACTCTCTAGCAGTGAGATATCGGTTACTGATCGTGCATAAGACCAAAGGCCCTGACTGGATGTGACTAGAAACAGAGCAAGTTCATTGAGCGTCGCTTGAGACAAGTTAGCATTAGATCGGCTTCCAGCGTGACTGAGTGCCCCCAAAAATGCCGCATGGAGGTCCTTGCTATGTGCGTTAACGGCGGTCCGAATGGCATCTTCATGCGGCGCAATTTCGGTCATGCTATTGGCTATAAAGCAGCCGGGACCGGGCAAACCATGGCGTCGGTGCATATCAATGAAATGATAGAAATAGCCTTCAATCGCATCCAGCCCAGCATGTTCCGAATTCAAGATGGCAATCGCAGGAGCGGCGACTTCCTGTCGATATAGATCGAGACAAGCCTCGAACATCTCGGCCTTACCGCCAAAATCAGCATAAATGCCGCCGCGCGCCACTGCCGTTGCCTTGACAAGATCATCAATCGACGTCGCGTGATAGCCATTCTTCCAGAACAGCATCATCGCATTCGGCAGCAGCTTTTCTCTTGACTCCAGTCGTGGGCGTGGCATTTGTGACCTCAGTTATAGAATGATCGTTCTTATACAGTCTCTGGTCAGATCAGCAACGAAAAACCGCGCTTTAGCTGGGCGGTCACCTGAACCAGAAAGCCAATGAGGTACCAAGATGCAAGACAAAGTCATTATTCTGGGCGCGGGGCTTCCCGAAGGCGTGGGCGGTGCCCTGGCGCGGCGATTTGCGCGTGAGGATCTGCATGTTTTCGTTTCAGGACGGACACTTGAAAAAGTCGAACAAACCGCAGCTCAAATTACCGCATCTGGCGGCTCAGCCGAAGCGATCGAAGCCGATGTCACATCAGAAGATGATCTGGATGCATTGTTTAGCAAGGCGGGAGAACGGGAGGGCGCGCTTGCCGCCGTTATCTATAACGCAGGCAATAATATGCCGATCCCGTTCGCTGACCTCTCGCCAGAGCAGTTTGAGTTTTACTGGCGTGTTGGATGCTATGGCGGTTTTCTAACGGCCAAGCGAGCCATGCCAATTCTGGAAGCGCAAGGAGAAGGCAGCATGTTGTTTACCGGCGCGTCCGCTTCGCTGCGCGGCAAGCCGATGTTTGGTCATTTTGCTGCGGCCAAAGCGGCGCTGCGCAATCTGGCTCAGTCGCTGGCGCGGGAATATGGCCCCAAGGGTGTTCATGTTGCCCACATCATCATCGACGGTGTGGTCAACGGTGATCGGGCGCAAACCAATTTCGGTGATTATCTGGATAATCTGGGGCCAGATGGCGCGCTTGATCCCGATGCTATCGCTGACGCCTATTGGACAATCCACGCTCAGCAACGCTCCGCCTGGACACACGAACTCGACCTGCGTCCGTTTAGTGAAACCTGGTAGCGTTGATGCCAAAGCTTCCGAAATCGCTGTTTTCCATAGCCGCTGCGCTCTGTCTTCTCGGACTGCTTGCACATGAAATATTAGGCGCTCCAATGGTTCTGGAACCGCTTGATAACTCCGATATTCCGCAGAATATTGTCTGGCTCCACCATTTTTCGTGGCATGTCGGATCGGTAGCCGTGATCGCGATGACCATCATGTTCGCAATGGCGGCCAGAAAACGCGAGCATCTGATCCTTGCGGTATTTGCGACAGCGATCAGCGCGGGCTTTGCAGCACTTGCGATTGGCCTGGCACTATTTGGCAATAGCGTCATCTGGACGACCCCTGCGCCCTACCCGTGGACATTGGTTGCGATATTCGGGTTCGCTGGTCTGGCCGCAGCAAGGAAAACGGCATGAACAAGACCGACTGGACCTTTGGTGGCGAATGGCCCTTTGAGCCCAAATGGTTTGATACGCCGGACGGAAAAATGCATTATATCGACGAAGGCCCGAAAGATGGCCGTCCGATAATCATGGTGCACGGCAACCCGACCTGGGGATATCTGTACCGGAGGTTTATCAAGGCGGTTGTTGCACAAGGTAACCGCGCGATCGTGATGGATCATCTGGGCTTTGGCCGTTCCGACAAGCCGACCAGTGAAGGCATCTATTCAATTTCCAAACATGCGGGCCGGTGCGAGGCTCTGCTGGCAGCGCTCGATATCCGAAATGCGGTCATGATTGTACAGGATTGGGGCGGGCCGATTGGATTGACATTTGCTGCGCGGCATCCGGACCGTGTCGCTGGGCTATTTGTCCTGAACACCTTTTTTACGCGGCCACTGAAGAAAGTTCCTCTGCCGCGCATCATCCGCGCTTTTCAGGCGCCGTTGCTCGGCGATCTGATCGTAAAAGGCGCCCATGCTTTTGTGCGCGGTTTCCTTTTCAACGCCGGGCTGAGCGACCCGTCGCGTCTGACCGCAACCGACAAGGCGGCCTATCTTGCACCCCACCCAACTTGGTCTTCACGCGCCGGGGTTCTCGCATTTCCTCGTCAGATACCCTCTGGACCGACAGGGCCGGTCAGCGATTTCGTCGCGCATGAAGGGGCAAAGCTGGCAAAGGCTTTTGCGGACAAACCGGTTAAGATTGTCTGGCCGATGAAGGATGTGGCCTTTGCAATCGAAACGTTGGAGGGCATGTGGCTGCGTGATTTTCCGCACGCCGATGTTACGCGCGTCGAGGATGCGGGTCATTATGTTCAGGAAGATGCGCATGAAATTGTGATTCCGCTGCTGCTCGCTTTTATCCAACAGATATCCGGGCCTGTTGCATCATGAACCTGCGCCTGATCAGCTTGGTTTTCGCGCCTTTTGCATTTGGCACGAGCGCGTTTGTATATGTCGGTCTGATAACACCTATGTCCATCGACTTGGGCGTTGGAGTCCCGACTGTTGGTCAGCTTCAGACGGTATTTGCCGTGGCATGCGGAATTGGCGGTCCGATCCTTGCCCGGCTGACCACCGGGTTTGACCGCAAGCGTTTATTGCTCATTATCATGGCCATATTGACGGTCATGAATATGGCATCTGCCATTGCTCCCACATTTGGTTTGATTGCTGGGATCAGGTTTGCTGGCGGTCTTTTTGCTGCTCTCACCCTTCCCCTAGCGACTACACTCGCCGTGAATATGGTGTCGGAGATCAATCGTCCCCAGGCGATCGCGACGGTGCTGGCCGGATATACGCTGGCTTTTCTTGTCGGCATGCCTCTGGGCAGTGTGCTTGGCGATGCATATGGCTGGCGCGCCGCCTTCTGGTTGGCATCAGGGCTGTCCGTGTTGGCGCTTCTGATTATAGCCGTCGCAGCGCCGAAGCATGTGCATGTGCCGCAAATGGGAGACGAGAATTTCGGATCGGCCCTGCGCGGTGATAACCCGATCTTCATGGGGATCACCCTGCTGTCCTTCGCTGCCACCTTTGCGACGGTGAGTTTTCTCGGGCCGGTGATCACCAAAGCTACCGGTCTGGAAGGTGCCGCTATTGGTGCAGTCCAGGTTGCGACTGGTGTGGGCAGTCTTTTTGGCTTGCCGCTCGGTGCATGGCTCGCGCGTTTGCCAGTCAAGCGGGCACTTGCCATGTTGCTATGCACAACTGCCGTGACCCAGTTGCTCTTCACCATCCTGATGGTCAGTGATTTGGGGACATTTGCCTTGCCGATTTTACTTGTCGCTATGACCGGGGGAGCAGGTGCACTATTTGCGACGTCGCCGATTATCCAGACCAATATTGCAAAGTCAGCCGGTTCGGCGGTGACCATTGCATTCGCCCTCAATGGTTCCATGCTCTATTTTGGTCAGGGCATTGGTGCATCGCTTGGCGGAGGGGTCACAGCGGTTAGCAGTCTGGCATGGACAGGGCTCGCGGGCACCGGGGCGGCTGCATTGGGGTTGTTGCTAATTTCCCGGTTGGGACGAGAATTGGGTCGTCCGGCACGAACATCTCCAAAATAGCCTTGAGTTATCCAGCGCTGAACCTGCAATCCGGCTGCAAACGGCTTCCTTTGAGATACTTGCTGGCGTCCAATTATTCAGTTGCCCCCAGTTTAATGTAGTGTCGGCAAACTTTGATGTCGTCTTCTACACCCATCGCCGACATTGGATCGAGCCAATTGGGCTCGACCGCATCATCGATAAAGCGCACGCTTTATTTTCATCTTTGTTTTTAACAAGATGGCGATCATTTATCTCAACAAGCGCGATGTCTATTTGGTCTGTTTGTAACCATCAGATGCTCCGCCGCCGAGAGCCTGAACGAGGGCTATAGACGCAAGCAGTTTGTCCGCCTGTGCGACAACAAGTGTATCGCGCGATTCTTGCAAGCGCCGGTCTACGTCGAGCACGTCCGACAGCGACGCTGCCCCTTGAGACTGGGCCAATTGTAACGACACAAGGGAATTGCTTAGCAGCGTTTCTGCTTCGGTTAAATCCCGAGCACGTCTTTCTGCACTCGCGCGGGCCGAGGCCGCTGCTTCAACATCCGCAATCGCGCTAAGCACGGTTCGCTGGTAAATCGCGCTTGCGCTCGCAACATCAGCACGCGCCACATCAAGATTTGCTCGCGAGCGACCTCCATCAAAAGCCGTATAGTTAATACCAGCAGATCCCTGCAGATTAAGCGCAGCGGAACCGAAAAGCGGATTGATGGCACCTGCTATCGTTCCGATCAGGCCAGCTAGATTGAAGCGCGGCAAACGATCGGCATGGGCTCCGGCGACACGGGCGTCTTGAGCTGCCAGGCTCGCCAGTGCGGCCAGAATATCTGGACGCCGGTTGAGTAGGTCGGCTGGTGCAAGGGCAAGGTCGATAACGCCAGCCGTCGGCAAAGCCTGGGCTTCGCCCAATTCTTCACGGGAAGTACCAACGGTCCTTCCCACAAGCACATCTATCCGGGCCATTTGATCTTCAATTGCAGCCAAAAGCGGCGGTACCGAAGAGCGTGCGATTCGAGCTTCGGCAATGAGGCGATCCCTTTCGATTGCGGGAGATACGCCGCGCTCTACCCGCATCGCTGATAAGCGCGCCTGCTCGGAAAGGGTAAAAGCTCGCCGCTCAGCAACGATATTCCGTTGTTGCAGCAAACGCAGTGTTATATAGCGCTGAGCGATTTCTGTCGTTACCGTGAGCTTTGCCGCTTCCAGTTTCCAGCTGGCCGAAGCGGTGTCGGCGACCGCTGCCTTCTCGCGATCGCCCAACCGACCGAAAAGATCAAGCTCCCAAGACGCGCCAATAGAAACAGAATAGCGATCAACATTGCGTTCAAACCCCGGCAAATTGCTCACCGACTGGAATTCCGGATCTTCCTTTGACAGGCGAACGGCGGCGGCATCGGCAGATGCTGCAATCGCAGGTAATTTCGCTCCGGCGGCGAATCTGATGCCAGCCCTCGCTCGATCAAGACGCGCTGCGGCCTCTGCAATATCAAATGATTGCTGCAAAGCCTGCTCAATCAAAGTATTGAGATATGGATCGTTGAAAGACTGCCACCAGCGCGACTCTGGTGCGGCCACTGGTCGTCTGCTTTCCAAATTTGTAAATTCGGATGCAATCGGCACCACGGGCAAGTCGGCCGGCGTGATGCTAGCCGCCGACGATGCAAGAATCAGTGATAGTGAATATGGGATCATGAAGGTTTAACACTCCTTGGTGACGAAATAGACAATTCGTTACCGGATTGCAATACTCTTGCCTTCTGGTTTGTACGAACTAAAGTGCGGATCATGTCTGAATTACAACACATGCCTGGCCAGCGGGGTCCCGCCGAGCACGTCATGCGTGAACGGATAGTCGCCTTGGCGCACACCATGTTTCGCAATGAGGGTTTTGCTGAGACGAGCGTTGCAAAGATAGCTGCAGAACTGGAAGTTGCGCCGACATATCTCTATAAATTTTTCCAATCAAAAGATGCCATAGGGTCCGCGGTTTGCGGACGAGCGCTTGAAGAAATCACCGATGCGATATGGGCAGTAGCACGTTCAAAGACGTTAGCATCCCAGAGAATTAGAGATCTTTTTCGAGTGACCCTCAAAGAGAGTATGGGTATGTTTTTCGCTGATCGAAAACTCCTCAACCTAGTTGCCAGAAGCATCACGCAAGATTGGCCCTCGATTGCCGCGCACAAGAAAAGAATCAAGGACGTTGTGGAGTATATCGTCCGGGACGGCATGGATTCTGGAGAATTTGACCCTGACCTTGAATTTGAAGAAGTCGTCGAAGCGGTATTCTGGGCGCTTCGTCCATATGCAGATCCTCGACTACTCGAGCAATCCATGGATATGGACCTAGAAAATCAGGCGCAATTGATCGCCCGATTTTGCTTACGCGCACTTACCGCCAGAAAAACTATCGAAGTTACAGATTGACTGAAACGTAACCTCCGATTAAGTCCGATAAGGTTCACAGCGAGGACCGATCGTGCACAAGATATTTTTTCTCCCCCTCTTTATGTCCTTTTTGGTTTCCTGTTCGGGAGGCGAAACGACAACAGAAACTGCTCCTTTGGTTCGGGCTTTCAATGTCACCGGCGCAAATGGTGATACAGCGGGAAATGTGCTGACAGGGACAGTTGCAGCGCGAGTCGAATCGGTTTTGTCATTTCGCGAGGGCGGTCGAATTATCGAACGCCGTGTCGAGAACGGTGAACGAGTTAAATCCGGCCAGTTGATTGCACGCATTGATGCTGCTGACCTTAGCGCCACGATGCAGGCATCTCAGTCTCAGGCAACAGCGGCTAGCCGATCGGTGGACGCCGCGCGCGCGACCGCCCAGCGAGCTGCCGCCGATGAGATTCGGCTACGCGGCCTCGCAGAAGCTGGTGCCATTGCCCAGCGGGACTATGATGCAGCTGTCGAGGGCAATCTCGCGGCACAGGCGCGGCTGAGAGCAGCGCAAGCGGATGCATCTGCGGCAAGATCGAACGCCCGCTTACAAGGCAACAGACGCGGCTATGCAAATCTCTATGCACCTGCTTCAGGAATAATTACTGATGTCCTGGCGGATCGTGGACAGGTGGTTGCTGCTGGGTCGCCCGTCGTTCGCTTTGCTCAATCCGGGCCGCGTGAGGTTATTGTCGATATTCCGGAACAAAATCGCGACAAACTTCCGGCCAATGCTACCGGTTCTCTTTATGGCGGCGGTGAATTTTCGGTTGCTCTGAGAGAATTATCGGCTGCTGCCGATCCGGCAACCAGAACATATCAAGCCCGGTACCGGATCATCGATGCTCAGCCGTCACTTGGGGCAACGGTCACGCTGCAATTTTCCGGAACTTCGAACGAAAAAGTCCATAATGTTCCGATTAGCGCCGTAGCTGAGCGAGACGACAGTCCGGGTGTTTGGATTATCAAAAAGGATGGCAAAGTTGTTTGGAGAAAAGTCAGCATAACGTTCCTTGATGGCGAAAATGCAGCAGTCAGCGGGCTGCGCAAGGGCGAACGTATCGTGTCCATGGGCGCACATCTTTTGCAATCGGGTCAGGCGGTCAGGGTTGCTGCTAAGCCGCGTCGCAAGACTACGGACAAAGTCGCCGCTCGCTAGTGGAAGACCGTTTCAACCTCTCTGCTATCGGTGTACGTGAACGAGCGATCACTCTATTCCTGATCATTGCGATTGTCTCCGCTGGCATATTTGCGTTTCTCAAGCTTGGCCGCGCTGAAGATCCCAGCTTTACGGTGAAAGCTATGGCGGTCTCTGTGGCCTGGCCGGGAGCAACCACCAAGGAGATGCAGGAACTGGTCGCGGATCCTCTTGAAAAGCGGATGCAGGAGCTGCGTTGGTTTGATCATGTTACGGCAACGATACGCCCCGGCTTTCTGACACTACAGCTCGAACTGCGTGACATCACTCCACCCGGACAGGTGCAGGAACAATGGTATCAGACGCGAAAGAAACTTTCTGATGAGGCCGCTAACTTACCGAATGGCGTTATCGGTCCTTTCTTCAATGATGAATTTTCCGATGTCTATTTTGCGTTATTTGCGATCACCGGCAAAGACGTAGTCAATCGCAATCTGGTCATCGAAGCCGAACGCATTCGCAGCCGAATGCTCGGACTTCCCGGTGTACAAAAGGCAGTTATCATCGGCGAAGAACCCCAAAATATCTTTGTCGATATCGCGCCAGAGCGGATTGCAACATTAGGTATATCCCTGCAGGCAGTAATAGATAGTCTGGCACAGCAGAATGACGTTGTCCCAGTCGGCAGCTTCCAGACATCAGGGCCCACTATAGTAGTTCGTGGATCGGGCGTTCCAGACGAGCTGGATGCACTTCGACGGGTACCGGTTTCTGCAAATGGCAGAACGATTACCATCGGCGATATTGCCGAGCTTCGTTATGGCTATGCTGATCCGCCATCCTATGCCGTTCGCCATGAAGGCAAGCCGGCTGTTCTGGTCGGAATTGTTATGGAGCCCCGCTTTAACGGACTGGATCTGGGTGAAACGCTCAAAAACGAGGCCGAGGAAATTAAAGCGAATCTGCCGCTCGGTCTGGAGCTGACACAGATTGCCGACCAGGCGAAAAATATCCAATCTGCTTATGGCGAGTTCATGGTGAAATTTGCCATTGCCCTCGCAGTTATCATGGCAATCAGTCTACTGACCTTAGGGTGGCGTGTCGGCGTGGTCGTGGCCTGCGCTGTGCCGCTAACGCTGGCCGTCGTATTTGTGATCATGCTCGTGACCGGCCGGGATTTTGACCGGATCACGCTCGGTGCTCTGATCCTGTCGCTGGGTTTGCTGGTTGATGACGCCATCATCGCCATTGAAATGATGGTCGTCAAAATGTCGGAAGGTATGGATCGCATAAAATCGGCCACCTTTGCCTGGCATGCAACTGCAGCACCGATGCTCAGTGGAACTCTGGTGACAATTGCCGGATTTCTCCCAGTCGGCTTTGCTCAGTCCTCCGCTGGTGAATATGCCGGCAATATTTTCTGGATCGTAGCGTTCGCTCTTCTAGCCAGCTGGGTGGTTGCAGTTTATTTCACGCCCTATCTCGGCGTCAAAATGCTGCCCGATATCCCCAAGGTCGAAGGCGGGCATGATGCAATTTATTCGACACCTCGTTACGAGCGTCTGCGCGAGTGGGTAACCGCCAGTGTTAGGCGAGCGCCGCTAATTAGCGCGGTAACAGTTGCTGCGATGTTGATCGCCGGGGTGCTGCTCGCGGTGGTTATCCCCAAACAATTTTTTCCAAGCTCTGACCGGACCGAGGTACTGGTCGAAGTATCGATGCCCAAGGGCACGAGCTTTAATGTCACCGAAACGAACGTCGAAGACATAACAAAATTTATTCAAAAGCAACCTGGAGTAGAGCGGGTCGAGAGTTTTACTGGTGCTGGCGCGCCACGGTTCTTCCTATCATTGAACCCTGAATCTCCGGATCCATCTTTCGGCAAGCTGGTTATCCAAACAGAAGATGTCGACGCGCGTGATGGCCTGAAGAGAATTATTGAAAAAGCCGTGATAAATGGTCGTTTTCCGGCGGCTCGCGTGCGTGTCACCCAGCTGCTATTCGGACCGCCGGTACCCTATCCCGTAGTGTTTCGCGTCAGCGGGCCGGATATCGATCTTACCAAGAAATATGCCGATGAGGTCCGTGCGATTGTCGCGGCCAGCCCGCAAACACATGATGTTCATCTCGATTGGGGAAACACAGCCCCCATCATGCGACTGAATTTCGACCAAGATCGTTTGCGGTTGCTGGGCCTCACACCCGCTGATGTCAGCCGGCAAGTTGCAGCCCTGGTCTCAGGTGTACCCGTTACCCAGATTAGGCGCGGAGACAAAACCAGCAATGTTGTAATCCGCGCGACCGAGAGCGCGAGACGGGATCCGTCGCAGCTCGCTGGCCTGACAATCCGCAATGCAAGCGGCAATCCAGTAACCGTTGGTCAAGTAGCAACGATCGAGATTGAATATGAAGAACCGCTGATCATCACGCGAGACCGCGAACCGACATTTTCCGTACGGGCCGATATTAATCCCCGCTTGCAGCCACCCGATGTGTCAGCAGCGATTCTCCCTGACCTGAACGAAATCAAGAAATCGCTTCCAGCTGGCTATAAAATCGAAACCGGTGGCGGCATAGAGCAGAGTGCCAAAGCTGGTGCCGCGCTCGCACCGATATTCCCGATCATGATTCTGGTTATGCTGGTTATCATCATACTCCAAGTGCGATCGTTCAAGCTTATGGCATTGACATTTATCACTGCACCGCTTGGGCTGATCGGAGCAGTCATTGCCCTTGTGGTGACTGGAGCGCCGTTTGGATTTAACGCAATTTTGGGCCTGATCGGTCTCGCTGGCATATTGATGCGCAACACGCTTATTCTTGTTGATCAGATTGGAATAGAAAAAGAGCGCGGACTGTCGGAAAGTGAAGCGGTCATTGAAGCAACGGTAAGACGCTCACGCCCGGTATTGCTGACTGCGCTCGCCGCCGTTCTTGCCTTTGGGCCATTGACTATTTCCAGCTTCTGGGGGCCGCTAGCCATGGTTCTAATTGGCGGCACCATTGTCGGAACGGTGCTGACCCTGTTCGTTGTCCCGGCCATCTACGCCGTCTTCTTTGGACTGGCTAGCGAGCCCTTGTTTAGGCGTCGTGATCGGGTGATGGAGCCGTAACCGTTAGCTCGCTCGATACTCAAGTGTATGACACCGATGTGTTTAAAGCTGATTTGTTGGCATCACTCTAATAAACGACTGCACTTAAAGGTGGGCTTGCTTGCTCAATGTCAGCTTTTCGCGCCCAGAACGGATATCACGATGAGCTTTCAGGAATGACTGGAATTGGGGCGATTGCCGACAGGCCGCTTTATTTTGCTGTTTTTTGATGGCATGTCGTAAACAGGGTGGATAGCAGTCATTCATTAAATCATATCTGTATGAAAGCTGTTGGGCCGTATGCTGACTGTCCGGTTCCAGTTGTCAAACGGCGGAAAGCTGCCATTCGGCTTCCGACCCATTTGCAGACTTTCGCTGTATTTTCTAAATGTTCGACTAGGCGAAGTCCGCCATCCAGACATAGTCGCCTTTTGCATTTGCGGCGATTGTTCGTGCAAATACGGCTTACCTCACCATCCTCACTATTGGGCGACCTCGCCCGGCGGTTTTCTGACTTCGCTCGGCGACGATCCGGTCCAACGGCGAAAGCTTCTGAAGAAGCTGTTGGGATCGCTGTAAGCCAGCAAGTAGGAGATTTCTTCGTTCGCGAGCGTGCTCTTGGTCAAGTATCGCAGTGCAAGGTCTTTGCGGGTCGTATCGAGGACCTTCTGGAACGTCGTCGCTTCGTCGTTAAGACGCCGCTGGAGCGTGCTGCGACTGACTCCCAGTTCTGCGCACACCGTGACCACGTCGGCGTGTCCCAAGGGGAGATGCGCAACGAGCGCGCTGACGACCTTCGAGGTCATGTCGCTTGTGCGGGCCTGGGCGGCGAGTTGGCGCTCCAGATCCTGTTCCATCGCCTGCCACAGCCCTTGAGCCTCGGACAGGAATGGCGCGGTTGCATCGGCACGCGAAAAGCTCAGCACCGCCTTTTCACCGTATTTTGGTATCACGCCGAGATGCCGGGCAAGTATACGGCGCACTCCTTCGGGAGCCTTGAGCGTGGCCGCTTCCGGGACCACGGTTCGCGCAGTCATCAGCCGCGCTTTTTCGACAACAAATGCAAGATAAAGCGCCGACATGGAGGCAGGCAGCTCCAGTTCAGGCGCGCTGCTCTCGTATTCTACAGTCAATGCCACTTCATCGCCGAAAACGTGCATTCGGGTTGGGCCGATCAGCCGCTTATACCGGGTGATCCGGCGGAGGCCCTGCTCAAGGTCTGGCGCACAATCCAGGGCCAGAAACACAGGAACGAGCGGACCGCGCGCAATGGCAATGCCCAGCTCAGTCGGCAAATCCTCGCGCCCGGCCAGACGGACCATCGCTTCCCACGCGGTCACATATTGCGCGGCCGTCACCCCAGCCGCGGCCTGCTTGGGATCGAGTTCGCCAAGACCGGCCTGCCGTAGCATCTCTGCGGGGTCGACCCCGAGCATAAGGCAGGCGTTCAGCCCTAGCGCGAGCGGATATGTTTCCTGCATAATCGTCCCTTCATCAACTCGCGAACCTGTCCGCTTTCAATCTCGTAAAGACATGACGAGCGCAAGTTCTACAAGTTGATTGAGGCAATCTGCAAGCGTTTGACCGCATCTGCATGTTTATTGCGCACCCGGCCAGGCGTAGTCTGATTTCAACGTAGCGATGCAGGAACAGGACTAATGAAATTTGCGACAACCAAGATTGGCGACATTACCATCCGCTACGCGGCCAGCCGAAGTGAAGGTAAGCCGCAACTTTTGCTGACCTCGCCGCAACCGATGAGCGTTCTGACCTACCGCAACTGGTGGGACCGGCTTACGCAGAGTTTTGACGTTGTGGCGGTGGACCTGCCCAACCATGGCGGCTCCGACCCCGCGCGACATGTGACGACCGTGAGCGAGCAAGCGGCGTTTCTGGGCCAGATCCTCGATCATTTCGAGCTATCACACCCGCATGCGGTTGCGCCCGATATGGGCACGCCGACCTTGATGCGGTTTATGGCGGATAACCCGGGCTGGATAAGGTCTGCGACGGTGGGCGATGCTGGCGTGGTTGGCAAGGTGGAGGGTTCGTTCTTGTTTCGCACGTTAGTCTATTCGCGCCTGGCGCAGTGGGCGACTCTCTCTGCCGGCGGCCCAATTGGCGGACGCATCTATTGCGCCGCCGCAAACAGCATCGGGTATCGTCTAAGCAAACCGTCGCGGGAGGCAAAAGCGGACTATCTTGCGGGTTCCACACGCTTTGCCAAATTGCGCGGGCAGGTTGGGTTTCTGGGCAGCTACCCTCAGGAAACGCCTGCGCTTGAGCGCGATGTCGCCACGATTGAGGCCCCGGTACAAGTCCTCCATGGTGAGTTCGATACGTTTGTGTCCGTCTCCAATTCGCAGCGGCTGGCCGATCTGCTGCCGAACAGCCGGTTTGCTCTCATCCCCGGTGCAGCGCATTATGCGTGGGAAGACAACCCGTCGGATTACCTCGAAAAGGTCTTGAATTTTATCGAAGAGGTTGAGGCAACCGCTAATTCTGCAAAGCAGGCTTGAAGGAAACAGAATGACCAGGATGTCGCGAACTTTTTACCTGCTCGCCGCCGCGCTTTCGCTGCTGGGCGCGGTCGGACACGAATTGCTTGGGGCTCCTGTGATGCTGGGACCGCTTGAGACCTCTGGCCTTCCCCCGAATGTTGTGTGGATGCACAACTTCATCTGGCATGTCGGGACAGTCGCTGTCCTGGCTATGATGGTCATGTTCATCCTCGCCGCGCGCCGCCCCGAGCATGTTGCGCACGCGATAATCGCATCCGCTATGAGCGCAGCCTTTGCGGTTCTCGGGATTGGCTTGGCCATGTTCGGAGATCCAGCACTCTGGACCACGCCAGCGCCTTACGCTTGGGTACCGATCGCCATTATTGGCGGGTTGGGTGTTTTGGTACGTTCGAAATCTGCTGGACCAGCAAAGGCTCGCTGAGCGGTCAAGAATTGCGCTCAGGGCCGGCTTCCGTTTGCCTAAATTCTGTTCGGCGTTTTCGCCTGCCCTACGTCAGCACCAATGGCACGAATTTGTAGCTGTAGTTCAGGCAGAATCTAGTTCTCGCCTCAGTGACGAATGAGCGAAGTGGAGGTAGCATCCAGTATTGTTCTGTGATCTTCCAGACGGCGCCAAAAGCTCCGCGACGCCAATGATAGGCTATGGCAACTATCCACCCCAGTTTCGGTCATTCGCCAACGGTTGATTGGTAGAGATCGTCTAAAAGCCGTCAGTCGGCTTTTGGCGCAACGATCAGCCAAACCCAAACGCCGTCATCGCGATACATCAACGTTCTTTCAAATAGTGGAACAGGGGACTGCAAAGGACGCTCTGTCCATCTCAGGCGCGTCCCACTTTTAGTGGGATTCCCTTACACATGTCTTACACACTTACACAAAACCTTACACAAATTTGGCTTGACCGAAAAAATATATCTTGTTATCAGAATGTTACGGTTGTCTCGTCCCACTCAAAATGCAGTTCCGCAAGGAGTGCCCGTTCGAGTCGGGCCAGGGGCACCATTACAGACATCTAGCGGAAAACCACCATTTCGCGCAGGCAGGGCTGTTAAGGATGGATACGAATTCTGCAGAAGCGGACCTCTGAGCGCAAAAAGCGCAGCTGATTCAATTGCGGACTAACGGTTTTTGGCTTGCATCGCCGTGAAAACAAACTGTTCCCTCGACGCGATTGAGACGGCAGCTTCCGCCCCAATAGCCGACGTTCGAGTTGGTCCGATCTAATATCTGTTGCGGGGGCAAGTCTTTGAGTTATGGGGAAGCATGGCGCACCGTGATTTCACAATGGAAGCAGAGGCTTTGTTTCAGCGGTTCGCCGAGCGCCATGGCTTGCAATACACTGTTCGGTCTGATGTTCCGATTGAGGTATTCTGGGAGTTTCCAGAACAACCAAAGCTATCATTGCCGTTGAGCCTCGGTTTGCAGAACGGGGATGAGTTAAACTTCGGCGTTTCAGATTTTTGGTCTTACTTTTTCCCCTTTCCTACCGTGGTAGAGCACTTTGAGAGTATTCTCGATG
>NZ_JBALUT010000066.1:0-14934 GCF_036963705.1 Parasphingorhabdus sp. | reverse complement strand
ATTATATTTCTGGCTTGCGACATAGCTGTTGTCGACCACGGTGCCGCTGAATGTCGACAGGGCAAATTGCGCCATGACCAGATTGACGACCACAACCACCGCGAAAAATGAAACGATCATCGCCGCGGCGTGATAACCGGTGAACTTCTTCACCCGAGGGTTTTCACTGCTCATTCGCCTGTCTCCGGTCTTTCGAAAAATACTTCGTCAATATCCGTGGCTTCGGGATCATCGGCAGCGGTAACTGTCAGGGCAAATTCTTCCCGTACCGGTCCCGCTCCAGGCGCTGCAACGTAGAGCCGCAGTCTTGCTATGCTATCGGCAGCTACTTTGGTGCTCAGGGTCTGTCCTGCAGTCTCCCTTGATCCTGCGTTGGACCACATGGCTCCACCCTTGATTGCCGTCATCCCGATAATCATGTCGCGTGGCCGGTTTTCCATATTGCGCAGATTGATGGTGTAGCTGTTGCGGACATGGCCGTCGGCGAGCTGGACATAGACCGGGTTGCGGTCATGATTGGCGCTGATGTCGATGCGGGTTCGATTGCCGACCGCAAACAGCATCGCCAGCCCGATCGCACCCCAGATCGTGGAATAGAGGATGGTCCGGGGACGGAACAGGGTTTTGAGGATCGGTTCGTGCGGTTTTCCGGCTTTTTCCAGATCGGCATCTTCCAGAGTCGCATAGTCGATCAGTCCGCGCGGACGTCCGACCTGATCCATTACCTTGTCACAGGCATCGATGCATAGCGCGCAGGTGATGCAGCCGATTTGCGGTCCTTCGCGGATATCTATGCCGGTCGGGCACACAGCTACGCATTGATTGCAGTCGATACAGTCGCCAAAACCGCCCGGCTGGGCTTCCGCTTTTTTCACGCTGCCGCGCGGCTCGCCACGCCAGTCCTTGTAAGTGACGGTCAGCGATTTTTCGTCCATCATCGCGGTCTGGATACGCGGCCACGGGCACATATAGATGCACACTTGCTCGCGCATAAAACCGCCGAATATGAATGTTGTCATGGTCAACACGCCGACCGTGGCATAAGCGACAAAGGCTGCCTGACCGGTCCAGAAGTCGACAACCAGAGTGGGTGCATCGGCGAAATACATGATCCACGCGCCGCCGGTCCAGAAACCGATAAACAGCCAGATCGACCATTTCAGAAGGCGCTTGCCGGTTTTCTTCGGCCCCCATGGGGCGTCCTGCAGACGGAACTGGGTGTTGCGGTCACCGTCGATCGCGCGCTCGACATGCTGGAACAGGTCTGTCCACACGGTTTGCGGACAGGAATAGCCGCACCAGGCGCGGCCGACAGCCGAGGTAACGAGGAAAAGCCCGATACCGGCCATGACCAGCATACCGGCGACATAGTAAAACTCATGCGGCCAGATTTCGATGCCGAACATGTAAAAGCGCCGGTTGGCGAGATCGACGAGAACTGCCTGGCTGGGGGCGTAGGGTCCACGATCCCAGCGTATCCACGGCGTGATGTAATAGATGGCGAGGGTGATCGCCATGATCACCCATTTCAGCCGCCGGAATGTGCCGTCGACCGCTTTGGGAAAAACCTTTTTGCGCGATTCATAGAGTTTCAGCTCCGGATCGAGAATTTCCTTAGGATTGCTCATCATTCCCGCCTTCAGCGCTGGCTTCTGTAGCCGGTGCCACTACCAGCGGCTTTTCGCCACCACCCAGAGAATGGACATAGGCTGCCAGCATCCGGATTGTCGCCGGGTCGAGCCGTTGTCCCCAGCGCGGCATGACACCGTAACGGGCATTGGTGATAGTGTCGGTCAACGAAGCGCGATCGAGGCCATAAAGACTGATAGCATCAGTGAGATTGGGTGCACCCTGGACGCGGTCACCGGTGCCGTCGGCCCCGTGGCAGACGGCGCAATTGGTCTCGAACAATGCGGCTCCGCGTGTGGCAGCTGCGCTTTGTTTCTCGCGACCGGAGACTACACGGACGTAAGATACCAGGTCCTGGATTTCATTCGCCTGCAAGATCCCGTCTTTGCCGAAGGCCGGCATTTGGGAGAATCTGGTCTGGTCATGGTCCGGGTTCCGGATACCGTGGATCAGTGTATATTCGATCGTTTCGAGATCACCGCCCCAAAGCCAGTCATCATCGTTGAGATTGGGATAGCCTTTTGATCCAGCAGCGCCGGAGCCATGGCATTGCACGCAATGAACCTTAAACGCGGATCGTCCGCCTTCGATCGCCTGTTGCAGCAATTGCGGATCGCTGCCCATCGCGTTGATATCCCCGGAGACCAGCGCTGCGCGGATCGGTTCGAGCTCTTTCTGACGCTCGGCCACTTCGATCGCATAATCGCCACGGCTGCTCCAGCCGAGCAGGCCTTCGCTAGCCGAATTGAGCATCGGGATCGCGGGGTAGAGGATGACATAGCCGATCGCCCAGACGATCGTGGCGTATAGCGTCAACAGCCACCAGCGCGGCATCGGCGTGTCGAGTTCCTCGATGCCGTCCCATTCATGGCCTACGGTTTCGGTTCCGGTCGGTTCATCGACGCGTCTTTTATCCGACATCGTTTTTGTCCTCGTCAAATATCATATGGGCGGCTTCTTCGTGATTGCGTCCGGCGCCTGGGCGAAAGGTCCAACCGATCAGGGTCAGAAATACTACAGTCATGAACAGCAGGCCCCAGCTATCGGCAAAATGGCGCAGCGCTTCGTAATTCATCGCGGCTGCTCCAGCGCTTCGCCTGCCTCGAAGTCGACCAATGTTCCGATCATCTGCAGATAGGCTACCAGAGCGTCCATTTCGCTGAGTTTGTCGGGATTACCGTCAAAGTCGCGGACCTGCACCTTGGGATAGCGTTTCTCGAGTTCGGTCGTGCTGGCCATCGGATCGACCTGTGTCAGCAGGTCTTCATTGGCCTTTTCAATCGCTTCCTTACTGTAGGGAACTCCGACCCGGGAAAGGGCGCGCAAATGGTCGCTCATATCTCCCGATTTGAGCTCCTTTTCGGCGAGAAACGCATAAGGTGGCATGATCGATTCCGGCACAACAGCGCGCGGATCTGTCAGGTGCTGGACGTGCCATTCGTCCGAATAGCGTCCTCCGACACGGGCCAGATCAGGCCCGGTCCGCTTGGAACCCCATTGGAAGGGATGGTCATACATCGATTCCGCCGCCAAGGAATAATGGCCATAGCGTTCCACTTCATCGCGGAACGGCCGGATCATCTGGCTGTGGCAGGAATAGCATCCCTCGCGGACATAGATATTGCGTCCAGCCAGTTCCAGCGGGGTGTAAGGTCGTACGCCCTCGACTTTCTCGACCGTATTGTCGATCCAGAAAAGAGGTGCAATCTCGACGATGCCACCGATCATCACCGTGACCAGGGCGAGCACGCCCAGCAGGGTGATGTTGCGCTCGATTTTCTTATGCTTTTGCGTGAGTGTGGTCATAGTCGTGTCTCCCTCACTCTGCCGGAACCGCGACCAGGGGCTTGTCAGCCTCTGGGTCATGGGGTGTTTCGGTCATTGATTTTTCCTCGCGGAGTTTGCCAGCAACCGTCATCCAGACGTTGTAAACCATGACAACCGCGCCAGCGAGATAGAGCAGGCCCCCGGTAGCCCGGATGACATACATCGGGAACATCGCCGAGACGACTTCGCTGAACGCATAGACGAGATAGCCGTCGTCACCATATTCGCGCCACATCAGGCCCTGCATGATTCCGGCAACCCACATCGAAGCGATGTAGAGCACGATGCCGAGGGTCGCGAGCCAGAAGTGCCAGTTGACCATCCGCAGACTGTAAAGTCTTTGGCGACCCCACAGGCGCGGCACCATATAGTATAGAGCAGCAAAGGTGATCATGCCGTTCCAGCCGAGCGCGCCACTGTGCACATGGCCTATCGTCCAGTCAGTATAATGCGACAGGCTGTTGACCGACTTGATCGACATCATCGGCCCTTCAAAAGTGCTCATCCCGTAAAAGGCGAGCGCCAGCACCATCATCCGGATGATCGGATCGGTGCGGATCTTGTCCCAGGCGCCGTTCAGCGTCATCAGGCCGTTGATCATGCCGCCCCAGCTTGGCATCCACAGTACGATCGAGAAGACCATGCCGAGTGTCTGCGCCCAGTCGGGCAGCGCGGTATAATGGAGATGGTGCGGACCGGCCCAGATATAGAGGAAGATCAGCGACCAGAAGTGGATGATCGACAGGCGATAGCTGTACACCGGCCGTTCGGCCTGTTTAGGCACGAAATAATACATCATGCCAAGGAAGCCTGCGGTCAGAAAAAATCCAACCGCGTTATGGCCGTACCACCACTGGGTCAGCGCATCCTGGACACCGGCAAAGGCGCTATAGCTTTTTGCGCCGAGCAGGCTGACTGGCATGGCGAGGCCATTGACCAGATGCAGCAGCGCCACGGTGAGGATGAAGCTCAGGAAGAACCAGTTGGCGACGTAAATATGGGGTTCGGACCGTTTTACGATGGTACCGATGAATACCGCCGCATAGCTGATCCAGACGATGGTCAACCAGATATCGATATACCATTCCGGTTCGGCATATTCCTTGGACTGGGTGACACCCATCAGATAGCCGGTGGCGGCCAGCACGATGAACAGCTGGTAACCCCAGAAAACAAAGCGGGCGAGACGGGGGAAGGCCAGCCTCGCCCTGCAAGTGCGCTGGACGATATAGAAACTCGTCGCGATTAGCGCATTGCCTCCGAAAGCGAAAATAACGGCAGAAGTGTGGAGCGGGCGGAGACGCCCGAATGTGGTATATTCCAGGCCGAGATTGAGGGCCGGAAAGGCCAGTTGCAGGGCGATATACAATCCGACGAAGAATCCCGCCATGCCCCAGAAAAGCGTGGCGATCACACCCCAGCGGATCGGATCGTCGTCATATTTTCCGGGATCAGCCGGAGCATTCAATATTCCGCGACCGATCGCCGCATAATCAGCCTTGCTGATCGTCACCCAGAGCGCGATCAGGCAGGCGATCATGATGATCGCCATATGCACGGCGAAACCACCGTCCACCGCCATTACCATTGCAATGAATGCCAGAAACACGAGAACCAGCCATCCGCCAGCCTTTACCAGTAAATTGTCCATAACGTCCTTCCACGTTGTGTGGAATTGGCGCTACCAGTGTGCTGGTCGGGGCAATATAGGTAGAGTTACGTAGTGCAGTCAGGTGACCAGGCCAGGGTCTTTAACCGAATGTGATTTTCGCCCATACCGGCAGATGATCGGATGCTTTGCGCGCAGCCGGGCTATCGTGGACTCCCGCGGCTGAAGACTGGATATCATCGGAGTGCATGATCCGGTCGAGCGTGGCGATCGGGCTGCGGGAATGAAAGCTCCGGCCACATTCCACCATCTCGAAGGCCTTGCCGAAATCCTTCAGGCAGCCGCTGGCGGCGCTCCACTCGTTGAGATCGCCCATTAGCACCACCGGGACATCGCGTTGCTTTTCCTGCGCGAGCTTTATGATCGCGGCCGCCTGCCGTCTGCGCCACAGGCCGGACAGGTCAAGATGCATGCCGAAAATCGCCAGCTCTTTGTCCTCCCACTGGCAATGGGCCATGATCGCGCCGCGCGGTTCGAGGCAGGGGATGTGCATGATGTCATGGGCAACAACTTTGGCGGATTTGCGCACCAATATCGCATTGCCGTGCCAGCCCATTGAATCGATCTGTACATCCAGCGGTATAGCGCGATAGTCGCTGTGCATCTCCAGCAGTTTCTGCGGAATAGCCGCAGCCCTCGCGCCAAAGCGGCGGTCAGCCTCCTGCAGCGCGATAATATCGGCATCGATTTCGTTGAGCACGTCAATGATCCGACCCGGGTTGCGGCGCCTGTCGGTGCCGACCCCCTTGTGGATATTGTAACTAGCGACCTTCAACATTGCTTGTTTTCGCAGTATCAGAAGGGATTGATCGTAAAGTCTTGCTGTTGCAGCAGGGCGTGGGCGGTCATCGCTGACAGAGACATTTGAACCCCCGGCAGCAGGTCAGCGTTGCTGATACCATGGGCCGCTGCACTCTGGCCGCACAGGTAGAATTTGACGCCATGCTCCTGCAATTGCGCGATTGCTGCAGCGCTGGCATTTGTTGCTCCGTCCTTGTGCGCCGCGAAAAACTCCTGGTGAGTCAGATCGAACGAGGCACCGCCATGGACGACAATGGCGAGCCTGATATTCTGTTCCGGAACGCCGGCGGCAACATGCATGTTGATGAAACGCGCCGCGCTTTCGATTGTGCGGTTGAGCTTGTCGGGATCAGCGGCCTTGGCGACGTCGAAGCTGACCTTGAACATACTGTCTATCGCCACCGGTTCGCTTTGCTGCACCGGCGCAATCGGTCCGAATTCTTCAAAAACCGGTCCGGGTTTGAAATTCTCCATCTGAGCGGATGCGGGTTGGGCGAGCGCCAATAAAGGCAGCAGGGCGACGAGAAGGGTTTTGTGCATTTTCACTCCAGTATAATTTTATATTTGAGGCAATCTTGACGTCGCTTCAATAGCCGATCGCCTGACCGTCTTTGCGCATTTCGGTGGCACCAGTATAGACGCCGGTCTCCGCGTCGCGGGTGATCGCCTGATAACCGCCGAACATCGCGCCATTATCGACCACTTCTACCACATGTCCCATTGCTTTCAGCCTTTCGATTGTCTCGGCCGATATGCCCGGTTCGACATGGAGTATACCCAGCAGATCGGCGCCGGTTCCCGCAAGATCGTCGGTAGGTTGGCGACCGCCGTCATGGTTCAGGCGTGCTGCATCGCCGGCTTCCTGGAGGTTCATGCCATAATCGACCATGTTGATCATGACCTGGACATGGCCTTGCGGCTGCATGCCGCCGCCCATCAGGCCGAAGGACATGAACGGTTTGCCGTCCTTCTTCATGAAGGCAGGGATGATTGTCTGGAACGGGCGTTTGCCAGGCGCGTAGGCATTGGGATGTTTCGCATCGAGTGAATAGAGCTCGCCGCGATCCTGAAACATGAAGCCAAGGCCATCCGCGACCAGCCCGCTGCCCATGCCGCGATAATTGGACTGGATCAGCGAGACCATCATCCCGTCCTTGTCAGCGACGGTAAGATAGGTCGTGTCGCCTTCGCCTTCGAGCTTGGGTTCGCCCGGACCGAAGCCGGGCGTGGCCTTGGCCGGATCGATCAACGCGAAACGTTCTTTGCCATAATCATCCGACAGCAGCCATTGCAGCGGGGCAGGGGAGGCCTCCGGATCGGCGTAAAAGCGCGCGACATCTTCAAAGGCCAGACGTTTGGCTTCGGTAATATAATGCAAAACCTCGGCGCTGCCACGCGGCCATCGGGTCAGATCGACATTCTTGAGGATATTGGCCATTTGCAGCGCCGCAAACCCTTGCGAGTTAGGTGGGAGCTCGCACAGCTCATAGCCTTTGCGATAGTCCACGCAGCCCGGTTCTACCCAAAGACTGCTGTGGGCGGCGAAATCTTTGTAGCGCAGATTGCCGCCAATCCGTTTGAAATAGCCGTCGATGGTCTGGGCGATGTCGCCTTTGTAAAAGGCGTCGCGGCCACCTGTGGCGATTTTTCCAAGCGTGTTGGCGAGATCAGGATTCTTGAAAATCTCGCCCGCCTTGGGCGCGCCGTTTTTGAAATAGGTATTTCGCGCATTGTCAAAATCACCGATCATATCCAGGCTTTGTTCGAACCGCTTGAGGTTGCTGTCGAGATAATAGCCGATCACCGGCGCAACCGGATGGCCGTCCTTGGCATAAGCGATCGTCGGTGCGAGAATATCCGCCATGCTCAGCTTGCCGAACTTCCCGTGCATTTCAAACCAGGCGTCGACGGTCCCGGGAACGGTAATCGGCATCGGGCCGAATGGCGGGATCGTCTTGCTGCCTTTGAGTTGCTTGATGAATTGCTTGTAGCTGGTCCCCATCGGGCTTTTGCCCGATCCGTTGAGGCCATATAATTTTTGCGTCTTCGGGTCCCAGATGATCGCGAATAAATCACCGCCGATACCGTTGCCCGTCGGCTCCATCAGGCCCAGCGCCGCGTTGGCCGCAATCGCCGCGTCGACCGCCGAGCCGCCTTTTTTGAGAATATCGATAGCGATCTGACTGGCCAGTGGATGGGCGGTCGCCGCCATGCCATGCTGGGCATATACCGGACTGCGCGACCAGGCCTCGCCAACCGGTCGTCCACCAGCGCCGATATCAAGTGCCGGCTTCTCCGGAGATACTGTTTGCTGAGCGGCGGCAGGGCTGACCGTGAAAGCAGTCAGGGCAAAGGTGGAGAGAAGCAGATTGCGCATATTATCATCCGTTTTGAAGGGGCGTGTGCCTCGCGCGGCGAGGTGCGTGAAATGCCCACTCTAACCAGTCTGCTTCCCGCATCAAGTAGGAACGGTGGCCAGTGTCTGAATTTGGATTGCTGCGCAAAAGCGGGCTTGGGAAATGTCGACGCAGTCAGTCAGCTTATGCCCCAATTACAGGGGTTCGAGCTGGGCAAAATCTTACAAGCCTGGCGCGCACGAAAGAGGCGTTAGGCTCGTGGCCGCCAAACCCTGAAACCGGATGCTGGTTATGACCGTTAAAATGGTACGCATTTCGATGACTATCAAGTTATCAAACAGCAACAAGACAGAAAAATTAGTCGGCAATTGCCATTTCGCAACAAACTGTTTTGCGACTCGTCCTATCAAGGTCAGGCCGCATTGAGCGGTGAACAACAGGGCTTCTTTACCCCCTTCCTAGATTGATCAGGGAAAAATGAGTTGCCTTTGAACCAATAGGAGAATGACGATGAAAATGGTAAAACTAATGGCTGCTTCAGCCGCTGTCTGTGTTCTTGCCGTTGGCGCACCTGCCATGGCCCAACAAGCACAGAATAATGATGTCGACAACACCTCTGGTAGTGCCGTGGTGGTCAATGATCTGCTCGATGTTTACCTGCAGGCACAGACGACCAACGACAACTCGGTTACTACCGGCGATATTGCCAGCAACAACAGCACGGTGACGGCAACGCAAACGCTGTTAGCAATCAATGCCAACTCAGGCATGAATGCCCTCGTCGACCAGACCCGTCTCATCGGTGCCTCTGATCAGATCAGCGGCGACAACCGCGTCCAGGGCAGTTCCTTTGCAGCCTATGCAGGTATCCTGAACCAGGCATGGAACACCGGTATTAACTCCAATGCCCAGGCCGGATCGAATATTTCGGCGATGGGTACCGTTAATTTCGGTGACAGCGGTGCAGGCCAATCCGGCGGCAACGGCAGCGGCAACTAAAGAGCCGGACCGTTCTGTCTGACCTGTAAACCCCCAGTCAGGCAAGACGAACCGAATTTGCTAGCAAGGCTGGGCCGGCACCACCTAACCCGTCAGGTGTCGGCCCCGTCCCCCTTGAACCGGAGACACGGTCATGAACAAACTATCCCCCAAAGCGGCAATATTGTCCCTGGCGCTGGCATTGGTTCCTGCGCAGGCAATGGGCCAATCTGCCTCTGGCAGCGCCGATCTGTCATCGGGTTCGGGCAGCGCGTCAAATCCTGCCCCGGCACCCGCAGACACCTCGTCCCCGATACTTTCACTGGATGACCTGAACGCGCTTAGCAGCGGCAATCAGCTTGCCATCAACAACCAGCTGCTGAACGCGGAAAATACCGGTAACACGATCATCGGCGATTATACCGCCGGTGATGTGAACCTGGCAGATAATGCGCTTTCCGGTTTCAATGGTCTGGGCAATTTCGTTTTCAATACCGGCGCACAATCCTCGCTCCAGGCAGGGATGAGTGTAACAATCAATATCAACGATTAGGCGATGACAATGGTCTCCAATTCCATCATTGCCAAACTTCCTCCGTCCTTCGGGCGCATATTGAAGGGCGGAGTTTTTTCATTGGTCGCGGTGGCTTCATTGTACAGCCACAGCGCGAGTGCCGAAGTACGATTGGGCCGCGAAGCAATTGGCGGAGATTTTTCCATTGACGTAATGACGTGGTGGGACATCCCCTTCCGCTCGGTCATACGCCAGCGCTACGACTTCAGCTGCGGGTCGGCCGCTGTCGCAACCTTACTCACCTATCATTATGATCGACCAACCGCTGAAAGCACGCCGTTTAGAGCGATGTGGAATTTGGGAGACAAGCCGGTTATCCGCAAGGTTGGCTTCTCGATGCTGGACATGCGCAACTATCTGCAATCGATCGGTTATCGGGCTGAAGGTTTCAAGCTAAAGCCCGAACAGCTGTATCAGGTGAAACGTCCTGTCATTGTGCTGCTGGACCTCGACGGTTTCAAACATTTTGTCGTGGTGAAAGGGCAGACGAAGGACCAGGTTCTGGTTGGTGATTCGGTACTGGGGCTGAAAAAATATCCGACTAAGGAGTTTCACAAATACTGGAATGGCGTTGCACTCGCCATTGTCGATGGCCCGATTAAAAAGCGCCCCACATATAATCTCGCAGGAGACTGGAGTCTTTGGGCAACCGCTCCGACGGATCAGATTTCCCCCACAGCCGAAATCGGTAATCTTACCACGCACCTTCCCCCACTGTACCAACTCACGCCCGAGTTCCTGCTTGATGTTCGGGTTGGAACAGTCAGATGAGAGAGAGGCCATGAACATCACCATAAAAATATGCACCCCGCTCGCCGTTCTGGCGTTGTGCTACCCCCAAGCTGCAAAAGCAGAACAGCAAGTGGCGGCGGCAAACCTGCCCGTACTTGTCACAGACGAAGATCTGGACAAGCTACGCGGCGGGTTTGTTTGGTCCGGGTTGGAAGTCAATTTTGGAGCCGATATCCGCACCTATGTTGACGGCGAACTGGCGCTCCACACCATATTGAACTGGACCGATGATGGCCCGGAAACCATCCAGACAGCCGCTGCCGGCCTACTTCAAGTCGATGCCGCAGCGCTTGAAGGCGGCATATTGTCAACGGGCAATATCAGGATGAAAGTCGGCGACACCCCCGTCTATCTGCTCAACGGCGGCCGCACGGCGATTTCACATGATACCGTCAATGGTGTTCAGAACCTGTTGATCAACACCGCCCGAGGGTTTGAAAGCGTCCAAGAAGTAGATGCCACGCTCGACCTTTCAGGATATCAGAGTTTCAGCTCCGATCTGATGTTTGATCGCTTGAGTAGCGCTCTCGAGGATGCTGCGGCTGAAGCCGGTATTGGCGCGCTTGGATTCTAATTCTCCTCCCCGCCAGATGTCAGCAACGTTCAAATCTCCGAAAATGACTCTGTCCTTTCTACCAGTGCGGTCCGGGATCGAGCCGTCAGAATCGAAATGGTATACGCAGGGTCATACTCATATCCGGCGCATCGGCTGTCACGCCAAACTGAAATCCAAGATTGAGCGATTGCCGCTCGCTCAACCGGTACGACATTCCAAAATTGAGTGAGCCGACCTGGATGTCCTTGCTATCCTGAACCGTGTCACCCAGTTCGGTTCGGGTTGAAAAAATATAGTTGTGCCGATAGCCGAGAGAAAATGAAAAACGTGGATTCAACGCAAAGCCGAAGCCGACACTGGCGTTGACTGCGTCACCCGGATCGACTTTGCCTACAAGCACATCACCGACCACCCGGTTAACATCGCGCTCGATGTTCCAGAGATAGCCGACACCGCCAAACAGGACGACAGGATCGGAAGGCAGCAAGAAGCTCATGCTCGGCTGAATGCCCCAGAATCCGGAGCCGGTAGCAAGTCCGGTCGCTACTCCGAATTCATCAAACGGAATTTCATAGGGACTTTTTCCCGTGTCGGACTTAACGCGCAGTCCCGCGATCCAGATAAGATTTTGTCCCTTCGGTTCGTTAATCTGGTACCGCAATGCGAATTCCGCATCGCCAATATCGGTTTCATTGAGGCTGATTTCTCTGACAATTTGGTCGCCGCGTTGTTGTACGACCTGAATTCTGTCTCGCCGATACAACAGAGGTATCCGGCCTTCAATTTCCAATCGATTGGTCAAGCCATAGCGCATGGCGAATGTTCCGATGGCGGTTTCACGATCCGCGTCGCTGGCTTCGATGGCACCAATTTGAATGCCTGGAATGAGTTCTATTCCGCGAAAGACCAGCCGGTTTGTTGACGAAAGCGTATATTCAATGGATGGGTCCAGCACGAATTGCCCTCTGGGGGTCAGCACGCCTTGTCCCTCGGGAACGGCTGCCACTTTCTGTTCAATAGTTTGTGTTGCGGGAGGAGCCTCGCCAACTGGTCCGTCCGGTAGTGCTGTATCATCAACCGGCAGAGAATCTGCCGGCGTTGAATTCGGGGCTGGTTGCATTCCGGCCCCTCGCAGCTGAGACAGAGACCAGGGCGATGCAACATTCGTTTCTGCCCGCACCAGTTGATTGTGTAGTTCCAGCTGTTTGATCTTTTCATCTTGCATCTTGATCAGCACATTTTGATCGGCGATCATCTTTTTCTGTTCAGCAAGTTCAGCTCTGATTGCGTCGAAAGATGCGGCCATATCTGACGCTCCCGTTTTGGTTTCGGTCTCTTCAGTAATGGGGTCTACAGACCGCTTGGCCCCACCATAACCTTCTGTTTCCGTACCGCGAAGCCGGGCAGGCGAACGGTCGAGTTCTGCCAATTCCTGATCCCAAAACGACTGTATATTATATGTCAATGCTAGCCGGTTAACACTGTTCACAGAGGCTTGCGGCTCAGTTGCCGCTTTCGCTTGACCGTTTGCACAGACCAATATCGGTACTGTCAGAAGCCAACCCAATGGGCTTTGAGTAATGATCGTCATAGGAGTCTCCCATCATCTCATTGAAATTTCGTTTTTCAGGCTGCGGGTCGATCACCAAGGCAAAGGTCGGCCGCCGGGTGAATGTCTCCGTGGCCATCATTCGGAAAATTGTCCTGAAATTCGCCAGCAAGGTTACAAAGACCGGCATGATCGGTGACAATAACGGAATTCCGACCGTCCACCTCAATGAACCCGCGACGTGTAAGATCCGAAAAAGTTCTACTGACTGTATGAATGGTTAGCCCCAGGAAGTCGGCGATATCATTGCGGGACATGGGGAGTTGCAGATTAGGCTCGTCACCTCCCTGCTGATACAGACAAAGCAGAAAAGCTGCCAGTCGTTCTGGGGCGGTTCTATGTCCCATAATGAAGAGATACCGCTGCGCGCTCGACATAGCGCGAAACAAGAAGGAAAGCGCTCCATCTAGCTCCGGTCCAGAGTCGGAAGTCTGTGATATATCGCCAACACGATAACAGCGGACCGTGACATCGGTTACGGCCTCCGCAGACGTTCCGTAATTGCCATGGTCGGCACCAAATACATCGCCGTCAAAGAAAAACCCGGTCAGATGCCGGTGGCCATCAAGATGAAAGCGGCAGGTGCGAACCGTGCCGCGCACTACTTCGTACCAGCGCGTAGCGCTTTGCCCTTCATCAAAAATCATTTGCCCAGCGCGAAACCGCAAAGCGGTTGTGCGAATATTTGAGTGCAACCCCTGCTTAGCAGTTGGTAGTGATATTGCCGATTGCATGCGTGCTACTCCCTTTGAGAAATTCAGCACGACCCAATTGTTACGCAGTCAGTTTTGCCCACTGATGCCTGCGTCCTCAGAAGCGACAATCTTGTTATTGATACTTGTGTACACCGTCCGCCGGAGTCCGGTCTATCCAGCGATTCCTGTGAATGAAATGACAGGTAATTATCCGTGTCAGAATTTACTAAGGGGTTTTACCTATAGACAAAAGTGCTGTACCTAAAGTACAATAAAATCAAACAGTTAAATTCAGGCGATTTTATACTATATGTATCGATCGAAAAGTGGTTGTCTAAGGTTCAAGCAAGAAAGGTGGGTTTATCGATTTGGCGATGACGTAAATATGGGGGTATTAAAACGTCAGGATAGGGTCTGGCAAGAACAAGGCGGATGTTCAAATGCTGCAACAAGAGAATTTGACCAACGGTCCCAATCTAACAGCTCGTGAAACAGAGATACTGGAGTATATAGCTCAGGGGTTGTCTACCAAAGAGGTCGCCCAATTGATAGATATCGCGGCCCGCACTATCGATCGACATGTCGAGAATATTCGTTTGAAATTGCGAGCAAAGAACAGAACCCATATGGTCGCTTGCGCCGTGATGGAAGGACTGTTGCAGGTCGAGAATGACAAGGGGAAAAAGATGGCTGGTAAAAAAGCCACACGCTCGAATGGCGCGATCGACAACTCACTGACAAAAGAAAAATAATTTTCAGATTGAATATAATGGTCGCGATATGGTGATCAGCAATGTCCGCCTTCCAATTGGTTTTGAAGCCAAACCGCCGGTTCAATTCGACGTTGCATGCCTCCTGTAGCTATCTTGAGGAAATCGGATTAAGTCACGCAGGTCCATCGGCCATTCGTGACAAAATTGCAGTTTTCACGCTACCGTCAACATGCGTCCAACTCGATGACCTCATTTTGGCCGCGACCTCGATCACCCAGAAGCATTGCGGCGATTGTTAGCCAGATCGGACTAAGAACAACCGCGCAGTTTCACTCCGAGCGGATCAATCCAGCTTCGCGCATCAACGCCTCCAGCTTTATCCCGCTAAACCCATAGGCCTTCTTATAGGCTTCATATTGCTCAAGATATTTGGGCGACGGCTTGTTCTTCTTGATCGCTGTGATCAGCGTGTTTTTCTGCGTGTGCTCGGTCGAGACGAAATCAATGACATCGACCTGATAGCCTTGTGACCGTAGTAGCATCACGCGGCTGTTGTCGGTGATCAGGTCCGCCTGCTTTTGCAGGAACAGGCCGTGCGATATAAATTTCCGGTTCTCGGTCTCGCTCTTCTGCAGGTCCACCAATACTTCATGCTGGCAGCAGGGGGCGCAGACGATCAGTTTGGATTTCGACCTGATGCCATAGAATAAGGCATCGTCGGTCGCGGTGTCGCA
>NZ_JBALUT010000065.1:0-14984 GCF_036963705.1 Parasphingorhabdus sp. | reverse complement strand
ACGGTGACCGGACGGGCGCCCAGCATATTCCACATCGCCAGCTCGACGGCTCCGGTATCGGAAGCCGGCACGATGCCGATCAGATAGTCGTCGGGTATACCCAAAAGCTCGCGACTGAGGTCGATAGCATATTTCAAGCGCGCCTTGCCGGTCGCGGAACGATGCGAGCGACCCATGGCGATGGTGTTGATTTTGTCGAGGGACCAGCCGGGGAATTTGGCTGTCGGACCCGATGAAAAATTCGGGCAGTCTGGACGCAATTCTGGCGTCGGTATATTAGTATCAGTCATTTAAACGCTTCTCCTTACAGAGAGCTCGCGCGGCGTTGGGACCGCGTGGCCCGGCGCCGCTTTGTCTTGTGCGGCGCAGCATGTCAAGCGTCAAATGTCTGATACTAATCGTTCCGGCTAGGCTGCTTACGGCTTACGGAAAAGTTCTTTGCCGCGGCGCAGAACCAGCAGTTTTTCTAGCGAAACCGGGTGGAAATAGGCTTCTACCCGATCGCCTTCGGGAGTCGTGCCATAGACTTCATAGCAACCGCCATCGATCTTGGATTTCTTGACCGTCCAGCCTTTTGCGATCAGGTCGGCTTTCAGCTGGGCTTGCGTTTTCCAGCCGGATTGCGGACCCGCTTCACAGGTCATCTTGCCGGTTGCAAGTGCAGGGGAGGACAAGCCGGCAGTGGCTATCAAGGCAGTCGTAGCGGCGGCGATTACAGAATATTTCATTGTCAGTTTCTCCAAATTTATTCGGCCTGCAGCGATTCGCGCTGCTTTATCCCATTATTTCTTCTGGCATAAGTGATAATGACTCGCAATAGCTCTAGTGCCATCAGTGGAATAAAATGTGCTAGAGCGCCGCCTACGCCGTCGTGGATTAACAGCCAATGAGCGAGGGTCAGCAGGGCCGCAAGATACACTAGCCGCTGCAACCGCTTCCAACCTTGCTTCAGCCGGCGCATGGATAGGTTATTACTCGTCACTGCCAGCGGCACGAAAATTAGCAAGGCCGCCCAGCCGGTCCAGATGCCCGGCGCCCAGAATTCTGCCAGAATGGGTTTCAGAGCTTCCATATCGATAACGTAAAATATGAGATGGAGAACACCATATCCGAAAGCGGCAAGTCCGAAGGACCGGCGCCGCTTCATCATCCACGAAATCCACTTCCGGTTCCCGAATATAACTGACAATGGTGTGATAACTAGAGCAATGATCATGAATCTGGCGGAGAACTCTCCTGTCGGATGGAGCATATCCATGGCGATTGTATCGCCCGTCCAATACCCACGGACCATCAGAATGGCGGGTATTGCCAGCAATATCCAGAAGACCGGCAGGCTATTCAATTTGCTTAAAAATTTCATGCCATTCTTTTGTATATTGCAAGCCGAATGGTCCAGCGCAAAATTGTCGCAAGTTGTCGCCCGTCCGGTTCTCCACGCCGGTAAGACAAAATTAACCATGAGCGTCAGCGTGGAATTAACCATCCTGTGCCATTGATAAGAGCATGATATTCAACTTACATGACAATCGTCGAGGGCGGACAATCGGGGTTTTGGGCCTGGTTTCTTTGTTGCTCAGTGCTTGTGGCGCAATTCCCTCCGGAAGCAGCGGCGCATCGAAGCGACCGCAGGCATCTGCCGGCCTTGGATCTTTCAATCCGACAGCTTCTGCTCGGCAATGTTTCAGCGACCTTGGCAAGGCCAACGTGCGCTTTTCTCCGCTGCCCAATCGCGAGTTCAGCGGTGGCTGCAGCCAGATCGACAGTATCAAGCTGCTCGATGTCGGTGCTGACGTGACCAATCTGGGGCCGGTAAAATGCGAACTTGCCAGCAAATTTGCTGCCTGGACGGAATATGCCGTCAAACGCGCAGCCCGCCAATATCTTGGCAGCGACCTGCAGCGGATTGAGACTATGGGCAGTTACAGTTGCCGCAATATCGCCGGTTCGGGTAAATTGTCACAACATGCGCACGCCAATGCGATTGACGTATCCGCATTTGTGCTGACCGACGGACGCCGGATCACGGTTGAAAGCAACTGGGCAAACGGACGTCAGGAAATGCAGTTTCTCGCCGCGATCCACGACAGCGCCTGCAAGCGTTTTGGCACCGTGCTTAGCCCCGATTATAACGCCGCACACCGCGACCATTTCCATCTCGACATGAGCGGTAACGGATATTGCCGTTAGGATAATAAGGTCTCTGGTCAGTCGCAAATCTTTGCGTTAGGGCTGAGAGATGACAAATAAAGATCTTCACGACCATCGTTTCCACCACGCCAAGCAGGAAGCAGAATATGCCGAAAAGGCTGCTGTGAGCACTGCGCAAACCCGTGATCCAGCTTATCGGCTTGCCTTTCAGGATACCGATTTTCTGCTCCGCGAGGAATTGCGCCCGGTCCGGTTCCAGCTTGAACTGCTGAAGCCGGAAATGCTGCTCGACGAAGCCGGCATCGGATCGACATTGGTAATGTATGGATCCGCGCGAATCCCAGAGCCTGACAAGGCCGATGCGCTGATCGAGGCGGCGACCGACGACGAATCGCGCAAGATAGCGCAGCGTCTGAAAGAAAAAGCCAAATATTATGACGAAGCCCGCAACCTCGCTCGGTTGGCGAGTGCCTGCGGTATTTCCAGCGACGGCAAGCGCGACTTCGTGGTCTGCTCCGGTGGCGGCCCGTCGATCATGGAAGCGGCCAATCGCGGTGCTGCGGACGCCGGCAAAGAATCGATCGGGCTCAATATTGTCCTGCCGCACGAGCAAGCGCCCAACGAATATGTGACGCCGTCGCTTAGCTTCCAGTTCCATTATTTCGCGCTGCGCAAGATGCACTTCCTGTTGCGGGCGAGAGCGGTTGCGGTGTTCCCTGGCGGCTTCGGGACGCTGGACGAATTTCTCGAACTGGTCACGCTGGTGCAGACTGGCAAGATGGAAAAGCTTCCGATATTGCTATTCGGCAAGGACTTCTGGAACCGGGTGATCAATTTCGACGCCTTGGCCGAAGAAGGTACAATCAGCCGCAAGGATCTCGAGCTGTTCCAGTTTGTTGAAACCGCGGACGAGGCCTGGGACATTATCCAGAAATTTTACGAGCTCGACTGCGGCTAGAGCTACCCGGTCGGCCAACCAAATGTTGGCCGCCGTGTTCAGTGGACTGCTATTCTGCAGCCGCCGCTGTGTCTGCTTCTACCGCTTCAACGGCTTCGGCATCGGCGCCAGCTTCCGCTTCGGCTGCTTCTTCTGCAGGAGCTTCAACCACCGGAGCGGCTGGCAGTGGCAGGTTTGAACCTTGCTCATTCAGATAGACCATCAGATTGGCGCGGTCTTCTGCCTTGCCGAGGCCGGCAAAGGTCATCTTGGTGCCTTCAGCATATTTCCGTGGCGACGTCAGCCAGGCGTTCATGCCGGCCCAGTCCCAATTGCCCGCGATGCTTTTCAGCGCATCGCTATAAGCAAAGCCAGCGACATGGCCATGAGGCTTGCCCATGGATCCATAGAGATTCGGGCCGATGCCATTGGCTCCACCCTGATTGATCGTGTGGCATGCTGCACATTTAGCGAAGACTTTTTCGCCAGCGGCAGCATCGGCCGTTTGCAACAGCGTCTCGATCGACGGGCCAGCATCAGCGCCGCCACCGGAGGCTTCGACGCCTTCGATCACAAAGCCCATGACTTCCGGACGCTCGTGCTTGCCGGCGTGAAAATATTTCCCGCTGACAATCGAAAAGCCCAGTGCGGCGATGCCGCCAGCAAGGACCCAGCCTGCAATGGTGTTATTGTTGCTCATATATTCTCTCGAACCCCTGAGTGAGCGGCGGCCACGGGCCTGCCAAATTTGTGCTGTCTGTAAAGAGGCCGACGAACCAAAGCAAGGCCTCAATTGCCGCCAAAGACGCAATTGTGAATGGAAAATATGAGGCGTTGCAATCCACAGGCCAGTAATTTCTTGCCCAGCGCGGTCCCGTTCGACTATCGCATCGCTGCAAAAGAGGGGCATGATGGACAGCTTTCCAAAAAACGCATTGGGCATGGTCAGGAAAATGACCGAAAAAGGCGCGGAAATGCCGGAAAAGGCGATTGCCTTTCAAGGCGCGCCTGGCGCCAATTCGCATCTCGCCGCGCTCGACTATGCGGCCGACGGCCTTCCGGTTCCCTGCTTTTCCTTCGAGGATGCGATCGACGCGGTGAAACAGGGCACAGCAGGTTGCGCAATCATTCCGATTGAAAATTCGCTCCACGGACGGGTCGCCGACATCCACTTTCTGCTCCCCGAATCGGGCCTCCACATTGTCGACGAATATTTCATGCCTATCGAACATTGCCTGATGGCCAAATCGGCCGATGCCGAAATCAAAACAGCGATGAGCCACCCTCAGGCGCTTGGCCAATGCCGCCATTATTTACGCAAGCGCGGGATCATCCCGGTCGCTTATGCCGATACAGCAGCGGCGGCGGCTTTTGTTGCCCAGTCGGACGATCCCCATGCCGCCGCGGTCGCGCCCAGGCTCGCTGCGCAAATTTACGGATTGCAACTGCTCGAGAATGCGATTGAGGATTCACCGGACAATATTACCCGTTTTGTCGTGCTCGCGCCCGAAGCGGCTCAACCTGCTGCCAACGGCCCGCTGATGACGACCTTTGTTTTCGAGGTCAAAAATATCCCGGCCGCACTCTACAAAGCTATGGGCGGGTTCGCGACCAATGGCGTCAACATGACCAAGCTGGAAAGCTACCAGCAGGGCAGCAGCTTCGCCGCAACCGAATTTTTCGCCGATATCGAAGGTGCTCCCGGTGATCCGGCGGTCGACCGGGCGCTCGCCGAGCTGGGGTTCCATTGCAACAGCGTGCGGGTATTGGGCACTTACCGGCAGGCACGTCCGCGAACGATAACGGATTAAGGAACGCCTATCCGTTCGACGATTCGACATCATTGCCGAACAACAGGATCATCACCCCGAGCATCGCCAGCAGGATGAATCCGAATCCCTTGAGCCGATTGCCCGGAGTCAGGAACGCCCGCCGTGCGGCGATCACGGATTGTAGCGCGTAATAAAGCGCAAAGGCGCGGCTGGCATAAGCGATGATCTGGAAAATATTGACGCTCCAGGTCATGAGCAGGCCGATCCCGACCAGAATCGCATAGCCGGTCCGCGCCTTGACATGGCCTTTGGTCAGTTCTTCGACCAGTCCGCCGGATCCGCTGGTATCGGCGATCGCAGCACTGAACTGTGCCGCCAGCGCTGCGGCCACCAGCAGCAGCGGCAGAATCGGCGTGATGATCCCCATCATGTCGATAATCGCGGTCTCGGTGAGGGAAAATTGCTCGCGTTCGAAACTATAGGCGAACAAGCCGATATAGATCATGTAGATCACCGCACTGACGATCTGGGCGAGACGCATCGACTTGATGCGGGTGGGGGCATCATAGATCCGGCCGAGATAGCGCGAGGTCTCAAACCCCTGCACCGTGATGATCAGTCCGAAGGCGAGCGTGATAGCGGGCCAGCCCGAAAGCATCGGTGGATGGACGAAAAGCGTTGCCGCGCTCGCTTTCTGGTAGAAGAACCAGGTCAGGCCGACCAGCAGCCCGACGATGATCGCCAATTTCAACGAAACGGCGCTATATTCCATCTTCTCCAGCGCCTTGAATCCGCGGGTCCAGCCGACGATCAAGATCAGGATATAGACAGCCGAGGTCAGCAGCTTGGCATTGGCGCTGCTGTCAAAAGATGTCAGGCTAACCCCGAACGCGCCGAACAGGTTCAGATAATATCCGACCGAAATGGTGAAGGCAAAGACCAGCGCCCAGGATGCAGCCAGCTCCAGCCGGTCGACCCATTGGTCCCGGATCGGCTGCTTTACGTTACGGTGGAAGATGTTGAACCGGATCGCGGCGCCAAACAGAAAGGCGCCGAGACAAAGCCCGGCCATGATCAGCGGCGCCATATAGCCGTAATCGGATACTAATATCGGCGCTAGCACGAGAAAACCGCTGCCGATGATCGAGGCCAGCGGTGTTACTGTGGCGCGCCAGACGACCGATTTGGACAAACGCGGCGCGAGCAGCAGCAGGCCGGTTGCGATCACAGACAGGATGATAAGGATATTCAGTGTCAAAACGATGTCCGAAGGCCCCGGATGGTGGAGGCACCGGATAGGCCTTTCATTGATCTCTTGTCGAAGGGTTTCTCGCGGTCAGTCTGCCCGCGATCGCTGCGACAATTATATCATTCACCCAATTAGGGAGAGAAATAAAGGACAAATAAAACCCATTTGGTTGATTGCAGGAAGGAGGAGACTGGCTAGCTAGCGGCCCCTAGCGGACGTTGACAATGGCCTAAGTCACAAGCGATACTGATATTTCTGAAAACGACTGAAGGATTGTTGATGATACCCGTCGATCCGGTTGACTTATCCAATCCGGCTCCGTTCGATGCCTTGAGCTACTATGCGCATATTGCAATCGGGCTAATCGGGCTGATTGCCGCAATTATCGCGTTGTCGACCCGAAAGGGGAGCAACATTCATGTTCTGGCTGGAAGAGTTTTTTCAACCTGTATCTTGATTGTCGCGATCACTTCCTTGATTCTGCTATCTGTACGCATGGCTCCTCCTCTTCTGGTTGCGGCACTTACAGCAGTATATGCTGTCGGCACTGCCATCTTGGCCCTGAAGCCAGATTCTACCACGACCAGGAGGATGGAGTATGGATTTTTCATATTCGAGATTATCGTCGTCGCCATATTTCTGGCAATAGCAATTCCTCAAATCATGGGTGGAAACATCCCACTGATTGGCCCTTTGGTAATATTGGCCATTCCGATCATATTGCTCGCTGGAGATCTGCATTTCTTCCGCAACGCCCGGCAACGCGCTATGCTCAGAATAAGACGACATTTGGCTCGAATGATTTGGGCATTTATCATTGCCGTACGCGCGCCATTGACTGAAATATATGCCGAGCTTGATTTACCGGTCGCGCTCATATTATTTGGACCGCTCGTGATAGCTCCAGCGATGATAATGATCTTTCTCAGAAAATACGCGAGAAAACCAAGGGAAATTTGATCCAGCGCGACCGACCGCTTTTACGACCGTTGCGGACATCGGCGCGATCGCTGCGACGTCTCGAAAATGCGCGTTTGATGCTATCGTCTGGAGCGGCTGAAAGATCAGAAAGCAGCCTTTCCGCGCCATTTTTAAAAGCACATTAAACCGTTGGGGTTCCCGAACTGCCGCGAACGCCCCAAACGCTAAGGTAAACGCCGGTCGCAATGATTGCGATGATATTTGAAATCATGAACGCGCCGGTGATTGTTTCGTGACCGAGCATCGGGAAAAAATCGCGCGCGACAATGGTCACCCCGACGAACAGAGAGGCAAACAGACCCCACCCCGCTATGATCCTGGGAATCAGAGATGATCTGAGGAACAGAAAGAAATATCCTGCCATGGCGAAGCTTGAAAGGATGAGCCCCAAGTGAAATGATGTGTAGCTCGAAGTCGCTTGCAAGCCTGACAGCATCAGGCGTTGCGCCTCATTGGTTATATTCTGATAGGCAGGGTCACCGGCAATTTCAGCAGCGTTCATGGCAAAGATGGCACCGAGCAGCGAGAGAATGGCTGCAGTGACACTTAGCAGCAGAGACCAAGCAGCCAGCAGCTGACCAGATTTGCGGAGTAGCATAAAAAGACCGATACTAACCAGAGCGTCCAATGCGAACGTCAAGGCTGCTATATAGGCCTTGCCTCTCAAGCGTTGTTCGGCCTCCAACATATTTTGAGCAGTTGCTTCAACATCTGCCGACAAATTGATGTCGATGCCTTCGGCGACGAGAAACGCGGAAGATATGCCGATAATGAGAGTCGCCAACATTGACCACCCGACCCATCGCCCGAGCGTTTGCGGCGCATAGCTGTCCATGGACTGCATTCTCTTTCCTCTTAATTGCTATAGTGTTTTATTACAGTAAGGCACTATAGTCAACTTCACCGGCTCGAGGGATTGGTTCTGTGGTGCCGCCTCTAGCATCCAGGGCAGACATCGGAAGGCTTTCTAGATTTCGACCTGCGATCCAAGTTCCACCACCCGATTGGCGGGAATTCCGTAAAAAATTGTGGCTCTGCCGGCATTGCGATTGAGAAAGGAAAAAATCGAATTGCTAATGGCACGCAGCAGGTTTCCGGGCTTTTTGAAGGTGATGGTTTCCCGGCCAAGAAAATAGCTGGCTTTGTCAAAATCGAGATCAAGACCCTTCGCCTTGCACCGGTTCAGCCGACGGGGAACATTGATACGTTCGTTAAAGCCGTAGTTGAACGTCACCCGATAGAAATCCGGTCCGAGTGTTTCGACAATCAGCTGGTCTTTCCTTGCGATTTTAGCGGTAGGCCTGATTTCTACATGCAGCAGCACCACATGATCGTGCAGTGTTTTATTATGCTTGATATGATGCAGCAACGATGTCGGCACACCCTTGGATAGCGACGTCATGAATATCGCTGTCCCGGGAGCGCGAATTATCGAACTGGACGGAAGGCGCTTTACGAAATCAGATGCTTTCAACTCGCCATGTTTAACCTGCTGGCGCAATTTCATCCTGCCTTGGGTCCAAATCGTCATCAATGTGAAAATGAGCACCGCAACGATGGTCGGGAACCAGCCGCCATCGAAAAATTTTACGATGTTCGCGCCAAAATATGCGAAGTCGAGCGGGATGAATATGATGGCCAGGCCAGCAAGCAACGCCTTGTTCCAGCCCCATCTGTTGAGAACGAACAGGGTCAGGAATGTTGTTATGACCATATCCATCGCGATCGCCAGACCATAAGCGGACGCCAGATTTCCCGACGAACGGAACAGCAATACGAGGCCGATTGTCGCGAACAACAACATCCAGTTTACAAAGGGAATATATATCTGGCCGAATTCTTCGCCATCGGTCTGGACCACCGCCATGCGGGGCAGCTGGCCTAATTGCATGGCTTGGCGGGTGAGGGAAAAAACGCCTGAAATAACCGCTTGTGATGCGATGACTGTAGCAATGGTAGCAAGAATGATCAGAGGGATCAGGGCCCATTCCGGTGCGAGGTGAAAGAACGGCTGGCTGATTTCCTGATTGTCGGAAAGAACCAGTGCGCCTTGTCCGAAATAATTGAGCAGCAGAGCGGGGAGGACGAGCGAAAACCACGCCAGCTTGATCGGCTTGATCCCGAAATGTCCCATATCCGCGTATAATGTCTCGCCACCCGTCACTACCAGAAACACTGTGCCTAAAACCAGGAAGGCCGTTGTCGGCTCGGAAAACAGGAACTGGACAGCCCAGGTCGGACTGAGAGCTATCAAGATTGTGGGTTCCAGCAAGATGCCCCTTAAGCCAAGCAACGCCAGAGCCAAAAACCATAATATCAGGATAGGGCCAAATATCCGCCCGATTTTCCCGGTGCCGAACCGTTGAATCGAAAATAAACCAATCAATATTCCGATCGTCATCGGGACGACAAATGGCGTGAACGCCGTCGTGACCAGTTCCAGCCCCTCCAATGCGCTAAGTACCGAAATCGCAGGAGTAATCGCACCGTCGCCGTAAAGCAGGGCCGCTCCGAACAGCCCTGCGACAATCAGAACATGATGCGAGCGTGAGGTTCCTGATACCTTGGTCTGCAACAGCGAGACCAGAGCGATGATGCCGCCTTCACCCTTATTGTCAGCGCGCATGACAACCAGCAGATATTTGATCGAAATGACAATGATGAGCGACCAGGTTATCATCGATAACACGCCGAAAATATGTATGCGCGTGACATCAAGATGGGCCAGACCGAGAAAGCTCTCCCGGAAGGCGTAAAGCGGGCTGGTGCCGATATCACCGAACACAATTCCTAGCGCGGCCAATGTTGTCGGCAGCAGCTTTTCAGGCGATTTTGTATCAACCGTCATTGCTAATTTTCTCTATTTTGACATCGACTACTATTTCGATGGTTTCCCGTTATCCGAAGTCACGGGATTATGCAGCGATTATATTCAGTCTAATCACTGAAAGATTTCGCCGCCGGGAAAACGGAATCGGGAGTTTCAGCCAATAAGGTCTGATATTGCTTCCGTGTCGCCGGAGATTCTGCACGTGCCGAGGCTCGCCGCGATCGGTTTCCTGCGCCAGACTATTCAGGAACGCGGTTCCGGCTATCGTCCGGCCAGCTTTTTGGCTTCCGCCAGATGGGTCCGGCCGATGCGGATTTCGGTGTCGCATTTGAGGCAGGCGATCCACACGCCGCCGCCGTCATGGCGCAAGCCGGCGATCCAGTCGCGCCGGACGAGATGGGAGCGGTGCAGACGGATGAATTCTTCGGGATTGAGCCGCTCTTCCAGGCCGGTGATCGTCTGGTGCAGCAGATAGCTGACCGGGCCGACGTGCAGCCGCATATAGTCGCGCTCGGCCTCTACCCGGTCGATTTCGGTGGCGACGATGCGGCGCAGCTCGGATTTATAAGGCACCCAGAATTCTTCCGCCCAGGGGGAGTCTTCCGCCTCGTCGCTGCGCGGTTCGGCGGTCCGTTCCCTGACCCGCGAGATCGCCAGGGTCAGCCGCTCGTTCTCGACCGGTTTCAAGACATAATCGATCGCTGCAACATCAAACGCCTCGACTGCAAAACGGTCAAAGGCGGTAACAAATATGATCGCCGGGGCATTGGCCTTGCCGGACAAGGCCCGTGCGACATCCAGCCCGTCCTTGCCCGGCATGGCGATGTCGAGCAGCAGCAGATCGGGTTGCAATTGCTCGGTCAGTCGCAGCGCGGCTTCGCCATCGCTGGCCGTACCGATCAGATCGATATCCGGTTGTCGCGCGCAAAGCAGCTGCAAACGCTCGATCGCGAGCGGTTCATCGTCGACAATCAGCGTCTTGAGCGGTCGGGATTCGATATCGTCGATCATGGATTATCCAGCATCAATGGCAAGGTTAATTGGGCAATATAGCCGCCTTCCGCAGGACGGACAGTCTGTAGACTGGCTTGTCGGCCAAAACGGGTCTCGAGGCGATCGCGGACATTGGCGAGTCCGATTCCGCTGCTCGGACCATTGTCATCCAGATCGACGGGTCGCCCGTCTCCGTCATCGGCGACCGTCAGGATCAGCCTGTCACCTTCGGAACGCGCGTTGATGGTGATAGTCACCGGGCGCTTGCTGTGGGCGACGCTATGCTTGATCGCATTTTCAACTAGGGGCTGGAGGATCAGTCCGGGCACCAATACGCCGAGCAGCTCGTCGGGAATGCTGACGCTTGTTCTCAGCCGTTCAGGAAAGCGGACCGCTTCGATATCGAGATAGAGATTTTGCAGATGAACCTCTTCCGACAAGGGCACATCCTCCAGCGGATCACCCGACAGGCTGGTACGATAGAATTTCGAAAGATTGAGTATCATCTCTTCGGCTTCTTCCGGCTGGCTCCGCATCACCAATGTGCTCAGGCTGTTGAGCGTGTTGAACAGGAAGTGCGGGTTGACCTGATAGCGCAGCGACCGCAGCTCGGCATCCTGCGCCGCCTGGGCAAAGCGCGCCGCCTTGCGTTCTACCTGCCGGACTTCCCCGGCATAGCTCAGGGTCAGATAGAGCGAAGCCCAGCTGACGATGAAGAAAAAGCGGGAGGTGGCATCTTCGGAAATCACCTTGAGCGCAAAATTATCCTGCGCGACATATTCCCGCATCTTCTCGACATGGGCCTCGTCCCACAGATTTTCCGGATAATAGACATTGAAGACATAGTGATTCAGCGAGGCAATGATGATCGCACAAGGGATTGCTGCGGCAAATGCCGTGATGATCCGGGTCGACAGGGCCTTGTCTTCAAACTGCCGGAGAAACAGATAGAGCAAATAAGTGATGCCAATGCCGAAAATCGTAACGACAACGCGCCTGGTCGCCATTTCGCCCTGCGCCGGCCAATCGCCAATCGATACCCGCAAGGTCAGGATGATCACATAAAAAAGCCAGAATCCGAGAATCGACAGGATAGCAACCTGATGTCCGACCGACGGTTTGTGGCTTCCGAGTTCAAATTTTCTCATATGCATTCAGTTCATGGTTCCCGAGCAGCTTAGGACAATATGGTATCAATTGTCTCTAGGGGAATCGTGCCCGGTCGAAACAGGGTTGCGGTTGGTCGAAACTTTCTAAGTATGGCGCGCAATATTCCAAGTTCCGCCGCCTCCCGACAAACAAAGGCGAAGGATTTTAATCAATTGCTAACCATATTTTGGTCAAGTGTCTGGGTGGGATGGATCCAAAGGGAGTCGAGCCGACATGACCAAGGAAATACAACCCGTACCGGGCGCTATGACTCTGGCGGAGATGAAAGAATTCGCGGGCTTTAGCTCCGCAACCCAGCGCTATATCCGGCGCTCGCTCGACGTCGGGCTGGAGCGGTCCGATGCCGTTGAAACATGGTCGCGTGACACGGTTGAAGAAGCGGGTATCAAAGTTCAGATGTCTTTATACTGTCGGCTGGACGCCATACGCCGTGCCATTCCCGAAGATTGCGCCATCGACAGTATAGAGGCATTCATGCCGTCGCTAATCTCTCTGGCGGCTTTCGATCTCGGGCAGGGCCGCATTCACAGCTTTCCGGCCTTCCGTTTCCTTTACGAGCGCCTGCTCGGCCCGGAATCACGTCCGTGGTTGCCCGGCGCCTTTTGTGCGGCGGCGTCGCTTCCGCATCTTCATCCGAAAACCCGCAAGGGCCTGCTGCAATCGATCAGCGAAGCCGCCGCAACCGCGCCCGGCTGGTCTAACCGCGAACCCAGTTTTTTCCCCGAATGGGTTGAAAAAGTCGATGTGAGCAAAGCGGCGCATTGACCGCTGATATCTAGCTAGGCGGTAGCCGGCCGTCCGGTTATCGCTGCTTCATATTCGCTTTCGGCTCGCTGGATCAAATGCCGGTCATCCTCGTTCCAAGGGTGAAAGCCGGGGAGGAAAAATTTGAGCCAGGGGATGATAATTGCCCGCGCGATTCCGGGTTTGACCAGCAGGAATTTCAGCAGCTTCAACTTCACCCGCCATCCGGTGATGCCGTCCTGCGCGAGCAAGTCGAGCGTGTCACGCCAGCGGTTGCCCCAGAAATTGCGGGTGATCAACACCATCATCACAGCTTTCACCTGCCAGCGTTTCCGCCGGCTCCAATCCTTGGTCGCATATAGCCAGGTGTCATAGGCGACGCCTTTATGCTCGATCTCTTCCAGCGCGTGCCAGCGCCAGAGATCAGCGGTCTCCTGATCGGAATTTTCCCAATGTTTGGGATTGGCGAGAAATTGCTGCGCCATGATCGCAGTAAAATGTTCGAGAATCATCGTCGCCGCCAGATTGGTGATCTTGGGCCGGTCTTTGGTCATCGCTAGCGATTCGGTGATCCGGGTCTCTATCCGGCTGGTGTCATATCCATTTTCCTCGACCCGGCGGTTGAGCGCCAGATGTTCGCGGCTGTGGATGATTTCCTGTTTTACGAACGCGCGGATTTCATTTTGCAATTTTGCAGGGGTGTGATCCCGAAATTCTTTAACGCTTTCAATGAAAAAAGCTTCGCCGCGAGGAAAGGTGAGCGACAGGCAATTGTAAAAGGCGGTCGCGACCGGATCGCCATTTTGCCAATATTTTCCTGGTTGATGGCCCGCATCCCGTCCGAAACGGCGGTCGCGCGGCGTAATTTCATGGCCCGCCGGTGTCGGCGTTTGGATGGTTTCCGGCTCGGAGCTAACGGAGCTAAGCATATTCATCAGATGTTTCCATTATGCGAAATGAGGCTTATAGCTGAGCTACGGTTAATGAAGGTTACTTACATAAATGTCAATAGCAAAGAGACGCCTATCCCCGGAAGCAAGTCGCGGCATGGCGCTGGCGGCAGCTCGTGATTTGCTGATCGAAACCGGCCCGCAGTCGGTCACGCTGAAAGCGGTTGCCGGACGGATCGGGCGTACCCATGCCAATCTATTGCACCATTTCGGGTCCGCCTCGGGCCTGCAAAAGGCGCTCGCAGCCTATTTGTCCGACGAGGTATGTGGTGTGATCGCCCAGGCGATCATGAAAACCCGCAGCGGAGAAGGCAGCGTGCGAGACATAGTGGATCTCACATTTGACGCGTTTGACAAGCAGGGAGCCGCAGCACTCTGGTCCTGGATGATGCTGACCGGCAACGAAGACGCGCTCGATCCGATTGTCGATGCGATTCACGCTCTGGTCGACGATATCGGCGATGGTGGGCATGAAGACCACGAAATGCATGAAGACACGCTGGCGCTGGTGCTGATGGCGCTGGGTGACGCCTTGATCGGTGAGCGCCTGTCCGGTTCGCTTGATCTAGCCCGCAATTCCGCCCGTGATATGGCAGAGCGCCAACTGGGACACGCCCTCGAACGCTGGAAGCAGGACCATGAAGCCTAGGCTCCAATAGCCGACTAGTCCTTCGCAAATAATTGATCGTCGCTGGCGAAAGCCTTGAACTCGAGCGCATTGCCGCTGGGGTCACAAAAAAACATGGTCGCCTGCTCGCCCGTCTGTCCTTTGAAGCGGATCGTCGGTGCGATGACAAAGTCGATGTTTTCCCCTGTCAGCCGGTCAGCCAGCGCCTGCCACCCCGCCATCGTTAGCACGACGCCGAAATGGGGTACGGGCACCTGTTCGCCATCGACCGGATTGAGCAGCTGGCGGCCATCAAGATGCTCGTCCAGATGGGTGACAATCTGATGTCCGTACAGGTTGAAATCGATCCAGTGGGAATCGCTCCGACCTTCTTCACACCCGAGAAGATCACCATAAAATGCCCGTGCTTCGGCAAGATCCCTCACTGGGAAAGCGAGATGGAAGGGCCGTAACGGGCTCAGCGGTTCAGTGTTCATATTTGCGGCCTTTGTCTTCGGGTGCGGCGAGAGTGAAACAATGGTCATAGTCGAGGTCGGAACCTTGGCCGAGCGCCTCCTTTTGTCTGGCGTCGGCCAGCAT
>NZ_JBALUT010000064.1:0-15400 GCF_036963705.1 Parasphingorhabdus sp. | reverse complement strand
ATCCACAACGCGGTTACCCCGACGATGGGCAAGATCGGCGTATTGGTTGCGCTTGAGAGCACCGCCGGCGCTGATGTTCTCGAGCCACTTGGCAAGCAGATTGCGATGCATATCGCGGCTGCATTCCCGCTGGCTCTGAATGCTGATGGCCTCGACCCGGAAATGCTCGCTCGCGAGCGCGCAATCGCTACCGAAAAAGCAGCAGAATCTGGCAAGCCGGAAAATATTGTTGAAAAAATGGTCGATGGCGCGATGGCGAAATTTGCCAAGGAAAATGCGCTGCTCAGCCAGACTTTTGTGATGGATAATAAAACCCCTATCGCGCAAGTCGTCGAGCAAGCTGGCAAAGCTGCTGGCGTCGAAATCAAGCTTACCGAATATGTCCGGTTCCAGCTTGGTGAAGGCATCGAGAAGAAAGAAGAAGATTTCGCAGCGGAAGTTGCTGCTGCGGTTGCCGGCTAATCGAGCAACAGTTTGAATATTTCAGGCGGTAACGCTTGGCAGCGTGGCGCGGACTATCTATGGTCTGCGCCATTGTTGTATTTGGGGCCGGGCATTGATTCCGGCGGGATAGGATTTGCATGAAACGACCGGCGTTCAAGCGGATATTGCTTAAGCTTTCTGGTGAAGTCCTGATGGGATCGAGCGAATTCGGAATCGATCCGGAAACGGTCAGTCGCATCGCTGCCGAAGTAAAATCTGCGAAAGAGGCGGGCTTCGAGCTTTGTCTGGTCGTTGGCGGAGGTAATATTTTTCGCGGGCTCGCCGCTGCAGCAAAGGGTTTCGAGCGGACCAGCGCAGATTATATGGGCATGCTGGCGACGGTGATGAATGCGCTTGCGGTCCAGAATGCACTCGAACAAATTGGCTGCGACACCCGCGTGTTGTCCGCTATCCCAATGGCGAGCGTGTGCGAGCCCTACATCCGGCGCAAGGCTGTGCGTCATCTGGAAAAGGGCCGTATCGTTATTTTTGCTGCAGGAACCGGCAATCCTTATTTTACAACCGATACCGCAGCGGCACTACGCGCTGCGGAAATGGGCTGCGAGGCACTTTTCAAGGGCACCAGTGTCGATGGCGTCTATAATGCCGATCCGAAAAAGGATCCTGCTGCGACGCGTTATGACGAATTGAGCTTCGATCAGGTTCTGAGAGATAATCTGAAGGTCATGGACGCCAGCGCCGTGGCACTTTGCCGCGAAAACAAGATACCGATTGTCGTATTCTCGATCCGCGAGCAGGGCAATCTGGCGACCGTATTGAGTGGCGGTGGAACCGCGACCATGGTCGGAACAACCGAATAATATTTAGGGGAAACAGCAATGGCAAAATATGACAAGGCCGATCTGCAAAAGAGGATGAACAGCACGCTGGAGGCACTCAAGCATGATTTGAGCGGTCTGCGTACCGGTCGTGCCAATATCGCGCTGCTCGATACCATCACGGTCGAGGTTTACGGTTCGAAAATGCCGCTCAACCAGGTCGCTACCGTATCGGTGCCAGAGTCACGCATGTTGTCGGTTCAGGTTTGGGACAAGGGCAATATCCAGCCGGTAGAAAAGGCAATCCGGTCTGCCGGCCTTGGCCTTAACCCGATGACGGATGGTCCCAATATCAGGCTCCCTATCCCCGATCTGACGGAAGAGCGCCGCAAGGATCTTGCGAAGCTGACCGGCCAATTTGCCGAAAAAGCACGGATCGCCATCCGCAACGTCCGGCGCGACGGCATGGATGATCTGAAGGCTGATGAGAACAAGAAGGAAATCAGCGAAGACGATCGGAAGCGGCTCGAGACAGAAGTCCAGAAGCTGACCGACGACATGATTGCGGAAGCCGACAAGCTCGCCGACGCAAAAGAGCAGGAAATCCTCACCCAGTGAAGCTCACGCGTTCCAAGGGTGGTTCTGGAGATCCGGTGCAAAGCGCAACCGGTGTAGCGGACCCGACATATGGCGTCCGTCACATCGCGATCATCATGGATGGGAACGGGCGCTGGGCGAAGCGTAAGCATCTGCCGCGTGCGCTGGGCCACAAGAAAGGTGTCGAGGCGGTTCGGAATATTGTCCGGGTAGCCGGGAAGATGGGCATCGAAGTGATGACGCTTTATGCCTTTTCATCGGAAAACTGGAACCGGCCCGAGGATGAAATCAGCGATCTCATGGGATTGCTGCGCCAATATATCCAGTCGGACATCAACGAATTCGTCGAAAATGGCGTGCGGTTGAAGGTCATCGGCAATTACAAGGCATTGGAGCCCGACATTGTCGCGATGATCGACAGTGCCATCGAAAAAACCGCACAAAATAGCAAGATGACCCTGGCGGTTGCGCTCAACTATGGTGCGCAGGACGAGATGCTCAGAGCGGTCAAACAAATCGCAACCGCGGTCAAACAAGGCGATGTCGAGCCTGAAGCGATCAGTCTCGACCATATATCCGGCGGTCTGGATACTGCAGATTTGCCGCCGCTCGATTTGCTGGTCAGGACATCGGGCGAATTGCGCCTTTCCAATTTTCTCCTGTGGCAGGCGGCTTATGCCGAACTATATTTTACCGACACGCTCTGGCCCGATTTCGATAAGGGGGAACTTGAGAAAGCCCTGAAATCATTCGGAGACCGCGAGCGACGGTTCGGTGGGCGCTGATCATGGATGAACCAGCTGCTCCGAAGCCCGGCAAGTCGAAGGAACTGCAAACCCGCATCATTGTAGGCGTGCTGCTGATCACAGCAGCTTTGCTGGCGGGATATCTTGGCGGGATGTTCTTGTGGCTGCTGGTTGTACTGATGGCGCTTGGGATCATGAGCGAATGGGCAGGTCTGACAGGGCGTCAGGACAATCGCCGGATGGCGATGTACGCTTTGTCTGTCCCGTTGGCGATCATGTCTCCATGGGCAGCCGGACCATCATTTCTGGGGCTCGGTCTGATCCTGGGTGCAGCGATGTTTGTCGCGGTATTTGACCGTTCGTTCAAGCTCGCGGGGGGCTTAATCTATGCTGGCTTTCCGGCTCTCGCGATCCTCTATTTGCGCGAAATCGACAATGGCATATTGATCATGCTCTGGACGTTGGCTCTGGTCTGGGCCACCGATATTGGTGCCTATTTTTCCGGCCGTGCGATCGGCGGACCAAAATTGGCGCCGCAGTTCAGTCCTAATAAAACCTGGGCTGGTTTGATCGGCGGGGTCGTCCTGACGGCCGCCGTCAGCTTTGTCCTGAACGTATATTGGGGGCTTCCTTTCTATCTGGTGCTGCTCAGCATCCCCCTGGCGGTTCTGGCGCAGATGGGCGACTTGTTCGAAAGCTGGCTCAAGCGGAAAGCGGGCGCCAAGGATAGCGGGACGATCTTCCCCGGCCATGGCGGCGTGATGGACCGCCTTGACGGTTTGATTCCGGTTGCACCATTGGTGGCGTTGATCATGGTTGCTGACAGCCTGTCCGCGCTATCATGACGAAATCGGTCTCCATATTTGGGGCGACGGGATCGGTAGGTCAGTCGACACTGGACCTTATTCGCCAGCATCGGGATCAATATAATATTGTTGCACTGACCGCCAACAGCAATGCTTCCCAGCTCGCCGAATTGGCAAAGGAATTTTCCGCAGAGATAGCGGTCGTTGCCGATGATGATGCTTATGACGAGCTGAAGCGGCAACTGGCAGGGACATCGATCGAGGCCGCAAGCGGGGCGGAAGCGCTGATTGCGGCTGCCTCCGTGGGTGCCGACTGGACGATGGCCGCGATTGTCGGCTGCGCGGGGCTGCCGTCAACGCTCGCGGCCTTGCGCTGCGGCAAGACTGTTGCTTTGGCCAATAAGGAAGCCCTGGTTTCCGCAGGTGCCTTGATGATGAACGAGGCCCAAAAGGCAGGCGCAACGCTGCTGCCCGTCGATTCCGAGCATAATGCCATATTCCAAGCACTGCAGGGTGGACGGGTCGATCAAGTCCGCAAAATCACTTTAACCGCAAGCGGGGGCCCGTTTCGAACATGGACCCGCGAGCAGATGGCCAGCGTGACACCAGAGCAGGCAGTCGCGCATCCTAATTGGGATATGGGTGCCAAGATATCGGTCGATAGTGCGACGATGATGAACAAGGGGCTCGAGTTGATCGAGGCCCACCATCTTTTTCCGGTCGGTCTCGAGAATATCGAAATTTTGGTGCACCCCCAGTCGGTGATCCATTCGATGGTCGAATATCACGACCGATCGACGCTGGCGCAGCTGGGTTCTCCGGATATGCGGATACCGATTGCCAGTGCTCTGGCTTGGCCGGAACGGATGAAGACCAATTGCGAGCCTCTTGACCTCGCGTTAATCGGCAGGCTCGATTTCGAACGGCCCGACGAAGACCGTTTCCCGGCCACCAAGATTGCCAGAGCAGCAATCACGGCAGGCGGCGCAAAGCCGGCGATGCTAAATGCCGCAAATGAAGTTGCCGTCGCTGCATTTCTCAACCGTGCGGTTCAGTTTCTGGACATCACAGAGATTGTAACGCGGCTGTTAGATAGTTATAGCCCGCCGGAACCGAGCGAATTGGCGGATATCTTTGCAATCGACAAAGAGACGCGCGTTCGGACCGAGCAACTGGTCGAGGAATTGAAGGTTTGACGGACAACCCCGGTATTTTGCTGACGCTTTTGGCGTTTCTTATTGTCATTGGCGTACTCGTGTTCGTTCACGAGATGGGACATTATCTGGTCGGTCGCTGGTGCGGTGTGAAGGCAGAAACCTTTTCCATCGGCTTTGGCAAGGAAATCGCTGGATGGACGGATAAGCGCGGAACCCGCTGGAAAGTCTGTATGTTGCCACTGGGCGGCTATGTCCAGTTCGCCGGAGACATGGATCCGTCGGGCATGAAGAGCAAGGAATGGCTCAATCTGCCGTCGGCGGAGCGCAATCAAACCTTTCAGTCCAAATCCCTATGGCAGCGCGCTGCAATTGTTATTGCCGGGCCCGCTATCAATTTTATCTTCGCAATCCTGATCATCATGGGTTTTGTTATCGCCTATGGCACCAGTGCCGCTCTTCCGGTTGCGCAAGAAATTTCCGAAAATTCAACCGCGTCGGCAATCGGTATGCAACCCGGAGACAGAGTCATATCCGTCGCTGGGGAGAAAATTGATCTGTTCGAAGATCTTCAACAGAAGATAATATTGCTTCCCGATCAGAATGTCGAGATTGTCTACGAACGGGATGGCCAGCTTATCGCCAAGCAGGGCAAGATTGGCGTCAATATTATGAAAGACCGGTTCGGGAACGAATACCGGCTTGGGTTGCTCGGAATGTCATCCAGTCAAGTGGAGTGGCGGGAAGTTAGCCCGATTGAAGCGCCGGTAGTTGCGGTGGAGAAAACCGTTGCGATCGTGGATCAAATTACCACCACGCTTGGCCAGGTCATTACCGGCAAACGTTCCATAAAGGAATTGGGTGGGCCACTCAAAATTGCTCAGGTCTCCGGCGAACAGTTCAAGATGGGTCTTGAAACCTTCATTCTATTTGTGGCTCTGATCTCAATTAACTTAGGGTTCATCAACCTGCTGCCAATCCCCATGCTGGATGGAGGGCATCTGATGTTCTATGCGATTGAAGCGGTTCGGCGGAAGCCGGCCAGCCCGAAAGTGCAGGAATGGGCCTTCCGGTCAGGATTTGCATTGGTGATGGTGTTCATGCTGGTCGTTACATTTAATGATTTGTCCTCTTTTGGTCTGTTCCGGGCGATGTCCGGCTGATTGACCATTGATTGACTCGCTGCATTGGGGCAGGGGGTTCGCGAAGTTGGTGCATTAGTGCCAGTTTCATTTTGTTTTGGTTTATGGTGTGAAAGCGAGTTTGTCTGTGAATCATAAAAAGCGGCTTCTACCCTTATTGATGTGCGGCACCATTTTGGGTGGCACGGCTGTTCCTTCGCAAGCGCAGGTAACTGCGGAAGCTGTGCCGGTAGTGCCAGCTGCGGACACTATAAAATCCATCGTAGTCAACGGCGCTCAGCGATTGGAACCGACCACGGTCCTGTCCTATATGCAATTGCGCATCGGCCAGACCTACACGCAAGAATCTGCCGACCAGGCCTTGAAGGATCTGTTCGGAACAGAATTGTTCAAGGATGTCAGTATCCGCAACAATCAGGGCGCGGTTGTAATTGATGTGGTCGAGAATCCGGTGATCAACCGCATATTGCTGGAAGGCAATAAGCGGATCAAGGAAGATAAAATCTTTCCCGAGATCCGGTTGTCCCCGCGGCAGATATTTACCCGTTCAAAGGTTCGCGCGGATGTCGCGAGAATCGTCGAACTCTATAAGCGCAAGGGCCGTTTTGCGGCCAATGTCGAGCCGAAGATGGTTCAGCTGGACCAAAATCGCGTCGATATTGTCTTCGAGATCAATGAAGGTCCGAAGTCCAAAGTCCAGCAGATTAATATCATTGGCAATGAAGAATTTTCCGACGGCAAGTTGCGCGGTGAAATGGTCACCAAGCAATCCCGCTTTTATCGTTTCTTCAGCTCAAGCGACACCTACGATCCGGATCGCCTCGCATTTGACCAACAGAAGTTGCGTCAGTTTTATTTGACTGAGGGCTATGCCGATTTTCGCGTTATTTCAGCGATTGCCGAACTCACACCTGACAAGCGCGATTTCATCATCACCTATGTGGTGGAAGAAGGCGACCGCTATCAGTTCGGTGAAGTTTCTGTGGAAAGCGATATTCGCGATTTCACTCCGGAATTCCTGACCCCTCAGCTGCCAATGAAGGCAGGAGATTTCTACAACGCCAAGCAGGTCGAAGACACGGTCGAGCGCCTGTCCGAAACCGCCGGGCTTTTCGGATATGCTTTTGCCGATGTTCGTCCGGAATTTACCCGGGACAAAGAAACGCTGAAAATGGATGTTCTGTTCCAGGTAGCGGAAAGTGACCGGGTCTATGTCGAACGGATCGACATCAACGGGAATACCTTGACCCAGGACAAGGTTGTACGCCGCGAATTCCGCCTGAACGAAGGGGACGCGTTCAACAGTTTCCAGGTCAAGCGTTCTGCCAACCGAATTAAATCGCTAGGCTTTTTCCAGGAAGAACTGGAAATTGAGCAGAAGCAGGGCAGCGCTCCCGACCGCATCATATTGGAAGCGAATGTTGAAGAGCGGGCAACCGGCGAACTCCAACTTTCGGCAGGTTTCTCCAGTGTTGAGAATTTCATCCTGCAGGCTTCGGTAAGGCAACGGAATTTCCGCGGTAAAGGTCAGGAATTGCGAGCCAGTGTAAGCTATTCGAGGTTTTCCAAATCGGTCGAGCTAGGTTTTACCGAACCTTATCTGTTCGACCGCAATATTGCAGTCGGCGCGGATATTTTCCGAAGAGACTCAAACAGTTTTAACTTTGTTAACAACAATCGTGAAACCACGTTCAAGCAGCTCACCACGGGTTTCCAAATCCGTGCGGGTGTTCCGATTACCGAATATCTGTCCGCATCGCTCCGTTATGGTCTCAGCCAGGATGACGTGACTTTGGAACCAACCTTATTTTTCCAGGATAGCAATAATGACGGAATAAGAGGGAATAGCCCAGGCGACGTGTGTGATCCGCTGGTGGCAGGACGTTTTCTTTGCGATGCCTTGGGCAATCGCACAACATCTTCGCTCGGCGCATCGTTGATTTATGATGACAGGGACAACCGCGTCCGGCCAACCCGAGGTCAATCTATAGTAGGTAGTCTCGATTTTGCTGGCTTAGGCGGCAGCGTTAAATATCTCCGTGGCCGTTTAAATGCTTCCAAACACTGGAGTGTACTTGGCGACTTTATTTTTACAGCAAGCGCTGAAGGTGGATATATCCACCCACTGAGCAAACGTTCATTGACCCCGGGCGATGGCATTGACGCAGTCAGGCTGACCGATCGCTTCTTCCTCGGCGAACCGCAAATTCGCGGTTTTGATATCCGCGGTGTCGGCCCACGTGTCGTACGTTCAGCAACAATTCCGGGTCTCGACACCAACGGCAATCCGATCAATCAGCCCGTGGAAATAGCCAATGGTCGCCAGACCGATGACGCCATCGGCGGGCGCGCCTATTATCTGGGACGGGCCGAACTTGAAATTCCGCTGGGGTCCGGAGCACGTGAACTTGGTCTGAGGCCTTCGATATTTGTTGATGTCGGAGCCGTTTTCAAAGTGACACCGCCCCTGCTGCTGACCGATGCTCAAACCCAGAGCTTTGGCTCACGTCCAATTGTCGATGGAGCCGGTGATCCTGTTCTGGATAGCAGTGGCAATCCCACGTTTGAATCAGCGCCTCAATATTTGACGGTCAATGCTGCTGGTGAGGCAGTAACCACATTTGATGCCATGACCGGTGGCGTCGCAAATCCGATCGCGACCAATTTTACCGAAACTTTCTTTGGTGATACAATCAGCCCACGCCTGTCGGTAGGGTTTGGTGTGAACTGGAATTCACCATTTGGTCCATTCCGGATCGACATCGCCAAGGCTCTGTTGAAAGAGCCAGGCGACGATACTAAACTATTCACATTTAACGTAGGAACCCAATTCTGATGACCAAAATTTCAAAGACAATTCTGAAATCAGCCGCAGTTGCTATGGTAGCAATGACAGCTCCTGCATTGATGTCAGTACCCGCGATCGCACAATCGAAGTCCGGTATAGCTATGGCCAATTACCCAGCGGCGATGGCTAAATCACAAGCTTATACAGTGGCCATGACACAAATGCAGACCACGTATAAAGCTGACATTGATGCGATCAATGCTCGTGCAGCAGCGCTACAAACCGAAATGAAGCCTATTGTAGATGCCTATAATACCGCGGTTCAAAAACCTGGTGCAACCGCGCAATCTGTACAGCCTCAGGCACAGGCATTGCAGACAAAGCAGCAATCTGCCAAACAGGAACTTAGTGGGCTTCGGCAGAGAATAGACCTTGCCACCGCCTATGTCGAAGAGCAGATCGCATTGAAGTTGGAGGCCGCGGTTAAAGCGACCATGAAAACAAAAAATGTCGATCTGGTTCTTTCGCCAGACGCTGTTGTCGCGCGCGAACCGCATGTTGATATCACCGATGCGATAGTTCTGGAATTGAACAAGTTGGTGCCTTCTGTATCCATTACCCCGCCTGCTGGTTGGGAACCTGGTAAAGCTAACCAACCACAACAGCCACCAGCGGCCCAGCCAGCCAGCCGCTAGTTGAGCAACGATGACCGAACTTCTCAACTATGATGTGACCAAAGTGATGGCGGTGCTACCGCACCGCTATCCCATGCTTCTGGTTGATCGGGTAGAAGAGCTCATAAAGGATGAATCCATCCGGGCGATCAAGGCCGTCACTATAAACGAAGGTTTTTTTCAAGGGCATTTTCCGGGTCGGCCGATCATGCCGGGTGTCTTGATTGTCGAAGCGCTGGCGCAAGCCGCCGGCGTTTTGGCGATGGAGAGCTTTGACATGGTTGGATCGGGTAAGCTGGTCTATTTCATGGCAATTGACGGGGCGAAGTTCCGCCAGCCGGTTGAACCGGGTTGCTTGCTGTCCCTGAACGTGAAATTTGAACAGAAACGTGCGCGCGTCTGTAAGTTTTCTGGACAGGCGATGATCGGTGACAAGCTGGCTGCCGAAGCGAACTTTACCGCGATGATCGCCGACCCGCCTTCGGCATAAGCTTTTGCAAAAGAATCTTGCCCTTTTACCATTCCGCGGTTAATGCGCCGCTTCCGTTAAATTTATTCGCTTTGGGCCTGGTCGGAAACCAGCCCGTTTAGGAGCCGAAAATGAAATCCGATACGCATCCAGATTATCACATGATCACCGTTCAGATGACCGATGGCACGACTTTTGAAACCCGTTCGACATGGGGCAAAGAAGGCGACACATTGCAACTCGACATTGATCCGTCATCGCACCCTGCATGGACAGGCGGCAACCAGCGTCTTCTTGACCAAGGTGGCCAGGTGGCTCGCTTCAACAAGCGTTTTGGTGGTTTGTCGCTCAAAAAGAGCTGATCGAAGGTTGAGGCTATTCGATAGCCTCGACTTTTCACCACAATTTGATCTGGCCCAGCCAGGAAGACAGCAGGGATAGTTTTTCCTGATGGATTTCTGTGGCCCGTTCTGTCGTGGTTTTCACAAACTGTATTCTGGAACCTGCACTCAGCTGTCCGATCAAATGGCGATCGGCGCGAATGATCTGTGCGATCCGGGGATAGCCTCCGGTCGTTTGCGCGTCAGGACCGAGTATATAAGGTTGCCCGTCGGGCGGCAGTTGGATTGTTCCGGGGAAAACGGCCGCACTTGGCATGTTGGATGATTCTCTTGCCAAGAGAGCTTCTCCCTCGAGTGCCATGCCCATCCTGTTGGCTCGCGCTCCTAATGTGTATGGCTTCCGACACAGGTCATCCAGAATGCCCTTGTCCAGTGCGCCTGCTTCCGGACCCGGGGTGATCCGCAGGACATGATCATTGCTAAAATGCGGCCTGAGGCTGTCTGGCGTTGTCCGATCCAACTCTATGGTTTTCGAACCCAGTGCGAAGGCTAAAACATCCTCGGTCTCGAGCGCCCGACCGTGGTAGCCTCCGAGGCCTGCGGCAAGATAAGTTGACTGGCCACCCAGCAACCGGTCTGCTTCGATGTCAGCAGATATTGCCAGATAGGTCCGGCATCCCGGGCGGCTCGGGCCGATATGGATTTTGTCTCCTGCGATCAGCGTCACGGTCTGATGTTGGCGACGGTCTTTGCCGTTGATCCGGACATATGTCGCACCACCCACCACTGCGATCGAGCAGGGAGCGTTCACCTGGAAAATTGCATCCGTAAGCGTAATTTCCAAGGCGATCTCGCCAGAGGGCTTGCCTACGAGATAATTTGCCAGCGCAAGCGACAGGCAATCGGCTGCGCCAGCAGCTGGCATCCCCAGGTGCCGATGACCAGTGAAGGGCGCACCTTGCAAGCTGGTTTGCAGCCCGGCTTTCAGAACCGTGATACTCATTTGTCCGCCCCTGTTTTCCAGGCGTCGAATATTTCTGTGGAGATCGACTCAAAGCGTACAGAATCTCCTGCCGACAGCAAAGTTGGTTGGCTGTTCGACGGATCAAACAAGCGCAGCGGGGTTCGCCCGATAATCGGCCACCCGCCAGGGCTGTCGAATGAATAGATACAGCTTTGTCGACCGATGATGCCGATGGATCCTGCCGCGACCAATTGTCTCGGACTGTCCAGCCGACCAATGGCCGGATTGGCTTCGCTACTCTCGAGATAGGCAAAGCCGGGCATGAATCCCAGCATTGCAACGCGGTGCATTTGCGAAGCGTGCCAGAACGGCAATGCCTCTGCTGCAATCCCGATCCTGTCAGCAACATAATCGCGATCGGGAGCGAACTCCGTGTCATAGCAGACAGGAATGGTCACGACGGGGCGGGAGCCGGCAGCGAGAGCAGTCAGGCTTGTCAACTGCTCGGAAGCCACTCTGGCAGCCTCATCGGGTGATATGAGGGCAGGGTCGAACTGTATCGCTATGCTGTCGAGACCCGGGATGATCTCTGTCCAATATTTGCTGGCAGATAACGCGCTTTGCGCGGCAATGATGGTTTCCCAGTCGGGCAGTTTGATATTGATCCAGTCATCACAGATGTGGATAGCAGGATCTTCTATCGTCATTATTTGACGTGCCCGATTGTGATACCGGCTTGTTCCAGAGCCGTGCGCATTCGTTTTGCGGTCTGCAAAGCGCCATCGCTGTCCGAATGGAGGCACAGGGTCTGTGCCGCAATCGTGAGCGCAGCGTTGTTCCGGGTTAAAAACGGTGTTCCTGTCGCCAAAGAAACACCTTGTCGAATCCGGTCATCTTCGTCTGGGATCACTGCGCCCGCTTCACTGCGGGAAACCAGTCTGCCATTGTCGCTATATTGGCGATCTATAAAAGCCTCGGCGATGAAGGGAATGCCCTCGTCAGCCGCCTTCTGCTGGATCAACGAACCCGGCATACCGACCAGAGCAAGATTGGCCCGGCCGGCCATCTCGACCAGCAGGGTGGAGAGCTCAGGGTCATCCTGCGCATCATTGTACAGGGCACCGTGCGGTTTGATATGGGTCAGGGGCACGCCAACATCTGCTGCAATAGCGGAGATGTCATGCAATTGCTTGGCCAGTCTGGCCTCCAGATCCGTCAGCGAGATATCGATGGATTTTCGACCGAAACCGGCGCGATCGGGATATGAAGGATGGGCTCCAGGCGCGATTGGTCTGGACTTCGCGGCTGTCAAGATCGTCCGCATGACTTCCGGCGACCCCGCGTGGCCGCCACAGGCGATATTGCAACTGGAAACAACATCCATGATTTCGATATCGCGCGCGATGCCCGCGGCACTCTCATGCTCGCCGAGATCCGCGTTCAGGTCGATCATCGATGTCATGGCCAGAACCCCAATGCGCGCGCGATTAGCCGGAAGCCCAGTCCTGTGGTGATCAGCAAAATGGCTGCGCCCAAGATATTGGCCTTGAGACCATTTGCATATTGTCCGAGCAAATTCTTGTCATTGGCGAGCTTGAGCAGAAAAAGCGCAACGATGGGCAGCAGCAAACCATTGGCAATCTGGGCGACAAATATCAGCTCGACCGGACGATATCCCAATAGGGCTGCGACGGTGCCGGAGACGATCACGACCAGGGCGCCGATCTGGAAAGGCCTGCGCGAGGTGGATGATTTAAATATTTCCTGCACGATATAGCCGGTGGCCAATGGAGCGGTGATGGCGGAGGTCAATCCCGCTGCAAATAGCCCGGCCCCGAGCGTAAATGTCGCCATGCTGCCGAACAGAGGCGTGAGCTGCTGGGCCATATCCACGGCATTTTCGATTGTCTTGCCGCTGCCAAACAGACTGGCCGCTGCGGTGGCCAATATGGTCATCGACACCAGCCCGCCGATACCGATCGAAATCGTCGTGTCCAGTTGGGCCTCGGGCAATTGTTCCGCATCCCAGCGCTTGCGGACGCTCGCCGCATGGAGAAACAGATTATAGGGAACGATAGTGGTCCCGATAAGCGCGATCGCAGTCAACAAGCCGCCATCGGGGATGGAAGGCACGAAACCTCGCATCAGGGCGCCGAGATCCGGCTTGATGAGCAGAAATGTCAGAAGAAAGGCCAGGCTCATCAGCAGAACCAACGCAATCAGGATAATCTCTATCCATTTAGGTTTTGTGAAAACCAACATGGCCGAAGCGAACAGGGCAATGGAGATGATCACCGGCGCTATGCCAAAGGCCAATGGCCCTCCGTTGATTGCTTCGAGGCCAAGCGCGGCACCAGACATATTGCCCGCTTCATAAGCGGCATTGCCTAGCACAAGAGCGGAAATCAGAAGCAAGGCGGCTAGCGCGCGGGCGATCGGTGACGCGATTGTCTTGAGCATCGCTTCTGCGAGCCCGAGTTGCGTGACCAGCGCAATGCGGACAGCAAAGGATTGCAGAATGATCGTCGTAATGGTGGCAAAAACCAGCGCCCAGAGCAGCGCAAATCCGAAATTTGCTCCTGCCAAGGTACAGGCAGTAACGGTTCCCGGTCCGATGAATGCGGCGGAAACCATCATGCCGGGGCCGGGGCGATAGCGACTAAGTTTCATCGTTTTGCTGCAATCTTTTCAATCATTCCATGGCCAGGGCTTTTCGCGGTACCATTTGGTAATCACATATTTCGTGCCACGCCGGACTTTCATCCCATGATGCAGCGTCCAATCGTTGACGCTACCATCACTATTGCGGTTATTCCAGCAGAGCATCGTTCCGGTCACAGGGGTGAAGCTCTTCTTGAACTGCGGAAAGCGGGTTGCGCCTCCCGCAACCGGCTCATTGAGATAAATCATGAAGGTCCAGGTTCTCTGGCCAGAGATCGTGCAATATTTTGCGAAATCTTCTCCATCGGGATCGAAGAAATCCGTGTGCGCCTTGAACTCCTGATCAACCGCATAGCGTTGACCCTGCAAGGGTTCGCCAAATGCTTTGTCGATGTCGGCAAGGCGGCAGATTCTTTGATCAATCTCCGCTACGAAACTGTCTGAATGATCGAGGTCACAGGTTTCGCTGGTTCGGAAGTAATTGTCGCCATTGGGATCGGCGATGGTTGAAGGCCGCCGTTTCTCGTCGATCATTGCGCAGAGCTTTTCGCATTCCCCGAGACTCAGGAAGTTTTTCAAAATGCACAGCTCGATTTCCTTGCGCGGAAAGCGCTGCACTTGTCCCAATGCCACGAGATAGTCAGCCGATGTATTATTGGCATCTGTCATTTGAACGTCCCAGCCGGCTCCCAACTATCACGTGCAACGATAAATGAATCGCCGTTAACCGCAACCGCTCTTTGCGGCTTGAGCCAATTTGCATATAAGCGCAGTCCATGAAAAAAAATCCCGCTATTTTCTGCAGTCGCAATGGTTTCACTCTGGTCGAGATGATGGTGGCGCTGTTTATTTTTTCGATGTTGTCGGTGGCGGGTGTGATCATGTTGCGATCTGCAGTCGATAGTGATGCCGTGACCGCCGAAAATCTTGGTCAGATGGCTGAAATGCAGCGCTTTGTTTCCTTGATGGAAGCGGATTTGAGCCAGGCTTTGTCGAGGACGTATCGCGATGATGGCGGCGATCAAATGCCGGCGTTCTCCAGCGAACAAGGGGAGGGCGAGGCGGCCTTTCTGAAATTTACCCGGGGTGGCCAGAGCAATATTAACGGCGAAGCGCGATCCAATCTGGAACGGGTCGAATATCGGCTGAGCGATGGCAATCTGGAGCGGTGGCGGTATCGGATGACCGATGGTGGCTCGACCGATCAACCGGCGGTTCTGATCTCCAGGGTTGGTTCACTGGAGCTGCGCTTCCGCGACAAGCGTGGCCAATGGTCCGATGGATGGCGCACGGAAAGGCTGGTTGATCTGCCGCGTGCAGTAGAAATCCGGTTTGAACGGGAAGGGCGCTCGTATCGCCATCTCTTTTTGGTCGGGACGGGTTATTTGTGAGCGATTCAAAACACCTCGTACCAGGAAAGGAACGCGGCGCGGCGCTGTTGACGGTGTTGTTGCTGGTGGCCGTTATCGCGATTCTGGCCGCCCATGGGATTGACCGGTTAGCGGGAGCGACCAAGCTCGCCTCCAATGCGCGGGAATTGTCGCAGGCCAAGGCCTATCTGATCGCTGCCGAAGCGATCGGGATTCGGTCGGCGGAGCAGATTGTGTCAGCCTCTCCCGGCCGGACAATCAACGTTGATGGCTGGAATGGCCGCGAGCAGAAATTCCCGGTACCCGGCGGGATCATCACGGCGTCGCTTGCCGACGGCGGCAATTGTTTCAACATCAACAGTCTCGTCACGCAGCAACAGGCGACCTTGTCGGCAAGGCCAGAGGGGCTGGCGCAATTTTCGCGGC
>NZ_JBALUT010000063.1:0-16328 GCF_036963705.1 Parasphingorhabdus sp. | reverse complement strand
CCTGCCCCCGGCTATCCGGCCTGCCCGGACCATAGTCTCAAGCCGATCCTGTTCGAGATGCTGGATGCGACCGCCAACACCGGTATCGAACTGACCAGCGGCTTTGCTATGACCCCGACCGCTGCTGTTTCGGGATTCTATTTCGCCCATCCGCAGGCCGACTATTTCGGTGTGGCGCGGATCGGCGAGGATCAGGTGGAAGATTATGCCAACCGGCGCGACGCTACGATCGATCAGGCGCGTCAATGGTTGCGGCCCAATCTGAATGAATGAGTCACCTAGATTAACTCTTTAACCTCTGTCGCTCAGCCTGAATTCATCTGGGACAGGCTAAGTATTTATATTGTTTGCCATCGTGGCTGGCGATATTGAAACTGCCCTATTCCCTCGATTCAGGATGGCCGAAATGAAGTTGAAGACCCCGTTGATCGCCGCAATGATTTCAGCCTCCCTTGCCGGAACCACCGCGCAAGCCCAGCGGACTGCTCCGTTCACGGTTTTGGAAACCGGCCAGACCTATAACCGGCTGGCGGACGCGGTCTCAGCCATCGGTGGTAATAATGCTACCATCGTCATCGCGCCCGGCGCTTATGGCGATTGCGCGGTCCAGACCGCCGGCCGCATCACTTACAAAGCCTCTATACCAGGTCAGACCGTCCTCGACGGCGGCATCTGCGAAGGCAAAGCATCGCTTGTCTTGCGCGGCAAAGCGGCGACGATCGACGGGATCATATTTCAGAATCAAGGGGTGGCCGACGGCAATGGTGCCGGCATCCGGATCGAGCGCGGTGATCTCTATGTTCACAACGCGATGTTCCGTAACGCCGAACAAGGCATATTGAGCGCCGATGATCCGAGCGCCGAAATTGTCATCGACCGGTCGACATTCCAGCGCCTGGGCCGCTGCGATCGCGGCCTGTCCTGCGCTCACAGCATCTATATCGGTGATTTTGGTTCGCTGAAGGTGACCAACAGCCGTTTCGAAAAGGGCAATGGCGGGCATTATGTCAAAAGCCGCGCAGCTCGGGCAACGATCAACAATAACAGTTTCGATGACACACAGGGTCGCACCACCAATTATATGATCGACCTGCCGGCAGGCGCGACCGGTGTGATCAGCGGCAATGTTTTCGTCCAGGGCCAGAACAAGGAAAACTGGAGCGCCTTCATCGCCATCGCCGCCGAAGGCAAAGACAATAGCTCGGCGGGCCTCAACATCCATAGTAACAGCGCATCGCTCGCCAAGGGCGTGAAACGCAACACCTGGTTTGTTGCCGACTGGAGCGGCGATCAGCTAAGAATTGCGAACAACAGTCTCGGTCAAGGCCTGACCCGCTACCAACGGCGCTAAGGTCAGGAACCTAGCTCATTCGCAGCTATTGGCCGGACCACCATCGATATCGAGACATTTGCCGTCGGTTTCCTCCGCCGGAATGTCCACGCCGATCAGCGCGGCGAGTGTCGGAGCGATATCCACAGTCATCACCGACAAGGGCTGTTCGAAATGCTGGATGCCTGCCCGCCAGAACAGCATCGGGACGCGGCGGTCATAATCCCACGGGCTACCGTGGGTAGCGACATATCCGCGTGCGGTTGTGGCAATCGGGGTGATGGCTTTCTTGAGCAACACGACGAAATCGCCGGACCGGTCGGGATGGAACGACGCGCGGGCGCGCTGTAGCAAGGTCCATTCCTCGGGGGCTTCGCTAGAAATCTCGGTTGCCGAGATATCGTCACGGTCGAGCACCACTTCGACCTGAGTGTGGGCTGCGATTAGCGCCATCGCGCTGTCCTTCACCTGTTTCTTTTGTTTTTCAGAAAGATCCAGGCTGACATAATAATCACCGAACGGGCCGTCTGCATAAAGGACGGGCTTGTCACCTTCGAGATTCAATTGCTTGGCAACGGCTGCGCCTATCGTCTTTGCATTGAGTTCGGCTTTGACCCGCTGCGCCGTTGGCACACCCTGGAGCCGCATCCGTTCCGGCAGATCGAGACCACCATGATCGGCGGTCAGCATGACGACATAATCAATGCCCTTGCTATCCAATATGTTGAAAAACTCTCCCATCGACTGGTCGAGGGCGCTCATCTGGATGCACATTTCGAGACCCGCTGTACCGAAGGCATGTCCGATATAGTCGGTTGCCGCCAGGCTGATCGACAGCACATCGGTAGCCTCGCCCTGGCCCAGCTTGTGATCGTTCAGCAAGCTTGTAGCCGCTGTAATCACCGCAGCATCAAAATCGGGCGAGCCACGGAAGATTTGCGCCGCGCCGTCCGGCCGCTGGAACGCATAGTCACCGACCGATTTGTCATCGCCATGCATGATCCTGGCGTTGCGCGCTTCGCAATGGGCGGGAACCGCGTAGGCTGGACGGGCCTTGTTGATTTTTTCGCCGATGGTCTTGTTCAGCGCGGTCATCGACGCCGACATATCGCGACCATTCAGCGTGACAAAGCCGTTACTTTTCCACCAGTAGATTTCGTCGACATCCTTGCCGCCCATCATCAACGCGGAGCGGTCCTTGCCGGCCACCGCGATATTGCGTGATTTCGGAGAGACTTTCTTGAGCCGTTCGCCCAGCGTCGGGACCAGAAGATGCCATGATGACGCGACATAGTCACCCTGGGTAGCGGCGGTAATATCGCCAAAACTCGTACCTTCAATCCGTTCGTCTTCGGCGCAATAGACCGTCTTGTCTTCGCGCTTGATCGACTGGTCGATCCAGTTGTTGGCGATGATCCCCGCGCGTCCGGAATGGACGCCGGTCATGATCGTCGAATGGCCGGGACAGGTCTCGGTCGCCGCATGGGACTGATAACCGGAGGGAAATACCGCGCCGCTCGCCAGCCGTTTCAAACCACCGGTAAAGCTGCTGCGATACTCAGCGAACAAGTCGGCCGAAAATTGGTCCACCGAAATGGCCACCACCAGTTTCGGATCAGGCGCTTTTGCGGCTTTGTGATCTTCTGCATTTGCGGTGCCGGAAAATGTGATAAGCGTGGCGAGAGCTGTAACGATGATCGATTTTTGCACGAATGGTCCTCACTAATGAAAGCGGCTATGATATGCTGTCTAGCGATAGCCTAAATGCGACTAAACAGGAAATGGTGAGTTTTTATGACATTTGATTTTCGCATCTTGGCGATATTGCTGGCGTTCACCACATTGATCTTCGCCCCGACGGTCGAGGCACAGAACCGGCTGGGCAATCGCGAATTAAATGTACCCGCCACCATGATCGCCGAATCGCAAAAGGTGAAGGCCGGTGAGAACGTCACGCTCGCCTTTGTGATGGAACCCAAACCGACATGGCACGGATATTGGGAAAATCCCGGCGATGCAGGCATCGGCATGAGTTTCGACTGGACCTTGCCCGCAGGGGTGACAGCGGGAAAGCCGCAATTCCAGGTTCCGGACAGGCTACTGATCGCCGGGATCATGAACTATGTCTACAAGGGCGATTATGCGGTTCTGGTCAATCTGACACTGTCCGACACGGTCCGGCCGGGACCGTTGCCGGTTTCGGTGAAATCCGAATGGCTGTCCTGTACCGACGAGATTTGTGTTCCCGAGCAGGATGAAATGTCGCTCACCTTGCAGGTCGTCGGCAAAGACGCAGCGGTCGCGCTCGAGAAAAGGTTCAACGACTTCCGCGCCGCCTTGCCCCGTCCGCTGGGCAGCGAAGCGAGCTTTGCGGTCACCGACAATCTGTTCCGCCTGTCGATCCCGCTACCCGCCGATGTCGATCTGGACAGCCCCTATTTTTTCATCAACGAAGATGGCATTGTCGACTATGCCGCGCCGCAGACATTCTCTCGCGACGGCGACCGCCTGATCCTCGAAACCGAAGCGCGCGGTGATGGACTCGACACAATCAGCGGCGTGTTGAAAATCGGTGATCACATGGGCCTGTCCTTCACCGCGACCAAGGGCGAAGTCGCAATGACCGGTGTGCCGCTGCTCGCCGCAGACGGTCCGAAAGAACAGAATTTGACGTCATTGCTCTTCCTTGCACTGGGCGGCGCGATATTGGGCGGCTTGCTGCTCAACTTGATGCCTTGTGTTTTTCCAATCCTCAGCCTGAAAGCGATCAGCCTGGCCAAGGCGGGCGGCAATGAAGCCGTCGTCCGGCGCGATGCGCTCGCTTATACCGCCGGTGTCGTGCTGGTCGCCACCTTGCTCGGCGCGGTCTTGCTCGGCCTGCGCGCCAGCGGCGCGGCGGTTGGCTGGGCATTCCAGCTGCAGGATCCCCGGATCATCTTCGTTCTGCTCGCGCTGGTCACCGCTATCGGCTTTAATCTGGCTGGCATGTTCGAACTGCCCAATGTCAATTTCGGCAACAAGCTGGCCCAGAAAGGTGGCCCGGCCGGATCCTTCTGGACCGGCGCGCTCGCCGCCTTCGTCGCCACTCCCTGCACCGGCCCGTTTATGGCAGCCGCTCTCGGCGCGACCATCGTCCTGCCGCCGGTCGCGGCACTGGTGATCTTTGCAGGTCTGGGCGTCGGCCTGGCCTTGCCCTTCCTGCTCATCGCATTCGTACCGGCGATCCGCAGCCGCTTGCCCAAGCCGGGGCCCTGGCTGGACGGTTTCCGCAAGGCGATGGCGATCCCGATGTTCCTCACCGGTATCGGCCTGATATGGCTGCTCGGTCGTCAGATCGGCACCGATGCGCTCGGCCTCTCGCTTATCTTCTTATTGCTTGTCGCGCTGATCCTGTGGTGGTTCGGCGGCGGACAGATGAAAGGCCGGTCACGCGGCGCGCTGACCAGCGCGGCAATGTTCGCAACGATAGTGGGCGGTATCATCGCCCTTCCCGGCGAAGCGGCGATGGACAGCCGGAAGATCGCGGACAATTCTGCGGCAACGCTGCCGAGCGAACCGTTTACCGAAGCACGCTTGTCCGAATTGCGGGCTGCCGACCAGCCGGTATTCGCCTATTTCACCGCCGACTGGTGCATTACCTGCAAGGCTAACGAGGCTGCAGCGATCCAGCGGACCGAAACCGCCGACGCTTTTGCAGCGGCCAAAGTTGCGGTTCTGATGGGCGACTGGACGCGGCCCGATCCGGTAATCAGCAAATTCCTGGAAAAGCACGGCCGCGCCGGCGTTCCGCTCTATCTCTATTATGCACCCGGCAAAGAACCGGTTATTCTACCGCAGATTCTGACGGTGGCAACGTTGACCGACCTCATCAGCACAGCGGTGTAAAGTGCATCGATTGAATCAATCCCCCAACGAACGGAGACTATAAGTGCGAAATTTTCCAGCCTTAGCAACAGCAACAATCGCCGCCATCGCACTGGCCAGCCCGCTGGCGGCAGCCCAGAGAACCGGGGCGGCCGCCCAGGATTTCAAGCTCACCGATGTAAATGGAAAGACGGTCCAGCTATCGCAGTTTCGCGGGAAGACCGTCGTGCTAGAATGGCATAATCCCGGCTGCCCGTTCGTCAGCAAACATTATAACAGCGGCAATATGCAAATGACGCAAAAGGCGGCACTGCAACAGGGTGCGGTCTGGCTAACCATCAACAGCGGCGCGAAGGGCAAACAGGGTCATATGACCGGCTCAGAAGCGAAAACACTGATTGCCAAACAGAATATCCAGTCGAGCAATTATCTGTTCGACAGCAAAGGTCTGGTCGGCAAAGCCTATGGCGCCAAGACGACGCCGCATATGTATATCATCGATGGCGCGGGAACATTGGTCTATCAAGGCGGGATCGACGACAAGCCGACCGCCAATCCGGCAGATATCAAGGTTGCGCGCAACCATGTGCTTGCGGCTCTTGGTGAAATAAAATCCGGCAAGAAGGTCAGCGTCGCCCATTCGCGGCCTTATGGGTGCTCGGTCAAATATGCGTCCTGACTGATTGGTCGTCTGATCTCTGGTACGATTGCAGGACTGGCACGCAAACTTTACGCGCGCGCCAGCCCTGCACCCCGGAACCCGGGGATAGCGTATCGACGGCGTGCGAACCCCCGTAAGTCGCCGTCAACAGGTCCCCTGACCCAACGAAAAAACGATACATGTCGAGGGCAGGGAGACAAATCCGATACGCAACCCGGACTTGCCTCCCGCCTCTGTTCCGACAGCGTGCGACCCTAAACAAAGGCACCGCCGGTCAAACTTTTCCCTTCCGCCAGCCATTGATTACCGGCGACGGTGGAAATAATATTCTAGCTATGTGATGCTGGCCTCAATCTATTCCGGCGCGCCGGAATATTTCCCTTGGGTCAGTTCTTATCAATGCAATCTTTATGAGCGTGCTCTAGACAACATGGCATGAACAGTCATGTAAACTGGCGTATCATATTGCAATTCATTGAATAGACAGCAGTATTTATGCAAGTTGCGGCTGCCCGCCAACGGCAGGAAGCGCTCGCGCCCAAGCGCCATATTCAGCCTTTTTTGGAAAGACCCATCTTTTCAGATAGTTACGGATGTTACCGATTCGCAGCTCGGCCTCACCCCTGAAACAGGCCGTGATTGGCTACCCCGGTTTGCGAAAACGCATCACAAAGCGATTGGTTTTTCCGCGTACCGCCGGATCGAAAACATTTTTTTCCGGATCATCATCGGGGTTTGCAAATATCCCGCTTTCACCATCGAGCACGAAGCCTGCCGCGAGGAAATCAGAGCGGGCGGTTGCAGGATCAATCCGATGGGTTTTCTCAACAACGGCTCGGGTATCACCGGCAGAGCCGACATGGTCGATCACAGCCACCACACCGCCTGGTTTCATCCCCGCGTATAGATTTGCCAGCACCGCAGCCGGGTCCATTTTTTCAAATTTGAACTTCTCGCTCTGCCAGTAGAAATCATGATAGATCAGATGGAGCATGGCAAAATCGATGCTGTTCGGAGCTGGCTTGTAATCCGGCAATTGCGACGGCACCATATTCACATTGGGTTGCCGTGCGATAACCGCAGCCCATTTTTCTTTAGCCTGTTCGCTCGAGACAAATTGGGGGGGATTGACGGCGACTACCGATCCTTCCGAACCAACGGCGCGGCCGAGGATCTCGCTATAATAGCCACCACCCGCGAAGACATCGAGCACTACATCACCGGTTTCGAGACCCATGAACGCCAACACATCTGCAGGCCTGCGGCTCTCGTCGAGCGCGACCTCCGCTTCACCCCGCCCTGGAGCGGTCACGGCGGCTTCGAAATCCGGTGAAGCTGCGTCATCGGTTGCGGCGGATGAAGGGGGCGCCTGCCCCGCCCAGACCGGAGCAGAGAATGCCAAAGCAGAGGTAGCCAATGTCAAAATTATCGCTGCACGCATGATGTTTCTCCCCATATATTGAGAGCAACATGAACCTGTTAATAGTTTCGCACAAGCGGCGGCGGGGCCGTTGGTCTATTTCAGAATGCGGTTAATCGAAACATCCCCGCTCCTACATCTTCCGCTGCGTCTTTCCATAGCCCATTTTCCGCGTCCCCGGTCGTCCTTCGGTCGACCTGCCTTTCGGCTGAGCGACCTGCAGATCGGCAGGCAGGCCGAGTTCCTCCGCCTCGAGCTTGCGGATTTCGTCGCGCAAGCGGCCTGCAGTCTCGAACTCCAGATCAGCCGCAGCATCGCGCATCTGTTTCTCCAGGCTCTCGATATGGGCGCGCAGGTTATGGCCGACCAGATGCTTGCCGTCGTCGTTGACCGCGCCAGTGACCATATCCTTGGCCGTGGCGTGGGCGATGATGTCGCCGATGTTTTTCTTGATCGAGAGCGGGGTGATGCCGTGCTCGAGATTATATTCGACCTGTTTCTCGCGGCGGCGATCGGTTTCGCTGATCGCGCGTTCCATCGATCCGGTCATCCGGTCGGCATAGAGAATCACCCGGCCATCAACATTACGCGCGGCGCGGCCGATGGTCTGGATCAATGATGTCTCGCTGCGCAGGAAACCTTCCTTGTCGGCGTCCAATATCGCGACCAGCCCGCATTCGGGGATATCGAGCCCTTCGCGCAACAGGTTGATGCCGACCAGCACGTCATAGACGCCCAGTCGCAGATCGCGGATCAGTTCGATCCGTTCCAGCGTCTCGACATCGCTGTGCATATAGCGGACCTTGATCCCGGCCTCGTGCATGAATTCGGTGAGATCTTCGGCCATCCGTTTGGTCAGCGTCGTGATCAGCGTGCGATAGCCCTGTGCCGTCACTTTGCGGCATTCGTTGATCACATCGTCAACCTGGTCTTCAACCGGCTTGATCTCTACCGGCGGATCAATCAGCCCAGTTGGGCGAATGACCTGTTCGGAGAACACGCCGCCGGTCTGCTCCATTTCCCATTTGCCCGGCGTCGCCGACACGCTGACCGTCTGCGGGCGCATTGCGTCCCACTCGTTGAAACGCAGCGGCCGGTTATCGATACAGCTCGGCAAGCGGAAACCATATTCCGCCAGGTTGATCTTGCGCCGATGATCGCCCTTCGACATGGCACCGATTTGCGGCACCGTTTGATGGCTTTCATCGACAAATAGCAGCGCGTTGTCCGGCAAATATTCGAACAGGGTCGGTGGTGGCTCGCCCGGCAAGCGCCCGGTGAGAAAGCGCGAGTAATTTTCGATGCCAGCACAGCTACCGGTAGCCGCGATCATCTCGAGATCGAAATTGGTGCGCTGTTCCAGCCGCTGATGCTCGATCAGCTTGCCCTCGGCTTCCAGCTCCTTGAGCCGCACAGCAAGCTCGAATTTGATCGCTTCCATCGCCTGTTTCATCGTCGGCCCCGGCGTGACATGGTGCGAATTGGCGTAAACCCGCACCTTGTTCAGGGTCGCGCCCTTCTTGCCGGTCAACGGATCAAATTCGACGATCTCCTCGATCTCGTCGCCGAAAAAACTGATCCGCCAGGCCATGTCCTCGTAATGCGACGGGAATATCTCGAGATTATCACCGCGCACGCGGAAGTTGCCGCGGGCGAAGGCCATGTCATTGCGCTTATATTGCAGCGCCACCAGCTTGCGGATGATATCCCGCTGGTCGACTGCCTGTTCCCTCGTGAGGTCAAAGATCATCGCCGAATAGGTCTCGACCGAGCCGATGCCATAGAGACAGGACACCGACGCTACGATGATCACATCATCGCGTTCGAGCAATGAGCGAGTCGCGCTGTGCCGCATCCGGTCGATTGCCTCGTTTACCGAGCTTTCTTTCTCGATATAGGTATCCGACCGAGCGACATAGGCTTCGGGCTGGTAATAGTCATAATAAGAGACAAAATATTCGACGGCATTGTCCGGGAAGAAATTCTTGAACTCGCCGTAAAGCTGAGCCGCCAATATCTTGTTGGGCGCCAGAATCAGGGCCGGCCTTTGCAGCTCTTCAATCATCTTGGCCATGGTGAAGGTCTTGCCCGATCCGGTTACGCCGAGCAGCACCTGATCGCGCTCGTCATCGCGCATCCCGGCGACCAGTTCCTTGATCGCCGCGGGCTGATCGCCGGCGGGCTCAAAATCGCTGACCAGCTTGAACGGTCTTCCACCTTCCGATTTAGCAGGACGATTAGGCTTGTGCGGTACGAAATCTTCGCCGGTTTCCGGCTCCGCCAGGCTTCTTCTGATTACCAATTCTGTCATAACCGCGATATGGAACAAAAAGGGTCCAGTGTCATCCCCGGAATCGCGTTTTCGGGTCGGGGTGATCAACGCAAATTTACAACTGCTGCCCTACGGGTTATGTTATGAGCTGGGGGGTATCAACATTGAGGAAATATTCTTGTGAAAAAATTACTTGTTTCAGTGGCTGTGCTCAGCCTCATAGGCGGCTGTTCCGACAAGGGCGCTGACCAGGATGGCGACGGAAAAATCACCGCTGACGAAGTCGCCAAGGAAATGAACAAAGTCACGCTTGAACCCGGCGAATGGGAAAATAATGTAGAAATAGTCGATGTAAAAATCGACGGACTGCCGGACGGCATGCCCGCCGGCGCGCTGGACAGCATGAAGGGCAAGGTTACGTCCTCGAAATCCTGCATCACCAAGGAACAAGCAGAAAACCCCGGTGCACAATTTTTCGCCGCGCAGGAAGAAACCAATTGCGAAGTCAAGAAATTCAACATGAGCGGCGGAGCAGTATCGTCCGAAATGGCTTGCAACAATATGGGCGGCGGGCCTGGCAATATGACCATGACCATGGATGGCCAATATGGACCGAGCAACTATGAGATGACCATGAATATGGTTGGCGGCGCTGGACCAATGAAAATGAATATTTCTGCCAAGAGCAACGGCAAGCGGATCGGTGACTGTCCAGCGGGTTAATCCGGAAATTTTCTCACAGTCGTTACAGAGAGGCAGGAGCATTTCGCTCCTGCCTTTTTTCGTTCCGCGTCGACCTCCCTCTTCACTGGTATCCGTGAATGACCTCTCGGGTCATTGCATCTGCGCGTGCGACTGATAGGTTTTGCTACGAAACAGAATCAGTCGCCCCGATTGATGATCAGGAGAAGAACCATGATTGGATATGTAACGCTCGGCACAAATGATATCGACAAGGCCCGCGCTTATTATGACGCGCTGCTCGGAGAGCTCGGTGCGAAACGGCTGATGGAACTCGAGGAGAACGGCTTTACCCTGTATGGTGTCGACATGACCACGCCATCGATTGCGATAACGGAACCCTTTGACGGGAAAGCGGCGCATCCGGGCAACGGCAATATGATCGCGCTGCAGATGCAGGAACGCGAACTGGTCGACAGCTTCTACAACAAGGGCCTGGAGCTTGGCGGTAGCGATGAAGGCAAGCCCGGCGTTCGTGGCGATGAAGGCCCGATGGCATTTTACGCCGCCTATTTTCGTGACCCGGAAGGCAACAAGCTTTGCGCATTTCGCGTTGGTCCTGCATAGGTTAGAAAAATAAGGGGAGAGAAATATGAAACATCTTTTGGCTTTGGCGGCGACAACCGCTTTGATCTGGACCGCGCCTGTGTCGGCTCAGACCAGTTCGACATCTCCCGATCTGGCAGCGGCTATCGCAGCAGATTATGACAAGGATCTGGAAGCCCTGTTTCTTGATTTCCATCGCAATCCCGAACTCTCCTACAAGGAGACCCGCACTGCTGCGATCATTGCAAAGCAATGGCGTGCTGCAGGCTTCACCGTCACCGAGAAAGTCGGCGGCACCGGTGTCGTAGCCGTGATGAAAAACGGTATAGGACCGACCCTGATGTTGCGCGCGGATATGGACGGGCTGCCGCTGGTCGAAGATAGCGGGCTGGACTATATGTCGACCGCGAAACAGGTCAGCATCGACGGCGACGAAAAGCCTGTCATGCACGCCTGCGGCCATGACGTGCACATCACCTCGCTGATCGGCACCGCGCGACAAATGTCGGCGATGAAGGGTCAATGGTCGGGCACTTTGGTGCTGGTCGCCCAGCCAGCCGAGGAACGCATCGGCGGTGCCAAGCTGATGATGGACGACGGTCTCTACTCCCGTTTCCCCAAGCCCGATTTTGCCATGGCTTTTCACGTGTCCGCTGATACGCCTACCGGCAAATTGTCGATCGGCGAAGGCATTGAAAGCAGCTCGTCCGACAGCGTCGATATCATCGTCCACGGCGTTGGTGCGCATGGTGCATCCCCACATCGCGGCAAGGATCCGATCGTGATGGGCGCCGAAATCATCATGGCGCTGCAGACCATCGTCAGCCGCGAAATCGCGCCACTCAAGCCGGCGGTCATAACGGTTGGCTCCTTCCACAGCGGGTTCAAGCATAATATCATTTCCGACAAGGCGACCATGCAACTCACGGTCCGCTCGGATGACGAAGACACGCGGGCAAAATTGCTCGAAGGGATCAAGCGCATCGCGACCAATGTCGGCCGGATGAATGGCCTCCCCGAAGACAGGTTGCCCGAAGTTTTGGTATCGCATGAATCGACGCCGGCCAATTATAACGATGCGGCGATGACCCGGCGGGTGAAAGGCGTATTTGCCTCCCGCTTTGGTGAAGAAGTGTTCGACAACCAGCCTCGCGAAGGCATGGGCGCCGAGGATTTTGCCTATTTTGTCGCACCCAATACCGATGTCCCGGGCGTATATTTTGCGGTTGGCGGAACACCGCAGGCTGACTTTGACCGCGAGAAAGCCGGCGGCGCACCGGTGCCTTCGCATCACTCGCCATTTTTCAAGATCGCTCCGCGCGAATCCGTCACATTGGGAACCGAAGCGATGACGGCAGCGGCTTTGGATTATCTGACGCCACAGAAATAATCATCGTGGCGGAGGACCTTTCTCAAGCGCAAATCGAAGCGCTGCAGGCAAGCCTGGTCGAGAAGCAGGCGGAGTTGAAGGCGCTTGATCTGGAAGCGGCAAGCTGGCGCACGACGGTCGAGCTGGACCAGCAAAGCGTGGGCCGGCTCTCCCGCATGGACGCCATGCAGCAGCAGGAAATGGCCCAGGCCGAAGCAAGGCGGCGGACGAGTGATATCGCCCGGATTGAAATGGCCCTGAAACGGATCGAGCAAGATGAATTTGGCTGGTGCGCGGAATGCGGAGAGCCAATTGCCTTTCGCCGGCTGGAAATCGATCCCGCCGCAGCCCTGTGTATAGGTTGCGCGCGCTAGGCCAAAAGGACTCGGATTTGCGCCGAATGGAAAATAGGGTTGGTTTTCCAGCTTTCCCCTTCCCTCACACAAGGCTATTGAAAAACCGTGACCATGTTTCCAGATATCCGCCCCCATGATGGCCGCTTTGTCGGCGGAAAACATTATTTCGCCTGTCGCGTCTATTTCGAGGACACCGATTTTTCCGGTATCGTCTATCACGCCAATTATCTGCGCTACATGGAACGGGCCCGCTCGGACATGCTGCGCCAGCTCGATATGGACCAAAATGCCGCCTATGAAAGCGGCGAAGGCGTTTATGCGGTGGTCGATCTGACGATGAAATATCTGTTACCGGCCAAGCTGGATGATGATCTTGTCGTGATCAGCACGGTCGAAAAATTGCGCGCCGCCAGCGTGATTATCGACCAGAAGATTTTCCGCGGACCAGACCAGATTACGTCAGCCTCCGTTCACGCAGCCTTCCTTACCCCTGCTGGACGTCCGAGGCGGCAACCGAAATCATGGACAAAGGCTTTCGCCAGCGTCATGGATCAAGCGAATATGAAATGAAGGATATCAAAACTTGCTAGACCAACTTTCCCTCGGAGCGACAACCGGCAATTTCTCTCCCTTCATGCTGTTTCTGGAAGCCGATATTGTCGTCAAGACGGTGATGATCGGACTGCTGCTGGCCAGCATCTGGACGTGGACGATCATTGTCAGCTTCGGCATGAACATCGCGCAAATCACCCGCAAATCCGACCGGTTCGAGCGGGCATTTTCCAAGACCGAGAATATCGACAAGTTTTTTGACGAACATGGCCAGTCCAGCCTGCCCAGCGCCAAAGTCTTGGCCGCTGGTGTCAAGGAATGGCGCCGTTCGACCGCAAAAGGCCCCGTCGACCGCGAAGGCACAAGGCAGCGGCTGGCTTCCGCGATGAACGCGACCATTGCCCACGAAGTGGATCGGATCGCCGACCGACTCAATTTCCTCGCAACGGTTGGCAGTGTCGCCCCGTTTGTCGGTCTGTTCGGTACGGTCTGGGGGATCATGCGCAGTTTTTCGGCGATTGCCGCAGAGCAGAATAGTTCGCTCGCGGTGGTTGCTCCCGGCATTGCCGAAGCGCTGTTCGCAACTGCTATTGGCCTGTTTGCCGCGATTCCCGCGGTCATCGCCTACAACCGCTTCTCCCACCGCCTCAACAAGCTGGAGGCCCGCATGGGCCGCTTTGCCGACGGTTTCCACGCTACGCTCAGCCGCGAACTGGAGCTTGGAGACTGAGCATGGGCATGAATATGGGATCCGGAATAGGCAGGCGCGGCGGCAGTCGCGGACGCGCGCCGATGGCCGAGATTAACGTCACTCCCTTTGTCGACGTAATGCTGGTGCTGCTGATAATTTTCATGGTGACCGCTCCGTTGCTGGTCACCGGCGTACCCGTCGACCTGCCGGAAAGCCGCGCCAACGCGCTGGAACAGGAACAGGAACCGGTCCAGATTTCGATCGATACCGACGGCCGCGTGTTTATCGATGATGAAGAACTCAGCCGCGGTGCCCTCGAGACAAGATTGCGCGACATTGCCGCCGATCAGAACCCGGAAGACCCGCGCCAGATCATGCTGCGCGGCGACAAGACGCTCGATTACGGGTTGATCATGGGCGTGATGGGCGAACTCAACCGGGCCGGTCTGAGCCGGGTCTCGCTGGTCACTACAGGTTCATCCGAGACACCATAATGGTGGGCAGCTGATATGGAACGTGCTGAGAAAATTGGCTTGGGAATAGCCGCTGCCGGTCATGTTGCGCTGTTTGGCGTGCTTTCGCTGAGCGTCCTGAGCAGCACCAACGAGGCGTTTCGCAACAAGCCGATCGAAGTGATGATTGCCGATGAAGTCGGCCTCGAAAGCGCAGCGCCTGATCCCGCCAAAATCACCCCGGCTACCAGCGTTGCTCCAGAGCTTGGCACGCCCGAAGAGAGCAGCTTTGTCACCCCGGAACCGCTACCCGAACCACCACAAGCCGAAGCCAGGCCAAAACCGACGCCGGCCCCTGCACCCACCTCTCGCGAACCACGCAGACGCCCGGACAAGCCCTCCAGCAGCACCGCCAAGCCCGATCCCAAACCCGCGGCCAAGCCTGCCGCCAAACCGGCTGCAAAAGCCGAACCGAAGCCTGCGGCCAAACCGCGCGGCTCGCGATTGGGGGATGATTTCCTCAAAGGCGTCACCGATGCGGCTTCCGTCAGCCGCAACCAGAATATTGCAGCGGAAAAGGCTTCGCCTGCTGCTGTCGCTTCATTGGAGCGCGAGCTATATCGGTTGATCAAGCAGAAATGGCGTCCGCCGTCCGGCGCGGATGCCGAACTGCTGCGCACAAAGGTTACCGCACGGCTCGACAGCAATGGCAGGATCGTCGGCACGCCGACCGCGACTACCACCGGCATTACGCCTAGCAATCGGTCTCAGGTCGACATCCATCAGGAACGCGCTATCGCCGCGGTTCAGCTTGCTGCGCCGTTCACGACATTCCCGGAAAAATTTTATGACGAATGGAAGGTTATCGAACCTGTCCTGTATCTTGGCGTCTAGGAGACCAAATATGCAATCGCCCGCCTTCTATATCCGATCATTGATCCTTGGCGTCGTCGCCAGCGTCGGACTGACCGCAACAGCGCACGCGCAGTTGACGGTGGATGTCGACAATAGCGGATCGGAAGAGCTGGTGATCGCCGTTCCTGGCCTGCCGACACAGCAAAATGTCGACACGCCGGCTGGCAACACCAGCGAATTGGGCGCCAAGATCAGCGACGTTATCGTCACCGACCTGCGATCCAGCGGATTGTTCAAGCCGGTCGGCCGCAATCAGGTGCGCGGGATCAGCTTTTCCGAAGTCACCGCGCCGCAATTTCCTTACTGGAGTGGCACCAATGCCTCGGCTTTGATCCAGGGTTTCGTCAAAGCCAATCCGGACGGCAAATTGACGGTCGGCTGCTATCTCTATGATGTCGCGCTGGAAACCGAACTTACCCGCAACGGCTTCGTCGTCGAACCGCGCGACTGGCGCAGGGCCGCCCACAAATGCGCAGACGCCATCTATTCCCGGCTGAGCGGAGAATCACCATTTTTCGACAGTCGCATCGCCTATATCGCCGAAACCGGCCCCAAGGGTAACCGGACCAAGCGGCTCGCGATCATGGATAGCGACGGCGCCAACCACCGGTTCATCACCAATGGTCAGGCGACGGCTCTCACCCCTCGCTTTTCACCCGACTATAAGAGCATCGTCTATCTGAGCTTCCTAGACGGAAATCCGCGCATCTATATCTACGATATCGGTACCGGTCGGCAGCGTCTGATCACCCAGAGCACCAACCCGACCTTCGCACCGCGCTGGTCGCCGGACGGCAAATGGATCCTCTATTCGATGGCTATTGCCGGCAATACCGACATCTATAAAGTGTCGGCATCCGGCGGCGGCAATCCGCAACGCCTGACCTTTTCTCCCGGCATCGATATCGGCGGCAGCTTCTCTCCGGACGGCGGACGGATTGTCTTCGAAAGCGATCGTTCGGGCAGCCAGCAGCTCTACGTGATGGATTCCAACGGCGGCAATGAACGGCGTATCAGCTTTGGCGGTGGACGTTTTGCGACACCGGAATGGAGCCCTCGCGGTGATCTCATCGCTTTTACCAAAATGGCCGGCAATTTCCGTATCGGCGTCATGACGCCAAGCGGTGGTGGCGAGCGGTTGCTGACCAACAGCTGGCAG